>PLZF01000068.1 GCA_003152015.1 Acidimicrobiaceae bacterium | reverse complement strand
ACTATCTCGTGGAACCGGACACTCTAGCGCCCACAATCTAGCGCCCACCCAAGCGGCCGACCTGGGGCGATGCCCCACACACAGGAACACGATACGAACCGGCGGTCGGCAGTAGGTTCGCAGCCGGAAGAATGGCGCAAAAGTGTGGGTGAACTGAGTGACCTTTTGATTTCGGTAGCGCAGGATGGAGACACCTTCGCCGTGCTGCACGAAGTGGACGACCACGACTACAGCCCGGACGGGATGTGCCTGGACATCGCCATGGTGGACCATGGGCGTGCCGTTATCCGCTCGGATGCCGACGTCCGGAACCTCGGGCCCGGAGCCCGGGCCGAGATCGTCACGGCGGACCGGGAGAACGAGGGCGGGGACATCGACGACGACCTGGCTGACCTGGTCGTCGGACCACCTTGCTCGGAGCGATCGTCTATGGATGACCCGACCCTACGTTCGTGATCTCAAACCCTCGCGGTGGCGTTCGCGAGCCGCGGCGTATGCACGCTCAAAGTCGGGGACCCGACCGGCCCATGACATGTTGGCCTGAGCCTGGGCGCGAGCGGCTAACCCCCGTCGCGCCAGCTCGCCGGGATGGTCGACAGCCTCGACCAGCGCGTCGGCCAGCGCGTCGACGTCGTCGGGGGCCACCAGCCAGCCGGTGGGCCGGACGGGGTCGAGGTTGACCATCAACGGGAACCCGCCGCTCCGGGTGGCGATCACTGGCCGCCCCACGGCCATGGCCTCGAGCGCCGTCTGGGGATACGAGTCGTTGACCGAGGGCATGACCACGGCGTCGCAGGCGGCCAGAGCTTGGGGCAGGTCGTCGTGGCCCCGCCAGCCGGCGAAGAACACGCCGTCGAGGCCGATCCGGCGGGCGACGGTGACAGGGTGCTCGCCCTCCCACTCGCCGGGGTGGCCGCCCCAAACCAGCAGCGACACCGGGCGCCGGGAGCGGGTGCGGGCCCGGGCAAAAGCATGCAGGAGCAGCGGCACCCTTTTGGCGGTGGTGAAGCGACCGACGAACATGACCACGGTGGTGCCACCATCCCAGCCGAGGAGCCGGTGGAGGTCGGTCTCTCGGTAGCCCACCGAGCCGGGCACCCCCGACTCGTCCCAACCCTGGGGATCCTCCACGAGCCACCGCCGGAAGCAGTCCCGCCGCGCCCCGGGACCGAAGTGGCGGGGCCGAAAGCGGTCCGTGTCGACACCGTTGGGCACGGCGGTGACCCGCTCCGGCGCGACGCCCAGCACCGAGATGGTCGTGGCTCGGTCGGAGGGCGAGACGACGACAAGGTGGTCCGCGGCCGCGGCCCGGCGGCGGAGGCGGCCCATCCAGAACTCGCCGTGGCGCCACTGTGACCAGCGCGTGGAGCGCAGCAGGTCGAGCTGCTGTCCGTCGAGGGCACCGGTGTCGATAGCGGCGTGGTCCACCGCGTCGGGCATAGTCGCCAGCGTGAGGTCGAGGGCACCTGCCACAGCGGCTCGCACCTCGATGGCCTCGATGAACTTGATCTCGGTGCCGTGCAGATGAGCCACCAGGGGCACGTGGGGCCAGCGGCGGGCGACGGCGTCGTGCTGGGACGTGAGGTGATGGAGGTGGAACAGGTCGGCCCGTTCGGCGCCCGCGGCGGCGAACGGTGCCTCCCACACCGACGAGAGGTGGTCGGCTAGTGCCGGGTCAACGGCGGCCAACACCGGATCGGGAGCGCCTTCCCGATCCTCGTACGAGGGCTGCATCGGCACGGGCGCCGCCACCGCGCTGGCGCCGGTCTCGAACGCTGCCACCGCCGCCGTGTAGTCGAGGTACTGCAGGTCGATGCCCGCGAAAAACGTGGGAGCGTGGGTACCCTGGCCCGGTGCCCCGAGGGAACCGGCCACCAGCGACACCGACCACCCCGCGTCGCCCAGGGCCGCGGCAAGGTAGCGGGTCACCTGGGCCGAGCCGCCCCGGGGGAAGAACAGGAGCCCCATGATGATCCTGCCGGTGGCCATGGAATCCAATAGTACGGCCCGAGTCGTGTAGAGCGCGGGACCGAGGAAAATCACCCAGGCCGAGGGACTGGCGACGGCGAATGGAACGCCGTAACCAGTGGGGGTGTACGCCGCGATCGCCCTGTCCGTCGGTATCGGATGGGCCGTCCACGGCTACGCAGACGGGGTGAACCACAGCCAGCGCCTCACGAAGCCCGGGCCGAGCTCGACCGGCCGGCCACGAACTCAAGGTAGCCATCAAGGTGCGGATGGCCGAGGCGGCAGCGAGCCGCGCCGGCCGGAGACGCGAAGCGGACAAGACACGGGAGGTGGTCATCCCGGCACCCTTCCGCTCTGAGTGAAAGACAGGGGACACAACAAGGATCACACGTGCATTAGGTGATACGGGGCACCCGGACCACGCGGCTCCGGACCGTCCTGCCAGATAGCCTCCGGCAACAGGTTCCCGTCTTCCCTCATGCCCACCAAACGAAAAGAGGTGACGAATGCGTCTCCGAGGAAGCTACCTGTGCTGACATGGGTGGCGTCCACTACGTACAACTTTTGTCCTACTCGAACTACCACCGCACTTTGACCGAGAACAGTCCAAGTGTGTACACGCATACAGGTCCGGGTACGTTCTCTGGCCAGTGTCGATCGGGGACGGAAGCCCAGATCCGAGCGAGTGCTTACTTCCAGCGACGGGTCCTCCAGGTGAGCTCCTGGGCGTACCCGACGACCGAGAAGATCGACATGAACAGCTGGTAGATGACGACGAAGAGGAAGAGCCCGACCAGGTTGTGTCTCACCTGGAGCCCGAGCGGATCGAAGACGCGGCGCCGCTGGTAGTAGAAGAGGATGGTGTACACGGCCAGCGTCAGGGGGACGACGGCGAGGGTCAGGGGGACGACGGCGAGGGTCATCGGACCCACGATCCAGAAGAAACCGAAGCAGGCGAGCACGATGCCGGGGATCCACAAGAAGACGTACGCCGCGTCGAGCAGGGGGATGGCCAGGTCGATGGTCGTGAGCACCCGGGCCAGGCCGTGTTGGCGCCACGGGGGAACGGTGCGGAGCCCCTCGATCACCCCCCGCGCCCAGAGCGAACGCTGTCGGGCGAACCCGGTGATCTTCTCTGGCGCGCCGGTAAACGCTATTGCCAGGGGTTCGAAGTACAGGCGGGCTCCGTTCCGCAGCATCTCCCACGTGAGGACAATGTCCTCGTCGCCGATGGCGTCGGGCCAGCGGCCGGCCTCCCTGACGGCGTGCCTGATACACTCCTCACAGCCCGATCACGGGTCCCCTTGTCGTACTTCTTCGGTGCAGGCATAGCTAATTGTCCCTTGCGAGATCAGAGCCTCCGCCAAACCCAGGGTGGTTCAGTCTGGATTCTGACTCATTGAATTTCGCCAGGTACCCGACGCTGCGCCGTTCCCCTTGGCGGCGTGATGACGCGAGGACCCCAACAGCAAGGCTCTCGGAACCGCTTTTCGTTTTCGAACAACCAGGGAGATCTGATGGAGAGGAACACGGCACTCGGACTGGAGGGCGCTAGTTCGGCGCGGGAGCGGGGATCCGCCGGGACGTACAGCCACTTTCGGGCGCGCTCGCACGGACGCCATTCGTCCTGGCCGCCCCATGCTGGTCGCGGGCGAGCGGTAGGACGTCGTAGTGGCCACTAGGCGTCTGCGACCCTCGTTGGTCTCTTTATCCGTCGTCCTCATCCTGGTCGTCGTGTCCGTCGTCGGGTTTGGACTAACCAGGCGCAACAACGATCAACAGGAGCAGGCCCTGCTCCAGAGCACTACCAGCCAGGCGGCCGCCTTCGCATCCCAGATCTTCTCGGGCCTTGCGACTTCGCTCAGTTCGGTCGCCGCCATGGTGACGTCCACGAACGGATCCCCGACCGCCTTCGAACACGCAGAGGCGGTCTCGCCGCCTCTGGTAATGCTCCTTGTGAAAAAGACCGGGAGCGCCTACGTCGTGGCTGCGGGTTCGGGCGGGGGGTTCCATCCCGGCCAGGTTCTTGAGGGAGACGCCTTGTCCACGGTCGAACACGCCGGGGCCAAGCTCATCGCTGGGCCGGTGGACTTCAACGGCAAGCTGAGTACGGCACGATTCGCCATCGGCGCACCGACCGTACCCGCCGGCCTGGTCATCTACGAACAGTTCACTCTCGATCCCTACACAGCCACTCCGGTGACGATAGGGAAGCCATTCGAACAGCTCAAGGCCAAGTTGTACGGCGCTGGACCCATCGATGTCCATAACCTCTTGATCAGCACAAGCAATTCGGTACCTCTCGACGGTCAGGTGGCTCGAGCCACGGTCACGGTGGGGTCCTCTGATTGGACGCTCGTAGCGGCGGCCCGCCGTCCCTTCATCGGAGGGTTCGCCAAGTCCTCCTCGATCATCATCCTTGTCCTCGGTCTGCTGATGGCCCTCATCGTCGGGATCACCATCGAGATCCTCGCCCGGCGACGGCGCTATGCCGAAGGGGTTGCCACAGAACGCACCCTGGAACTGACGGCTGCCCAGGCGGCTTTGGTGCGCAGGGAGCGGCTCTCTGCCGTCGGAGAAATGGCGACCGTGATCGGCCACGAGCTGCGCAACCCGCTGGGGGCTGCCATCAACTTGCTGTTCCTCGCCCGCAGCGGACTCACCGACCACGACAACCCCGAGCTCGATGGCTACCTCGATCGGGCGGAGCGTGAAACGAACCGGGCAGCGGCGCTGTGCGAGGACCTCACCGCGTACATGCGTGAACGCGTGCCCGTCATCATGCCCCTGGACCTTGGCGCTCTGGTCGCCGAAGTCCTCGAATCGACTCCGCCACCACCGGGAATCGAGGTATCGGCAGGGGACCTCGGAGTCGACTTGCAGGCCGACAGGGCTCAACTGGTCCAGATGCTTACAAACCTCATCATCAACGCCTATCAGGCCATGCCCGAT
>PLZF01000088.1 GCA_003152015.1 Acidimicrobiaceae bacterium | reverse complement strand
GACTCAGGGGAGCGACGACCGGTCCTAGTGGCGCCGTAACCGGGGCCAGGAAGGCCGGAAGCGGGCCAGTGAGGGTGCCGACGGGGGCAAGTACGCTCCCGAGGTAGGCCAGCGATGCCACCAATGCCTGACCCGCATCGGCCACCGTGTACGGGTATGCGTGGCCGGCCGACTCCGCATATGCCCGCGTAGCGTCGACGCCGTCTTGCTGCTCGACGGGCTGTCCGGCAACGGCAAAGGCAGTGGACGCAATGGGGGTGTAGATCAGGCTGCCAGGCGGCAGCGCCGGGTTGCTGTCCTCGGCAAGCACCAGTGAGCCAGGGTTATCCCACTCCGGCCAGTCCTTCATGAAGGTCGACATGATGGTCTGCACCTCGACCGAGGAGACCAGTGGGGTGCTGGGGGATACGAAATTCCCAAGCACGATTGGCCAGATTTGGGCAAAGTTATCCGGGTAGTAGTACTTGGCCGGGATTGAGGACGAGGGTGGGCACACGGTCGGATTGGCCGGGCTTGGAGGACTTTCCGCCCAGGCGAACGTCGAACCATTCCACAGGGAATTCTTCCCTTGACCCGCAATCCCTGCTTCTAGGTCGTTGGCATAGGTGTATGCCACCGCGGCATCGGCATTTTTGCCGAGTGCATCGAACATACTGACCGCACTGCGCAACCCACCATAAGCTTCGGCGTTGTCGAGGGTATACATACCGGCACCGCCGGAGAAGTTTCCAGCCTCGGTGAGTAAGCAAGTGGGGTTGTACAGATCCTCGATGGTACGCAAGGCATGCGTTAGGCCTGTTTGCAATGACGCCAACTGGGCGCCATTCCCAGTCGCCCGATAGAGCGCATCCGCGGCTAGGAGAAAGGTCCCGGCGTAGGCATCTTCGGAGTCCGGCGGGACGGGTATATCCGTCCCGCTCGCGTCAAGGTACCTACTGACCCCGTAGTCGAGCGAGGGGTCCTCGTGATTGGCATACCAATGGAGCCATGCCCACGCCTCGTTGGCGTACTGAGCATTGCCGGAAGAGGCGTAGGCGAACGCAAGGCCCCAGGCTGCATAGTTGGCCTGATATGGATCGATGAAGGCCAGGGATCCATTCACCGGAGTCTCGGCGATCGCGCCATCAGGAAGGACCGAATTGCCGATGAACGTGGCATCCTCCACGTACTGCGTCCCGTTTGAGGCGGTAGTTCCCGCTGCGAGGGACGCGGTGGAGAGCACTCCACCAAGTGCGACCACGAACAGCAAGACGGCAACACCAAACAGTCCGGTAAGGCGAACTCTCATGTTTACAACTCCCGTTCGTAGGGTGATCCATCGAGATGACGCATCGCGGATCAACAAGGGAACAGCACATGAAAGGGAAACCACGCGATCTGCAAATACTTGCGAAATGAATCGCACACATTGCGCATCGGTGATATCGCACTTCGTCCTACGCCGACAAGGCGATAGAACGCTGCCACTCTGAGCACGGGCAAAATCGATGACGCTATAGCTGGCCGTACGTCGAGCCGGTGGTCGGACTCGAACCGACGACCTGACGATTACAAATCCCATCTGGAGGGTCTCCGGCCGTTGCTGTGTGTGGCCGTCTGACGAATAAATCCAGGTGAAATGCGGAGAAGCCTTAAGAGCATCCGACCACTATCCGCAGCTGGCGACGGACGGCGACGGGATTGTAGGGACGGATGTAGGGACGGATTCCTGAATTCGACAGGCCTGCGGACATGTGGGAGCGGCAGGGTTGTGCATGGCCAGGTGCGTGACGGTCATGACGATCCGTCCCGGGTAACAACCTCGGGCGTCGCGGAAGCGGGTTCGGTCCCTTCGAGGACTTCGAGGACTTCGTGTGCCACCCAGAAGTACCGGCCCCCGCGTCCAGCTCTGCCGGCGTGGCTGATGATGCCGAGGCCTTCGAGCTGGCGGATGAGATTCATGGCTCCGGGGTTGCTGATCGTCAGGCTCTGCTGGACACGCTGGACAGTGATGACCGGGTTCCCCAGCAGCAGGTCGACGACCTCGACGGCGCGGCTTCTCGACCCGTGGAGCTTGCCGCGGGCGCGTTCTCGGATATCGAGGAGCAGCTCGGCTCGGCGCACCGCGTCCTTCGCCTGTTCGGCCACAGCGGTTAGGAAGAACTGGAGCCATTGTTGGACCTCCCCGCGCTCCCTCGTCATCTGAAGGCGTTCGTAGTACTCGCTGCGATGCGTCTCGAAGAATCGGCTGACGTACAGGAGGGGATTCGGAAGCCGACCGCGTTGGACGAGGAACAGCACGATCAGGAGCCGACCGAGCCGCCCGTTGCCGTCGAGAAAAGGGTGGATGGTCTCGAACTGGTAGTGCAGGAGGGCGCACTGGATGAGCGTCGGCACCGAAGGTGATTCGTTCGCGTATCTCTCCCAGTCGGCGAGAAGGGAGTCGAGGTGCTCCGGCGGGGGTGGGACGAACGTGGCCGTGTCGATCCGATCCCCGATGGTGCCGATCCAGTTTTGCGTCGACCGGAGCTCCCCCGGCTGCTGCTCTTTGCCCCTAACGTCCCGCAGGAGCACTCCGTGGATCTCTCTGATGAGTCGGAGACAGACGGGCAGCTCGTCGAGCCGGGCGAGTCCGAGTTTCAGCGCTTCGATGTAGTTCGCGACCTCCTCCACGTCGCTCGACCGGTGAAGCCCTCCGGCGGCGGCCTGGAATACCTCGGTCAGAGACGCCTGGGTCCCTTCGATGCGGGAGCTGGCCAGAGCCTCCCGAGTCAGATAGGCCTCGACAAGGAGATGGGGGTTCGGGAGCAGCCTCCCGGACCCAGCCAGACGTCCCAGAGCATCATCCGCTTCGGACAGAAGGAGCACGGTCTCCGGGCTGATCGCCACAGTCCTCGGGATCGGTACCGGCACGAAGGCGTGGTAGCCGTGTGAGCCCGAGGTGCGGACCACCTTGCCCGCCTCTGACGCTACAAACTTCGTGGATCCACCCTCAGAACTTACAACAAACTAACCGTTAGGTAGGAAGTTGCAGCGAACTTCTCACGTTCGTTTTCGTTGTGCGGATCAAGACTTCGTTCCCCAGTAAACCTGCAAAATGCCGACTACGGCGCGTGGCGAGACGGCGCACGCGTCCGAATGGCGTGACGTTATGTACTGCTCCAACCGGGGCTATGGGGCGGTCCATCCCGACGACCGGCAGCGTGAAACTGACCCTGGCACCCCCTTCGGGTCGGTATGCGACACGGCCAGCGCATCGTCGACTGAGAGGAACTTGAGGGAGGGATCCGGGCTACTTGCACTGGACCTCAGTCCTGTCTGGCGCTCGCGTAACGAAGTCGTAAACATTTTGCCCAGCCGCGTTAAAAAGACGGAAAGTCCCTTCCACGCCGCGGTCACCACATGTGAGAGTGCACGGTGATGATGATCGCCGAGCCCCTGCGGACCCGCCTCGTGCACGTGGCAGCTCTGGCTGTCCCCATCGCGCTCTCGGGCCTGCTCGTGTCGTTCCGGTCTTCTCTCTCCGATAGCAACGAGGCACTCATCCTCGTCGTCGCCGTCGTGGCCGTGGCGTCCTCGGGTCTCCGATCGGCGGCCGTCGTGGCCGCCTTCTCCGCAGCGGCGTCTTTCGACTTCTTCCTCACCCGCCCGTACTACTCGTTCCGGATCACCAGCCACGCCGACTTCGTCACCGAGCTGCTGCTCCTCGTCGTCGGTCTGGTGGTGGGGGAGCTGGCCGCACGCGGTCGTCGTCACCGGATCGCCGGCGCCGAGAGCCGGGACGAGCTGATGCGGCTCCACAAGGTCGCCGAGCTCGTGGCCGGCGGGGAGGAGCCCGAGTTCGTGGCCATGACCGTCGCCGCCCAGATCCGGGAACTCCTGTCGCTCCGGGACTGCCGGTTCATTCGCGACCAGCCGGACATGCCGAAAGTCACCATCGAACCCGACGGCACCGTCATGGTCGGACCCCTGAGCTGGTCGGCGCACACCCTTGGCCTGCCGACCCGCCAGGTGTACCTCGCGGTGCGCGGCGCCGGCCGACAGCTCGGCGCGTTCATCCTCACCCCCACGCCGGGAAAGGCCATTGGCCCGGACCGTCTCCTCGTGGCCATTGCCATGGCCGACCAGCTCGGGGCCGCAATGGCCACCCCCCATCCCCATTCCGCGTCGGCGTAAGACCCGCACAACCAAATCAAGAGGGAGAGATTCGTCTCATGGCAGATTTCCTCGCAGTGCTCGGCATCGTCGGCTTCGCCGCCGTGTTGCTTGGCCTCATCTGGGCTTTGGAGCGGGTATGACCGTAACCCAGGGCATCCTTCTTGGCGTCGCCATCCTCGTGTTCCTGTACCTGGGCGTCGCCATGTTCAAGCCGGAGAAATTTTAGATGGGCTTCGCCATTACCATCATCGTCCTGGTCATCGCCCTGGGCCTCACCTGGCGATACCTCGGGTCCTACATGGCCGGCGTCTTCGAAGGTCGGGTGCACTTCCTCGCCTGGGCCGAGCGGCCTTTCTACCGGTTGCTCGGGACCGGTCCCAAGCCGGAGCAAGAGCAGAGCTGGAAGCGCTACGCCGGCGCAGCTGCGATCTTCTCCGCCGCGTTCCTTGGCCTCGGATATCTGTTACTGAGGATCCAGGGATCGCTGCCGCTGAACCCGCAGCACCTNNACTGGCAGAACTACGGCGGCGAGACTGCCATGTCCTACTTCTCCCAGATCAGCGTACTCACCGTCCAGCAGTTCGTGAGTGCAGCCGTTGGGATCGCCGTAGCGATTGCTGTGGTGCGGGGATTCTCTCGCCGGAACTCTCTCACGATCGGGAACTTCTGGGTCGACATCACCAGGTGCATGCTCTACATCCTTTTGCCGGTGGCCTTCCTCGCCGGCATCATCGCCGTCGCTCAGGGCGCCGTGCAGACCCTCGCCGGGCCGATCTCCGTCCATGATGCGATCAACGGCGTCACACAGACCATCCCCCGTGGTCCCGCCGGCTTCATGGGCCCCATCATGCAGCTCGGGACGAACGGCGGCGGGTTCTTCAACGTCGACCTGGCCCATCCCCTCGAGAACCCGACGGGGTTGACAGACCTGCTTTACATCTGGCTCACCCTCTCCATCCCGTTCGCGCTCACCTNNTTCGGCATCTGGGTCGGCTTCACCAGCTATGCCGAGCACCAGAACAACCCAGCGGTGGTCGCCGCCGGTGTCCATTCCACTACCGGGAACACCGAGGGTAAAGAGGCGCGCTTCGGTGACACGAGCAGCGCGCTCTTCAACACCTCGATGACGCAGACCTCCACCGGCGCTGTCAACAGCGCAAGCGATTCCTACAACCCGATGGGCGGATTCGGTCTGCTCACTGGGATGATGCTGGGTGAGGTCACGCCTG
>PLZF01000110.1 GCA_003152015.1 Acidimicrobiaceae bacterium | reverse complement strand
AGGTGCGCCGCCAAGTGGAGCATCAGCCAGTGCCGTCCGGTGCATCGTGACCCCGGTGGCCGTCATGCCGTCCGTGCGGCACTGGTTCCGGACAGGGCAGCAGGAGAGTGCGGTTACCCGATGAACAATGCCCACCACTGGAAGAGGACCACATGAAATCGTTCGAAGTCGTACTTGATGTCCCCATGGGACGAGCAGAGGCAGAGGTTCGGGCTGCCCTGCAGGAGCAGGGCTTCGGTGTCCTGACCGAGATCGACGTTGCGGCCACGTTCAAGGAGAAGCTCGGAGTCGATCGGCCCCCCCTCAAGATTCTTGGTGCATGCAATCCAGGATTCGCGCACCGGGCGATTCTCATCGACCCCTCTGCCAGCCTGGCGCTGCCGTGCAACGTCGTCTTGGAGGACCTCGACGGGTCGACACGAGTCGCCATTGCTGATCCCCGTGATCTGATGCGGGACGCCGAACTTAGCGAGCTGACGAACGAAGTCGCTCCCCGGCTGCAGGCCGTCGTCGAGACATTGAGGAGCGGCAGCCCGGCCAAGGCGTGAACGGCTCGATCAACTTGGGGCGCAGTGGGATCTGCAACATCGCTGGCATGCCCGGATGCAGTATCTAGGGCCGACAGATGCCAACCCTGCTTACCAACCGGGCGACACGCCATTCTCATGTCCGTGCCGCAAGTTCCTTCCGAGCTCGATCAGGGTGCCCCTCGCTGCCGGCTCTGGGCGCGCTATCCATCGACGCTTGCGTGCCGTCCGCTAACTGCCACTGACCAACACTTCTGCCATACCCAGGGCCTCATGGCATGACCGTCCTCGAAAGAGAGCTACGCCTCGTTGCGCCTACAAGCATGGGCTGCGATTGGACGACAGGTGACCGGTACCAGAGCGTGCAGACCCAAGGCCCCGGATCCGTGAAGGCACCGAAGCCACGGCGATCCGGCATCCTTGGATCGGATGTGAGCCGATCACACGCTCTTGCAAGCGATGACCTGGACGACCGATCCGGTGCCGGTATGGTGAGAACCTTCGATGACGTCTCGTTCCAGTTCTTCGGAGCGCAGGAACTCGAGGGGCTCAAGCTCTTCCCTCAGACCCTTAGCAGTCATCATCAGGTCAGCTGACGTCGGTCCGCCAGTGCCCCGACCGATCTGATCCGGCGTATACGCCTCCAGCAGGAAGACACCTCCTGGCCGGAGCGCCGCCACGACACGGCGGTGGAGGTCGACCCGCACCGATGAGGGCATGTGAGCGAAGATCGAGACGATAGCGTCCCAACGGTTCACACCGAGGTCATAGCTGGCCAGATCACCGACGACGGCGTCAATGGCCACGCCACCGGCGACCGCGAGATGAAGTGTCTTCGCCACTCCCGCCTCGGTCAAGTCGACACTCGAAACCAGGCGTCCAGTTGCCGCGAGGAATACAGCGTTTCGGCCCTCGCCTTCAGCCAGGCAGAGAACCTCTCCCATCGGAAGGATGGATCCGTTCTGTCTCAGGAACCCGTTGGGTTCGGTGCCGTAGACGTAGTCGTCAACACTGAACCGCTCCTCCCACATGGCCTGCGCCCCGGAGTGATCACTCATTGGCCGAACGACCGGCGGCACATAAGGACACACCCTGCGTTGCAGTTACGCCGATCCTTGCAAGCGACGCGGCCCACTGCCTCCTGGAAGGGCTGCCCGCACCCCACCCCTGACGGGCGGCCGCACGGCTTGCTTGTCACCTCGGGACGCATCTCCATCCTCCTCTTGTTCCATTGAACGGACTGGTTTGACGGCGCTGCTCCCTCTGAACAGTCTCCATCATCTTCGCCGTGACGACCGTGAGCCGACCGAACTGGTCGATTTTGCATGCTGTGCTCGCACTGCTGGCATCGGCGTTGCGCACGTCACCTCCTCGCCAAGTCAGTGTTGCGCCACCGGGGGAGGCAGAGCCTCCAGGATTCCCGGGCCCGCCGGCGATCAGCCGGAAACCGACTTGCTCGAGGGCCTTGGTGGCGGCACTGAGCTGGGTGACGATGTCGCGGCACTCCTGGCCTTCGGCCAGCATGGTCTCGACCGCCTGCACCTGTCCTCCGGCTCGCTTCAGCCGCTTGCGGAGGTCCGTGACCACTTCATCGGGTAGTTGCACACTCGCTCCTTCACTGTCTTCACTGTCTTCTCGGTCTCGTCGGTCGATCGTCGGTGGATGTTTCCAGGTCAGTGCGAGAACCGCACCTTGGGCAGGATACGGCCGAGCCACTTCGGCTGATGCCAGGCGCTGTGGCCGCCCAGGCGGAGCACAACAGGAAGCACGACCAGCCGCACCACCAGCGCGTCGAGGGCCACGGCGATAGCCAGGATCACCCCCATCTCCTTCGGTGCCAAGGGTCCGGACAGGGCGAAGGTGAGAAACACGGCGACCATGACCGCTGCGGCAGAGAGCACCACCCGGCCAGAGGTTCGCATCGACCCGATCATGGCGTGCTCGGGGTCCGGGTGCGTCTCGTAGCGTTCCTTGGCCGCCGAGAGCATGAACAGCGTGTAGTCCATGGCCACCCCGAAGACCATGGCTCCGAAGAAGAGTGGGGCCCAGGCGTCGATGAAGCCCTGGGGCTGGAAGCCGAGCGGTCCGGCCAGGATCCCGTTCTGGAAGATGAGACGACCGATGCCGAAGGCTCCAGCCACCGAGAGGGCCGTGATGAGGACACCCAGTGCGGCGATCAACGGTGCCCCGAGGGCGATTAGCAGCAGGATGAACCCGAGTACCCCCAGCATCCCGAGCACGAGAGGCGTGTGGGAGGCCAGCGACTGCTGGAGGTCATGGTTCTCCGCGGCCGCACCGCCCACGAGTGCCCCGGAAGGAAGTTCCCGACGCAGCCGATCGATGGTTGCGCCAGTCGCAGCCGTGGACGGCCCCGTGGTCGGAACCACCTGGTCCAAGGTCCACCCGGCGTGAGTCGGCCCAGGGACGGCCCCGGCCACCCCGGAGGCATGGGCGAGGACGGCCATGGCCTGGGGCTGCTCAGCTGCGGGCACGACCACCTGCAGGGTGCCCGGAGCACCGGGTCCGAACGCGTTGGTCACCTGGTAGTAGCCAACCCGAGCGTTGGCGCTGGGCGGGACGATGGTGATGGAGGGCATGTTGGTGCGCATCCCGATGATCGGAGCGGCGGCGAGGAGCAGCAGGACCAGGGCGGCGGCACCGGCTGGGAACGGGTGACGCCAGAGGAAGGTGCCCCAGCGGTGGAGCATCCGATCGAGTGGGCCCTCACCCTCTGCTGGGCGCCCGCGGCGGAGTCGGATCTTGCCTTTGTTGATGTTGGTGCCCAACTTACCGAGCACGGCCGGAAGCAAGGTCAGGGTGGCGGCGAGTACCGCCACAACTGCGAGCATGATCCCGAAGGCCATCGAGCGGAACGCCGGGCTGGGGACGATGAGGATGGCGGCGAGGGAGGCCAGCACGGTGAGGGCGCTGAAGGCCACGGCCTTGCCGGCGGTATCCACCGTCTCGGCCACCGAGGCGACGATGGCATTGTGGTCGCCCGGCTCGGCCCCACGCCGCTCGAGGGCGGACCGGAACCGCATGACCAGGAAGAGGGCGTAGTCGATTCCGAGGGCGAGGGCGAACATCAGGGCGAAGTTGAGGGCCCAGATCGACACCGGGGTGAACTTGGTGGTGATCACCAGTGCGCCCGCGGCGACCAGCAGCCCGGCCATGGTCAGGAGGAGGGGAAGGCCGGCGGCGACCAGACTGCCGAAGGCGATGATCAGGATGATGATCGTCACCGGCCACGACAGCATCTCCGACTTGAGCATGGCGGACCGGTTGGCTGTGTTGAAGTTGGCCCACAGGGCGCTGTCACCGGTCAGGGTCACGCTGACGCCGGACGAGGACAGGGCTGCCAGTTTCGGCTGCACGGCGTCGGCCGCCTGCACCATCTTGTTGGAGTCCGCGGCCGCTCCGGCGGTGATGACGGCGGTCCGGCCGTCCCTCGAAATCGACACCCCGGCCTGGGGAGGGGCCACGGTGGACACCCGGGGATCGTTCCGAAGCACCCGGGTCGCCTTGGCCACAATGGCCTGGGCTTGCGGGTCCGACGCGATCGGTCCGTTGTGGTCGACGATCACCACCTGGAGGCCGGTGGCACCCAGACCGGCGAAGTCCTTCTCGATGACGGCCCGGGCGGCGACGGACTGGCTGCCCGAGGCTTGCCACCCGGCACCGGCGAGTGCGCTCTCGACATGGACGGCAAAGAACCCGAAGGCGGCGATGACGAGCAGCCACACCGCGAGCAGACGGCGGAAGTGGGTAGCGGCCCACGCCCCGAGGCGCGCGAATGGACGGGGTCGGTCCCCGCCTGAGGGCTCAGATCCGGAGCCATCGTGCTCGACGGCCGGAGATTCCGGAGAATAGGCCACCGGTTGAGCGCCAAGTCCTGTACTCGTTGATGCCGTCATGTGCCGTCCTTCCATCCGCTCACCTATACCCCACGGGGTATCAGGGACGTTACCACGATACCTCCATGGGTACCACGAACCTTCGTGCACTATCGGAATATTATGATACCCTATGGGGTATGTGCAGAGCTGCGAAGTGCAAGAAGTGCGGGCGACCGACCTGGAAGGGCTGCGGAGCCCATGTCGAACAGGTGCTGGGCGACGTGTCCATGGAAGAACGGTGCCAGTGTCGGACGACCGCGGCTCCTGCCCCGAGACGGAAGTCATGGTTGTCTCGATGACGGCCCGGACTCCGGCTCACAAGCGAGTGGTCATCATCGGCGGGGTTGCCGGCGGAATGTCAGCCGCCACCCGTCTCCGCCGGCTCGACGCCGATGCCACCATCACCGTGCTCGAGCGCTCCGGTCACGTCTCCTTTGCCAACTGCGGACTGCCCTACTTCGTCGGCGGCCTGATCGAAGAGGAAGAGGACCTTACCCTGCAGACACCTCAACAGCTCTACGATCGCTTCCGTCTCGATGTCCGGGTCAACGACGAGGTCGTGGCCATCGACAGGACGGCGCACACGGTGACGACGCGCTCCACGGTCGACGGGGAGGAGCTCGTCGTGCCCTATGACAAGCTGATCCTCAGCATGGGAGCGGCCCCGGTGCGGCCGCCGATCCCAGGCTATGACCGGGTCCGGACCCTCCGCACCGTGGAGGATGCCGCCTCCATGGCCGCGGAAGTCGGTGTGGCCCCGGAGACGGCCGTGGTGATCGGGGCCGGTTTCATCGGCCTCGAGATGGCCGAGAACCTGGTCGCGCAGGGGCTGGACACCACGGTCCTCGAAGCCGCCCCCCAGGTACTGACGCCGCTCGATTCCGAGCTGGCAGTGCTCGTCGGTGACGAGTTGGTCGCCCACGGTGTCCGGGTCGAGCTCGGGGCGTCAGTGGCCTCGGTTGGGGAGCGTTCGGTCACCCTGTCCGACGGTCGGGTCCTTCCGGCCGACCTCGTTGTCGGGGCCATCGGTGTCCGACCGGACGTCGGGCTCGCCGAGCTGGCCGGACTGCAGCTCGGTCCGGAGGGCGGGCTGGCGGTCAACGACGCCAATCAGACGAGCGATCCGGACGTCTACGCCGTGGGCGACGCGGTCGAGAAGGCGGATGCGGTCTCGCACTCCACCTCACTCATCGCGCTCGCCAATGTGGCCAACCGCCAGGGGAGGCGTGTGGCGGACCACATCGCCGGGCGCCCTTCGCATCGGGTGGCATCGCTCGGCACGTCGATCGTGAAGGTCTTCGACATCGTGGCTGCCACCGTTGGTTGGAACGAGCGGCGACTTCAGGCGGCGGGCCGACCCTTCCGGGCCATCCACTCCCACCCCTTCGACCATGCGACCTACTACCCGGGGGCCACCCGAATGGCGGCCAAGCTGATCTTTGATCCTGACGATGGAACCATCCTGGGAGCGCAGATCGTGGGCCGGCACGGCGTCGACAAGAGGATCGACGTGATCGCCACGGCCATGGCCGCCGGGCTCACCGCCCCCCAGCTGGCGGACCTGGAGTTGGCCTACGCCCCACCGTTCTCGTCAGCCAAGGACCCGGTCAACCTCCTTGGCTACATGGCGGAGAACATCCTCAGTGGGGACTGCGACGTGGTCGGACCCGCAGAGCTCGAATCGCTGGTGGAGCAGGGCTGGCCGCTCGTCGATGTGCGGACGGCCGAGGAGCATGCCGCCAGCGCTATCGAGGGATCGGTCAACCTGCCCGTCGACTCGCTCCGTGACCATCTCGGGTCACTCGGACATGGACCGGTGGTGGTCTACTGCCAGGTGGGTCAGCGCGGCCACACGGCGACGGCGCTGATGCAAGAACTCGGGATCAAGGCCCGGAATCTCGACGGTGGCTACCAGACGTGGTCGGCGTGGACCCGGGCACAAGGTGCAGGCATTCTGGACTGTTCCGACGTTGCGCGCTCTCGTAGGCTGCAGGCAGTGCGGTCAGAGAGTGCGTAAGCGCGACGTCATGCGCCCCGTTTCACCACGCGCCATGGACCACGGGCGGCTCGGATCATCGTGGCCGATGTTGCAAGCCGATCGTGCAGTCAGTGCTCCCTGCTCATGGAGAACCCGCGTGGGCGCGGGTGGGGTAGTCGCCTGGGCAGCCCCCAGTTCGCTCGAAGGCCTCATGCCCGATGAGTTCGAGGCGTTACCTTCAGACCACACCAAGATCAAAACTGTCGCAACCGTGGGCCAATGAACGGGGTCCAGGTTAAATGGACCAGCTATCGGGGTCCGGTCAAATCCACGGATGGTTCTCACAACTCCGCTGTGGGAGTGATGGGGGCTCCACGTAGGGTCTTCTGCCAGTGATGCGGAGTATGTGGAACTTCGACCGAGTAGAGGTGAGTGTGGTGGCCGCCGTGAGAACCGCCGTGAGAACCAAACGTCCGTAAACCGTGGAAAGTGGTGGCGAATGGTGGTCAGTTGTGGTCAAATGGGATCGATGGAAAGTCCAGGTCATGGCGCCTAAGCAAGGCTCCTGGATAATCACGGTATATAGTGGATATCGGGTCGTTTAGATCTACGGATCAGAAGGTTGGGGGTTCGAATCCCTCCGAGCGCACCAGATAAGTCCAGGTCATAGGCCTTAAATGGCCCAAGGCCTGAAAGCTGCCCGATCCCCTGCTACTCCTTTGCTCCTCTTCTCCATGTGGTGGGAGTAGCGCCCACCACATTGGAGTAGCAGAAGAGGTCGGCCATGCGTGGGCACATTCGACAGCGGGGCGATACGTGGGAGCTTCGGGCCTACGTCGGTCGGGACCCGGTCACCGGGCGGAAGAAGTACCTGACTCGAACCTTCCGAGGAGGAAAGCGGGCTGCCGAAGAGGCGCTCACCAAGTTTGTGGTTGAAGTCGGCGGTGAGGTCGTCGTTGATAGCGCGGGTGCGGTCCGGGTAGTCGGCTGGCGCGTCTCGTACGCGATGGGGCCGCTCGAGATGAAAGCCCGGATATCCGAGATGAACGCCGAGCGGCACGACGTACCTGCGATACGTGTTCGCTCTTCAACCAAGGTAGGAACACCAGACGGCAGGCCAACCCGCCCGGACAAACGGTCGGTTGGCCAGTTGACTTAGAAGACAGCGGATTTCCGCCGCGGCCCGGCCTTTCCCGCGAATATCACAAGGATCGTTCTGTCAAGGCGTTACCGTCGAAAGGCATTTAGAGGAACAGGAAAATATTCGACCTTGGGCCGACCACATTTGCGTGGTTTCAATCCCGGTGGGTCTCTGGTTGGGCCACTTCGCGAAGTTCACATGAAGCGGAAAGAGGAGGTCATGATGGATGTAGGCCAGTGGCTGCATGCGCGGTTCGGACGAATTCGTAGTGGACGAGTCGTACTTCTGAACGTGTTGGCCCTTGTCGCCGTAGTTGTGGCTCCTCAGTCGGTGGCCAGTGCATCCTCTCCCGCTCCAAAGCCCGGGACCCCTGCCTACATGGCGCGTGATGTGCAGAACATGGAAGCGGCGTTTGGCCGGCCACTCAGTCAACTCGAAAACCCCGACTACCTACCGGAGTTCTCCCAGGAGGCCCTTTCCCTGTACACCAGTCAGCTGGAAACACAGTTGCAGAACCCGACCCGCCCCTCGCTCACCGGCGGCAGCATTTTGCCCGGGGATGCCGCCGGCAATCCGGACCGAGAGTACTGGGCCAGGACCCGCGGGCTTGAGCAACCGGTTGTGTTCACCGCCGGCGACGGAGCGTCTTTGAGGGGAGATGTGTTCGCACCGCTCCCGGGTGCGCACGACCCCTACACCGGCGTCGCGCTGCACGGTCCCTATCCCGGCGTGGTCATTGTCACCGGTTCGATCCAGGCATCTGCAGGTGACTATGCCTGGTTGGCCGAGGATCTGGCCGAGCGGGGCTATGTGGTGATGACCTTTGACGTGCAAGGGCAAGGTTCGAGCGAAACACTGCCCCATCAGGGTCAAGATCCGAACCTTCCCTCCTGCAACCCAGTAGGTCCCCAAGGAGCGGGACAGGTCACCTCCTGCGACGGTGTTCCCTCCGAGCAGAATCAGAACTTTGTCGACTCGACCGAAAACGCCATCTCGTTCTTCCTCTCCACCCCCAGCGTGCCCTACGCCAACCCGGACGCCGGCTCGTTGAAGGTCAATGCTTACAACCCACTGTGGGCACTGTTCGATCGCAGCCAATACACCGCTTCGTACACCCCGGGGCGCACAACCCGATTGGCGCTCATCGGGCACTCGACGGGGGCGGTGATCGCATCGTACCTCCAAGGTGTCGACCCGCGGATTGAGACGGTGGTGGCGCTGGACAAGCTCACGGCGACGCCCAATGCCATTGCAGACGACCAGGCCGAGCTCGGATCACTTCCCGGACCGGTCGTCCCCAAGGTGCCGGCTTTGGCCGTGCAATCGGAGTATGGATTCGAGCCCCAGCCTTACTTTGAGGCCAACTGCTCCTCCTTCGAGCCGTGTCCGGCTGCTCCCGGCGGTTCGCTCACCGCACCGAACCTTGATGCCGCACCTAATCCGAACCGCGAGGAACTCACCGGGTTCGACGCCTGGAAGAGCGCGGGCATCGATTCGATGATCGATGTCCCTCGCGCCTCCACCCACCTCATTTACACGGACACCCCTCCCGTCCTTCCGGCCTCTCTGGACGGGCAGGCCATGACCAGCTACTACACCCAAGCCTGGTTGGCCACGTATCTCAAGCACGACCCGTCGGCCGGGCATGCGCTGCTCTCACCAACCATTCGTTACATCGGTCCCAACCAGGACGGGAAGTGGGCCGCCGAGTCGTTCTCTCGAGACGACCATCTGTCCTTCTACTTCTGCTCCGGCTACGAGTTCAATCTGCCGGGGGGCAAGAAGTCCACGAATGTGGACATAACCCATGACGGCTGTTCGTAGCGGGCGTCAGTTCACACGCACAGCTTGAGCACCTGCGACATCCCGTCCTCGATGCCACCGGAGAGCACGTCAAGATCGGCCGTGGTGTCGTAGCAGGGCTGAGGCAACGTCCCCAGAAGACGTCTTGACCTGCCCGGACGCGGGGGGATTGACGTTGCTTCCCCTCCCAGTGCTAAAAGTTCACCAAGGGGACCGAACTCATCAAGGCGTGACAGTGCGCTGATCGTGCGCCCGATCGCAGCGGATGAGCACTCCTCCACGCGCCGGATGATTGTTCTGGTGGCGGTATGCCACGCCATTCGTTAGCGGGGAGGGGCGACTTTGGGACGTGATTAGTTCGCTCTACTCCGAACATCGAGGGGCCGGCCGGCTCCCCTGGCCACTCGCCGCACGGTGGCAGCATCGACGATCTCGTTACACACTTCTCAGGTAAACATTCACGTCCCCAACTGACCTGGGGTTCTTGGCTCCAACCGACGCGGGAGTGCAGGTCGGCCGCCTGACGCTGGTGATGCCTGCCGGCTGGCGGTCCGGGCGCAACTCGGCCCGGTGCGATGAAGTCGATGGTGCCGATTGCGGCGTGGTGCGACGTCCTCTGTGACTCAGGTCGTTATCGGTGGCATCCACGCCTCGCCGCGGAACAACATGGCGAGGACTTCGAGTGCGTCGACGTCGTGCTTGCGGGCCGTGTTGAACCGGCCTGGGATCCCCGGAGGCTCTGGCCTGCACTGAGTTTGGTGGAGTCATGGACAAGAAGCAAACGTCATCGAAGCGGTACCCGCCTGAGCTGAAGGAGCGTGCGGTGCGCATGGTCGGCGAGGTCCGACACGCGGACCCAGGCGACCAGGGGGTGATCTCCAGGGTCGCCCGCCAGCTGGGCGTTGGCAAGGAGTCTCTCCGGGCCTGGGTCAAGCAGGCCGAGGTCGACGCCGGTCGCCAACCCGGGTCGACAACGGTCGAGCACGACGAGTTCGTCGAACCCTTGTCCCGGCGCTGCTCCAGCTCGGTGATCATGAGGGTCAGACGCTCGATCTCTCCGGCTTGCGCCGCGTTCTGCGAACGCAGTGCGACGAGTTCGGCTTCGAGTTGCTCCCGGGTCGTCTTGGACATGCCTGAAAGTCAATCAACACCGCGGTGCTTCCGCGAATCGCGAGGTCAGAGGTGGTTTTGCTTGTCCTCAGGCCTCAGGCACCTGAATGGTTACCTTGAGCCGGTGTTCCGGAGAAGCCAAGGCAGCCTCTACAAGGCGCTCGCCCGTGGTCGGATCGACGTGGAAGCTCTCCGGCAGCTGCTCGTTGCCAGCCGGCCACAGAGCCGGCCCGCCGTCTTCGCCGTCGACGCCTCGACCCTCGACCGCTGCGATGCCGAGACGAGCCCCGAGCGAGGCTTTCACTACTCGGCCTCCAAACACTCGGCCGGCCAGCCGATCGTGGTGGAATGGTCCTACCAGTGGATCTGTCAACTCGACTGGGCGCCCGACAGCTGGACCGCCCCGCTCAACGCGATTCGTATCACGCCAGCCATGGACCCGACGACGGCCACGATCGACCAGGTCCGCCGGCTACGACGCCATCGCGCTCGGCGTGGAGTTGGCCGGTACGCGCACCCAGGTGCTCGTGCGCATCAGCTCGAAGCGGGTGTTCCACCCCGACCCCACTCCGCGGGCAGCCGGCGCCATCGGACGGTCGCGCCGCCACGGGACACGCTTCGCCCTCTCGGACCCGGAGAGCTGGACCAAGCCCGACGCCGAGCTCATGAGCGTTTGGCACGGGCTTCACCCGAAGCTGCACGGCCGCGGGCGCGGGCGGGAACAAGACGAGCCGCCGATCGTCCGCGGCAGCGTCATCCGCGTGGAGGTCGAGCACCTCCCAAGGCCGATCGCACGGGCGAAGAAGACGCTGTGGCTGTGGTGGTCCGGAGACGGCGTGCCCGATCTCGACCTGTGCTGGCGCGCCTACCTGTGGCGATTCGACATCGAGCGCACCTAACACTTTGTGCAGTCCAACCTCGGCTGGACGACGCCGGCGATCCGCATGCCCGGCCGGGCCGACCGCTGGACCTGGCTCGTCATAGCGGCCTACACCGAACTACGCCTGGCTCGCAGTCTCGTGAGTGACCTGCGCCTGCCGTGGGAACGGAGATGCGACCCGAAGAGGCTGACTCCAGCGCGAGTCCGACGAGGGTTTCGGCGACTGCGTGCAACCATCGGCACACCAGCCAACCCACCGAAATCCGACATACCCGGTCCCGGGCGACCGAAAGGGACTCGAAGACCGCCAAGAACCCGGTATCCGGCGATCAAAAAGGCGGCGTGACTGGGCCGGGGGTTTCTTTGCAAGTCAAGGGGCTGCGCGGATAGGTGGCCATCCACCGGTCGTCGGGTTGGCTCGGGTTTTATCCCGAGCGCGACCCAACAATGACGACAGAGCGGAGGTCCTCATTATCATGCGCGCGCTCGAACCCGAAGTAGTAGATGCCGTCTGGTCAGCAATCGAACCTTTGATCCCGCCAGCACCGGAAAGCCACCCATTGGGCTGTCACCGGCCACGGGTCTCGGACCGGCTGTGCTCCTGGGGGATCCTCGTCCGATTGGTCACCGTCTGTTCCGGGGTCAGTGTCCAAGCGATCCTCGACCGCCAAGTCTCCTACACCACGTTGCGAGCGCGCCGCGATGAATGGATCGCCGCGGGCGTGTCAAGGTACGCACCCCGCTTCTGTGGAGTGCCTCAACCACCTGCGATGTACGGTTACCTACTCGCTCGGTCTCTTGCTCAGGGGGAGTCCGCAACTGCGGGTATCCACCTCAGCTGCTCCATGCGGCGTTAGGTTTTGCGAGGATCCAGGGGAATCCCAATTCGGGCGTCAGTTCGAAATTGTGCACAGATGGGGCTCGTCAATGGGGAACATGATCAGTCATCGATACCGCTACGGCGCGAGCTTCATCGACCGCGAGTCGGGTGTGCGTTTCGAAGGCCACCATCCCCTCGAGCGACCGGACCTGTGGAAGTGCTACCTGCACGAAGCAGAGGGGCGCTACCGCAACTTTGGTTTTGAGGGCACGCTGCGTCGGCAAGAGATCGAGGAAGGGGTCGGCGTATCGTTGTTCTTCCTGGGCTTCGACGCCCGTGGAGAAGCAGTGGCCGGCGTGCGCTGTCACGGCCCATTGGAGGCCAGTCACCAGGCGTTCTTGTTGGAAGAGATGGGGGCCTCCCCCGAGATTGACCAGATCGCCCGCATTATCGACGACGAGGTGCGCCTTGGCGCTCTCGAGATCAAAGGTTGCTGGTCGAAGGGCCATGCCGCCACCGGTCACCGGCTCATACACGCCATGTCACGAGGGATCACCCATGCCATGAACTGGCTGGGCGCGGAGTTCGCCATCGCGGCGGTAGCCGACAGACTTCTTCCGCTCTGCTCGGTCGCCGGGGCTGAGATGGTAGGAACTTCCTCGGTCCCGTTCCCGGACGAACGGTACCAAACCATCGCCATTTCGTGGCGCCGGTCTCGCACCAAGGAGCTGAGCACGCCCGAGCACCGGCTGGCCCTGCGTCACGAGGCCGAGCAGCTGTCACGCGGTCCGGACCTGCTCGGCGCCGGCCCCGGCGCGGCCGCCACGACGCTCACTCGATCATGGCGGCCGATGGTGCTGGACGTGAGAACGAGGGACCAACGTGAAACGCTCCGGGTCCTGCGAGGGGATCCCTCACTGCAGGTGATCGACCGATTGGCCGAGCAGCGCCAGCAGCTCTCCGAGATCAAGCCTGCTCCCACGCTCTCCCTGGCCGAGGAAGGGCAGCGCTGGGTCTACTACCCGTGGCGACGGGCTGTGGTGCAACTCCTGGGGCCCCGCTCCTTCGCCACGCTCCGGCTCGATCGCAACCGCAACAAGATGACGCGTGCCGAGCAAGCCCAGCAGCGCACGCTCCGCATCGGCGTGATAGGCCTCAGCGCCGGCCATACCATCGCCCACGTCCTCGCCATGGAGGGCCTAGTCGGAGAGCTTCGCCTGGCAGACTTTGACGCCGTTGAGCTGTCCAATCTCAACCGGATTCCCGCCAGTGTTCTCGATCTCGGGGTGAACAAGGCGGTGGTGGCAGCTCGTCGGATCGGCGAGATCGATCCGTATCTGCGGGTCGTGACGGTCCCAGAAGGTATCGGGCCCGATAATCTGGGTAGCTTTCTCGACGGACTGGATCTGGTCATAGAGGAGTGCGACTCGCTCGACGTGAAGCTTCTCGTGCGTGAGGCGGCGCGGGAACGCCGGATCCCCGTGCTGATGGAGACGAGCGACCGGGGCATCCTCGACATCGAACGCTTCGACCTCGAGCCCGACCGACCGATCTTCCACGGGTTGTTGCCAGGGCTGCGCTCCTCCGACCTGTCCGGCTTGTCCCTGCAGCAAAAGGCGCCGTACGTGCTGCGCATATTGGGTACCAGCGAGATGTCCTCCCGCGGGGCAGCATCGCTCCTGGAGGTCGGGGAGACCATCACCGGATGGCCACAGCTCGGTAGCGAGGTCACGCTTGGTGCAGCGACGGCCGCCGCGGCGGTGCGCCGGATCGGACAGGCCGGGGATCTGCCATCCGGCCGGGTCTGCTTCGACGTGGAGGATGTTCTTTCCGGCATCCTCCCCGTTTCGATGGACACCGAGGCCGAGGACGAGAATCCCGCGGCGATGCCGGACCATCCGCTTCCAGAGCCCGCCGATCCGGTCGAAGTCATTGTCGACGCAGCTCGGCGGGCTCCTTCGGGTGGCAATATTCAGCCGTGGCGCTTCGAGGCCGACGAGCATGAGATCCGGATGTATCTCGTTCCCGAGCGCACAACAACCATGGATGTACGACACCGTGGCAGCTATGTGGCAATCGGGGCAGCCCTCTTCAATGCTCGTGTCGCCGCCGCGTCACTGAAGAGCCTCGGGCCCGTGCAGCTGTTCCCTGAGGGGTCTCCTTCGCATCACGTCGCCACGTTGCAGGTCGGGACATCAACGGACTACGAGATCGTCTCGCTCGAGTCCTGTGTGTGCACGCGGGTCTCCAACCGTCGAATGGGAGACCTATCGCCCATTGACGACGAGATCCTCCAGCTGCTTGCTCGAGGCGTAGAACGAGAAGGAGCGCAGCTACGCATTGCGACCGCCCGCGATCAGATCGACAGCATGGCGGAATTGCTGGGGGAGTCCGATCGGATTCGCTTCCTCATCCCGACGATGCACCGCGAGATGGTCGGGGAGTTGCGCTGGCCCGGGCGGGATAGCTTGGAAGAGGGGCTCGACGTCCGCACGCTCGAGCTTTCCGCGTCCGAGCTGCCCGTCCTCGAACTGTTGCGCCGTCCCGACGTCATGGGCCACCTGGCCGATTGGAGGACCGGCCAGGCGCTCGGCGAACGCACGCGCGCCACCGTCAGATCGAGCTCGGCCCTGGCCGTTGTCACGGTGCCGAAAGCGGACCCGACCTGGTACGTCCGAGGCGGAGCCGCGGTGGAGCGCTTCTGGCTCACCGCGGAGCTCCACGGGCTCGCTGTCCAGCCCGTATCACCCGTGTTCCTCTACGCTGTCGACAACAAGGACATCCTGGACCTCGGGGGTGAGCGCCATCTCGACGCGATTTTCGGCCTGTCGCAGCGTTTCAACGAGCTCTGGGACCTGGGCGACAATGAAACGGTCGCTCTACTGTTCCGCGTAAGCCACGCGCCGCCACCGGCTGTCCGCAGTGCACGGCTGCCACTCGCCCACCTCCTGAGTCGCGAACTTGACATTGCGTGAGCTGCGGAGAATGCGCACCCCACCAGGGATTTGAGAAAGAATAATTTCCCACCGAGCCAACGGTATGCGATACTGGGGAACCAGGTATATGGGCGCGGGTAACTGCGCGCCATGCCCCCTAATCGCTAATCGAACCCCTCGATGAAGGGATAGGTATCTTATGACAAATCTCCCTCACGTGTCTCCCAGTGTGGTCGGTCTGCAGACTCGGCTCGTGATCGAGACGCTCACCCAGGTCGTCCCGGGGACGGAGATTGTCGAGATCGTGGCCGAGTCAGACGAGACCATTCCCGGCTTCGTCGTAGAGTCGTGGGTGGCACCCGGGTCGGAGAACTCGCTCTCGCATATCCGCAAGCGTGTCCTGGGTCAGCTCGGCGGCCAGACCGCGGTCGGGTCGTTCTCCTGCATGATCTCGGGCGTCGCATGGGGAGTCTTAGTCGAGGCCATCGAGGTGCAGGACGGCGCCGTCATGGGAGCGCTGGTTGTGGCGCGCCAGGGTCGGGCATGGTCCAGCCGGGAGCGCGCCCTCGTGAAGGCGTTCGGGGGTCTGCTGAGCCATGCGGCGACACTGTCCACGCGCGAGAGCGCGCTGCTGGACCAGCGTCGGTTGGACGAGCTCGTGGGCCAGGTGGCGGAACGACTTATGTCTGCGTCGTCGCGCACTCGTCAGAATGTGTTGAGCTGGACGATTCGCGTGCTGGCCGAGTTCCTCGGTGCGGATGTTGCCTTCCTGCGGCGTAATGACCACTCACGGGGGCTGAGCATCCTCGAGGCGGAATGGCCGCCGCGGGAGATCCCCGATCCCGATCCGCTCGGGGAAGTCCCTTTTGACTCCGACCCGGTCTTCGCTGCGTTGAGGAACCTTCGCGCACCGTTCTATCTAACCGGAGAGGCGGACGCGGGCGACGAGTACCTGGACCGCGTGGAGAAGGGTTCGGGCGTCCAACTTGTCGGGGGCGCGGCAGTGCCGCTCCTCCTGGCCGACATGACCTGGGGAGTGCTGGGGTTCCTCCACTTCCGGCTCCACGCGTGGAGCCCTGAAGAGGTCAGCACGCTGCAGGCGATCGCATCCATGCTCATGCAACTGCAGGCGCGCATAGACGCCGAAGGGCGGACGGAGTACAACGCCCTCCATGATGACCTCACAGGGTTGCCCAACCGGCGAGCCCTGCTCCAAGAGCTGGAAGACCGTCTCGAGGCTCACCGGAAGACGGCGGTCCTCTTCTTCGACCTGGACCGCTTCAAGGTAATGAACGACTTCCTGGGCCACGCCAGTGGAGACAGGGTGTTGACCACCATCGGCGACCGGATCCGAACGAGTATCAGGCCCAACGACTTCGCAGCCCGACTCGGGGGCGACGAGTTCGTGATCCTCGTCGGCGAGGTGAGCGGTGAAATGGAGGTTATGGCAACCGCATACCGGATCCTCGGCGTCATCGGCGAGCCGATCGACTTTGCGGGCCAGCAGGTCAGCCACACGGCAAGCGTCGGGATCGTCCTGTCCAGGCCCGGTTTGCGGAACGGAATGGAACTGCTGGGGTGGGCAGATGTCGCCATGTACGCGGCCAAAAGACAGGGACGCAATCAGGCGGTGGTGTTCGACGATGTGCTACAGGAGTTGGTCAGTGAACGGTCGAAGACAGAGTTGACGCTTCGGGAGGCCATTGAGAGCGATGGCTTGCGCCTTCACTACCAGCCGGAGGTGGACCTGCGCACGGGGCGCCTGCTTGCCGTGGAAGCACTCGTCCGGTGGGAGCACCCGACTCGGGGCCTTCTGCCGGCATCCGCCTTCATCACCGTGGCAGAAGAGACCGGACTCGTGGTCGACATGGGGCGTTGGGTCTTTACCGAGGCGTGCCGACAGCTCGCAGCCTGGCGGCGGGAGTACCCGGACCTGCCGCTCATAGTTCGGGTCAACATGTCACCAGCAGAGTTCGTGATCAGCGGTCTCGTCGAATTCGTCGAGGACCGCTTGCGCGTTTACGACATACCTGGTGAGCGCCTGTGCATCGAGGTGACCGAACACGCTGTACTGCAGGAGCCCGAACAGACAGCGCGGATCCTGCGGGGGTTCCAGGCCCTCGGCGTGGAGATCGCCATTGATGATTTCGGGACGGGTTACGCATCGTTTACCGAGTTGAAGCGGTTGCCGGTGAACCTTCTGAAGCTCGACCAGACCTTCGTGCAGGGCATCATCACCGACCCGAGCGACCGGGCCATCGTCGAAGCCATCATCCAGCTCGGGCGCGCCCTTGACCTGGGTATGATCGCCGAAGGTATCGAGTGCAGCGCGACCATCGACAAGCTTCTCGAGCTGGGTTGCCATCGAGGTCAGGGATACCTGATGTCGGTGCCGATGTCGGCGGAGGAGCTTGCCCCTGTGCTGAACGCCGGGGCGATTGCCCTTTCGGTGTTTCGACCTGCTGGAAAGGTGGCCCCCGCACTCGCGGACAGGTCCTTGTGACGTTGGTGGAGAACGTCGCCCCGGTCGAGACCGATCCCTCTGGGGAGATGTACGAGCCCTGGCTCTTTTTGACGATGCTCGATCAGCTATCGTCGAGCGAGGCGAACCTCGGGTTCATCTATTCGATCCTCGATCTGCTGGCCTTGCGGTACCAACTTTCGGACGTAGTGGTCGTCCTCGAGGATGCGTCCCTTGGCATGCAGGCGTTCCGCCTGGGCCGGAAGAGTGTGAACGGCGACTCGCCGGCGAGTTTGGCGACCGCTCCTGGCGTCTTCTCCGAACCGGATGTCGTTCCTGAGATTGTCCGGGACGCCGTCCGTAACGTGTGTCAGCTTTCGTTGACACTACACCTCGCCCGCTACGGCGCTGACCACGATCCACTCACGAACATCGCCAACCGGCGGCACTTCGATGCCGCGTTGCGTACCGCAGCGGCGCGGAGCTCCCGGTACGGCTGGGCGTTCACACTGGTGCTGATCGACTTGGATGGGTCCAAGGCCGTGAACGACCGAGTAGGACATGTCGTCGGCGATGATCTGCTGCGCTCCTTCGGCTGTGCGCTCCGCCGTTCCGTGCGAAGCGGTGATACCGCCGCGCGGATCGTAGGTGACGAATTCGCCATCATCCTCTGCAACGCGGAAGGCACCGAGGTCTTGGCCTTCACCGAGCGGCTTCGCTCCCCTCTCGTGTCGGCCCCTGATCTGGATTTCACGTTCGGCACCGCCACGTCACCTCGCGATTCCACCGACCCAGCCGAGCTGTACCGCATCGCTGACGCCCGCCTCCACGAGAAGAAGTGCATCGTTTCCCGATGACGGCGACCATCGAAGATGACTTCGAACTCGAACTTCGGTCACTTCCCGGTGTGCTGAACGTGGGCATCAGCCACGGGGATGGCGGCGAGGTGGACGCGGTCACGATCTTGGTCCGCGGCCAGGATCCCGAGGCCGTCCGGGACAGCGCCGTGCAGGTGGCCAGCCTCTACTATCCGGACGCGGCGGTCATCGTGGAAGACGCGAAAGACCTGCCCTCGGTGCGCGGCTCGAACGGTGCGAGGGTTGCCCTGGTGCGGGCCGATTTCAATGAGCACAACGGCATGAGTGAGGTTCACCTGAGCTACGCCGGTCGGGTCGGTATCGGCCGAGCGGGCAGCGGGCCCCTCATCGGCGGAGCCGAGGCAACCCTGGCCGCGCTGCGGGACCTCAAGTATGCGATCCCCTTCTACCTGATGACGGTGACCAAAGTCGACACGGTGACCGGGTGGTCAGTGATCGTCGCGTTCCGGTCGCTCTCGGATGACGGCGACAGGATGGGCATCGCACGGTCAGAGGGGGACCTCGTGGCCGCGGCCAAGGCGACCCTCGACGCACTGAACCGCTACGTGACCATGGACCCTGATCGACAGCGGGAGACCCCTGACCACGAAGCGCTGATCGAGAACGGCAGCAACTGACCGTCCTGCGCATGCTCGGTCCGGCCCGCAGGCCTGCTGGCAGACAGGCCCTTCCGTTCCATAAACCGCGACACCGTCGATGACGGGTCCGCTGGTGCGCTCCCGCGACTGGCGGTGGACCTGCTATCGGGGGTCCGGCCAACAGCCGATCGCCACTGCGGTGTGGGTTGCCTTATGGGGATCAATTCTGATGATCACCGTCATGATTACCTCCTGGTTCGTTGGTTAGGAACCGCGAGGGCAATCCTGATTCCGATGATCGTGCACGTTCCTCTTTTGAGCCACTTCGCGGCAAGGACCTGGCGGGGAGCACTTCGTTAGAAAGCCAGTCGACAAGACCGATGGCAGGCACTTCGTGAGCGACCCCGCCAGGGTGCTCTAAACGTTACGAATCAACCGCAACGTCTGCCACAAGTCTCAATCAGGCATTGTGGGGATGGTCCGTTGACCCCGACAGGCGAGTCAGCGCGCCTGCAAGTCCCAGCCCTCAGGGCGCTGCGTCCATCCGCCGCCCCGACTTGGGCGGCGGATAAACGGCCCTGGCGATGGTGGCCGAGAACCACCCGAGCACTCATCCAAGGAAGATCAAGATGAGGGAGTGCCTGGTGTCTTTGCTGCCCTCAGCCGCCACAACAGCCAAAATGACGGCCCAGACGACAGCACAACCGATGCTGTATGCCGTATAGGTCCTGAACGGTAGTTTCATTCTTGCTTACCTTCCCTTGTTCGTTTCGGCTCACCGCGTGTGGCCATGTCGAACAACGCCGCCAGCTCCGAGCCATAGCGATCGACGTCGAGCGGGGGTGTCTCTAGCCAGCCGCCGGCGCACCCCGTCGACAGTATGCCCAAATGCCCGGAGCTGGACGCCAGGATCGTTGACTGCTCCCCAGCCTCCCGTGTACTACGCGTCCCCGGACAGCATCTTTGTGATCTGGGCCATGTCGAAGTAGTCACGCCAGGCGCTGATCTTGCCGTCACGAACCTCGAACGTGCCCATGACGAGCAGTGGTGCCACAACCTGTCCGACGGTGAACGTGTCGACCCGCTCTGTGAGTACCACGTTGTCGCACACGGCCAGGTGGACGGTTTCGATCACCATGCTCTCGCACATGGCGAAGAAGCCGTCGATGAAGGCGATGGTGGCGTCGATACCGACAGCGGGGTCCATGGGGATGTTGTGGTAAACGACATCGTCGGTAAAGAATGGGCGCAGAGCCTCGGCGTCGTGTTTCCCGAATGCGCCACACAGGTCGCGCACAACTCGTTCGGCATCCTCTGCAGTTCCCATGGTGCACCTCCTGGGGCGGAACGGGAGCGACAGTCTCCACGTTAGCGAATACTCCATCGTCCTGGGCGACTGGCAGGCAGGTCAGTCTGGCTCTGGACGCCCCAGAACACTGGCTGGAGTAGGGGGTGCGAGTGCCACCTGACAGTGAGCGAGACGATCAGTATTCGTGCCGAAGTGAAGCTGTGGTCCGGCGGGTGAAGCAGAGTCGATGATCACCTCGGCAGCAAGGGCTGATCCGGGTTGTCTCCGTCGTCCAGATCAGGCTGGCGGTAGCCGCGATCGTGGTGGTCGGCGCCCCCGTGGTCCCGATCGTGGGGGCGATCGTGGTGGTCGTCCGGGTCGAGTTGCCACCGCACGCGGCCACCAGGGCCGGCACCGCGACCAGGCCGAGGGCAGGCCGCACTCCTACGGGCTACTTGGCCCTGGCCGACGCCTGGTTGGAGACCGGGCCGGTACCGACTCGGTTGGTGGCGGCCACGTTGTAGTAGTAGGTCGTGCGGCTGTTAGTGCCCGTGTCGGTGTAGCTGCAGGTGCTCGTCGTGCAGCTGACGGTGACGTAAGACGTCTCCCGGCCCGAACGGGTGCTCCGGTTGAGCTTGTACCCGGTGATGGCGGCGCCACCGTTGGAGGCCGGAGCCGACCAGGTCAGGGTCACGCCCTTGGAGGTTGCCTGGCGGGCGGTGAGGCCCTGGGGTGCTCCCGGCGTAGTCGCCGGGGTGGCAGACGCCTCCGCCGACTTGGCGCCCTCCCCGACCCCGTTGACCGCCGAGACCTCGTAGTAGTAGGTCGTGCCGTTGGTCACCGCGGTATCGCTGTAGGAGGTGGTGGTACCCACACTGGTCAAGAGCGTCTCGGTCCCCGACGTCGTCCCCCGGTACACCTTGTACCCGGTGACCGACGACCCGCCGTTGCTCGACGGCGCCGACCACGACAGGGCGACCCGCGCGTTGGAGCCAGTAGCGACCAGGTTGGTCGGTGCGGTCGGGACCGTTGGCGGCGCATTCGTCGCGATGAACGCGGCGATGCCGTTGGGAGTGCCCAGGCCGGTGGGCCCGTCGTAGCCCACTTCGCCGTTGCACAGGTAGGCCACGCTGCAGTTCCCGTTGCTCCCCGAGCTGACGTCGTTGAGGGCGCCGGTATCCGCGTAGGGCAAGGAGTTCATCTGAGTGGGACCGGGGGCGTTGCCGGCCAGGGCGTAGACGGCGCCGACGATCGGCGTGGCCACGCTCGTGCCGCCGAACACCGCCCAGCTCCCGCCGCCGTAGGTGTCGTAGACCCACACCCCCGTACTGGGGTCGGCCACCGCCGAAACGTCGGAGATCGTGCGGCCGGCGCAGCCTTTGTCAGTCTGCCAGGCCGGCTTGGGCTCATAGGCGCTGCAGCCGCTGCCGGTGCCGCTCCACACGGTCTCGGTGGCGTTGCGGGCGCCCGTGTTGGTGGCCTGCTGGAGGGAGGTCCCGCCCACAGCTGTGACCGTGTTGGAGGAGGCGGGGAACTCGGGCCCGTAGCCCGAGTCGCCGGCCGCCACCGTCACCGCCACACCCGGGTGGTTGAAGTAGGCGGTGCTGTCGAGGGTCTCGCCCAGGTACTCCGGGCCCCCGTAGCTGTTGCTCACCACGTTGGCCCCGAGGGCAACCGCCTCGTTGACCGCCGTCCCGAGATCGGAGATGCTGGCCGTGCTGGCCTCGACGAGCAGGATGTGACAGTTGGGGCAAAGGGCGCTGACCATGTCGAGGTCGAGGGAGATCTCCTGGCCCCAGCCCGTGTTGCCCGACGGGTAGTTGGACCCGCCGCGCTCATCGACCTTGCGGAAGCAGCCATTGGCCGTGCTGCAGGCGGACAGCCCGAAGTACGACCGGTAGCTGGCCAGGTCGGCCTCCGCCGACGGATCGCCGTAGGCATCGACGATGGCGACAGTCTGGCCCGCGCCCTTGGTGGCCGACGGGGTGGCGTAGGCCGACTGGAGGTACAACGGGTCGTACGCGCCGTTGTTGCCGATGGCCGCAGTGCTTCGCAACGAACCGGGCCGCGCCGGCCGCTGGGTCGTGGCCTCGCTGTCGGTGCGCCTGCGCCCCAAACAGGTGGCCTGGCCGGCGGGAACCGCGCTGGGGCACACGTTGACATCGGTCTTGCCGTTGGTGCCGTGGTTCCCGCTTGAGCTGGCACCCGCGGCGTCGGCCGGCAGGGCCACCAGCGTGGCGAAGAGCAATGCTCCGGCCAGCACTCCCACTATTGCCCGACGATTCGTTTGCATGGATGCCCCCCTCTACTTCAGCGGCCACCCCGGTGGCCAGCCGAGTATACCAACAACACACCGTCCGTCCATGACCTGCTCGGCACATTTTTGGGCACGCGCCGGCCTGGTGAACATTCCTGTGGCGGCACAGCGGCGACGGGCGGCCCGCGCCATCCAAAGGACCATGCTCGCCGATCCACCCAACCCCGAATACGTGGAGAGGATCGCCCGAGCAGCGCTCCTCCGGCGCACCCCGGGTGGGAGAGTGACCGCCCAAGCTCTGGGGCATCCTTAGGGCAACGAACGGGTGAACGCCGATATGTGCGGCTTCTCCGGGCCGCCTGCCTTTCCAGGCTCCCAGGTGCGCTTGCGCCCATGGCCGGGGTGAGCTGCGAAATCGGATCGGACTTCGCAGATTTCGGCAATGTCATACGGATGAGGCAATATGCCACGATGATCGTTCTCCACACGGCGTGGCTCACCCGTTCCAGGCGTCTCGCCGTGTGGGCAGAGGACGGGAGCCGAACTCGGACGGCTCCGGCTCGGCGAGGGCGTCCACCCCGGCAGCCACGCCCGAAATCCCACCCCTTCGCCCTCGACGCCGACAGCATTCGCCTCGCTGTTACCGAGCTCGGAGGGATCGCAGCGGCAGACCTACTGGAGGCGAGTGAGGTGGAACTCAATCTTCGACTGCCCGACGCTGGCGGAGGTCCGATCGGCTCCCCGTGGCTCGAGGATGAGCCACCTAGCCCTGCCACTGACCCACCGTCCGCATCATCGGTCTCCTCGCATTCACCCCCTTTATGGACCGCACCGGGGATCGTCCTCAAACCGTCAAACGCGGTGCATCTTCTTCTGGCGCTGGTGTCGGCGGCCGGCGGTGCGGGTGACTTCTCAACCGCCGACTCGTCGGGTATCACCCTCGCGAGCGATCTCCGATTCGCCGCACGTGCTGCTGAGATGATTCTGGAGCTGACTGCCCGCGGCAGAATGCTCCCTACTCTCGAGCTCTCTGCCGACGGTTGGCGAGCCGGTTGGCGCCCGCTGATCGACGGGCACGACCGTGGTCGGATCGAGGCGCTGTTGTGGGCCCTTCCACCATCGTTCATGGCTGCGGGCACGTCCGATGTAGGTCACGAGTACACCGGCGTCGGCCCCGATCCGGAAGGACTTGACGAGGTGCTTCGCTCCTTCATGTGGAGTGTCACTGACGCGCTGGCCCGGCAGTTCGTGGCCGATCGCCCGCCCGCCGTCCGACGACGCCGTCCAACGGCACCGAGCGCTGTCGAATCGTGGCTGGCTTCCCTCGTCACACCCGATGGAATCGTCGAGGCCGATAACGACGAGCTTAGGTCACTGGCCGAGAAGCTCGAGGCTTGGCACGCCACGGAGAACACGGATGCGGAAGCGGTACGGACCTATTTCCGGATCGTCCCTCCGGGGGGTGACACCGAAGACCGCACCGTCGAGGGAGACGGTGTTCCCCGGCGATCCGGTCGGCGCCATTCGGCCGACCAGCCCGATTCCCTCGACGAATGGCGGATCGAGTTCGCGCTGCAGGCGGTAGATGACCCGAGCCTGCTCGTCACTGCCGCAACTGTATGGGCCGACGGCCCAGAACTCACCGCCTTGGAGCGCCACGTGGCGCACCCCGACGAGCATCTTCTCCGAGGCTTGGGCCGTGCCGCTCGGCTCGTCCCCTCCCTCGGCTCGGCGCTAGCCTCGGCGGCTCCCTGCGAGCAAGTGACCGACGCCGCCGGCATCCTCGCATTCCTCCGCGATGCTGCGCCGATTCTGGAGCAGGCCGGATTCGGGGTGCTCGCGCCGCCGTGGTGGCGCTCATCGAGGGCACGGCTCAGCCTTCGGCTCAAGGCTCGGACCAGCCCGAAAGGTGGGGCATCGATCAGCGGCATCGGGCTCGACGGACTCTGTGACATCCGATGGGAGGCGGCGCTCGGCGACGACATGATCGGGCTTGCCGAGCTACGCGAGCTGGCGCGTCTGAAGCAGCCTCTCGTACGGGTCCGCGGGCAGTGGGTAGAGCTGCGCCAAGAGGATCTCGCGGCCGCTATCGCCGCGGTGGGCAAGAAGGGTGCCACCGCCGACCACATGTCGGCCGGCGAGGTCCTACGCACGGCGATCGGACTCGAGCAAAGCACTGATGGTCTGCCCATTGCCGAAGTAGAGGCCGATGGTTGGCTGGGGAACCTCCTCGCCGGCGCCGAGGACAGTCGGCTGCAGGCCCTTCCGACCCCTGACGGTTTCGCCGGGGAACTGCGCCCCTACCAGGAGCGCGGGCTCGGGTGGCTCGCGTTCCTCGGCAACCTCGGTCTCGGCGCCTGCCTCGCCGACGACATGGGCCTCGGCAAGACGGCACAGCTTCTCGCCCTGCTTGTCGACGAGCGAGCCCGACTCACCACGGGGCCTGCGCGCCGGGGACGGCGTGCCACCAACCAGGCGGACACGAAGGCGATGGCCCCAAGCCTTGGTCCGACGCTCGTTCTCTGTCCGATGTCGCTGGTCGGCAACTGGCAACGCGAAGCAAGCCGTTTCGCTCCGAAGCTGTCGGTCTATATTCATCATGGACCTGATCGGCTTGACGGCAAGGGCTTCGCCCGCCATGCCGGTAAGGCGGATTTGGTGTTGTCGACCTATGGCCTCGCCGCCCGTGACCAACAGCTCCTGGCGACGGTGCCGTGGAGGCGGATGGTCCTCGACGAGGCACAGCAGATAAAGAACAGTGCGGCCCGTACCACCCAGAGTGTCCGGGCGATCCCGGCCGAGCGGCGGATCGCCATGACCGGTACCCCGGTGGAGAACAGCCTGACCGAGCTCTGGTCGATCATGCAGTTCCTCAACCCGGGCCTGCTCGGCTCAGAGAAGGGTTTCCGCGAGCGCTTCGTCAAACCCATCGAGCGCGATGGCGACGATGAGGCCGCAGCCCGCCTCCGTCGTATCACCGGTCCCTTTGTACTGCGCCGACTGAAGACCGACCGGTCGATCATCGCCGACCTGCCCGACAAGCTCGAGATGAAGGAGTTCTGCAACCTGACCCGCGAGCAGGCCACCCTCTACCAGGCCGTCGTCGATGACATGCTGGCCAGAATCGACGAGTCCGACGGCATCGAACGTCGTGGTCTTGTCCTCGCCACCATGATGAAGCTCAAGCAGGTGTGCAACCATCCGGCGCACTTTTTGGCCGACGGCTCGTCGCTTGCCGGGCGGTCGGGCAAGCTGATGCGGCTGGTCGAGGTACTCGAAGAAGCGGTAGCGGAGGGCGACCGTGCCCTCGTGTTCACTCAGTTCACGGAGATGGGGAGCATGCTCGAACGCCACCTTCGCCGCCGACTTGGCTGCGACGTGTTGTGGCTCCACGGCGGGGTCTCGAAGAAGAACCGCGACAGTATGGTCGAGCAGTTCCAGGGTGACGATGGCCCACCGGTGTTCCTGCTGTCCCTGAAAGCCGGTGGTACAGGTCTGAACCTGACGGCGGCGACCCACGTGGTGCACTTCGACAGGTGGTGGAACCCTGCGGTGGAAAACCAGGCGACCGATCGGGCCTTCCGAATCGGCCAACATCGCAACGTTCAGGTTCGAAAATTCGTGTGTGGTGGGACCCTCGAGGAACGGATCGATGCCATGATCGAGAGGAAAGGCGCTCTGGCGGAACGGATCGTCGGCGCCGGTGAGGGCTGGATCACCGAAATGTCCACGGAGCAGCTCCGTGAAGTTGTCGCCCTGTCGGCCGACGCCGTGGGAGATGACTGATGCCGCCCCGCCGTCCACCAGGCCGATCCGGACGAGATACCGACGGATGGTGGCCACCCCCCTCGACGCCGATCGCGGTCGAGGGAGGGCTGCAGGCACGCAGCCAGCGCGGGCGGATCGGTGACACATGGTGGTCGCAACGCTTCATCGCCGTGCTCGAGTCGTTTGGCATCGGGAGCCGCCTCCAGCGCGGGAAGCGGTACGCCCGCGCCGGCCAGGTGCTCGGTATGGAGATCTCTCCAGGTCGGATCACCGCATCGGTACAAGGTTCGCGGGCCAAGCCGTACCGGGTCTTCATCGAGACCAACGCCCTCACCACGGCCGAGTGGGATGCGGTTGAGGCCGTCATGGCGTCGAGCGCGATCTTTGTGGCCATGCTCCTGGCTGACGAGATGCCCGAGGAGATCGAGGAGGCATTCGCCACCTCGTCGGTTTCGCTGTTCCCGGCGTCGGCAAACGAGCTCGATTCGGCATGCTCGTGCCCGGACTGGGAGAACCCGTGCAAGCACATTGCGGCAGTCTTCTTCTTGCTGGCGGAAGCCTTCGATCGCGACCCATTTTTCATTTTTGCCTGGCGCGGCCGAAGTAAAGAAGAACTCCTCACTAGCCTGAGGGCCCGCCGACGTGGCTCGGACTCAAGCGATGGACCCAATCCGGACGCGGTGACCGAGGTTCCTGACGCCGGGCGGTTCGGGTGGCCCGTGGCTGATCCCGGGCGCATCGACGCCCAGCAGCAGGCTGACCCGATGTTTCTGTGGGGAGGTGATGTGGATTTGGGAGCCATCGAGATTCGACCACGCCTGGCCGTCGCTCCCGATCTGGTACTTCGTCAGCTCGACCCTTCGCCGCTCATCGGAGACGCAGTGCGGATCACCGAGGAACTCCGTTCGCTCTACGAGGCAATCACTACCGGTGCCGCCGCCCTGACCCTCGGCGACACATCGTTGTAACTGGCCACCAAATCCTCCACCCCTCGCGGGTCGGTTGGCGAAGATCCAGAAGGTCAACAAATGTCCTCATCGGAAGGTGACTTGCTACTCCTTTGCTACCTCGATCACCGCGCATGGGCGGATTTGAGTGGACTTGGCGGAATTGAGCAACGCCCGGAGTGGGGATTATGGACCGGACGGTACTCCGTAGACGCTCCATGCCTGACTAAGGATCAGTATTACTCGGAATTGACCGCGGTCCCCCGGGTGAACCAACTCCAGGGTTTCGGGCCGATGCCGTACTGCTGTGCCACGTCCTCGATGACGAAGCTGGCGTGTTCCACCAGGGAGACGGGGTTCCGGGTGAGGTGGCAGCCATCGGCCAGCCGACGCTGCAGTGGCTCGAACCGGCGCTGCCATGCCGCCACACCGGGATCGGGGGCAAGGCCATGTTCGAGGAAGTGGAACTGGCCCCCGGGGCGAAGCACGCGCCGCACCTCTGCAAGCGCGGCGCCGGGATCGGGAATCGTGCACAGAGCGAAGGTGCACAAGGCGTTGTCACAGCTGTCATCGGGGAGGGGAATTGACTGACCGTCGAGTCCGACGCGCTCGATGGCGACTGCTGACCCACTGATGCGCTTTCCCGCAATCCGGAAGGCTGTGGCGGAGGGCTCGACGGCCAAGACTCGTTCGATGGACGATGGGTAGTAGTCGATATTGAGGCCCGAACCGAACCCGATCTCGAGGACCCGTCCCGACAACCCTGCGGTCACCTCGGCGCGCCACCGATGCAGTCCGGCTGTACCGCACGCCCGATCCACCAGCCTGGGGAGGATCCGTTCTCGGTAGAAGCCCACGTTGCCAGGATATCGAGGCGGCGTTGCCAGGGAAGCGTCAACCCGGCACGGTTGCGGTCCGCAGGCGATGCGGTTCGGCCGGCGCGGCGCGCGTCCTCAAGGACTAGGTGAAGATGATCTCGCCTCCGGCGGCCATGGCGTAGAACTCACCGACGGTGATGATGTCCATGACCTGTTCGATCAGGTCGTCCTTGGTGAGCTCGAACAGATCCGTCGACGCCTTGCACGCGTAGATCCCAGCACCGGTGTCCGCGATCATTTCGACGAACTCATGGATGGGGGGAATGTCGAGCTTCCCCATCTTCTTCTCGAGGTAGTGGGTCATCACCGAGGACACACCGGGCAGACCACCGGCCATTGTGACCAAGTGCAGCCCGGGGTTGCCGACGGTGGCCACTTTGATGTGGTCGATCGTGGAGCGATGCACGACGTCGAGGCCGAAGAAGGTGAAGAACAAGTTGACCTCGATCCCTTCGGCGCGGGCACCGTTCGCCATGATCAGTGCCGGATAGACACCTTCCAGTGAGCCCTTCGAGACGATGATCGACACCTTTTCGATCGTGTCGCTCATGATGCATCCTCCTTTGTGGTCAGAGACTGGATGATCGGCTAGATGCAGCCGCGTGGCTTGGGAATACCGGCAATCTTTGCGGCCATCTTGGCCGGGCCCTTGGGGAACAGCTGGTAGAGGTCCTTCACCGACACCCCGGAGGTCTTGCCCAGGACACGAACGGTCGGCCCGGTTCCCTTCTCGGCGTACTCGGCCCGCATGAACTTGATGACCTGCCAGTGCGGCTCGGTGAGTTCGTCGATGCTTTGGGCTCGGGCGATCTCGGGCGCCATGGCTTCGGTCCATTGACTGGGGTCCTCGAAGAACCCTTCGTCATTGACCGTGACCGCCTTCCCGGCGTAGGTGGCAATGGGCATGGCCGGCTCCTTATCCGTTGGTCGATTGGGTGGTGCGCAGTCTCATCGAGCGCCCTCGGCGTCTTTGCCCCGGACCGGCATTGCCGAGCCGACACCGGGGAGGTCACGACCCGGCAACAGGCTGTGCCAGTACAGCGACTGGAACATCAGCTTTCCCAGGTGGTTGAGTCGGGACTCCTTCAGGAGCGGTAGGCCCACCGAGGTAGGGAAGTGCCCGGGCAGCGGCTCGGTGTCGTAGTTGAAGTCGATCAGGAGGGCCTTGCCGAACCCGGTCTCGATGAAGCAGTTGGCGTGCCCGTCGTAGCTTCCGTCGAGGGGCTCGTCGGCCAGGAAGCGCCGGATGTTCTCGACCAGGACCTCTCCTTCGAAGTGGGTGACCGACCCCGCTTTGGCCATCGGTACGCCGGCGGCGTCACCGATGGCGAAGACATTGGGCTTGGCGGCGGACTGCAGTGTGTGCTCGTTGACCGACACGAAGCCCAGCTCGTCCCCGAGGCCCGGAGATCTCGCCACGTATCCGGCACCGCCGTGCAGGGGCACGACCACGGCCAGGTCGAAGCCGACCTCGCGCTCGTCGTAGGACACCAGGCGCCCGCCGGGCCCGTCGACCTCACCGGTGTTGAACTCGGTCACGAGCGCCACGCCCTTCTCCTCGAGCAGCCCCGCCAACCTCCGGGACGCCACCGGCTTGGTGAAGGCACCGTCAAGCGGGGTCACGTAGGTGAGTTCGACCCGCTCACGGATGCCGACCTGTTGGAAGAACCAGTCCGCCAGAAAACAGAATTCAAGAGGGGCAACCGGGCACTTGATGGGCATGTCGACCACGTTGACCACCAGGCGCCCACCGTCGAAGACCTCGAGGGCGTCATGCAGTGCAGCAGCTCCGGCGACGTCATAGAAGGTGAAGACCTTCTCCATCCATCCCGGCCCGGTGAGACCCTCGGTCTCCTCCTCGACCAGGATGGATCCCGTGGCGATGACCAGCACGTCGTAGCCGAGCTCCGTGCCGTCTCCCAGATGCACGATGTCCGCATCCACGTCAACCCGCTCGATCGAGACCTGGCGGAACGCGATGTCCTTATGTAGTTGGTGACGTCGGGAGCGGACGATCTCCTCCGCGCGGGCCAATCCGAACGGGACGAACAGCAGTCCCGGTTGGTACACATGGTCGTCGTTCTGATCGACGACCACGATCTCGACATCCTCTCTGGGGTAAAGGCGCCGCAGGCGGTTCGCGCTGAGGGTGCCTCCGGTGCCACCGCCGAGC
>PLZF01000056.1 GCA_003152015.1 Acidimicrobiaceae bacterium | reverse complement strand
GCTATTTGAATGTCACCGCACTAGAGCCGGGTAAACGGCTACGGCTTGTCCCTCGAGGCTGCCTGTGACGGACCCCCATTCATCCGGAACCCGGGGTGGTGCTTGAGGATCTCGCGGCGGGCGATCGTCATCTTGTGGACCTCGTCGGGCCCGTCGGCGATCCGCAGCGTGCGCATGTGTGCGTACATGTGGGCCAGTGGAAAGAACTGCGTGACGCCCGCAGCCCCATGAACCTGGATGGCCCGGTCGATCACCTTGAGCGCCATGTTCGGGACCGCGACTTTGATGCCCGAGATCTCACCGGCGGCTGCCTTGTTGCCGACGGTATCCATCAGGTGGGCGGTGCGCAGCACGTACTCGCGGGCCATGTCGATCTCGATGCGCGACTCGGCGATCCAGTCCTGGATCAGGCCCTTGTGGGCAATGCTGGATCCGAACGTACTACGCTCAAGTGCTCGGGTGACCATCAACTCAAGGGCGCGTTCTGCAACCCCGATCGCCCGCATGCAGTGGTGAATCCGACCGGGGCCGAGCCGAGCTTGAGAGATGGCGAACCCGCCACCTTCCTCACCGAGAAGATTGTCCACCGGCACTCGCACGTCGGCGTAGATCACCTCGGGGTGCCCGCCGCGCTCGGCATAGCCGAAGACGTGCGGGTCGAGCCCCAGCGATATGCCGGCAGTGTCCTTGGGGACCACAAGCATCGATTGCTGCAGGTGACGGGACGCATCGGGATTGGTCTTGCCCATGACGATGAAGACCTTGCACCGCTCAGCTCGCGCCCCGGAGCTGAACCACTTACGCCCGTTGAGGACGTAGTGGTCGCCGTCGCGCTCGATGGATAGCCCGATGTTGGTGGCATCGGACGACGCGGTGTCGGGCTCGGTCATCGAAAAGGCGCTGCGGATCTCCCCCTCGAGGAGCGGCGCCAGCCACTGTTCCTTGACTCTGTCGGAGCCGTAGAGGTTGAGGATCTCCATGTTGCCCGTGTCCGGTGCTGCACAGTTCAGTGCCTCGGGCGCGAACGACACCGCACCGAGCATTTCCGAGATCGGTGCGTAGTCGAGGTTCGACAGGCGCGTGCCCGGATGGTCGGGTTCCAGATCGGGCAGGAACAAGTTCCACAGGCCCCGCTGCAGCGCAGCTGACTTCAGCTTGTCGAGCACGGGAGGGTAGCCGTCGGGTCCCACCTCCTCGAGCTGCGCGTAGTACACCTCCTCGTTCGGGTAAACGTGGTCGCGCATGAAGTGACTGATCGTGTCCTGCATGGCTAGGCCGGCGTCGGTGAAGGAGTACGGCATGGTTGACCTCCCAGGTCCCCTAAGAACTGCGGTTGAATCCGAACAAGTGCTGGCCTACCTTGCGCATCTGGATCTCTTCTGATCCCTCAGTGATTCGGTAGCGGCGGTGATGACGATAGATGTGCTCGAAAGGCATGTGCCTGGTGTAGCCCACCCCGCCACAGGTCTGCATGGCTCGGTCGGCGGCTTCGCAGGCCAGGCGGTTGGCCCGGTAGTTGCACATGGACACCAGGTGGGTGACCTCCATGTGATTCTTCTTGTCCAGCTCGGCGGCCGTGGCCCACACGAGAAGGCGAAGGGCGGCAGCGTCGGTGTGCAACTCGACGAGGGGAAATTGAATGCCCTGGTTGACTGACAGCTTCTTGCCCCACGTCAAGCGCGAATTGGCGTAACGGACCGCTTCGTTGATGCAGTACTGCGCGGCACCGAGCGAGGCCGCCGCCTGGCGGATGCGATTTTCGTGGACGAAGTGCTGGGCCAGCTCGAGGCCGTGGTCCACCCGGCCGAACACGGCGTCCTCGCCCACCCGGACCTCGTGAAGGGTGACTTCGGCGTGGTCGGTGGGCATGTTGAAGGTCCACCAAAAGTAGTCGACCGAGAACCCGGGGGCGTCGGTCGGGACCAAGAAGGCGGTGATGCCAATCGGCTGGCCGGGCTGGCCGGAGGTGCGGGCGAAGACGATGTCGTGCGCTGCGTGGTGCAGGCCGGAGTTGAAGCGCTTCTTCCCGCTGATCACCCACTCCGAGCCGTCCCGGTATGCGGTGGTCTCCATGTAAGTCGCGTCAGAGCCGTGGTTGGGCTCGGTCAGGCCGAAGGCCAGCCTGTGGCTCCCGTCGAGGACGCCCGGCATCCACTCGGCCTTCTGCTCTTCTGTGCCGAAGTCGCGCATCATCAATACGGTCGGGAAGTTGCCGACCACGCTCGACTCGTTTTGCAGGTCGTTGTGCAAGCCTAGGCCCTTGGCGGCCAGGTGCTCCCGGATGATGGCCATTTCCAGGTTGCTGGCATCGTGGCCGCCGTACTCCTCGGGGAGGGCGTGCCGCAGCCAGCCGGCGGCGTCGGCCCGACGGCGCATCTTGGCCAGGAGCTCCTCCCAGTCCTTGCGAGGCACGCCCCCGTTCTCCCAGTCGGTGCGGGCGAACTCCCGGCGGTGGTCGAAGAAGCGGATGTTGTCGTCCTGCTGCTCGAGTGGCTTGACCTCCCGCTCGATGAAGTCATCCAGGGAGTCCAGGGTGGCCTGGACCTCGGTCGGAATGGTGAAGTTCATCAGCGTCCTCTCCCGTCGGAGCTCTACCACGGGCCAACATAAACGATATTGACGTCAGGGTCAAGTCTGATCGGGCTTCCCCCGGCCGGTGGCTGCGCCTTGGATGGCATCTGCCGCCCTGTGGGTGCCGAGGACCCCATCCAACCTCTCCACCAGGACTTCCTCTGACGGCGGTCAGCTGAGAAGGTGGGCCATGGCATTGTCATTCCTCTACCTGGCCTTCGTGCGCATGCTCCCGCTGTTCCGGTTCCGCCGCACCGACCGGGGTGACCTGACCCCCTGAAACTGGTCCCATGTCTCCCGGCCCCTAGACCGTGTGCCTCGGTCCACCTGGGTTGGCCAGCTGGCACCGACGACACTCCAGGTGGGCGGCTTAGATCGGGTTTTCGGCACCCACAGGATCAGGCGGCGGATCCGAGGAATGGGGCGTCACCGAAGGCGAAGACGCCGCCGTCACGGCCTATGAGCCAGTACCCATGGTGGCTGGGTGTTGCGGTCATGGCGACGATGGGAGCGTTGGGGTGGGCGTTTCCCATCGAGCCGTAGAAGGGGGCGATGCCGAAGGTGAACACGCCTCCATCTGATCCTGCGGTCCAGTAGCCCACGTTGGTGCTGTCACCCCAGTTGGTGATGGCGATCATCGGCCCATTGAGTGGACTGCTTTGCGGCCACGGGCTGGGCCAGCTGCCCCCGGTGAAACCGAATACCGGGAGATAGCCGCCAGCGGTTGTCAGCACATAGTGCTGGTTGTCGGGGAACGGAGCGATCCCCGTTACGCGGCCGTATCCCTGGGGAATGGCTCCAACAAGCGATCCCGAGTAGATGGCGTCACCGAAGACGAAGACTCCGCCGTCGGCTGCCGTCAGCCAGTAGCCTCCGCCGTCGTACGTGACAGCCATGCCCACGACCGGGGCATTGAGATGACGTCCTCCCATCGAACCGTGGAAGCCGGTGTCACCGAAGGCGAAAACGCCGCCGTCGGCTGCCGTCAGCCAGTAGCCTCCGCCATCAGGGCTGGCGACTATGGCCACCACTGGTCCGTTCAGGGCCGCACCCGTCAGGGTCCCGAACGAGGCGGCATCACCGTAGGTCAAGACGTTGCCCTGAGCGGTGGCGATCCAATAGCCGCGGCCGGAAGGCGTCGAAGCAATCGCGGCTGCAACCTCGTTCGAGCTGGACAGAGGAGCAGCGACGGCCTGATCAGCGACCATCGCCGGCACAGCTAGTACCACGATGACTGCCGACAGAACTGCCAATACGCTACGGCGCACGACCATGACCATGACCATGACCATCCTCCACTGGCATCTGAATCAGGTCAGACCCTGGACACCAGTAGACACTAGCGGCGACCTCAAAGCCAGAGTCCAACGTCACAACTGGCAAGGACCGCCCGATCGGCTGGCCGCAATCATGGACGGCCCATCTGGCGACGCAACACTGCCAGCTCATGGCGCAGCAATACAACCTCGATGGCAAGCTCATCTCGTTCCCTCCGACGGAGCCGGAGTAACTGGAGCAGGCGGACGAACGCCACTAGAGGAAGGACAATGCCAGAGCCCATCTTCGCCGGCCCACTCCCCATGTGAAAGTCCAGCTGGACGGCTTGGATCGAGTTTTCGGCACCCACAGGCTTGGATCGAGTTTTCGGCACCAACAGGGAGCTATCGCAGACCAGCGGCCGTCGACCACGCCCAATTGTTGAACAGTGTGGGCCTGAGCGAGTACCGAATCGACGTTCACGTGGTGGCTCGCTCGTCTCGCCTGCACGGCGCTGAGGCACGAGGGGTCACGGCCACCAGCGATCGATCTCGTTGTAGACCTCGGGCCTGTGGGCCAGCGCGATGTGGGTCACCTTCGGGAACAGGCGCACGGTCGAACTAAGGAAGAGCCCTTGGCCCGTCGTCTCGTTGAGGGTGCCCGACGCGCTCGACGTGGTGACGAACGCGTCGCCGAATACTCGTGCCAACGGATGGGCGGGGTCGGAAGTAACGCCGCCGGCGACAATCAGGTAGGCCGCTCGCCGCAGCATGGCCACACGATGCGGCACCGGTCGTTCACGGGAGTCGGGGTCCTGTTCTAACCAGTCCTCATCGGTGATCGCACCGAACCTGAGATCCTTTATTCCCGCGCTGCGCGCGTCGAGACCTAGGCCGACCAGGCGCGTCGCAGGGATCGGGATCGACCACAGTGCGGCGCTGGTCAGGTTGGCAATCACTTCGAGCGGCGCGCCGGTGTTCGGGACACCGACGAGCACGACCCGCCGGGCCTTCGAGGTCCACGATCGCTGGAAGCAGGCGAAGCCTCGCCACGGTCGCGTGGTGGACGCGTAGTGACACGCGGACCTGATCACAAGGCCACCCATGCTGTGGCCGATGAGAGTGATGTCGCGCACGGGCACGGGCCACGCCGCAACGAGGTGGTGGAGCAACCGGGCGAACTCCCGCCCGTTGGTCGAGATGTGTCGGCCGGTGTTGTAGCGCAACGAGACGGGTGTGACACCGTGGTCTCGGGCGAGCAAGCTGCCATAAGTCGTGTCGGGATCGCCGGGGAAGCCCCACACCGATTCGGTCGACATCAGCCCGTGGACGAGTAGGGCGATCCGGCCGGTCGCATGGGGGAGCGCCTGTGTGAGCCTGTCGCGATCGAGAGGGAGGACGTCGGTTCCCGAGTGCAAGGTCATAGGCATGGCCAAGGTCGATCCCAGATCGGCGAGCCTGTCACCGAAGAACCCGTTGACCACCGCGAGCGCCTCGTCGCGCCGGCCAGGCAGGGCCGTTAGAAGGCGAAGGAGTCGGTCGGCGCCGACCAGGATCAAACCGCGTTCGTCATCGGCCTCATCCGGCTGCGCAACCCGATTGCCGACCATGGGTCGAGCCTACGGCCCGCCAATAGGTGACACCCCTTCCCGGCGATCTGCATCTCGTTGGCTAGCCCACAATGCGCGCCCGAAGGAGCGCCAGGGGTCCCCTCAAAGTGCCGCAGTGAGGCAGGGTCGGGCGCCTCCCTCGACCACGCCTCGGGTACCACCCGGACGCCTCCAGCCCCTTCAGGTTGCCGACCGAGAGGGCCTCCGCCAAACGCTGCGAAACGGTCGGGGGCACGAAGAAGTCGAACACCGCGTCGAACATCAGGTTGCCGGCATCTTCGCCGAGGGCTCCGAGGCCACCAAGGTCCAGTCGATGAGCACGATCTGGCCGTCTGTGGCGAAGAGGCTGCCCGGGTGGAGGTCCAGGTGACAAAACGTCCGAGGCCCCAACTCCATCACGGCCAACAACCACTCCCGACGATTCAACCATTGACAACACCCTGGTGAGGGCGTCAGGTTCGTCGCCGCCCATCGGGGCGTGGGCGTCGGGCAGAGTATGGATCATGGCCAGCAATCGTGTAATGGTCGACCGGCTCCGCGAGGTCGTCGGCCCGCAGGTGATCGTCGATCGTGACGTGGTCGCCTCGTACACGACGGACTGGACACGGCGATTCGAGGGCCGCTCGGTGGCCGTGGTGAGGCCCGCTTCCACCGAGGAGGTGGCGGGCGTTGTCGCCGCCTGCCGGGAGCTCGGCGTCGCCCTGGTTCCCCAAGGTGGCAACACCGGTCTGGTGGGTGGCGGCGTGCCACTGCACGATGAGGTGGTTCTCAGCCTTCGGCGCCTTCAGACCCTGGAGCCGATCGACACCCTTGCCGGTCAGGTCACCGCCGGTGCCGGCGTCGTCCTCTCCGCGCTACACCAAGCTGCTCGCGCCGCTGGCTGGGCGTACGGGGTGGACTTCGCGAGCCGAGACTCGGCGACCGTGGGGGGCATGGTCGCCACGAACGCCGGCGGGACGCACGTCCTGCGCTACGGGGACACGCGGGCACAGTTGCTCGGGTTGGAGGCCGTGCTGGGAACGGGCTCGGTCGTCTCCCACCTCGGCGGGTTGGTGAAGGACAACACGGGCTACCACCTGCCCGGCCTGGTGTGCGGAAGCGAGGGAACCTTGGCGGTCGTGACCGCTGCTCGATTGCACCTCGTGCCCGCGATGCCGTGTCGGACCGTCGCCGTGCTGGCGTTCCCCACGGTCTCGCACGCGCTCGACGCGTCGGCGGTCTTCCGACGGTCGCTCCCCGCGCTCGAGGCCTCCGAGCTCTTCCTCTCGTCGGGGCTCGAGCTGGTGTGCTCGGTGACCGGGATGCGGGCGCCGTTCTCGGGCTTGCACCCGGTCTACCTACTCGTCGAGGTAGCCGACCACGCCGACCCCACGGAGGCGCTGGCGGAGGCGACAAGCTCGGTCGACCACGTGATTGAGGTAGTCGTCGCCACCGATCCGTCGCGGCGCGCCGAGCTGTGGCGCTACCGCGAGGCGCACACCGAGGCCATCAACACCCTCGGTCCACCGCACAAACTCGACGTGGCGCTGCCACTCGGGTCACTGGCCGAGTTCATTGATCGGGTCCCGGAAACGGTGCAGGCGATCGCTCCGGCGGCACGTACCTGGCTGTTCGGGCACGCCGGAGACGGCAACGTCCACGTAAACGTGAGTGGCCTTCCCCCTGACGACGATCGAGTGGACGAGGGGGTGCTTCGTATGGTCGGAGACTTCGGCGGAAGTATCAGCGCCGAGCACGGGATCGGTGCGGCCAAGAGACGGTGGCTCTACCTCTCGCGGACTACCGACGAGATCTCGGCATTTCGGGCCCTCAAGCGGGCTCTCGATCCCGACGGCGTCCTGAACCCCAATGTGCTCTTGCCGACAGACGGGGCGTGACGCCCTGCTATCCGAGGCGTACGGTCTTGTCTGGGCGTCAGACGAGGACAACGGCACAGTGACTATCCCGGCCTCCGTCCTCGTGGCCCCCACCATCGGCCGCCGATCCCAAGGGCACGGACGAGCCAGCGAGCCATGGGCACCCTCTGCCGCCATCGGTAGATTCCCTTCTTGCTGGACATTCAGTAAACCCATGTCTCGCTCAATGGCAGTTTCAAAGAGCGCGTCGGGCTCGGTATTGTCTCGTTGTTCCTGGTCAGATCTCGTTTCGGCTCAAGGTAAGACAAGTCGCGATGTGCTGGTGGGAAGGACTATTGCTCCGATGCTTCGTCTGTTAGTGGTCACCCGGTACTGCCGAAGCGTGTTCGGTCGGACCCGACAAGCGACGAGTTCGAATTGTAAATCGACCAGTGAGTCACCCTCTGCGAAGCGGATTTCCACGGTCGGTGGCAACGATCGGATCATGCATGGGATGTGGCTCACCCGAGCATGCTTCCTGCGAGAAATGAAAGACACTGAGATACCAAAAGAATCACATGTGTAGTAGGCGATCTGGGACACGCCAACGGGTGGGGAACCTGACAAGCGCTATGGGGAGGTCGGCTGCGTCTGGCGGCGGTACTCCCCGGGACCGCTTGACCAGCGTGGATGGCATTCTCGGCACCCACACCCTGATCCCGATGGGCCCCACCCCGGAACGGGGTGTATCCGGTGGCACCCGTTCGACGACGACACCGATGAAGGGCACGTCGCCGGTGTCGTCGACTCGCGAGGCCTCCTGGTCGGCGCGAAATGCGGCATCAATCCCCAATCCAGCAACATCGCCCGGATAGTCTCCAAAGCAGGGCTCGCCACGGTCTGCCGACAGGGACGTGTAGACAAGGGCCATGGAACGCCAGACACGTAGCCAACGCCGACTGCGGCGACGACGACGCCGGGCCGCCGCCATTGGCGTGCTCGCCGTGCTGGTGCTGGCCGGCGTCGTTTTCGTGTCGTGCTCGGGCGGCAGTTCGACGACGTCGACCACCACGACGAAACCCAGCTCCGGCACCAACAAGCCAGGCCACAACACTGGACCGCCCTCCATCGAAGCCGGTGTCGAGCCATGGCAACTGCCGGCGCCGCTGTCGCGCGAGGAAGTGGTGGCCAACGGGTCGGGCCTCACCGTGCTCGGCGGTATCACCCCGGCTGGCTCATCGGTCGCCGGCGTCTACACGCTCGATCCGGCCACGGGCACCCATTCCTCCGCCGGGACGTTGCCCGACGCCGTGCACGACGGCGCCGGTGGCGCGCTCGGCTCCTCCACCTTCGTCTTCGGTGGCGGGTCTCCGACCACGTTCGCCACCGTGCAGTCGATCGCCACCCCTGCCATCCCGCCGAGCGGATCCCCGACGGGGGCGGTCGCCGGCCAGCTGCCGCAGCCTCGTTCCGACCTGGCGGTGACCACCGTCACCGTCGGGAAGACGACGACGGCCTATCTCGTCGGGGGATACGACGGGACGACATACCTGCCCGGGGTGCTGTCCACCACAGACGGCTCACACTATTCGTCGGTGGCCAACTTGCCCGTGCCGGTCCGGTACCCGGCGCTTGCCGCGCTGAAAGGCAACGTCTATGCCTTCGGAGGCCAGACGGCGGCACCCGGGAGTGCCACCACGGCCACCGACGCCATCCAACGGATCGACCCCGTCACGCATCGGGCCACCGTGGTCGGGCACCTGCCCCAGACCCTCTACGGTGCGGCGGCGTTCGTCATCGCCGGCACCATCTACGTCGCCGGCGGCCAGATCCCCGCAGGGCCGACGCTCACCCAGATCTACGCGTACGTCCCCTCGACGGGCAAGGTGCTCGACGCCGGGCTCCTCCCCCAGGCGGTGGCCTTCGGGGGCTTTGCCACGGTCGGATCGGGGACGTCGGCCATTGGCTACATCGTGGGCGGCGAAGTAGCCGCCCAATCCGGGAACGACCAGGCTGGGGTGCCTTCCGGCTCGCTCCAGACCGTCCTCTCCCTGCGGCCCAGCCCCTACGGGGGACCGGCCGGCGGTTCGGCCGCGGGTGCCCCGTTCTCGGGCAAGCTGCTGGTGGCCGATCGGGGCAACGACCGGCTACTCGTCATGGACCCGGCCCGCAACCTTCAGTGGCAGTACCCCTCGGCCACCATGCCGGCACCTCCGGGTGGCTTCTACTTTCCCGACGACGCATTCTTCTTCGACCACGGCACGGGGATCATCTCCAACCAGGAGGACAACCACACCATCGTGGAGATCGGCTACCCCTCGGGTGCGATCCTGTGGCAGTACGGGCACCCGGGCCAGTCCGGCTCGACGCCGGGATATCTGAACCAGCCCGACGACGCCTACCTCCTGAAGAACGGCACGATCACGGTGGCCGACGCCTCCAACAACAGGATCCTGTTCCTCTCTCAGCAGAAGCAGGTGACCGGCCAGATCGGCAATGGTGCTGACGCCCACGTACCCGGCACGTCCGTCGCCTATCCCAACGGCGATACCCCGCTCGCCGACGGCAACGTCCTGGTGTCCGAGATCCACGGCTCGTGGATCGACGAGTACACCCCGAGCGGACATCCGGTGTGGAGCGTTCAATTCCCGAC
>PLZF01000015.1:121980-122164 GCA_003152015.1 Acidimicrobiaceae bacterium | reverse complement strand
CGACCCCGACGGCCATGAGCTGAGCGTCGCACGCCCTCTGGCCAGGTAACGCCGGGACCGAAGTCCCGACCTCTCTCGGTGCGACGGGAGCCATTGTGACCGGATGGTCGATGACAGAGACACAAGACGGACCAATCACCTTCTCTGCCTGATCCACACGCGCCGGCGCCCCCCGTTAGTCCTA
>PLZF01000015.1:0-121972 GCA_003152015.1 Acidimicrobiaceae bacterium | reverse complement strand
CCGTCGACCGTGGTGAACGGTGACACCGTGATCCACTGCCCACAACACACGGGGATCGACTTCTTGACGGACTCCGCGCATGAATCCCCAGCCTGGAGATCTCGGCGCCTCCCTTCCCGCCAGAGGAGACCCACGCCTGGCACCGAACACATTGGTGAGAAGCTGGCTCCCATGACAGCCGCCCCCCTACTCCGCTCGTTCCTCTACGTCCCCGGAGATCGCGCGGACCGTGTGGCCAAGGCGCTCGACGCCGGAGCCGATGCGATACTGATCGACCTCGAGGACTCGGTGGCGCTCTCCGCCAAGGAGGCCGCTCGCCACGTGGCTGTTGACAGCCTGCGCAGCCGATCCGGCGAGGGGCCCGCGGTGTGGGTCCGCATCAACACCGGCGAGATCGGTCGGGCCGACGCCGCCGCCCTCGCGACCGAGGCTGCGCATCTCGGCGGGGTGGCCCTGGCCAAGTGCGACGACCTGGACTGGCTCGACGAGATCGCCTCGACGATCCCCTCATCGATCCCCCTGTCGCCAGTGATCGAGTCAGCGCTCGGCATCCGGCGGCTCGATGCGTTGTGTGCCCACCCCCGGGTGTCGCAGTGCCACCTGGGCGAGATCGACCTGCTCGCCGAGCTGGGCGCGCACGCCGACGCTGGACCCCAGCTGCTGGGCCACGCACACGCCGAGCTTCTATACGCGTCAGCCGCCGCCAGGATCCTTTCTCCGATCGGCGGGGTCTACACGGCCCTTCGCGACCTCGAGGGGTTCACCGCCGACTCGGCCCGCCTGGCGCAGCTCGGCTTCGCGGGGCGTCCCGCGATACACCCCTCCCAGGTGCCGGTGATCAACGCGGCCTTCCGCCCGTCAGCCGACGAGCTCGCGACGGCGGCAGCGCTCGTCGCCTTGTACGACGAGGCGCTGGCGCGTGGGCAGGGCGCGGTGACCGACGAGCGGGGGAGGATGGTCGATGAGGCCGTCGTCCGCCGAGCCCGGCAGCTCCTCGCTGGCCAGCGAGACGAGGAGCCGAGGACGAAGTGAGCGGCGAAGAGATGGGCGTGCTGCACGGGATGCGGGTCGTTGAAGGGTCGGCCTTCGTAGCCGCACCGCTCGGCGGGATGACGCTGGCCCAGCTGGGCGCCGACGTCATCCGATTCGACGCCATCGGAGGTGGCATCGACTTCCACCGATGGCCGGTGACCCCGGATGGCACCAGCCTGTTCTGGGCCGGGATGAACAAGGGCAAGCGCTCGCTGGCTGTCGACGTCCGCCGACCGGAGGGCCAGGAGCTCGTCACCGCGCTGATCTGCGGCGAGGGCAAGGACGCGGGCATCTTCCTGTCCAACTTCCCGGCCACCGGGTGGCTGTCCGACGAGCGCCTGCGCGCCCAACGAGCCGATCTCATCTACGTCAACATCATCGGCAACCCCGACGGGTCCACTGCCGTGGACTACACGGTGAACCCCTCGTCGGGCTTCGCCTATGTCACCGGGCCGGCCGGCTCGTCGAACCCGACCAACCACGTCCTGCCCGCATGGGACGTGGCCACCGGGCTCACGGCTGCCACCAGCCTGCTGGCCGCCGAGCGGCTCCGACCCGGACCGGGCGCGGCGGGCTGGTCACCATCTCCCTAGCGGATGTGGCTTTCGCCATGGTGGCCAACCTCGGCTACGTGGCCCAGGCCCAGGTGCTCCACGAAGGTCGACCGCCCATCGGCAACGACATGTACGGTGCTTTCGGTCGTGACTTCCCTACCGCGGACGACCGGTGCGTCATGGTTGTGGCGATCAGCCTGAAGCAGTGGCAGGCGCTGGCGAGCGCCACCGAGATCGAGCCCCACCTGCCCGCCATCGAGACCGCCCTTGGGCTCGACCTCCGCCTGGAAGGCGACCGGTTCCAGGGCCGTGACGCACTGGCCGCCCTCATCGCCCCCTGGGTGGCGAAGCGCACCCTGGCCGGGGTGGCCGAGGTGTTCGACGACCTCGGCGTGTGCTGGGGGCCGTACCAGACGTTCACCCAACTGGTGGAGGAGGACTGGCGCTGCAGCGAGGCCAACCCGATGTTCAGAGACATCGACCAGCCGGGCATCGGCACGCTGCGCACCCCCGGGACCCCGGTCGCCTTCAGGGCCTCGCCGCGCCAGGCGCCGCTGCCCGCCCCGCTGTTGGGCGAGCACACCGATGAGATCCTCGCCGAGGAGCTGGGCCTGAGCTCGGCCGAGATTGGCGCCCTGCACGACGCCGGTGTTGTCGCCGGCCCGAAGGGTGCCCAATGAGCGAGCTCACCCTCGGCGACCTGGGACTCACGAGCGAGCAGACCTCCACGCTGCCCGCCGAGCACGCCCAGATGCTGGCAGCGACCCTAATGGGGATCGCTGGAGGACATAACCGTGTGGCCCTCGAGCACGCCGTGGCCGCTCCGTTCGCCAACCGACAGCTTGCCGACCTCGGCGCCCGGGTCATCAAGGTCGAGCGAGCGGGCAGTGGTGACTTCGCCCGGGGCTATGACGAAACGGTCAGGGGTATGTCGAGCTACTTCGTGTGGCTCAACAGGGGCAAGGAGAGCGTGGCGCTCGACATTAAATTAAGACCCCGCCGACCGGGGGCTGCTGGACGCCATGCTGGATCGGGCCGATGTGTTCGTGCAGAACCTGGCCCCCGGAGCGATTGAGCGCCTGGGCCTGAGCGATGGGATCCTACGGGCCCGGCATCCGCGGTTGATCACGTGCTCAATTTCGGGGTACGGATCCGAGGGCCCCTACCGCAACAACAAGGCCTACGACCTCCTCGTCCAGTGCGCGGGGGGTCTGCTTTCTGTCACCGGTACGCCTGAGGCGCCAGCCAAGGCGGGTATCTCAGTGGCGGACATCTCGGCTGGGATGTACGCGTATACGGGTGTGTTGACGGCGTTGTACGAACGCGAGCGCACCGGCGTGGTAACAAGTTTTGAGGTGGCCATGTTGGACGCCCTCGCTGAGTGGATGAGCCAGCCCTACTTCTATGGTCGCTATGGCGGCACCCAACCGGCTCGCACCGGCGCCCGTCACGCTTCCCTCTCTCCTTATCGCCCATACCAGGACGGAGATGGCGGGCAGGTATTCATCGGCCCGCAGAACGAACGGGAGTGGTGATCTTGTGCTCCGGCGTTCACACTGGGTCCGGCCCGACGTGGTGCACGACCCTCGGTTCGCACGCAATTTCCTCCAGCGTGTCAGTTCCTACCTGAGGCGCTGGGCTGGGAAGAAGTACCGGAGATTGCTGTCCTTCACACGATTCAAGCGGTGGTGGACTGGGCTGATCGAAAGACAGCCTGGTCTGTTCGCCCAGTGGAAGTGGGCCTCGATACTCGGGACTCATTAGGGACCCAATGGCAATGGAACCGCGAACTGAAAGTTTGGTTGTTGACTCCTCCTGCGCCAACAGTCTAACATCAGACATGTGCCTCCTGCCGCGGGTGTTTACACCAACTTCTTCGAGGACTTCCAGGTCGGACAGGTCTTTAAGCACCCTCTCGGACGCACGATCAACGAGGCCGACAACACCTGGTTCACCCTCCTCACGATGAATACTCATCAGGCACACTTCAATGCCGACTACGCTTCACGTACCGAATTCGGCCAGATCCTGGTCAACTCGGGCCTTTCGGTCGCAATCATCCTCGGAATTAGCGTCTCGGACATCAGCCAGAACGCCATCGCGAACCTTTCGTGGTCGGACATTCAGCTCACCCATCCGGTCTTCATTGGCGACACGCTGTATGCCCAGAGCACGGTCACGGCCGTCCGCCCTTCGGGCTCTCGGCCCCATGCCGGCATTGTGAGCGTCCACACCGACGGCCTCAACCAGCATGGTGACGTGTGCGTCAGTTGGGAGCGGACTGCAATGATCGCTCGACGCAAGTCACCGCAGGCGGCCTGGCAGAACCCGAGCCCGAAGGGCGAACCGACCCATGAATGATCACGCCAGGATCATTCAGCGTCTCACGAGGCAGTCCTGACCGATGTACCCCCTAGAAGGTATCCGCATCATCGCGGTCGAGCAGTACGGTGCGGGCCCGTTTGGGTCATTCCACCTCGCCAGTCTCGGAGCAGAGGTCATCAAGATCGAAGACCCAACTGCCAGGGGTGACATCGGGCGCTACGTGTCGCCGCATGCGGAATCCGGTCACAGCCTGTTCTTCGAGACGTTCAACCGGAACAAGCGGTCCATCTTGCTCGACATCAGGACAGATGGCGGTCGCAGCGTGCTCCACGATCTTGTGCGCGATGCCGACGCGATCTACTCGAACCTACGCGGGGACGTACCTGCCGAACTGGGCATCACTTACGACACGCTGAAGGCGGTCAATCCAGCGATCGTGTGCTGCTCGCTGAGCGCCTACGGGTTGACCGGGCCTCGACGTCAGAACCCAGGCTACGACTACATGATCCAGGCATTGGCCGGGTGGATGGACCTCACCGGCGAGGTCGACGGACCACCTTCACGCTCCGGGCTGCCGCTCGTCGACTACTCCGGCGGGCTGGTGGCCGCTCTGTCGCTTCTGAGCGGGGTGCATGCGGCCCGGCGGGACGGGGTGGGGATGGACTGCGATGTGAGCTTGTATGACACTGCTATCGGACTTCTCGGATACCTCGCGACCTGGTACTTGACCGCCGGCGACGCTCCGGTCCGCACCCGCCAATCCGCGCATCCCTCGCTCGTGCCATTTCAGAACTTCGAGACCTCGGATGGGTGGATCGTCGTCGGCTGCGCGAAGGAGAAGTTCTGGGAGCGTCTCGCCGAGGCCATCGATCACGCCGAGCTCGCTTCGGACGAGAGGTTCTCCTCGTTCGACGCGCGTCGAGAGAACGCGCATGAACTGCTACCACTGCTCGAAACGGTCTTCTGCAGCCGCCCGTCGGCGGAGTGGATCGAGCGTTTGGAGGCAACAGGCGTGCCGTGTGGAACGGTCAACACTCTCGCCACGGCGTTGGCCGAACCGCAGACCACTGCTCGAGAGATGGTCGTCGAGGTTGAACACCCTGTCTTCGGAACGGTTCGTCAAGTGGCGAGCCCGGTCAAGGTCGGTCGGTCTCTACCGCCGCCGCGTCGGGCCCCGTTCCTCAATGAGGACTTCGACTACGTGGTGCATGAAGTGCTCGGATACGAGTCAGGCCGGATCGCATCGCTTTGCGATTCTGGCGCCTTCGGACCCAATGGTGGGCGCCCAGCATGACGGATAACACCCCGGTTCGATCGGCAAAGCGACCGATGACCGCCCAGCCGGGAGCCAGCAGATGAACTTCGATTTGGACGAGCAACAGCAGATGTATCAGCAGATGACACGGGACTTCGTCGACCGAGAGATCCGTCCCGTTGTCCGCCAGCTGGAACGTGAAGGCACGTACCCCACGGACATCGTCGATGCGATGAAGAAGCTCGGGTTCTTTGGCATGACCGTACCGGAAGCATACGGTGGCCTCGGTCTTGACACGGTATCGGTCGCCCTCGTCTTCGAAGAGCTCTCCCGCGGCTGGATGGGCATCGCCGGCATTATCGGGAGCCATGGCCTGTCGTGCCGCCTGATCAGCATGTACGGCACGGAGGAGCAACGCACACGCTTCCTGCCGGATTTGGCGACCGGAACGCGACGAAGCGGGATCGGCCTGACCGAGCCGGTCGCCGGTTCTGACCTACAGGGGATCGTGACGCGGGCGACATTGCGAGGCGATACGTACGTGGTCAACGGTAGTAAGACGTGGATTACCAATGCCCGCCACGCCGATCCGCTCCCCGTTCTGGTAAAGACCGACCCTATGGCCGAGCCCCGCCATCGAGGCATGAGTGTTCTTCTCGTCGAAGCCGACACCACAGGATTCTCCATAGAGCGAGATCTCGGCAAGCTCGGTTACAAGGGCCCCGAAACCTGCGAGATTATCTTTGATGACGCCCCGGTTCCGGCCGAGAACCTCCTCGGCAGCGTCGAAGGCCGGGGCCTGCAACAGGTGCTCTCGGCCCTCGAGATCGGCCGCATCAACGTCGCCGCCCGGAGCGTCGGCATCGCCCAGGAGGCCCTCGACCTGGCGCTGCGCTACTCGACCGAGCGTGAGGCCTTTGGTTCTCCGATCGCGGATTTCCAGGCGATCCAGCTCAAATTGGCCGATCTGGCCACGCACGTGAACGCAGCCCGCCTGATGACCTGGTGGGCGGCTACCGAGCTCGACAAGGCGTCCCGTAGCGACGTCGCCACCGGGATGGCGAAGTACTTCGCCTCGGAGGTTGCCATTAGCTCCGCGCTCGATGCGATGCGGATCCACGGTGCCTATGGGTACTCGACGGAGTTCGACGTCGAGCGCCTCTACCGAGACGCCCCGCTGATGGCAATCGGCGAAGGCACGAACGACATTCTCCGCACGGTCATCGCCCGAGGCCTCCTCCGTGAATCGCGTTGAATTCGTTGGGGCGAAAGATGGCTAGGGCGACCTCAACCGACACGGGTGGCGGAGGGTCGGAGGCATCGGTCTTCGGCTCGGATGCCACCGAGTTCCCGATGACGCCAAAGCGGAAGCTGGCGTACGTCGAGATCGCCGGCGCATTGCGGGACATGATCCTGCAGGGCACTCTGTCCGTCGGCCAAAAGCTGCCGAGCGAACCGGAGCTGGCTCGGCACTTCGGCACGAGCCGCGCCACGATGCGGGAGGCCCTGACTGTGCTTACCTCGGAGAACCTCATCCGGACGACGCGAGGCGCCACCGGTGGCCGTTGGGTCGCCAAGCCCGAGTACGGGAAGACGTCCGACACTCTTGAGATGGGGATTCTGCGCTTGGCAGACGAGTCACAGGTCACGGTAGACGAGCTCCTCGAGATGCGCGAGATCGTCGAGACACCGACCGCCATGCTCGCCGCACTTCGCCGTGAAGACGTGCACATCGACTCCTTGCGGGAGACCGTCGTCCGGGTGGGAGGCAAAGATGACTCTCGCTCCCAGTACGAGGCCAATCGCCACTTCCATAAACTTCTGGCAGTGGCGTCGGGAAACCGGCTCGCCACGGTGCTCGGCGACCCGATCTTCGGGGTCGTGCAGGCGAAGTTCGCCCGCGACCGCGCCGATCCTGGGTTCTGGGACGAGGTCGTGCACGACCACGCGTCCATTCTCGAGGCCGTCGAGTTGCGCGACTGGAGGGAAGCCGGGCTCCGGATGAGCCGGCACCTTCAGAACCTGCAGGCCACCTATACCGCCATCGAGCGGAAGACTCCCTCCCGTGGCCCGACGCACCGGCGGAAGCCGTCAGACGCAGATCTGGGCCGGTCGGTGTGGCTCGCCCTATTGGACCTGGACGGCCGTGGTGACTGATGGACGAGATCGTCAACGGTCCGCGGTTTCGGATCGCACGGAGAGGAGTTGAGGAGCATGGAATCGTCGTTGACGCGCTCGTTCGTCGAGGCGCTGTGGGGCGTGTCGTGGGCTGACGCGCCGGAAGTGGCACGCCACGCGGTGCGAACGCTGCTCTGTGACCACCTCGGCGTCACGATCGCCGGGGCGTCGACCGAGAGCGCCGCGGTGATGCGGCGGCATCTGCGTACCTGGTCGACGACGGTGGGTGCTGAGCAGCCGATGCTCGGATCGGCGCAGACGGGGTCGGCGCTCGACGCCGCGATGGCGAACGCGGTGGCAGCGCACTCAATCGAGTTCGACGACGTCCATTGCCCAGCCTCGCTGCATCCTGGGGTAGTTGTGTTTCCTGCGGCATTCGCTGCGCACGGCCTGCGTCCCTCAACGGAGGAAGACTTCCTGACGGCCGTGCTCCGTGGGTACGAGGCGATGTGCCGCGTGGGACGTGCTCTCAATCCGGTGGCGCACTACGCCCGCCATTTCCACCCGACGGGGACGACCGGCAGCTTCGCATCTGCGGTGGTCGCCGCGTCCATGCTGGGGTTGGACCCGGGTGAAGCGACGGCGGCGTTGGGAGTCGCGGCCAGCCTGGCCAGCGGGAGCATGGAATTCCTGACCGATGGGGCTTGGACGAAGCGTCTACATCCGGCGTTCGCCGTGAGGAACGGGATTCAGGCCGCCCTCCTCGTTACCGACGGCATCCTCGCCCCGACCGACGGGCTCGCGGGGGCCAGGGGCTTCCTGCAGGCGTATTCCGCCGACTCGAACCCGGAGGAGTTGCTGCGAGCATTCGGGGAGCGACCGCTCGAGATCAGCCTGACGAGCATCAAGCCGCATTCCTGCTGCCGGTATGTGCAGGGACCGATCGACGCCGTGTTGTCACTGCGAGCATCGCACGGGATCGACCCGGGCCGTGTCCACAGCGTGAAGCTGGGCATTCCGACGGTCGCTCGGGACATCGTGGCCGAGCCCCGTGCGGAGAAGCGCTCGCCGGCGAACGTGGTCGATGCCCAGTTCAGCCTTCCCTTCGGGGCCGCTGTTGCCCTGCTCGAGGGCCGCGCCGGGCTCACGGAGTACTCCGAGCTGACCATATCGTCGACGGCCGTCCAGAAGCTCATGAAGCGGGTCGAGCACGTTGTCGACCCCGCGCTCGACGCCGTATTCCCCGACGAATGGCTGGCCTGGGCGGAGATCACCACCGACGACGGGCAGGTGTGGCGGAGCGACATCGCCGCCCCGAAGGGGGACCCGCTCAACCCCGTCTCGGACGAGGAGCTCGAGGCGAAGTTCCGCGATCTCGTGAAGTCGGCCCTTGCACCTGACGACTCCTCGGCCGTCCTGGCCGCCGTTGGCGGCATCGACGGCGCCGGGGGGTTGGAGCGGCTACAGCGGGCCCTCACTGCGGCGACCGGTGTCGGAACCGCTGGAGCCGGGCAGTGAGTGTGCGGACCTACTTCGACTACGTCGATCCGGTCGCTCTTCGGTCGGAGTACCCCATCGGCGAAGAGTTCATGGACCGGTTCGAGCACATGTCAGTCGACGAGCTCGACTCCCTGCGTCAGGCGCGCTTCGCGCGTGCCATGGAACTGGCGTGGCGAACGCCCTTCTATCGACGGGTGTGGAGCGCCCACGGCATCGAGGCCGGCGATGTTCGGAGCCTCGAGCAGCTCTCGGTGCTTCCCGTGATCGACAAGAGCGATCTCCAGGCAAGCATCGAAGCTTTCCCGCCGTACGGGGAAATGCTGCTCGACTCCGACAACGACGGTCCGGTCCCGTCAATCATGCAGACTACGAGCGGGACGACGGGGACCCCCCAGCCGGTCCTCTTCGGTCCTCGCAGCCGCGAGATCCAGAATGTGCTGTTGGCGCGGAGCCTCTTCCTGCAGGGGCTGCGAGACGACGATGTCGTCCATTCGGTCTACGGGTTCGGAATGGTTAACGGTGGTCACTATGTCCGCGAGGCGATCAGCCAGTACACGCGGGCTCGGCTGCTCTCTGCCGGGACCGGACTGGAGACACGTTCGGACGAACAGATCCGCATCATGGTCCGCTTCGGCGCCACTGTACTGGCGGGCTTCGGGGACTATCTCCGCCGCCTCGCCGACCTCGCTGTCGAGCAGGATGTCGTGATCGGCCGTGACCTACCCCTCCGGATGCTGTCAGGGGCGTTCAGCCGCGACACGAAGGAGAGCCTCAGCAAGGCCTGGGGAGGAGTGCCCGCCTATAATTGGTACGGGATCGCCGACACAGGAGTGATCGCCGCCGAGGGTCCCGAAACCGAGGGGCTCGTCGTCTGGGACGACGCCCAGGTCGTCGAGATCGTCTCGGCAGACCCGGACCACCGGCCGCTGCCCGACGGAGAGACCGGCGATCTCGTCGTCACGTGCCTCTTCAAGGACGACCTGTATCCGATCATCCGGTTCAACACCCACGACCTGTCGGCTGTCGTGGGCACGGCATGCGGAGAGTTACCGTTCCGTCGAATCGCCGGCTTCCTGGGCCGCAGCGACAACATGGTGAAGGTCAAGGGCATCAACGTCTATCCGGACTCGGTGGGGACCGTGTTGGCGGGCGACCAGGCATTTACCGGGGAGTACGTCTGCATCGTGCACCGCCATGGAGATGAGGTGCGCTCGTTTGAGGTCCTCGTCGAGGCCGCCCCAGGAGCGGTCTCGACGGAGGAGGTCGGGCGACGACTTCGTGACCGGCTCGGTGTGACGGTTGGCGTGACGCTGGTCGGGCCGGGCGAGACGGCGAACATGACCGAGCTCGGGCTGCGCCAGAAGCCACGCCGCCTGGTCGTCCGCGAAAGCTCGGACAACGAAAGCGCGAGTTCGTGAGTTCCGCGTCATCGACTTCGGCCTCGCTCGAGGCGTCGATGAGAGCCACTTCGTCCGCGCAACAGGCGGTGGCAGACGCCCTCGATGCCGTCGAACGATGGAACGCGCAGCTCGCGTGCTTCATCGAGGTGGACGGCCGTGGTGTGAACGACGCGGCGCGAGCGAGTGACGAGCGCCGGCGCGACGGCCGTGGCATCGGTCCGCTCGACGGCATCCCCTTCGGCGTGAAGGCGAACATCGCTTGCACCGGGCTGGAGTGGAACGCCGGACTCCGGGCACGGGCAGGGATCCGCGCCACCGAAGACGCCTGGGTTGTCCATCGACTCAGGAGCCTGGGCGCCATCCCGCTTGGCGCCACCAACATGGCCGAGGGGGCGATCGGCGCCACGACAGACAACCCGTTCTTCGGCGTGTGTCGGAACCCAGTCGACCCCGAACGCAGCGCCGGAGGTTCGAGCGGAGGCTCGGCTTGTGCCGTTGCCGCCGGCATCGTGCCGTTCGCACTGGGTACAGACACGCTCGGGTCGGTCCGTATCCCCGCAGCGTACTGCGGAGTCGCCGCCTGGAAGCCCTCACGGGGGACGATCGAGAACCAGGGCGTGGTCCCGCTCTGTTCGGACCTCGACACCGTGGGTATCTTCGCCCGTAGCGCGAGCCAAGTCCTGCGGATCGCCGACACTCTCGGACTTCTCGAGCAGCGCGGGCAGGTCGCCATGCCCACAGTGGTCGTCCTCGAAGCCATGCTTCTCCGGCAGATCGATCTCGAAGTACGCCGCGGGTTCGAGATGTCGCTGGAGAGGTTGCGTGACCTCGGCTACCAAATCAGAATTGATCGACGGGAACTCCCCGACCTCGGTCGACTGCGTCGAGCGTTGCTGCTGCGTTGCGAGGTGGAGGCGGCAGCCCACTTCGCGTCGCTGCTCGAGTCGAACCCCTCGGGGTTCTCGCCGGCGCTCCGGGCGCTGCTCGAGTTCGGCTATCGAGCGGACTCGGAGCGAATCGCCCTCGCCGAGGAGGAGATTACCGCCTCGGTTGATCGCCTGGCGGCGACCTTCGGTGATGGGGAGCTGCTCGTGTTACCTACCAGCCCGCACGTCGCCTGCCCTGTCGGCTCGGATGGACCCGTCGACGCGGTGGACTTCACGGCGTGGGTCAATCCGTTCGGTGGGAGCGCGGTGTCGATCCCCGTCAGGTCTAAGGTCTCGGAGCCCGGGCGCCTCCCCGTCGGCGTCCAGGTCGTCGGCCCTCCTGGACACGACGGCTCCGTGCTCGCCCTCGCCGCAAGACTCGAGGAGGCCCCATGACTAGACCCGGTAGTTCAGACGCACTGGCGTTCTCGGTGGACGGGGACATCGCATTCATCACGATCAACCGTCCGGGCCAGCGCAACGCCCTTTCGACGGACATGCTGCACCGACTCCACGAGATCGTCACCAGTATCGCCCATACCGGCGCCAATGCCCTCGTTGTACAGTCCTCGACGCCGTCGATTTTCTGTGCGGGAGCCGACGTCAAGGAGTACGCCGCACATGCCGGCGACCCCGACTGGGGTCTCCTGAGCAAGGCCGCCGTGGAGGCCGCGTCAGCTGCGCTTTGTGCGTGCCCCGTTCCGACCGTTGCGGTCGTGGACGGTCCGTGCCTCGGTGCAGGTATGAGCCTGTTGGTGGCTTGCGACATCAGGCTCGCCACGCAGTCCTCATCGTTCGGCATCCCTTCGGTGAGGCTCGGTCTCTTCTATCCCTTCCGAGACGCCCGCCGTCTTTCGGAGAGCATCGGGGCGCACTGGGCTCGATACCTACTCTTGACCGCAAGGATCCTCGACGGCGGCGACGCCTTCCGTGTGGGGCTTGTCGATGAGCTATACGAGGACCGCCGCGGACTCGAGGATCGGGTCACCGAGCTCTTCGGTCACTTCCGCACGACTTCCCGAACGGCCACCGTCGCGACCAAGAAGTGCATCGCCGCGGCGCACGCCTATGACGAGGAGCCCGAGGAGCTGGAAGTGCTGTATCGGACGGCGCTGGAGGGGGACGCCTACCAAGAGCATCTCCGGCGGGTAGGACTGACCGGCGCATCGTTGACTAGGGAGCGAATGTGAACAGTGAGATCTGGCCTGATGGTCGGGGATTGGTCGTGTCGCTCGTGGTCAATGTAGAAGAGGGTGCTCAGATGTCGCCTCAGGAGGGTGACTCAGGGGCCGAGCCCGTCGACGAGCTGGGCGTGGTCGTGGGTGGCGGCCGTCCCAACCTGGCGAACGACACGAACTACCGCTACGGGCTCAATGAGGGGTTCACCCGCGTGGCCAGCGTCTTGGAGTCGACGGGTGTGAGCGCGACGTGGACGTGTGCTGCCACTGCGCTTGAGCGGTCACCGGAGATCGCTGAGTTCATCCGTTCACGCGGCGACGAAGCTGCATGCCACGGCCTTCGCTGGGTGCACCAGTTCCGGATGTCCGAAGACGCCGAGCGACAGTTCATCGCGCAAGCAGCGACCTCGATCGAAGCGACATGCGGCGAACGACCTGCCGGCTATCTGGCCAGATATCTCTTCACTTCGTCGACGAGACAGATCCTGGCCGACGAGGGTTTCCTCTATGACATGGATGACTATTCCTCAGATAGCCCGTTTTGGGACCTGACGACCAACCCACCGATCGTGATTGTTCCGTATGCCATCGACACCAATGACATGAAGATGTGGACTGCACCCTCCTATACCCCTGATGCCTGGCGAAAGTACCTCGAGGACACGTTGGATGTGCTCCTCCGCGAGGGCTCGACACGCCCAGTCATGATGTCGGTCGGTGTCCACCTCCGGGTCGTCGGTCGCCCAGGTCGGATTGCTGCGTGGCGTGCATTCGTCGAGCAGCTCGTCGCCCGAGGCGTGGCGGTGGCACGCCGGGCCGACATAGCCGCGCGGTTCCGAGAACTCTACCCGCTCGCGGTCGATCCTGCCGGGCCTAGGACAGTCGCGATCAACCAAACCCCACCCGGTATCTGACCGGCTGAGATGACCTTCGCAGCACTCCACTCGACCGCTGACAGCGTTACCGAGAAGATGGCCGTCAATGTGCGGCCGATATGACTCCTCGCTGGCCCAGTCACTGCGTCCGAACCGTCCAGATAGCCCGCCAGCAGGTACGCCGCTACAGCGTTGACAACACTCTCACACAGCGGTTGACAGCAAACTCTCAATAGAATAACGTTATACATTATGCGTCAGACATTCGGGGATGGTTTGGCAGTAAGGCGTCCATCAACATCCGCCAAGCCTCATCAAGCCCAGGGGAGCTACCAGTGAGGACACGCGCTGCATTGCTCAGTGAATTTGGGGGTCCTGAGCAGTTCCACCTGGAAACCACGGACCTCGAGTGTTCCGCACCAGACGAGGCGATTGTCCGGGTGATGGCGTGCGGGATCAATTTTCATGACATCGACATTCGGCGCGGCGCCTCTGGGCGCCAAATCCGACTACCGCTTATTCTCGGGCGCGAAATCGCGGGTTCAATCGAGGTTCCTGCCCGTGACGGGAGCGGACCACCGGTGGGTACACAGGTCGCCGTCTTGTACTTCGCCGCATGCGGGTCTTGCGAAAACTGCATCACAGGAGCCGACCACATGTGTCGCCAACTGGATTTCTTTGGCGTCACGAGAAACGGCGGCTACGCCCAGCATGCAGTCGTCCCTACTCGAGCGATAATGCCACTACCGGACGGTCTCGACCCCGTTCTTGCGGCTGCCGGACAGATTACATTCTCCACAGCTCTACATTCGATCCTAGAGCGGGGCTCCTTACAGCCAGGCGAAACTGTCCTTATCACCGGAGCCACCGGGGGTGTGGGATCAGCCTCCATCCAGGTTGCTCTCAAAGCCGGCGCAACCTGCCTAGCTGCGGCGGGTACGCCAGAGAAGGCCCAGAAGGCGATAGAGCTCGGAGCGAGCACCGCGTTCGTATTGTCTGCCGGCGGTTTGGATCCCTACGGCGAGACTTTCCGCCAGGAACGATCTGAGAGAGTTGTGGACCTAGTGGTCGACACAGCGGGTGGTGACTACCTTGTGGCAGCCCTGAGCCTCTTGAAACCAGGAGGGCGGGTGGTCATCGTGGGCGCGCACGGAGGCGAAGTAGTCCCCGTCGATCTCGTCAACATATTTCGCAACGAACACTCTTTGGTTGGCTCGGCCCGAGCACCAAGGCGTGTGATCGAGCAAGCTCTGAGCGGAATAGCTCAGGGCGTCTACACGCCGTGGGTAACGGAACGAGGCCCATTAGGGTCGCTTTCCCAAATCCATCGCGAAATGGAAGAGCGGCTGTTGGTCGGGAAGGCTGTGATAGAGCCTAACCAAACACAATAACGGGGAGGGGAAACTAGTAGCATGGCACTAGCATATGATGAATATGGCAGTGGCTCGACTATCATCTTGCTGCACGGATGGGGGACGAGCCGTCGAGCTTGGACGGCGCAATGTTCAGCCCTAGCGAACAAGCACCATGTGTATGCGGTCGACCTTCCCGGATTCGGGCAGTCGGATCCTCCTCCCGAGCCAACGATGCCAGCGGTAGCAAACGAAATCCACCTCTGGCTCGAGAGCCAATCAATAACGCAGGCGGTAATGATCGGATGGTCGATTGGTGGGTCCGCAGTCCTGAGCTACTGCGAGCACTACGGTGACGACTGTCTCAATGGGGTCGGTATCGTCGACGTAAGTCCCAAACTAGGCGCGTCTCCAGACTGGGAACTGGGCGAAGGAACTACCCTCGGCTCCGATATCCTGGATAAGTGGGTTCAAGAATGGGGCAAGAACAAAACCGGACTAGCACACGAGATCTACTCAATGGGGTTCCGCTGCCCGGATCAGTTTGCAAGCGTTATAGGAGAACTGGCCGCAGAGGCCGAGTTCGCCCATACTGAAGCTGCTATCGCCCTTCTTGTCGACGCATTTAGCAGAGACTACCGAGAGACGGTGCGTAACCTACGGGTTCCAGCGTTACTCCTGTATGGAGACGAGAGCTCTTCCTCAAATGCGTTTATACGTGGGTTTATGGTGGGTGCAGCTCGACAAGGCCACCTTGAGGTGTTTAAAAAGTCCGGACACTGCCTCATGTTCGAAAATCCCGACCGATTTACTTCCGTCTTATCGAAGTTTACAGATGATGTTGCCAAAAAGGCGTAGAGGAGGGGGCCCACAAGGACGATGGGTATCTACCTCAATGAAGCATCTAGAAGTACATCATGCCGATAGTGGTCCAATGATTGGGAGGATTTGATGACTAACCCACCGACTTATCGCTACCCATCGCACGCCGATGGCCAACCCAGTTGGAAGAGACGCGCGGTCAGCCTGCTTGGTATTCCGCTTGTAGTCGGATTATTGCTGTCGGCCTGTTCATCAACCGCCAATCATTCATCGAGCGCATCCACATCGCCCAGCAGCAATTCCGGCAATGGCAGCAACAGCAACAGCGTGACGACATGCGTCGATAACGTCAAGGCTGCGGTTGCAAATGAGAGCGCACCCGTGCAGTGGTCACTCAACGCACCGGCGTTTTCAACGAGTAGCCTCGCAGGAAAGAAAATATTCTTCGATGCCGCGAGTTTGGAGATTCCATTTATAAAGGCCACGCTGAACGGCCTCCAAACTGCGGCTAAAGCGGCAAACGTTACCGTCGTTCCATTTGACGGTAGTGGTTCCCCGGCGACGGAGTCGCAGGGAATTCTCCAAGCAGTATCCGCGCATTACGACGCCATCGTCCTTGACTCAGTACTGCCCGATCAGAACCAAACACAACTGGCGGCGGCCAAAGCCGCCTCTATTCCGGTTGTCAGCTTTGGCTCAGTAAATGCAGGGGCACCGCTTGAGCCGAACGTCCAGGGAGAGGTCGCTTTCTCCTTCAGCGATGCAGGGAAATACATGGCAGATGAGGCAATTCTAGACTCTCGCTGCAATGTGAACGGCGTAATCTTCAATTCATCCGATATCGGCACGGTGACGCAGTCAGAAATCGGCGGCATTACCGGAGAACTAAAGAAGTATTGCCCGTCTACGTGCAATGCGACGATCACGGACACGCAAGTAGCTAACTGGGCTACCGCATTACCCGGATTGACGAGGACAGGGATTGCAAACCAGAAGGTCAATTGGCTCTTCCCGTTATTCGATGGCATGGCGCTCTACATTGATCCAGCCGTCGTGGCGGCACAAGCCGCTAGCAGGGTACATGTTGCCACGTTCAACGCTAGCTCGGGAATTGTTCAACAGCTCAAGCAAAGCAACAGCCCGCTCTACGCTGATGTCGGCAGTCTGTCCGAGTGGCTAGGTTTTGCAATTGCGGATCAGACTTTCCGGGTCATGGCCGGCCAAGCCGCTATCCCGAATGCGGATGTACCGCTGCGGACCTTCGATCGAGCGAATGCCTCCAGCATCGACTTCAATGCACCAGAGACCGAGTGGTATGGAGCATCGGCAGACTTCATCAAACACTATGACACACTTTGGAAGGTTACCGGCTAACCAAGCCAGGAGCTAGTTAAGGTCATGCCAACTGCCCTCCTCGATGTCGGTAACGTCTCCGTGGCATATTCGGGACGACGAGTACTGCACGACGTCTGTCTTGAGATTCAACCTGGCGCGATACACGGCCTGATCGGAACGAACGGCGCCGGTAAATCAACGCTAATCAAGGTGCTTTGCGGTGTCGTGACACCCGAGCCCGGCGCGGAACTGAAGCTCAGTGGCCAGCCGTATCGTTTTCCGATTACTCCTGGGAGCGACGCATGGCGTAGGTGTCGCGTGGTTCATCAAGACCTCGGCCTGGTGAACCACGCGACAGTCCTAGAGAACATCCGTATCCGCGACTTCCCGGTCCGTTGGGGAGGACGCATACACTGGAGCCGAGAGCGTCGAGAGGTGAGCGAGGTTCTCGCTCGTTTCGGAGTGCAGGTCCGCCCAACCGCCCTCGTGGAAGACCTGTCTGTTGGCGAGAAGGTGCAGATCGCCATTGTTCGCGCTCTAGCGGGCATAATGCATACAAGCAAGAGCGTATTGGTCTTGGACGAGCCGACCTCATCTCTTTCGAGGGATGAAGTGGTTAGCCTGTTTGAAACGCTCAGGGAAGTGACTGGCACAGGACATGGTGTTCTGTTCGTGTCTCACCGGCTGGAAGAGGTGATCGAAATTGCAGATCGTACTACGGTCATTCGGGACGGCCGCGTCGTGGCCAATATACCGATGAACGGAGTCACTGAAGCAACTTTGGTTGAGCACATGTTGGGGTTCCCGCTAAAGCGTCTCTATGGCGGCAACGAAACGTCAGACCGCAAGAGCGGGGAAGCGTTGCTCCAGGCCGACAATCTCTCTATAGGAGCATTGAATAGTCTATCCTTCACATTGCACCGGGGCGAAGTCATCGGTCTGACAGGCCTGCTAGGTACCGGATGGGAGCTAGTTCCAGGCGCAATATTTGGTGCCCATTCGAGCCGTCGAGGCCAGATGCGAATCTGCGGCGACGCTGTTGCATTGGACACGATGTCACCGCACTTGGCGATGCAATATGGAATGGCGTATCTACCCGGAGACCGGCTCGGTGAAGGGTCGTTCCAAGCGGCGTCTGTGCTGACAAACGTCAATGCGACTACAGTCAGCCGCTACTTCAAAATGGGTCGCATTCGCGCAGGGGCCGAGTTAGCAGATACCCTTCGTGTCCTAGAAGAGTACCGCGTGGTGCCAAATCATCCCCAAGTCCAGTTTGCGTCGCTGAGCGGGGGGAATCAACAAAAGGCTCTTGTTGCAAAGTGGTTTCTAACGTCGCCCCAGATATTGCTATTAGTAGAGCCAACCCAAGGTGTGGATGTGAGTGCGCGCTCGGAGATTCTCGCCCGTATTCGACGTGCTGCTAGTGATGGACAAGTGGGCGTCTTGCTTGCAAGTTCCGAGCTCGAGGACCTGGTTCATTTGTGTGACAGAGTATTTGTCTTTGGAACCAGTGGTACTGCCGTAGAAGTCCGGGGGGATGCCTTGACAGAAGATTATCTATTGCAGCTGATGCTTTCCTCCAGCCGATCGGAAAGTGACGGTTCAGGGGCGACAGTATGTTAGGTCGATCAATCACGATCCGGCTCGGTGAAAGAGGAGGCAAAGGTGCGTGAATTTCGTTTTAACTATCGTGTTCCGCTGGGAAAGGAGCCCGTCTTCGGCCATAATAGGTGGCACCCTGATATACCGCCCATTGCGCATGTAGCACCCGGAGAAAGAGTCGTATTGGACATTCGCGATGGCCTTGACTGTCAGATTACACCAGGGATGGGTCCAGAAGCATTGGCTGGTATAGATGCCCGATTTGGGCATCCGCTTACGGGGCCGTTCTACGTCGATGGCGCTAAGGCTGGCGACTGCCTAGAGGTTGTGATTGAAGAGATCCAGCCGGATTCATTCGGCTGGACCTGTATCATTCCTGGCCTTGGTCTGCTAGCCGATCGTTTTCGTGAGCCGGCGCTTGTGCTCTGGGATCTGGTCGATGGTCGGGCAACGTCCCCTAGTCTCCCAGGCGTATCTATCCCGGCGGCTCCGTTCTTGGGGGTCATTGGAGTTGCCCCATCGCCTGAGCGACTTAGAAGCATTGTAAGCCGAGAAGGGCTGCTCGCGGCGCAGGGCGCCATGGTGTTCGTTCCGGACCGCGACGGGGCTGTGCCAGCGGTTGACGAAGTGGCGACATCGGGGCTGAGAACGATTCCGCCCAGGGAGATTGGCGGAAACATGGACGTGAAGCAGATGGGGGCAGGCGCTCGGGTTCGGTTCATGTGTGACGTTGATGGGGCCTTAGTGTCGCTAGGTGATCCGCACTTCGCCCAAGGGGACGGCGAGAGTTGTGGTGTGGCGATTGAAATGTCCGCCCGGGCAGTGGTGAGGTTTGAACTCGTGCCAGCCGAAGAATTGGTGTGGGCGCCGAACTATCCGGCCTATGAGTTTGTGGAGCCCGAGCGAGGTGAGCGGCGCTACATAGCGACCACGGGCATTCCGGTTACGGATTCTGGAGACAATCGTGACCGCGATATCTACCTGGCGGCGCAGGTCGCATTCAGCCAACTTGTGGACTACCTGGCGGTTGTGTATGAACTCACACCTGAGGCCGCATATATCGTTGCGAGTGTTGCAGCGGACCTCCGCATTAGCTCGATCGTGAACGTTCCGAATCCCGTGGTATCTGCCATGATTCCGATAGATGTGTTCCGCGAGAAGCAAGAGCGCTAAGGGCTTTACGATGGCACGTGAATGCGGAGTGGGGAATACGGGGACTCGCCGTCTTAGTGACTTCCCCACTCCGGGATGTCAGCAGATGTTGTGCCGCATGGAGACTAGTTCGTTTGAAGAGATTGCCCGCACGCTCCTGCATGTTACGAAGTCCGATAGGGTTACGATCCGAGTTCAGGTTCCGGGACTCGGCTTTCCGGTCATTGCAGAGGCTGTCTCCAAGGGGACTCGGCGAATCATGGGAGAACCTGTCGGCGATCTGATGAGTGCACCAAGCGTCATCGCGATGGTTGGATCGAGGCGCCCCCTCGTCCAGAGCGATTTTGGGCAAGTGGAGGCCCCCCCTCCAGCGGAGCTAATGCAGCGGTTTGGCTTCCGTGCGCAGATATTGGTACCGATCTTTGCAATGGAGAATCTTGCCGGAATACTCTCTGTACACGCCTCGAATCCACGCGGATGGAGTCCGTTGCATCTGTGTGCGTCCGAATGCACGGCCGAACTGATTGGGCAGCTGCTTGGCTGCGGCACGGTCGATTAAAGCGATTGAGAATAGCTAATCTAGGTGCCAAGGAGACGGCCAGTGTGTGAGGTACGTGATAGGGCCGATTCCGTCGTTAGCCGGCGGGGCGGAAAGTTTTCCGGGCATGGAAAGTGGTCTATAGGTTCTGTTGATGCCGCTAGCGGGATTGTGGACTTGCGAGCACGGCAGCGTCAGGGAGAGGAGGGGTCATGGGTGCGAGAATGACGTCGGAGGCCGTTGAGGACCATGCCACAGTGGACGCTATTGCGGCGAGTGGCAGGTAGGGAATGCGAGTGCAGGGCCGCCGGTATGCTGCGATTCAACCTGGACGTCTATTTACCAACTTTGGACTCCTCATGCTATGGGGTGTGCTCATCGCGACGTTTTCAGGATTAGATGGGAACACCTTTTTTAACGCCGGTACATTTAAGACAATCTTTGGCACTCAAGCCGTGTTGGTGCTCTTCGCTTTGGCATTAATTCCGCCGTTTCTTGTCGGGGAATTTGATTTGTCTATAACTGGAACTGCAACTCTGACGATGATGGCCGTCGGGTTCCTGAGCGGGCTCCACCATTGGCCCATGATACTTGCGGCGCTGGTAGCACTGATTATAGGCGCGCTCGCTGGTGTTATAAACGCCGTAATTGTCTCCGTGCTTGGAATTGACTCGATCATAGTGACCCTAGGAGCAGGGACATTGTGGACAGGAGTGGGATATGCACTGTCATCGACCACGATTCCGATTAGTTCCCAGGGACTGCTTACGGCGATAACCTATCAAATTTGGGGGCTGCCGTTGGCGTTTTACTACGGATTGATATTGACCATTGTAATGTGGTATATCTTTCGGTTCACCCCACTTGGTAGACAGATGTACTTTGTTGGGCAGAACCGCAGCGCCTCGCGGCTTGTGGGCATTCCTGTGACGGGCATCCGGGCTGGGTCGTTAATCGTGTCGGGCTGTATAGCCGGTGCCGTGGGGTTGGTGGTGGCTGGGACGTTGGGTTCGGCGGCACCAAATGTTCCGGCGAGTTATCTCTTGCCGGCTTTCGCCGCTGTCTTTCTAGGAGCAACGACGATTAATCCGGGTACGTTCAATGCCTGGGGAACGTTCGTTGCGGTGTACTTTTTGGTCACGGGCATCACGGGTCTGGAGCTCTATGGGTTGAGCGGGTGGATTGAGAATGTCTTCTATGGAGGCGCTCTGGTGGTGGCGGTCGTATTGTCGAGACTCCCAGGCCTGAGGGCCGAGCGCCGACGAGTTCGTACGAGTTGACAGTAGGTGTACGGTCAGGCCCAAGGCGTGGGGTGTTGAGTTAGCGCTCGGCGGGATTGGGTCCACCGCCGAGGCATGACAGGCGTGTAGTTTTGGTGGCGATGGTAGTTGGAGGGTTCGGGCGGAGCCGGCTGATCTGCTGCTGCCATGACCCGACTTTGACGGGTAGTTCGCGTAAGTCCTGGTAGGGGCGCCGCGGTTGGTCGGCGTTTCGCCCTACACCGGACTTTGACGGGTCAGGGCTTGTTGAGCGGGCCGCGAGGCTGTGACCTGCATTGTCGTCTGTCGGATCGCCGGGTTGGATCCGGAATAATTTGGAGGATTCGAGGAAGGCGAGGAGCGGGTCGGGCCCTCGGTAGCGACCTGGTTTGAACGGCGAGGGGGACGGTTCGCTCGAGGGTGCGTTCAGGGGTCAGCCCCTCGTGGCGTTTGGCGCCTCTTCGCGGATGAGCTTGGGTTGAGCATCCACCGGGCGCGGAACAGGGGCTCGGAGAATCGGGAGGCTCTCTACGCCATCCGATTCAGGAGGAGACCCTGTTGGAGTCCGACCCTACCCACATGTGCGGGCTGCTGTGGGCGTGCCTGATGTCACGATTTTGGGTTTCCGGGCCCGTCGGCATGACTCCGAAGAGATGATCTGGGCGCTCAGCGATCGTCGCTCATCCCAAGTCGAGCGGCGTACCGTGCCATTGTTACTGGCCATCAAGACAGGCCGTTCCACTGGGCGGCGGTGTCCCTGGTCGCGTAACCTTTGGCCATGGTCCGCAAGAAGTCACTCCGTAGCCAGCTTTACCGAGGCGCCCGCGACCTCGGCAATGTCGAGGCTGTCAAGCACGGTGGAGTCGAGGGTCTGGCGAAGCGTGACGCGCGCCGGGTGGTGTACCGGAAGACCAACACGCTCACCGGGTCATTCCTGCGGGCCCTCGGCCTTCAGGGGACCAAACGCAAGCGGTAGACATCACCTGGGCTTCGTCACGCCGAGGGTTGGCCGGGACACTCAGGACTCTCGCAGTGCATCGCTGCCCGCTCCTCGGCCCAGCGGGGATCGCCGGTGACCGACTGGTCAGGTTTGTGGGTCACCGCGGTACAACCCGGCCCGGTACTGATCGCTCGGCGGATGCGCTCCCGGCACTTCTCGGCCTCTTCGTGCCATTTGAGTGCTGCCGTCGGAGCGGGAGGTTCAGTGGCTTGATACACACCCATCCATGCGGTGTGGAGGGCGGCGAGTTCCTCGATGACGGAACCGTGGCGCCACCAGCACGGCCGCAGCCAATCACCGATGGCCGCGTAGCGCTCCTGGATTCGCTCGACCCACTGGGCCAACTGTTCGAGTTCTACACCATGGATAGCATCCGAGGGGTTCTGCTGGATGGGCCCAGTAGATTCGGAATCTTCGGATCGTGGTCGATCACCGGAGAGATCGTCGACCCTCTGCTGGAGCCTGCGCACCAGGGCCTCGGCCTCTACGACCCGGTCGGTGAGGCAAGTGAGCTCGGTTCGGTTCTGCTGAGGGTCATCCATCGGTCGCACCTCCGCCGGCTGTGTGCTGGTTCTTTTCGACGAGGACGGTCAGCGTCCGGTCCTTCCGCCAGGACGGAAGATGGGTGATGCGGGGCCGGAGGTGAGGGGATACCACCACCGCGTGATTGGGGCCCAAGTTGGCGATGTCTCCGATGGGCAGCACCGGCATTCGACGTGGTGTCCATGAGCTGGACTTGCCGGTTTCGTTGTGGGTGACGGTCTCGACCAGTTCGTCGTGCTCCCCGGCCAGCCTGCTGATCTCTTCTAAGAAGGCAACGTCTTTTTGTCCGCCCCACACCAGCGTGATGTTGGCCAGGTCACGCAGGGCCCGTTCTCCCGCTTCGCCCCAGATGTTGCGGGCGGATGCCACCGATTGGAGGATCACCGCGGTGGTGATTCCGAGGCCGCCAAGCTCGGCGACCAGCTTGGGCAGGTCGCCGAGTGGGGCGATGTTCGCGCACTCGTCCAGCATGAGGACCAGGCCTGTTTCGAGCCGGCGTCTCTGCGACCGAGCAGCTTTGTGGCGGGCTGTGTCGACGACGTCTTCGATAAGTGCGGCGACAATCGGGGCGACCGAGTGCTGGGCACCCGGTGAGCCCATCAGGTAGATCGTCCCGTTCTGGTCCAGGAAGGCGGCAGGGTCGAACGTGTCGTGGTCGACCCGAGTGGCTTCGAGCACCATCGGGTCGGCGAAGCAGTCGAATGCCCGCCGGACGGTCGCCCAGATCGAGTCCCGGTGCCTTGGTTCGACCTCGGTGGATGCAGCCAGGTCATCGTCCCATCCCCGGGCAGCATCGGGATGGCGGGACAGAATGCGGATCGGTTCGCGGGCACCGGGTCGACGCGACCAGTCGAGGAGCTGCTCGACGCCGAGGCTTTCCAGGGCGGCCGCGTGCAGATAGGAGCGGATGATGGAGGCGGCCACCTGCTCCCAGTACGCCCCGCCGCCGTCGACGGCCGGTCCCACACCGGCGAATCCGGCGAACCCTCGGGCACGCAAGATGGCCTTTTGCGGTACTTCGCAGCCCTTGACCGGGTTCCACCGCAGCTTCTCCGCCTTGGGGACGAGACCTTGCGGGTCGAACACGTATACCGGCCCGACGTGGGCCCGGACGGAGGCGGTGTCCATGTAGGTGTCATGCCGGGTGGCGGTCACCACCGCCGGCCCCTGGTGGCGCAGCACGGCGGGGATCACGAATCCTTCGCCCTTGCCGACCCGGGGTACGCCGACGGCCAAGATGTAGTCCTCCGACTTGGCGAACAGCCGGGCGCCGGTGGCGACATCCACTCCCAGTGCCAGCGGTTCCCGGCCGGCAATGGCGTCCTTCCCGTAGACGTCGGCCGTGTGCCGGTCGACTGCCTTGCGACCCATCCGGCGCTCGACGTGTGACCGGTTCGCTCTCATCGGACCGCTCTGCTGGTTGCCGGTTGCTCCCCTGGCCAACCGGACCAGCCGGAGGGACAGGACAACCAGCCCGACAACAACCAGCTGTGATGCAATCAGAGCCGCCCACATGGCAACCGGCCCGGGAAGCAGCACCCGGCCAGCCGGCCTCCACGCCAAACCGGGGTCGGCCAGATGGCCCGGCAGTCGTAGGAAGATCCCAACTCCGGCACCCACACCTCCGGGGATGATCCGATGCTCACCAAAGGCCATGGACGCCACCTGGCCGGCCACGTCAACAGCGACACCTTCGGTGACCACGACCCCGAGCCCGGCGAGGAGCACCATGAACGTGCCGTCGAAGGGTGTCTGTCTTTGAGGTTTCATCGTCCCGGTTCCTCTCCGAACAGGCTGAGCTGCTCAGGGATAGCGAAGGGTCCCTCCATTGCTTCGGTGGTCGCTGCCGGGGGGCTCTTCGGACCTGGGCGTGTGTCGGGGATCAGCTCGGGGATTGGGTTCGAGCGCAGCGGAATGACCACCCCACCCGAACTACCGGTCGTCGGCGGTGTCGACATCAGGCGGCCGTTGGAACTGACACAGGGTCGACAGCACCGAGCAGTACCTCGTTGCCCCAGCCGGCCCCGATGACGTTGTCGAAGGTGTCGGCACGGACGTCAGCGCCGGTGTGTGGAGCGTCGACCATGGCGCTGTTCCCGATGTAGATCCCCACGTGGTCGGCGTAACCATCACCGCCGAAGAACACCAGGTCGCCGGGGACCAACTGGTCGAGCGCTACGTGCGGTTCACCCTGCCACTGGTCGTTCGCCACCCGGGGCACCACCACACCGGCCAGGCCGTAGGCCCAGACGACGAGCCCCGAGCAGTCGAAGCCGCCCTGTGGGCTCGCGCCGCCCCACGCATACGGGGTGCCGATCTGCGACTCTGCGTAGGCGACGGCCGCTGCCTGCACGACATTCGGCACCCCGTTCGACACACCGATCGCAGCCCCGCTGCTGTCAGATGCCGTGTAACCGGCTGCGGTGGCCAGCACCTGCTCGGCATATCCAGCCGAGGCGGCTTGGCAGGCGGGGCCCGGGTTGCCACAGTTGTAGGCGACCAGGGCGGAGGTCGGGTTCCCGACCACGCCGAGGGAGCACAGGTAGCGGCCGGCTGCATAGGCGGCATCGACCGGGTCGAACGGGCTGGGCGGGACGGCCCCTGTATCCGGCACGGGCTGGGCGTACCCGGCGAACGTGGCCGGTTCGAATTGAAAGAGACCTTGTGCTCCCGCGTCCGACACGGCAGAGGGATCGAAGGCCGACTCGGTGTCGGCCACCGCAGCGAGCAGTGTCCATGGCACGCCACATGGACTGGTCGCTGACACTCTCTCGAACAGCGAGATCAGCGTGGCCGGGATGGTGGAGGTGGCGAGCTGGGAGGGATTGTTCGCGCTCAAGGCGGGCGCCCCGCCTGCCAACGCGCCCACCGAGAACAGACACGCGCCGAGCGCGACCGCGGCGATCTTCGCCGGAGCGTGCGTCATGGGCCGGCCTCGACAGCGGTAACCACCCAGCGCCCCATCGTGCGACCGCCGGACACACGACTTCGGGGGCCCGGGGGCCCGGACAGGTGGCGGAGCGTGACCCGTTCGGCCACCGGCACCGCCAATGGACGGCTGAAGTTCATCGTCACTGTCATCGCGCCGGTGACGATCACCGCCACCTGCCCGCCCGCTACGGACAGCGGAGGACCCGGCGGGTCGAGCACGACCACCGTGCGGCGCTGCTCCGCTGTCCACGCCGCCGGCCACGTCACGCGGTGAGGGATGCCCAGATGTGGGGCGACGGCCACTTCGGTGGCGATGATGCCTTGCACGTGGGCCGGATCTGTCGTATCGGTGGCAGCGACGAACTCTTCCGCCACAATCTGTGCGCCGATGTCCCGGGTTCTGACATCCGCAGTCGCCACAGAGTTCGCCACCGAGGTAGTCACAGCGCCGCCAGCGCTGGTGGCCGGTCCGGACATCCGGGCGGGCGGGTGGTGGGGGAGGGCGGCTTCGACGATCCCGAAGACGATCAGCCCGGCCGACACCGCGATTCCGACACGGGACCACGTGAGGTTTCGGAACGAGCCGGCGGTCATGGCCGGCTCCGCATCGCCTGATTGGATTCGCCCCGCATGGCCTGATTGGAATCGCACATGGCGAGGTCACGGGCGGACAGGATCGTCTGGACGATCGCCCCGTGCTCGCCGACCCGCCACAACGCCCGGCCTCGGGGCAGCTTCGGGACCAGCAGGGTCTCCGATTCGGTCCAGTCCATGACATCCCGGGATGTCCGGGCTTCCCCACCCGAGAGATTGAACGTCACCTTCGTCTCGGCCTCGGTGACGAACCCTTGGGCCCGCTTGGCGGTGGCCGTTCCGTCGTCGGCCTGGGACGCCAGATCGGAGATGCGCTGGACGATGGTGACGAACTGCACCCCATATCCCCGGGACAACTTCATCGTCTCTTCGCCCCAGGCCACGAAACCGCTGTCGCGGATTGCCTTCCAGCACTCGTCGACCACGATGATCCGTTGGCGGTCTTTCTTGGCCACCGCCTGGGCCAGCCACGCCCCGGCGGACACCAAGATCGCCGAGAATGCCGGCGACTGGAGGACCGCGGACAGGTCGACGACGATGCCGGGCCCCGACCAGTCGATGGTTGTCGTGGACTCGCCGTCGAACATGCCGGCCAGGTCGCCTTCAACCAGGCGGTGCAACCCACGGGCTACCGATTTGGCGTCTGTCGCCAGGTTCCCAGGCGTGGTGCGCAGTTCGGTCACCATGGCTTCGGTCGGACCCATCAGCAGGTCCATCACTTGGCGCAGGGTCGGTACCTGATGTTGTGTCGGCGTCCTGTGGCTGGTCTGATGCTCGAGTTCCATCAATGCCGCTGTCACCACTGAGCGCTCGTCGCTTGTCACGGGACGCTCGATCGCCGACTCGGCGAGGGCGATCACCACCCCGATCCGCCGACCTCGGACGTCTTCCCTTTTCACAGTGGCGTCGGAGCCAGCTCCTGTCACCGCCGGGCCAGCGTCCAGTGGGTTGAGCCGCACCGGGCCGCCCGGTCGCAGTGCCAGGACCGACAGCCCGTCCCGGGCCGCCAGGTCGAGGTACTCGCCCTTCGGGTCCAAGACGGCCAGCCACTTGCCAGAAATCGCCTGGCGGTGCAGGTAGGCCTTGACGAATGCGGACTTGCCGTAGCCCTTGTTGCCCGAGACCAACATGCACGGGGAGAGCAACGTCTCGGTGTCGTAGAGGCAGAAGGGGTCGTAACAGAACATCCCCTGGCCGAGCACTTCCTGGCCGATGATCGGCCCGAGCAGCGGCAGACCGGCTTGGCACTGGAACGGATAGGCGGACGCGGAGTGGCGGGTGGTGACCGACATGGGAGGGAGCTTCAGCATCAGACCAACCCCTTGGAGAACTGCAAACGGCACAGCGGCAACGTCGCCGCCCACGCGAGATGGCCCCGGGCGTGCATCTCTCGGAGGTCCAGGTGGCACTCGACCGCCTTGCGTTCCGCGTGGCGCCACGCCCGCTCGGCCGTAGCCGTATCGGGGCTCGACACCATCACCAGGCCGGCGATCTTGTGTTGGCGGAATCCCCGGGTCAGCTCCCGCTCCCGGGAGCGGGCCTCATCGACCCGGCGCTCCTCCTCCTCGGTGGTGATGATCCCCTTCTCGTCCCGCTTGCGCTGCGCCGTCCCGCCGGTCGTGCGGGCATCGCGGACCTCTTGGAACGCCTGTTCGGTAGAGACGGCTTCTATGTGCATGGACACCGTCCGCACCGATCCCGCCGAAGCCGTGGCGAGGAGCGGGTACATCCACTCGGTGCCCACGTCGATGCGAGGCCAGGCGGCGATCTGGCCCACCCGGTGGATGTAGCCGTCGGTCCGAAGCGTGTCGTAGCCGACGAGGCGGGATGCCGGCCCGGCCTGGGAAACCGGGATCGACCCCTCTCCCCACAACGCCAACCGCTCCGCCGTGGTGGGGTCCGCCCACTGACGGAGCACGGACGCAATACCCCGCCGTGTTAGCAGCCTCGGCCGCAGTCCGATCGAGGTCAGGTGCTCAGCAAGCTGGGCCAGCTCGACGGTGGCCTCGGACAATGCGTCAGGCCCTGTCGCCTCGGTTTCGATCTGGGCGCCCAGGTAGACGTCGTGGTGGATGGCGGCGGTGCCGATCGCGGACTGGAGGGACTGGTAGTCAGCCCACTCCTCGGGGGAGACATCGCGCATCGCAGCCCTCGACCAGTCCTCTTGCACGGTGGATGGCTGTGGGGTGGCCCGCTCGACCCACTGGAGGCGGCGAAGCCCCGGGCCGTCTGCGGCCATCGCCTTCAGCACCTCGCCCCACTGGAGGATCTGGGCGGCCTGCTCGTCGGGCCCGGAGAAGACGAACCTGTCCCCACCTGACACCGACACCACTGCGGTCAGCAGGCTTCGGCGTCCCACCCGCTCGGCCAGGAGCCCTGCCTCGGCGCCGTCGACCTTTGTGGCCAACCACCGCAACCGACCGAGTTCCGGCGGTAATTGCTCGGATGTGTCGTCCCGGGTCCGCCGTGCCCGACGATGCTGTTCCCGCCGAGCGGCCCCGGACGGGTCGGGGCCATCCCCGAATGCCGGAGCCGGCAGCGGGCCGGTATCGGCAGAGTTGATCGCACACGCCAGCCAGGTCTGTGGCATCTCCCAGCGGGCCTGGCCTTTGAGTCGGAGCAGCCCGTAGCGGAGCAGTGGCCCGACCATCGCCCGGATCCTGGTCCCCCGGTGCGCACCGAACGGAACCTTCCCGAGGGCAACCCAGAAACCGAGGAGGACCGGGCCGAAAGGCAGCGGCACCGGAACACCCACCAGGATCGTCATGAAACCGACAGCCACCCCGGCGATCCCCGGGGCGAGCTGGCCGGCCGTCCGGCTGACCAGCTCGTACCGCTTGGTCAGGACACCGAAGTTGTAGAGCACCTCACCTTCAGCCATGAGATCCCCCCGGAGCATTTCGAGTTGCAGTTCCTCGAGCCGCAGCGCCCCGCACCGCGGTCGATTCTCCGGCGCCGGCCGGTGACCCGGTGGAAGGCGACGGCGGGCGACCCGGAGATGCGCCGGTACCCGAGCCGCTTCCTCCCGCCTGGCTGGTGGCCGCCTGGCCGGCAGCACCACCCCCGACTCCTCCCCCTCCGGCGGGGCCCGGACCGCTGGTGCCCCCGGCGGACCCCGTCGGCCCAGGGGTAACCGACCCGCCGCCCGCAGACGAACCACCCGCGGTAGGACCAGCCGCGCCCGAACTGGCGCCACTGGCACCGACGGCGGCATTCACCCCGGCCCGGGCTGCCATCGCGGCCGCACCGGCCCCGGCCGAAGCGGCCATACCCACCGGGCCGGCGGCCATCCCGGCTTGGCGGACGATCGCCTGGTCGCCACCACCGGAGTGGCCCATCATCTTGGCGGTACCCGCCATCCGGCTCCCCATGTTGGTCATCCGGCCCGGTGCACCGATCTGCGATGCCGCCGCCGCCGCATGCTCGGTGGCTGAGGGCACATGCTTGAGCGCCATCGGAAGGGCAAGGGACCCCAGGAGCAAGAACGCCACCGAGAGGAACAGCGTCGTCATGTCTGCACCGACCGAGCCAGTCCCCGAACTAGTCGCCGAACCAGTACCCGAGAGGTGGCCACCGTTGAGGTCGGCGGCAGCAAGCACCATCAACATGGTGATCACCAGCTGGGACAGGATCGTCGCCACAATCAGGTCCACCAGTCGCTTGATCCAGTGAGCCGTCCCACCCCAGTACATGCCGCAGAGCGCGAGCGGGATGGCGAGCACCTCCAGATAGAGGAGCGCGCCCCGCAGAGCAAGGACGAACCAGATGACCAGTGCCGCCAGGCCGGCCAGCGCCACGATCAACGCCGCGGCCAGCCCGGGCAGCGCACTGCCGCCCGAGGTCACCGTCGCCGACAGGGCGAAGTCGGACAGATGGCTCAGTCCCTGGCCGAACCCCTGGTTGCCGCCGATGGCCATGTCGACCAACAGGCCGCAACAGCCGTTCACCAATGTGAGGACCCCTGCCGTCACCGGTAGTGCCACCGCGGTGCCGACGGCCATGATCACCGGGGCGCCGAGGCCCCGCTTCAGTACCGAGGTCAGATCGCCTCGGAGGGCTGCCGCCCCCACCCCTACGAACAGGATCGGGACCGACAGCCAGGCGACGACGCTGAGCATCGCCCGCCAGGGACCGGCGAACCATGACGTGAAATCAGGGGTGGTCGTTGCCTGCATGGCGTGGACTACGCCATTGATGGCCCAGGCGGCGAAGTTCCCGATCCCCGCAGAGATCGAATGCCCGAACCAACTGGCAACGTCCTGGCCGAGACCTCCGAGAGGGTCGAAGAGTGAGATTCCGACGAGCACGTCAGCTCACCGCCGAGCCGAAGTTGAATGCCCAGGTGACGAGGAAGGTGCCGGCTCCGATGATGACCGCACCGGCGAACGCGGCGAGGATCTTGTGCTGGGAGACCGACGTCCGGTTGACCGACCCGCTCTGCACCCCCCACCAGAGGCTTGCCCCACCGATGATCAGTCCGAGCAGGCAGGCGTAGACGGCCCACTGCTCGATGCCGCCGAGGAACGACGTCACCTGGGACGAACCCGGCAGCGAGTTGTTCGGGGAGATGTTGAAGCTGGCGCCAAAGATCTGGGCCGCGAGTCTCGTATCGAGTGGGTGGGGGATCACAGGACCTCCAGGGCTTTGTGCCGGGGCCGTGCGTCCCGGACACAACCCATGGTCCGAACGAACGTCACCCTCAACGTCACCCTGGCGAAAGAAGACCCCGACCAGGAATGATGCAGGATGTCCGAACGTCACCCTCGACAGGCAGGCGGCGATCCCGCTGCCCGAGTTCCGTCACCCTCACCTCAAGCTTCGAGGTCTCGGCGGCCTGAGCGCCTCCATAATCCTCCGCGGGCCCCAAGCAAGCTGTCCGCCAACCGGATCAAGTCCGATATGCGTCCAGCACAGCCGGCAGTACACGCTCCTTTCTGTAGTGGGAGCTAATGACACACTGGGGCGCGTTGATAATGCGGGCACCCGGAGCCGTAGGGTTGATGAACCCACACCAAGAGGAATGGAGCCCGGCGCGCCATAGCCCGTTTCGTCGAGGAGGCTGAAGAGCGTGACAACGAGCCGTCGAAGTACCCGCGCCCTGCCGGTGCCTCGTTGGCGTCGTGGTGCCGGCCCGGATATGAAAACCTTGCGGCTGCTCTACGTCGATGAAGGCCGGACGGAAGCTGAAGTAGCCCAGCTCCTTGGCACCAGTCGTTCCCGTGTGGCTGAGGCAATGGAGCAAGCGGGTATCGAACGGCGAACAACGCAACGAGCCTGTCCCGTGTCCGCGGAAGATCTGAGAAGCGCATTCGGTGCACCCAGCTCCACCATTGCCAGCTTGGCCCGACGCTTTAGAGTCTCTGACGCCACCACCGCTCGATGGCTGGCTGATGCGGGTCTTCTTTCTCCCGACCCGCGTGTCGATCACCGACGGTTGGAGAAGTTCTACGTCGAGAAGGCTCTGACGACCAGAGAGGTTGCCGAGAAGCTCCACATCACTCCTGAGCGCGTGCGTCGGGAGCTGGCCATCGCCGGTATCGCCGCCCGCTCCAACCGCATCCGTCGTCCCCGAGCGAACAGGGCCAGGGTCACCGACGGGCGCTTGGTCGAGCTCTACGTCAAGCAGAAGCACAACGTGGTCGAGACGGCTGCCATTCTCGAGGTCAGCACCGAGTACGTGCGCAAACGCCTGCACGGGGCCGGGCTCATCAAGCGGCCGGGGACCTTCATCCCTCAGGTGCCGTGGGAGCCCGCCGACCTGCGACTGCGTGCCGCCGATCTTTACCAGGCCGGCATGTCCATGAAGATCGTCGGGGAGCAGCTCGGCGTGAGTGTGGGGACTGTGCGAGTGGCCCTGCACGAGGCCCGGGTACCAGTACGCCGAGGTGGCTTCACATCTCACAGCGACGAGGGTCGCACCCTCCTCGACGACCTTTACGGCGACCCCAAGGTCTTGAGGGTCCTGGCGCGCTACCAAGTCACGGTGCCTGAAGAGTGGGCCCCGGCAGGACCGTTTGAGTCCCTCGCACCGTTGTCGTTGCCAACAGCGCTCGTGACGGATCTGTATGAGCGCGTGGGGTTGCCGGTCTTCCACATGAGCCTGCTCCTGGGGGTGGGTCAGGGGGCGGTCAGGAGCGCGCTCATGGCTGCCGAGGTGGCGTTGCGACTACCGGGCGAACCGGCTCCCTGGACCGTGAGACGCGGATCGACGTGACGTCTTCACGCCGACAGCCGCTGACATCATGAGGTCGCCACCCGAGGGAAGCGGTTGTGCTGACCGCCGAAGAGGGCCAGCACGTTGTCGACCGGCAGTTCGTAAGGATCTCCCGCGTGCACAAGTCCGATAGGGGTGTCATGCATGGATCGGCCCTGACCAACCATGTCACTTTCGCTCGGTGAGAGGCGCCGCCCGAATCTGGCTCCGGCATCGGGCCACCTGTGACGGCACCAACGCCCCATCAATAAAGTGGTAACCCCTGACCAGGTGGGGGGACGGGGCCCGCCTCCTGTTGCACCTAAGTCGTAGGGTTCGTGGACCGAGCATTCGGTGCGAGAAAGGGACGAGATGGTCAAGGCGAAGAACGAGGTCGTATCGGGCCAGATGAGCCGCATGCCGCGGGAGTCAACCGGTCCCGAGATCTCCCTCCGCAGGGAACTGCATCGCCGTGGGATCAGGTTCCGCCTGCACCGGCGTGACCTGCCGGGTACGCCGGACATCGTCTTACCGAAGGACCGGATAGCCGTCTTCGTCGACGGCTGCTTCTGGCACGGTTGCGCCGAGCACGGCGGGATCCCGAAACACAACAACGAATGGTGGCGGGAGAAGCTGGAGAAGAATCGTGAGAGGGATGTGAGGAAGGACCGGGAGCTCGACCTTCTCGGCTGGGTGCCCATCCACATCTGGGAGCACGAGACCGTGGTTGAGGCGGCGGACCGGATCGAGACCGTCCGAGGTGCCCGTCCTGGGTTTGATTGATGGTCATGTTGACCACCGCCGTATGGCAATCTGGTTGGCTACAGGAGAGGAGGACCCTTGCGCAGTGCTAATCCAGCGCTCGATGTGACGCCATCTGCGAGCCGCCTGACGAATTCGCTCCGGGATATCGGGTACACATTCACGTCCGCCATCGCCGATCTGGTTGACAACTCCATTTCCGCGGGTGCGTCACGGGTGGACATCGATATCTGCTTCGAGGGCGAAAACTCCTATGTACTCATCGCGGACGACGGCTCTGGGATGACCGACCGCGACCTGACCGAAGCGCTCCGCTTTGGTTCCAGAAGGGAGTATGCGGAGGACGAACTCGGACGTTATGGACTCGGCCTGAAGACCGCTTCGTTGTCCCAGTGCAAGCGTGTGACGGTCGTCACCCGGCAGGCTCCCGTGAGAAGACGGATCTCGACCCGGACCCTCGATCTCGAACACATCATCGATACCGATCGCTGGGAACTGACCGAGGTACCCGATGACACGAAGGCTTACCGCGCCTTCGAGTGGCTGGACCACTCGCCTGGGACCGTGGTGGTCTGGGAGAACCTCGATCGGATCTTGCCGGCGGGCCGGGCCGAAGGAGGTGGAGCCCGTAGGCGTATGGACTCCCTGGGTACCCGACTCGGCGACCACCTCGGGGCTGTGTTCCACCGGTTCATCGAGGGGTCCGCGGCCGGAGGCGAGACCCTGGCGATCACGGTAAACGGGAAGAAGGTGCCCGCCTGGAACCCGTTCGCGCCGGATGAGGAGCACACCAGGTCCCTGACCGAGCGTCAATTCGAGGTGTGGGCCGGGGACGAGGTGGGTACGGTGGCCTTTTCCCCGACTGTTCTGCCGGCCAGGAGCCTCTTCTCGTCAATGGGCGAGTTCGAGAGGATGAGCGGCCCTGGGAAGTGGAACCGGCAGCAGGGTCTGTATATCTACCGAGCCGACCGTCTCATTCAGAGTGGTGGTTGGTGCGGAATCAGGGCCATCGACGAACACACGAAACTCGCTCGCGCCGCTCTCGACTTCCCCCCGTCCCTCGATGAGATGTTCCGAATCAACGTCGCCAAGATGAGGGTCGCCCTTCCGGCTGAGATCCGTCCGCTCCTGGAGCCTCACGTCACCGAGCTGTGTCACCGCGCCCAGGACATGTACCGTCGGGACCTCCGTGAGGGTGCATCGGCTTCCGATTCGGACCGGGAGTCAATCAGTCGGGACGCTGCGGAGATCGGAGGGGCGATCCTCTCCGCAGCTCTCGCTACCTCAACGACCCCGGCGCTCGCGAAGATCATCGGGCACCTACGCGACGAGAACCCCGGCGTCGTAGAGAGCCTGGGATGGTGAGTGGCAGCGTCGTCTGAAAGTTGTTGTGTTTGGCGAAGTCACAGTTAGCCAACAGCGGGCAGTTGCCGCAGTCCGGATTCGGACCTGCCACACAGACTGAACTCGCGAGTTCGATGAGACCCAGATGGGCTTCGTGGGAGTTGTCGTCTCCGCCGATCAGCCTGGCTACAGCGAGTCGACCGTCGGAGTATCTGTTCTCGCTCTCGACATTGATCCCCAGGCACCTCGAAGCGACCCTAAGGACGCCGTTCGTCACAAGGACGGGGTCGGGTCGGTCCGCTGCGGTCCCCGGGCACACCCGCACCGCCAGGTCGGCTACCGCAGGGGATACTCCCGGCGCCGCAACCAGTTCGGTGACCGAGCTCGTCACCTTCAGGGTGTCTGGGTGGTCGACGAACCACTCGGCCGCGTTCATCACGACTGCGGCGCGGTCTTCGCGGCCGCGAAGACGGGCATACATTTCGAGGGCCGCAGAGTTCGACGGCTCCAGTGTCAGCTTCGGTGAAACTAGCTTCGCCGTGCTCGCCCAAGCCTCCCTCACGCTTTTCCGGGCGATTCTGGCCCACAGGATTTCGGCCTGAATGACCTGCCATCGTGTCGTACTCCGCAGCCATGGCACCGAGAGGTATTCGCGCCCCACGAACCAGTCGGCCAGGAGCACCGCAGTCTGAGTCGTGGACAGTGGCTCTCGGTGGCCCTCTGCGATGGATTCGAGGATCGATCGACCCAGGTGCTCCCCGAGCAGCGGAGGTACGGCATTGCCGATCTGACGGAAGGCGGCGGTCGGTGGCCCGGCGAATCGGACGTTGTCCGGGAATGTCTGGATCCGGGCCGCCTCGCGGACCGTGAGTGTCCGGTCATGCTCAGGATGGATGTACCAGTAGCCGTCCTTGGCGATGTGGGCGGTGATTGTCCGACTGAGGCTGTTCCAGTCAAGGCGCTTATACTTGTCGTCGAAGATGTCGTCCCGGTAGCGCTTCAGGTCATCGTCGATCTCCGAATACAAGGTCGTCGAGTCCATCTGTGCGAATGCACGGGCGTCGTCCTCCCGAACCGGCCGGGTGATGTGGTCGTACAGTCGGTCAGTGTGCCCTCCGGGAACGTCTCTTCGCATCCTCTGTTGGAACTTGGTGACCGGGGAGCCGTACGTGATCCAACCGGACGCGACCGGATCGTCGGGAACGTCGCCGTTGTCAGGCCGCCAGCCCCCATCGACGGGCGGCAGGTCTCCGATCGCACTCCGGAGATTGACCTCGGGCTGACTCTGGGGCCACTTGAACTCGACGCCCCCTGCGATAGCGACAAGAATCAGTCGCTGGCGGAGCTGGGGCACCCCGTATTCGGACGTGGCGACCAGGCGTTCTTCGACTCCATATCCGAGCGCCTCGAGCTCATCGACCATCGTTCTCAGGATCAGCATGTCTTTGTCCAAGGCCATGTCCGGGACGTTCTCCATCAGGACCGCAGGTGGTCTGGCGATCGCCACGATCCTCAGAAAGGACTGCCACAGCTCTCTACGGAGATCATGAGGCGGACGCCGTCCGCGGCGGACGAGGTCCCGGAGAGCTGACCTCCCCGCGCGTGAGAACGGCTGGCAGGGGGGACCGCCTGCAACTATCGCTACGTCGAGGTCCTTGATGAGATTTCCGACGCGCTCGACAAGGTCTTCGTCGCCCAAGTCCCAATTGACGCTCAGTCCCGGATGATATGCGCGGTGTGTCTCCAAGGCGGCGTCGTCATGGTCGATCCCCAGGATTACGTCGAACCCCGCTTCGGTCAAACCAATACTTAGGCCTCCTGCACCACAGAAGAGGTCGGCAGCCAAAGGGCGTCTGAATTCGTCGGCCCTCGCGATCAGTTCCAACTCCGTCTCCACGGAGAGCGGGTGGGGCGGAAGCTTCAGGAACGGACCCCGAACTAGCTTCACGCCGTAAGTATCCCGCTTCTCACTTGCGGCGCGGCTTGACCCGGCTCTTGACGGTTGGACGGTGCTCATCGCTTGTCGGTGATAGAGGTGCCTGCACACAATGTCATGGGGAGTTTGGCTATTCCCACGGACTCGAATCGTTCTTGTCTTGAGAACTGGCTCCGAGGCACCGCTGATCCACAGTTCTGAATCTAGCCGTGAGTCGAAGGGATCGGAGTGTCAGTCGAGAGATGCTGAATTCACGCGGGATGATCAAATGCAGAGATTGAAGGTGACGCTAGAAGAGAATCAAGAGGTGACTCAAGCCTTCGAGGGGCTCGGGCTTGACCTTCGCTTAGCTGATAGTGGGCAGGGATTCAGGCGCATACAAGAAGCCTGGGGATGGCACTCAGCGGCGCTCTGAGCTGATATCCGCCGATGATCGGGTCTGCGCCCCTTCTTCGTCGGACATGAGCTCACTCCTGAGGCCCGCCACGCCGTCGATAAGGTCTCGCTCCCTCTGCCACGCGTCCAATTCAAGACTTCAGAATGGCGCCAGATGCCTCCAGTGGGTTGAACCTCCTCAGGGTCGGTGGTTTTGTCACCAACCAGCCTTCGAGGAGGGGCCACACCGCCGGTGGATGGTCACCGACGGTGGCGGACAGTCAGTTCTGGGGAGAACTCGTGGCCGCCACTGGGGAGTTTTCGTGTCCGTCAGTGGGGAGTTTTCGTGTCCGTCAGTGGGGAGGAATTTGGCTGCCACTGGGGAGGATCTCATGTCCGCTGACACTCCGTCCCCGTATGTGGCATATTGCTTCGAGTCCATCGGGGGGCCAGTCTCCGGATCCGGATCCGGGCTGCCGGTCGCCGAAATGCGGAAGGATGCGCCAGCATGTCCGATCGGGAAACAGCTGTGATGGACCAGTTGGAGGTCGCTCTCCGTCGAGGCGTCGATATGGCCGAGGCCGTCTCGACGCTCAAGACGATCACGGAGAACTCCGACCTCGTCGACAAGGTCGTTGCCAGGCATCTCGAGATCGCCGAACAGAAACGCCACATCGCCCTCGACCGTGCGATCGGCGAGCCAGAGAGTGGGACCTCCTGGTACACAGGCCCCAACTACGACATTGACAAGTTCTGGCCGAGCCTCAAGAAGTCCCTCGAAGACGACCCAGATTGGATCGAAGCGGTCCCCAGTATCGACAGCTCCTCGACGGACGTTGTCAGTCTCCTCGCCGATCCCCACAGCGAAGTGATCGGCACGAGGGGACTCGTGCTCGGACACGTCCAATCCGGCAAGACGGCGAACTTCACTGCGACCATCGCGAAGGCCGGCGATGCCGGATACAGACTCTTCATCGTGCTTTCCGGGGTACACAATGCACTCCGGCGGCAGACCCAACTGCGCCTCGACCAACAACTCCCCGAGCTCAACAAGACGCGCTGGCTCACCCTGACCGACGAGAACGAGGACTTCGGCAACCCCGTCAAGGCGCTGGCCCTGGTGGCCGGTACGGAGCTCCGCCTCCTCGCTGTCGTCAAGAAGAACGTGTCACGTCTCACCCGGCTTAGGAATTGGCTCCAGCAGGCCGACAAGGAGCGGGGGCTCGATGCATGTCCGGTCCTCATAATCGACGACGAGTCAGACCAGGCGAGCCCGAACTCGGCGAAGAACCCCGAGCTCAACAGGAACAAGATCAACTCACTCATCGTCGAACTTCTCAGTCTCCCGAGGGTGGCATACATCGGCTACACAGCAACGCCGTTCGCGAATGTGCTCGTCAACCCGAAAGACGTGCTCGACATCTACCCCCGCAACTTCATCTATGCACTGCCCAAGCCTCCCTCCTATTTCGGTTCGGAGGAGCTCTTCGGCCCCGATGTCAGCGAGGACGAGGAGGACGATTCCACGGCTCCGCACGACATGATCCGTACCGTCCCTGACGACGAGGCGCTGCTCTACAAGGTGCCGGCGAAGGGAACCTTCAGACCTGTTGTTACACCCTCCTTGACGGACGCGATCAGATGGTTCGTCCTCGCGACCGCTGCCCAAAGGGTCAGGTCAGGAAAGGACCAGCACTCGAGCATGTTGGTCCACACGACGATGCGAGTTGCGCCGCAGCTCGGTTACCTCCCGATCATCAGGGAGACGGTCAAACAACTGAAGGAGGCGTGGGACGACGGTTCCATGGAGGTATGGCGCAGGCAGTGGGAATCCGAAGTGGAGCGTGAACCAGCCGAGCGCTCGGGAGTGGGGCCCGTCTCCTTCGACCAGCTTTCACCGAGGGTCAGTGGCCTCCTCGGCGAGGTCAAGGTTGTGGCGGACAACAGCCAGTCGATCGACCGTCTGATCTACACGGACGATCCGGCCACCGTCATCGCCGTCGGTGGCAACACCCTCTCAAGGGGACTGACCCTGGAAGGCCTCGTGTCCTCCTACTTCCTCCGGACGGCCCAGACATACGACTCACTTCTGCAGATGGGCCGGTGGTTCGGATACCGCCCCGGCTACGGAGACCTTCCCAGGATCTGGACGACCGAGGATCTGGCCTCCGACTTCAGGTTCCTGTCCGAAATCGAGCGTGATCTGCGTCGGGAGATCTCCCGGATGGAGTCCGAGCACGCCACACCGATGCAGCTCCCGGTCAGGATCCGTCTGCACAGTCGGATGCAGGTCACAGCCGCCAACAAGATGCACTTCGCCGTCCCAGGTGAGGCCTCCTACAGCGGACATCGCCCACAGACGACCTACTTCCATCACCGGGACGAGGCGGAGATCCTCTCGAACCGGGAGGCTGCGAAGAAGCTGATCTCGAGAGCCGAGAGTGAAGGAGCCGTGATCGAACCTAGACCGAGTCGGATCATTCTGAGGAGTCTGAGTGCAGAGTCGGTTGTGGAATTCATCCGAGCCTTCAGATTCCACCCGGACACTGAACTCCGATCCGATCTCCTCGAGAAGTACATCGACGGACAACGGAAGTTCGGATGGCTCGACCGTTGGAATCTCGCCGTCATCACCCGCATGCCACCGGCGCCGACGATGTCGATCGGACTTGAGGATGATGTCCGACTTCTGACCAGATCCAAGCTGACGTCCTCGAGCACCTCGACCACTGCAAACATCGGAACGCTCATGTCAAAGCCGGACAGGGTCGCCGATCTCCTCGCATCCGCTGAAGCCACGGCAAAGGACGGCCGGACGCTCCTGGATCTGAGGGATGCCGACAGGAGCGGTCTCGTCCTTCTCTACCCGATCGACAAGGACTCGGAGCCGAAGCCCGGATCTGAGAAGTACCGGGAGAAGCTCAATGCGCAAGACCACCTGATGGGAGCAGCGTTCTCCTTCCCCCGTTCGGCGCCGGGCTCTCTGCCCAAGGACGTGATCCTGGTGGATATGGACTTCATCAATCCCGACGAGACCTCCGAATCAGACGAGGAGTATGTGGACGACGAGGGCGACCGGAACCAGGTGGACCTCGGCGGTGCCTGACAACGACCTCCACTCCATCTGGTCGGTACTTCAGACCGAGGCATCAGGACCCGAGGCGGCAATCGAAGCAGTCCCTTCAGGCATACAGATCAAAGCCGGTGAGGTTCTTCTCGGTGTCGACAATAACGGGCGAAGGATCCTCCTCGTTCCGCTACGACCCGGAGAGGCCTTCGCCGAGGACAAGAGCGGTAGGGCGATCCGGCTGCTCAGAGTCAAGTACGAGAACACCACCTATCTCGCCGCCGTGTCACTTCGCGAGGACCTGGACTCTGTGTTCACACAGTTCGTCTCCGAGTTGCTCACGGAGATCTCCGACGCCGCATCTCCTGCTGCAGCAACCGTCGCCGCTCTCTCCCGATGGCGTCTGCTGTTCTCCTCCGGAGAACCCGCTGGGTTCCTCAGCGACCAGGCTCTGATCGGCCTCCTCGCCGAGTTGCTCACGCTACGGCAGCTCATGGCAGCGGATGAACAGAGGCGGCTCACGTTCTGGCTGGGCCCGAGCGGATTCCAACACGACTTCCGGTCAGGATCCCTGGGTATCGAGGTCAAGGGCACACTCGCCCGTGAAGGTCGGATCATTCCCATCAGCTCCGTCTTCCAGCTCGAGGAACCTCCAGGTGGCGAGCTCTTCCTGTACCACTACCGCTTCGAACAGGACTCGACCGGGCTGACCCTCCCACAGCTGGTCGGTGAGATCCTCGCCATGGGGGTGGAGCAGGACAAATTCAAGGAGCTGCTCGGGGAGGCCGGATACCGGACGGAACGCTCGGAGGACTACCGGTACCGTGCATTCCGGATTGCAGAATGTCGGATGTATGCGGTCGACGGTGACACATTCCCCCGTATCATCCCTGCAAGCTTCAACGGAAACGTCGTACCGGCGGGCACCACCCGGATTACCTACTCGATAGATCTCACCAACGAGCCCCCGTCGCCCATGAGCGCAGATGACGCAGAGCACGTCGTGCGCAGGATGACCGAGTAGTGGCCGCACTCCAGTGGATTCCTGAGCAATTCCCCAAGAGTGGCGGACTCTCGGCGGCCGGGTTCTCGAAGCTCCTGGGTCGCCCGCAGTTGGATCCCCTTGCCGTTCTGCTACGGGAGGTGGCGCAGAACAGTTGGGACGCCCGGCTGAACGACAAGCTGCCCGTCGAATTCACGATCGAGGGCTGGGACCTAGAAGCAAGCGAGGTGAAGGGGTTAAGGGATGCGGTGTTCACCGAGGCGGAAAGGGCCAAGGGGACGGGCCTGAGTGAAGCCTTGAATTCCAACACCTTGCGTGCCTTCTACATCTACGACCGGAACACCATCGGTCTGGGTGGTCCCCTCCAAGCGGGTGACGAGAGCCCAAGCGAGGTCTACGACTGGGCGGACTTCGTGCTCAACGTCGGGAAAGCCAACCTGGGTACCGGTACGGGCGGCACCTACGGCTTCGGAAAGACGATCTGCTACATCGCATCATCGGTGAGGACCGTCGTCACCTACTCGAGAACCGTCGACAAGGGTCATCTCCAGTCACGCCTCATCGGATGTGCAATAGGTGACGAGTTCACCCGCATGCGACGCCTCTTCACGGGGAGACACTGGTGGGGTGCCGAGATCGACGGAGCGCCGACTCCGGTGACCGGTCGCACCGCCGACGAGATGGCACGTCTGATCGGGATGCCCGAATTCGGCCGAGATGACACCGGGACGACACTCATGATCATCGCTCCCGATCTGGGTGGTAGATCACTTGAACAAGCGATGAACTACCTTGCCGAATCCGCACTCTGGCACCTGTGGCCGAAACTCATCAGCAGGGGTGGGCACCTCCCAATGGACGTCCGGGTCCGGTGCAACGGAGAAGTTGTCCCGATCCCGTCACCGGAGGAACGGCCCCCGCTCGACGGATTCGCCCGGGCATTCCGGCTAATGCTCGGTGACCCCTACGAAGTGACCGGCCTCGGAGAACAGCAGGACGTGATCAGGTGCCTCAAGCCGTTGACCGAAATAGGGGACCTTGTGACGGTGTCGATGATCAGACGAGACCGGGCCGAAGTGGATAACGGGTCCACTTCAGATGACCCCGACGGACCGGGTCCTGCGGCCCAGATCGGCGACCCATGCCACCACGTCGCCCTGCTGCGGACACCTGAACTCGTCGTGGACTACCAGGAGGGACCACCAGCACCTGCGGCGGCGATGGAGTGGGCCGGTGTCTTCCTTTGTCGGCCCGAGCACGACTCCAGCTTCGCGGCATCGGAGCCGCCCACGCACGACTCGTGGAAGCCAGACCTGCTCCCAGACAAGGCGAGTCGTCGCATCGTGAACGTCGGTCTCCGTGAGATCCGGAAAGTCCTCAAGGGCAGATGGTCTCCGGAAGCCTCCGAGACGGAAGACGGAACCCTCAGCACGGGACTGATCGCCTCTGAGCTCGCAGACCTGGTCAGATCTGTCGACGGCCTGGGTCAAGGCCTACCGCCAACTCCGGGCGGCTCCGGCAAGAAGAGTGAACGGAGGGCGCGGGTTGAGACCATCAGCGCCGGGCCCGGACTTGTCGAGGGCGTCCCAGTCACGGTCGTGCGCCTCGCGGTCGATCCCGGACCGGGTTCAGCGGGAACCACCATCGCCCTGTCGTGCGGAGTGGCGCTCGACGGGGCGGCCAGCGACCTGGACCTCGATCCACTCCTCCATCTGATCGAAGCACGGTTCCGGGGTGAATCCGTTCCACTGGAGGGGACGGAAGCCATAATCGAACTGCCCTACGTTGATCGCACCGAGGTTGAAGTCTCGATCGCCCGTGGCCAGGACACATCAGTTCTCCTGGACGTCCAGCCAGAAGCGGTCGATCCCTCATGAGGGTTCTGGTCGCCCCTTTCCTCACCGCACCGCTGTCGTCGATGCGACACGATGGATGGAGCGTGGTCACCTCGGGATACTCGGGCGCTCTCCCCGCCGAGCTGGCAAACTGGGACTTCCAGGCGGCTCTCGGCGTCTCCGCCCACGTGTGGATCGACCGCTCTTCGATCCTGGACGAGTGCCATCTCGGTAAGGCCAGCGAGCTGAGGCTGGTCGTACTGGCCCACTCGGACACGACCCGGATCGAGAATGCCGTCGCACTGGTGCGGATTCCAGAAGTCGACGTATTCGACGGCCACATCGAGTGCGGTCTCAACAGCAGTGAACTCGGTGGTCGACTCACCCTGGAGACGATCCTTGTGACCTCGAGGCCCGCTCCTCGGGACCTCCTCGCCCCAGCTCAGCCCGGGAGCATCCTGTGGCGGACAAAATCCTCCGTTCGCCTCGAGGGAATCGGCGCCCAGTTCCCCACCGACACCTCGGATTTCAGCATCTCCCGTCCCAAGGACGCCGACGCTGGCTGGATCCTCGAGGTCGACCTGGGCGACCTGGATGCCCTCTTCATGGCGGCGGCACGATTGACTCTGAATTCGGCAGTGCCCGTAGTGAAAAAAATGTTACAGGGGAGCCAGGATGAAGAGGTGAAGCAGCTCAGACGGGTACTCCACTGGGATGTCACGAGACAGATGGTGATAATGGCCCTGGAGAACCAGGAGGTGCCCCACTCCGAATTCGACCCCGAGGCGACATCCGTCGGTTCCGTGCTCCGAAATCTCCTCTCATCCATCTGGCCGGCGGACAGTCCGGTGACCGTAAGGAACTGGTGGAGAACCGATCCCTCCCGGATCGAGATCCGAATCCAGAACCGGAGTGGCCTCTTCGGTGAGTAGCGAAGCGCTCTACCTCTACCCCAGGCTCGGACATCAAGCTGCCGTCCGTCTCATGGAGGAGCGGATGCCCCTGCATCTTGACGACCTCATGAAGCTCGGGGCATTGGAGCATCCGGAGGCGGCTCCGGCCGCAGCAGGCGGCCATGCGGTCAAATCGGCCAGGCTGAAGATCGTCCAAAAGCAGATCCGCGAGGTCGCAGAGGAGGCGGGCTATCCCAAACCCCTAAAGCGCCTCGCAGGACAGACGTTCGACCGGCCGGTCGGAACCGTACTCTTCGAATCGATGGGGATCGTACCGGGTGACGCAGCCAGCGAGGGAGTCTGGTCGTTCCTTACACTGGTGGTCGTCCCTGAGATCGGACCGTGGCGATTCCCCGACAAGGCGGCGGACAGAATCCTCGGACGGCCGAGGAACGTCCTCCGGCGATCGTGGTGGCGGGCCTGGACCTTCGGAACCGATCTCGACTACGCGCCCGACGGTTGCACACCCCTCGGAGAGGACGAGTTCGTCCAGATCATGGAGCGTCCATCCCTGGGGGGCAATCGGCACACCTCACGAGCCCTTCTCACCGCCATCTGGAAGGTCGAGCGGGGAGGTCTAACGGTGGCACGTTCGGAATTCGTCCGCGAACTAACACGTCGAACCAGTTCCGTCAGGTCACATCTTTCCCTCGATGTGCTCGAAGACAACGAGCTCGCGGAACTCTTCGACCGGATCTCGCAGGAGTCGAACGCCGCTCTCGGTGGCGCTCCCCTGAGGCTGGCCCCGATCCCACCAGCCGGGATACCGGAGATGATCAAATGACTTCAGCGTGGCTGGCGATGGCCGTAAGTGGCCGCACCCAGCACGGTGGAAACGACGGCTACCCGGATTCGCCTCGTGAGCGCTATCTGTGGGACAGCACGGTTCCTAACCACAGCGCGGTCAGTGCTGGAGACCGCATTGTCCTGTGGGACAAGAATGTCCTGATCGGAGCCTCCGTGATCGAGGCGATCGAAACGGGCTCCGCCGAAAAGGTCCTCCGAAAATGTCCTCAATGCGGAAAAGCTGGAATCAAGTCACGTCTACTGATCGAACCAACGTACAAGTGCTACAAATGCAAGCACGAGTTCGATGACCCGCTCGAGACTGTGGTCTCCGTCGCCACCTACTCGTCGCGACACGGAAGCGACTGGGTGGAGCTAGACGGCGCACTCTCTGGTGCCGAACTGAGAAGCCTCTGCTTCAGCCCGACGTCCCAGCTGAGTATCCGGACTCTGCGATGGCCAAGCTTTATCGAGGCCCTTGATGACAGGGGCTACGGAGGCGAGGCCAATCTTCTCCGAGATGAGGTGCCCAGCGGACTCAGTGGCCATTCGGTCGCGACTGTCAGAGTGAGGTTGGGCCAAGGGCAGTTCAGGAGACAGCTCATCGACCAGTTCGGCTTCGCCTGTGCACTCACGGGATCGGCGCCTCCGAGCGCTCTCCAGGCGTGCCACCTCTACAGCTATGCCCAGGTCGGTCACCATCACGAGGACGGTGGCCTGCTGCTTCGAAGTGACATCCATACACTCTTCGATCTCGGGCTCATCCTTGTGGATCCCGAAACGGAGCTCATTGCAATTTCACCGAAGTTGGCGGAGTTCAACCTCTACTGGCAGATGAACGGGATGAGCCCGAGTGTCGAACTCTCGCCCAAGCATCGGCATTGGTTGAGGCTCCATTGGTTGATGCATCGGGGGAACTGGGACAGATAGCAGCCTTCCCATCCAATATGCTGGCGGAACTCCAGCAACCCGAAACTGCGCGTCAGCCTTAAGCACCAGACAGGCAGTGTTCGTACAATCGATCTCCATTGTTGCCTCGATCGGGTGCCCAAATGAACAACGCCGTCGTCCGGACGACATCGAGTCGCCCGTCCGCCGCACTTGAGCATTCGGGGGTCTGCTGGGGTTTCTCATCGTGTCGCCACCCCTTCCGGCGTCAATGGCACGTTGCGGGGCGCCGCCACGGATGGTGACCCTTCGTCCACTGCGTCCGGGCAGAGACCCGTACGCCGGCCATCGCCGCCGCCTACCTGATCCGCACCCGGGGGATGGGGACCGGTGCGGCCATCGACCATGTGGAGACCCTGACCAGGTCGCGGCCGCAGCCGTTCCTGGTGACCAGGCTCCGTGCGTTGAGCGATTCCTGAAGGCGCCTGAAGTCACATCCGAGGTGCAGAGTTGTGGTCATGGTTGAGAAACACGCAACAGATGACCTTTTCTGGGGACCTTCTCCCTTGGTCATCCACGTTCCCCACTCGAGCGTCAGAATCCCGGAGGACGTGCGCGCTGACCTGCTGCTCGACGACACCGAGCTGGACGCGGAACTCAGGAGGATGACCGATTGGGAGACCAACGACATCGCCTACATGGCGCTCCATCGGAGCGGTCTTGAGGCCCGAGTCGTAGAGAACGCCTACTCCCGCCTGGTCGTCGACCCCGAGCGCTTCATCGGCGACGACGAGCCCATGGCCGCCATCGGAATGGGCCCGGTCTACCACTCCACCTCCGACCTGAGACCGCTCCGTGCGCCGGATCCGGCCCGGGACGAGGCCCTCCTCAACGAATACTTCCATCCCTACGCGCAAACATTCTTGGACGTCGTGGATCAGGTCCTCTCCGAATGCGGGAGGGTCACCATCGTCGATCTCCATTCGTTCCCCAGCCTCCCGTTGCCCTACGAGGTCGACCAGACCACCCTCCGGCCCGGCATCTGCATCGGGACTGATCCGTTTCACACGCCCGATGTGCTCCGTGATGCCGCCGCCGAGTCGTTCGCCGGCATGCCTGGAGGCATAGCGTTGAACACGCCCTTCTCCGGCACCTACGTACCCTTGGAGCACCTCGGGCGTACTCCGGAGGTGTCGTCGGTGATGGTGGAGATCCGGCGCAACCTCTATCAGTTGGAGCCCGGAGGGCCACGTCACGAAGGGTTCCGGGACGTGATCACCGGCCTCGTCCGCTTCCTCTCGAAGGCGGTCTGGATCGGTGCGTGAGGGTCTGTCAGGTCCGTAGGCTTGGTCTCATGGGAGCGGTCGACATTGCAAGCTCGGTACCACTCCAAGGCTCCTACGTAGCCAGGCGGTGCCCCGTCGTCGCACAGCTCGAGTGCGACGAGTCGCTCGACGTCGAGGAGGTACCGCTATCCGAGGCCGAGCGGGCCCGGGTCGACGGCGGCCGTATGTACGAACGGGAGGTGTTCGAGGCGCTCCTCCGACATCACGGCGACCGCGTGGTGCTGATCGAGCCGGCCTCGAAAGCCGATCAGCAGACGGCGACAGCAGCCGCCCTGCAGTCGGACGTGTCGATCGTCTTGGGCAGTTGGCTGCCGGACGATCATCTCAACCGGCGGACCGGCCGGCCCGATGTCCTGGTCCGGGTGGGCGGGGGCTGGGCTCCGGTCGATGTCAAGCACCACGGCATCGTGTCGGCGTCCGCCGAAGGCTCGGAGCTGCGGTCGGAACTGCCCGATCCCCGGCCGGAGGCCAGCGTGGAGATGGAGGGCCTCGAACCCACTTCCCATGCCTTGAAGGACGCCCTCCAGCTCGCCCACTACCGGCGGCTCCTCGAGGCGGCGGGCCTGGCATCGGAGCAGAGCTGGGGCGGCATCATCGGAGTGGACGGTGCGGTGTGGTGGTGCGATCTCGCCGAGCCACGGTGGAGGAAGGGGACCCGTTCGGCGCTTGAGATCTACGACCGTGAGTTCGACCTCCGATTGCGGGTCATCGCCCGTCAGATGGAGCGCAACAACGACCCGACGAAGGCCCCATTGGTCATTCCGCTCCGCAAAGGCGAGTGCACCGGATGCTCATGGCGCCACGTTTGCGGAGACCGACTCATCAGAGGGGACAGCGTCTCCCTCGTCGGCGGCGTCACCTGGTCGAGCGCCCTCAGGTTGACGCGGCAGGGCATCGCCACCCGGTCGGACCTCGCTGGCCTCGACTGGTCTACCGCAGCGGTCGCCCTCGGGGAATCGTCGACCGATGCCAAGGTCGACCTGCACGAGGTGCTGGCGATCTGCGGGGGACTTCCGCCTGCGACGGAGCTGCGGGATGCCCTCGGGGGGAGAAAGCGCACCCGGCTGCGCCGACTGGAGTCGAAAGGGATGACCACCGTCGGGGATCTCGGAGCGCTGGATGCAAGGACCTCGGAGATCGCCTCCCTGCGGATCGGCCACCTCCCCAGCCTCATCGACCAGGCACGTGCCGCCACCGCCGGGGTGCCCTTCCTGCGCCGGGGGGCCGAGTTGGTCGACGTCCCGAGGGCGGACGTGGAAGTCGATGTGGACATGGAGAACAGTGAGTCCGGCGTCTACCTGTGGGGGGTGAGGGTCAGCCGTTCCGTCAGGTCGGGGACGGTACCGGGCTACCTCCCATTCGTGCGTTGGGATCCGCTCGACGACGGGATCGAGGCAGACGTCTTCGCCGGGTTCTGGACCTGGATGATCGACCTGAGGGACGCCACTACAGCAGACGGCCGGACATTCGCCGCCTACTGCTACAGCTCTGCGGAGAACACCAAGATGCTCCGGATCGCCGCAAAGGCCATCACCGGTCCGACCGTCGATGAGGTCCGCCAGTTCATCGCCAGCCCCCAGTGGGTCGACCTCCACGCCGTGGTGAAGAGCAGGATCATCACCGGCGGCGGGCTGGGGCTGAAGAAGGTGGCCCCTTTGGCCGGATTCGAGTGGAGGGACGACGACCCCGGCGGCGATCAGTCGACGGTCTGGTATGACCGTGCGGTCAATCATCCGGATCCTGCCGTCCGGGAGGAGAATCGGGCCAGGCTCCTCGCCTACAACGAGGACGACGTGGTGGCCACTGCAGTGATCCGGGACTGGCTGTCGACGACGGTATTCCCGTCCATCGTGGACGCTGTGCCACCTACCTCGCCCATTCAGGTGGCCGCATGTACGGGACCCTGAACACCCCACGTCCGTCCCGGCGTCGTGCAGTTCACAAGTACGACTCACCTGTTGCCCGCAAGGCATTCTGTCGGGTTGTGATCAGGAGCGCCGCCGACACGACCGCCATCCGATCGTAAGGAGCATTCGGCGCTTTTGCCTCATGATCCTGCATCGCCTTGTCAATCGAGTCTCGCCACGTTGCCGCAATACCCGGCGAATCCCCTCGGTCGTTCGAGGTCCGATCTAAGAAGTAGCCAAGTCTCACTCGGCGTGGGCCCGCCCCCTCAGCTGCTTGTGTTGAGCACCGGGCTTTGAGCCTGTCCGATTGAATCCACTGAGGGCATCTGTCACCTCGACCCTCGGTCCGGAAGTACTGCCTGCACGGCGAGGGGGAGCGTGGACACGGTCCTTTTGAGGGTAGCGACCCACCCCATTCGCGGGCAGGCTCCTCTTCTATCGGAGCACACCCCCAACCCCCGCTGCGACGCCGAGCATGGCCCCGATGACGAGGCACCCCAATCCAGCCCCCAAGTACCAGCGAGGGCTCAGCGAGTCCAGTACGGTGCGGCGAAGGTCGTCAAGCCGTTCCTTGGTCGGCTGGAGGTTCACGCTCTCGAACTGGTAGTCCTCGATCCAGGCCAGGTTACCCAAGGCCGAACGCTGAACGGCCTCCTCGTCCAGTTGCTCCTTCATCGTCCGAGCGAGGTGCGCTGTCCCGAAGTAGTTGATCGCTACCGTGGCCATCCCGGCGACGGTGAAGATCCCACTTGTGACGGTCAAGAGGACGAGTAAGGCTTTCGACATGGATAGAGTCTGACCCGCCCCTGTGACGTGCGGCCGCTGAGGGCTTCGTAGAGATGCAAATTCGCATCACCCTCGTTCTAGTTGGTGTCAATAACGGAGGGATGCCGGTACGGAGCATCTGATAAAAAAACAGAAGGTTCATCTCGTTAGAACGACGAAAGGTCCACTTCGTGAGAACCACCGTGAGAACCAAACGGCCGCAAACCGTGGAAAGTCCCGGTATATGGTGGTGAGTTGTGGTCAAATGAGAGCGAGGATCGTCCCAGCTCACAGTACATAAATGAGCTTCCCGGACTGTGACGGTATGTGACGGTAAGTGGGTCGTGCAGATCTACGGATCAGAGTTGGATTTTCGAGTGTTGCTCGCGAGCTCCGAGGGTCAGGGGTCCTGAGAGTCGATCATGCGGCCTTCGTGGAATCACCTGCACCGACAACAAGAGATCGGTCAGGTGGGCCGATCAACAGGGTCCGGCCACGTTTATTTCACGGGAGCAGGGCACCGATCAGCTTGGCGGCTGCCACGTCACCGGCCGGAAGCGCATGCCCATAGCGGTCCAAGGTCATTCGCGTTGATGCATGGCCAACACGGTTGGCCACCGTGGTGGCGTCGACACCAGCAGACAGGAGTTGCGTGACGTGTGCGTGGCGCAGGTCGTGGAATCGCACTCCCGGCCGCACCTTGGCTGCTTTGCGTAGTGCCGTAAACCGGTCCGTAATCTTCGAGGGTTCGATCGGTCGCGCGCCGTTCGCATTGTCGCTCAACACGTAGGGATCTTTGACAAGCGGTGACTCTGCGGCATCCGACAAGCTGCGCTGCCATCTCTGGTGGTTCTTCAGCAGCGCGACCGCTCGGGCGTCGAGTGAGACTGACCGGCCCCTGTCCGTCTTGGTCGACTTAACGGCTAGATCGCTGCCCACCTGTGAAAGCGACTTTTCAATCCGGACCGTGCCCATCTCGAGGTCAAAGTCCGACCAAAGGAGAGCGCACAACTCGCCGCGTCGAGCACCGGTTACGAAAGCCAGGGCGACTGCTGCTGCCATCACCGGGTCATCCAACTGGGCCGTCCTGATCAGCATGGCCACTTCTTTCGTGGACGGCGTTACGAGCTTGCGACTGCTGGCGGCAGTTGGTGCACTCGCTCGCATGGCCGGTGAAGCGTCCAACCATCCCCACTTCACACCTTGCGTGAGCGCAGCGGATATGACGGCCGCATGCCGGTGCACGGAGGATGCCGCCAAGCCCTCGGCTGACCAAGCGGAGAAGGCCTTGTCCAAGTGGTGAGCGGTGAGATCCGTGACCGGAATGTTTCCTAATCGTGGGCGGATGCGCGCCTCAACTTCTCGCCTGTTCTCGTCGAGGGTCTTGGGCGCACGCCCCCGTGACTCCTGAAAGGTCATCCACTCGTCCAACAGGTCACCGAAGGTGCGTACGCCTTTCGGCGGGGTCGCCGGCAGCACATCCAACTGGCGCAGTTCTTTTCGTGCGGCGGCCTCTGTTCCTCGGAATGTTCGTTGCACTTGCTTACCCTCGACCATGACGCGCAATCGCCAAACGCCCGGTTCTCGTACCGACATGCTTCCTGCACCGTATGATTGCCGTGTCATGTCCTGTTCGTGCCTCCCTATTAGTGGTCCGTCTCGCAACGACCATGTTATCGGGATTAGGACAGGAGTAGGATATGGCAAAAATCTGGACAGCTAGTAGACGGAAAAAACTGTAGCTGACCAGGTATGGAGAGGTGCGAGAGCGGCCGAATCGGACTCACTGCTAATGAGTTGACCTAGGTAACTGGGTCCGAGGGTTCAAATCCCTCCCTCTCCGCTCAATGACGGCCGGCACAACCTAGTGGGTATTCCGTAGTGGTAATCTAGTGGGTATGGCCTATGTCGTCGCCCGACCGGCCGGGCGATTCGAGATCCGCGAGTCGGTCCACACGGCCAAGGGCCCCCGAGCCCGCAGCCTGGCCAACTTCGGCATCCTCACAGACCAGGTTCTGGCCGTGGCCGCCGGCCGGGCGGAGCGACCATTCGATGCACGGGCTGTTCTTACTTCGGCCCGGCGAGTCGGGGCGCGGGTACCGGCAATGGAAGCCCAGGTCGACCAGCGGGTGGTGGCCGAGGCCGCCGATGGGTCCCATCGCCATTTTGTGGAGTCTTCGCGCCGCATGGCGCAAGCTCTGGAACAACCGCCGACCAGAGAGCGACCGGACCCGGGCCCGGCGCTGATCGACCTGCTGGGTTTCACCGACGCCATCCTGCGTTCCCAGCCGCCCAGGCCGTTCGAACCGCTGGGCTTTCCGGTTCTGTCCCGGATAGCCGAGCAACGACGCGTCGGCGCGAGCCCGGTCTGAAGGTGAACGAGCCGAAACGTCTCGGCGGGCTGGTGGCCAAGATATTGGCGGTACACGAACTGCTCGACTCGATGCGGGTGACCCATCAGTTCGGCGGTGCCATCGCTCTCGCCTGGTATCGCAACCCGCGTGCCACGACCGACATCGATCTGAACCTGACGGTACCTCCCGCCCAGGCCGACCCAGTGCTCGGGGCGCTGACCCACCTGGGCGTCACCGTCTCGGAATCCGACCGGAAAATGATCAAGCAGGATGGTCAGGCACGGCTCAACTGGGCCGGTTCCTATCTCGATGCATTCTTCGCCACTTTGGAGCTGCACTACGAGATGGCCCGGCGTCAGCGTCTGGTCGAATTCGGACCGATGCAGATCCCCATCCTGGCGCCGGAGCACCTGGTGGTGTGCAAGGCCATTTTCGACCGCCCGAAAGACTGGGTTGACATCGATGCCATGATCGGCTGGGGCACCGAGATCGACAGGACCGAGGTCCTCCGTTGGGTGTCAGAGCTTCTCGGGGATGATTCCGAGCAGTACTTCCGCCTGGCCGACCTGCTGGATGTCGTCCCGTAAGGCGGCTTCGTGCCTGCCGTAGGCCGTCCGCCCAGTCCTCGGTAGAATGTCCCGATGGCAGAGCGTTTCTGGTTGGAGACGTTGGGCTGCCCGAAGAACAAGGTCGACTCGGACAAATTGGCGGGGACCCTGACCCTTGACGGGTACGAGCCGGCGGACACTCCCGAGGACGCTGACCTGGTGGTCGTCAACACCTGTGCGTTTATCGAGGCGGCCCGCCAGGAATCGATCGATACCATCCTGGAGTTGTCGGATGCCCGCCGAGACGGTGCCCGGCTGGTGGTGACCGGCTGCATGGCCGAACGATACGGCGACGAACTGGCCCAATCGCTTCCCGAAGTGGACCTGGTGGCACCGTTCGGGGTGTCGCTGCTGGCCGAAGTCGCTCCCGCCGAAGTGGCGATACCAGGCACTCCCGTGTCGTTGACCCGCAAACCCGAATCCACTGGTCCGGATACGGTCGGCCAAGGACCACTGCCGTCCTTCGACCTGTTGAACCTGCCGCGACCTGCGGCCACCGCACCGTGGTCGTACATCAAAGTGGCGGAAGGCTGCGACCGGAATTGCGGCTTTTGCGCCATCCCGTCGTTCCGGGGCAAACAGCGGTCCCGTTCCACCGAGTCGATCCTGGCCGAAGCCGACCAGCTGGGTGCGGCCAACGGCAACCTCAAAGAGGTGGTGCTGGTGGCTCAGGACCTTTCCTCGTTCGCCCTCGACCGGTCGACCGGTCGGATCGAACCACGCATCGATGGACCCGCCGTCGGTGGCAGGCGGCCGATCGTGGAGTTGGTGGCCGCGATGTCGGAGCGGGTGGCGTGGACCCGGTTGCTCTATCTATACCCATCGACGCTCGACGACGCGTTGGTCGAGGCCATGTTGGCCACCGGTGTGCCCTACTTCGACCTTTCGCTGCAGCACGTCGCCCGACCACTCCTCAAGCGGATGCGGCGGTGGGGCGAAGGCGATCGGTTCCTCGAGCGCATCCGAACCATCCGCCAGGCGGAGCCCACTGCCGCCTTCCGGTCATCGTTCATCGTCGGCTACCCGGGCGAGACCGAAGCCGATCACGATCAACTCCTCGAGTGGATCGGCGAGGCCCAACTGGACTGGGTGGGCTTCTTCCCGTTCAGCAACGAGGTGGGGACCTACGCCGCCGATCTCGATGATCAGATACCTGAGAACCTGGTGACCGAGCGCCTACGTGAATGCACCGAGCTCCAAGATTCCATTACCGCCCACCGCCGCGACGAGCTGATCGGCACCCGGGTCGAGGTATTGGTGGACGCCCCCGGCGAGGGACGGACCTACCGGGAGGCTCCCGAAATCGACGGAATCGTGGTCCTGCCCGACCACCTGCCCGTCGGTTCGTTTGTGGACGTCATCGTGACCGGCGCCGATGGCCCCGATCTCGTGGCTGAACCGGCGAACATCGGACACGAGGCTGCGGCCGTCCGATGAACGACGAGACCTCCACAGCATCCACAGCATCGACATCATCCACAGCATCGACATCGACGGCAGCGACTTCGCCCCTGCGTACCTCCACCTTCGGGCCTTCGGCCTTGTTGACGCCGGCCAACGGCATCACCGGATTGCGCTTGCTGGCCACCCCGCTGCTGATCGCCCTCATCATGGTGAGGGGGGCCAACTGGGTCAACTTTGTGGTGTGGGGAGTCCTCTCCTTCACCGACGGGATCGACGGCTGGGTGGCTCGGCGACAGGGGACCACCCGGTCGGGTGCATTCCTCGACCCACTGGCCGACAAGGTGGTGGTGCTGGGCGCGTTGTTTGCGCTGGTAGCCAAGAGCATCGTGTGGTGGATGCCGGTGGCCATCATCGCCGTGCGTGAGGTCTACATCACCATCTACCGATCGGTGGTCGGACGAAAGGGTGTGTCGATCCCGGCCCGTACAACTGCCAAGGTGAAGACGCTCTTCCAGAGCGTGGCCGTCGCCCTGTGTCTGGTTCCCCCGTTGGCCAAGCACCACACGGTGTTGGCGGTGGCGATCTGGGTGGCGACGATCCTCACGGTGTTCACCGGAGGTCAGTACTACCTCGACGGCCGCAAGTCGGCGGCAGTTCACCGTCACACGAGCGATCCGAGAGACGAGGTCTGAGCCGGACATGAGAATTGAGATCGTGGCGGTCGGGACCGAACTGTTGCTGGGCCAGATCGCCGACACCAACTCGGCATGGTTGGGTGAGCACCTGGCCGCCGCCGGCATTGGCTCACATTTCCACCAGGCGGTCGGGGACAACCACCAGCGCATGGTGCTGGCCTTCCGTACCGCATTGGCCCGGAGCGACGGCATCATCGTGTGCGGCGGGCTCGGACCCACCCATGACGACATCACCCGGGATGCCATCGCCGAGGTGATGAATGTCCCACTGGAACGGGACGAGAAGTTGGTCGAGCGGATCAGCTCCATGTTCACTTCCCGCGGGCGGGAGATGCCGCCGTCCAATCTCCGCCAGGCCGATGTGCCCAAAGGTGCGACCGTCATTCCCCAGACCAAAGGCACTGCACCTGGGCTGATCTGCCCATTAGGTCACAAGGTCATCTATGCGGTGCCGGGTGTGCCCTACGAGATGTCCGACATGTTCGACCGGGGGATACTGCCCGATCTCCAGCGCCGGATGACCGAGAACGGGGAATCGACAGGGGTCATCGCCAGCCGGGTACTGCGGACCTGGGGGATGAGCGAATCGGGCCTGGCCGACGCCCTGGCTGGTCACATCGGTGAGCTGGATGTCCCGGCCAGTAACGCCACCATCGCTTTCTTGGCCAGTGGAATCGAAGGGATCAAGGTACGGGTGACTGTCCGGGCCGATGACCCGGACGCAGCGGCCGGCCTCCTGGATGCAGAGGAAACCGAGATTAGGCGCATCCTGTCCGACGCCGCAGGGGACGTGGTGTTCGGGGTCGACGACGAAGCCATTGAGCACGCGGTGGCCCGGGCCCTGGCCGTGGAGGGACTGACCCTGGGTCTGGCGGAGTCGCTCACCGGGGGTCTGGCATCGTCCCGGCTGGTCAACGTGCCCGGGGCCAGTCAATGGTTCCGGGGCTCGGTGGTCTCCTACGCCTCGGAGGTGAAGTTCGACGTGCTTGGCGTTCCCAAGGGACCGGTGGTCTCCGAGGAGGCGGCTATTGCCATGGCCGAGGGGGCACGCCGGGTACTGGGCGCCGACGTGGGGCTGTCGATCACCGGTGTGGCCGGGCCCGACCCTCAGGACGATCAGCCACCCGGCACCGTGTTCGTCGGTGTGGCCCGGCCTGATCGCAAGACCGAAGTGGTGGCGTTCACCGTGCCCGGCGATCGTGACCGGGTCCGCCAATACGCCACCATTGCCGCCCTCGATCTGCTTCGCCGCACGGTGGGGTCAGACGGGTCGCCGCCCTCGGCACGTCTCTTCGGGCGTTAGGTTCCCCGGGCGTTAGGTTCCCCGGGCGTTAGGTTCCCCGGGGTGGCCGGGCCAGCGCTGCGATCTCGGGAAGTATCCGTGATCGCAGCCACATCCCCCCATCCTTGGAGATGTGAATGCCATCGCTTGAGCGAACGGTGATGCCGATTACGGTGACCGGAACCCGGGATTCTCGACCGCGTCTCCACGGGCGCCCGTTCACGCTGCCCGAGGCTACCCGGGGTGCACCGGGCCGTGGCTTCGTGCCCGGTTGTGGTTCTGGTCGCCACCGCGGCCGTTGCCTGTGCGCATGGTGGTCGTTTCAGCGGTCGCCGGCTCGGTCTTCTCGGTCACCTTCGTGGTGCGCACGTAGGCTCGCCGGATGAGCTTCGACCGGCCCGCCATCGCTGAATACATCTACAGGTATGCCGAATTGATCGATGGCGGAGACTTCGCCGGGGTGGGGGAGTTGCTGTCCGCCGCGGTCGTCACTTTCGAGGGCGATGATCGGGCCTATCGAGGAGAGGACAAGATTCGGCGCCTCTACGAGCGGTCAACCCGGCGATATCCCAACGGCACGCCGATGACCAAGCATGTGGTTACAAACGTGATCGTCGCCGAGGGCGAGGACGGTACGGCGGAAAGCCGGTCGTACTTCACCGTGCTCCAAGCCGTCCCCGGCGAATTGGCACTGCAGCCTGTCATCGCCGGTCGGTACCGCCACCGTTTCGAGTACTCGAACGCCCAGTGGCGGATCAGCGCCTTTCACGTCATCGTTGATCTGCTGGGAGAACTCGGGTCACACCTGCTGTTCGAACTGCCCTGAGAGAGGGTCGGCGTCGGCATCGTTCCGCACGCCAGTGGGACAGCGGAGTTGGTCAGCCAGGCATCGGTGTGACCGTGACCCCGGCGGGGACCAACTCTTCCCAAGTGTTGCCCGGTTGCAGCGTGATGGGTGCGCCGTTGGCAGCCGTGAAGGTAGCCGGTGATGTCAGTGCAGTCCGGGTCCAGGTGCCGGTGATGGCCACACCGTTGCGCATGACGACCAGAGGACCGCTGCCGGCGGTGGTCACCAGAACTTCGTTCCCACCTTGGTCGTTCTCGACCCAGGTCCCTGCCGAGGTCTGCACCGTCATGATCACGACATTGGTGGCGGTCGTACGGGCACCGTCGAGCAGCGTGTCGGGGATACCCGCATAGGAGCGGAGGTAGTTGCCTCCGGTCGGGTTCCAGGTCCAGGTCACATCAGAAGTACCGGAGAACGGAACGTGCACGCTCGCGCCCGACCTTGGAACCGAACCGGCGGGAAGCGTATTCGAGAACTGGAAAATCGGAGCCGGAGGCGTCACGTTGGTCGGATCGAATGCCCACAGCGAGGCGGTATTCACGAACGTTGAGTACGGTTCCACTCGGCCGGGTTGCTGGATGGTGGCTGACCCGTTGCCCCCCTCGTAGAGGTTCTTGTCGATCAAGGGCGAGCTCTTCATGAGGGCGATCACCGGGGGAATGCCGCCGGCGTGGACAAACAGCGGATCCGACAGCTGGGAGAGGATGCCGGAATCTGGCTGTCGGGCGGAGCGGAGGTCACCGACCAGGGCTGCGCTCTGACACTGAAATACCGCCACCAGGCGGGTGATGGCACCCTCCACCGGCTCCTCGAAGACGATGTCCGCATTGTTGAGGCCCGAGGACGGGCGATCGTTCGGATAGTTGCCGATCTTGATGCCGAGCGCGGGTCGGGCGGGCACCGCCCCCCCGGGTGCCGGAACACCGGTGAGGGGACAGGTTGGCACGACTGGTGCCGGCGCCACCGTGACCGTGGTGGGTACCGGGGCAGGCACCTTCACCGCCGCGGCTCTTGAACCGGTAGTGGTGAAAAGCGCAATCATCGCGCCCATGAGCACGACCACCACCACGCCGATCACCAGCGAAACGGTGTGAGGTTTGCCACTCTTGTGGCGGGCCGGGTCTTGGTTGGCTTGTTTCCGGGAGAGAATGGTCGGTAGCACCGGAGCCGCGGCCGGAGCGTTGGCCGGAGCGTTGGCCGGAGCGTTGGCCGGAGCCTTGGCCGGAGCCGGAGTAGTCTCCTTCGACGTGTCGGATGTCTCGGAAGATGCTGGAGAGCCCGACGTGGGACCGTCAGATGGGCGCTCGGCGCCCTCGTCATCGGAACTGAGGGAGGGCTGATCGTCAGTCATCGCGCCGAGAGACTACCCCGAACCCAGCTCCCTCCCGGGTGATCCCAGGCCGGGGAACCGTGCCGGCCGGTCCCTTGGCAGGGCCTTTGACAATCAGTGGCGCCAGGGTCCAACATCGAACATGCGTTCGGGTCTACAGTGACCTCGTCGAGCAGTATCCATCGGTACCGGACCCGATCCGGACCCCCCAGTCGGGTGTCACACCCTCTCCGTAGGGTCAGCCCGGTCAAGTGAATACAGGCATTAAAGGAGAGTGAAGGAAATGGAACGTGACAAGGCGCTCGACATGGCCCTGGGCCAGATCGAGAAGCAGTTTGGCAAGGGGTCTGTCATGCGGATGGGGGAAAACCTCCACATGAACATCGAATCAATCCCCACCGGGGCGCTGGCACTCGACCTTGCGCTCGGCATCGGCGGCCTGCCTCGTGGCCGCATCGTTGAGATCTTCGGACCGGAGTCGTCGGGTAAGTCGACGCTGGCCATGCACGCAGTGGCCGAAGCGCAGCGCAACGGTGGTATCTGCGCCTACATCGACGCCGAGCACGCCATGGATCCGGTGTACGCCAAGGCAATCGGCGTCAACATCGATGATCTGTTGATTTCGCAGCCCGATACAGGTGAGCAGGCGTTGGAGATCTCCGACATGCTGATCCGTTCGGGTGCGCTCGATGTGCTGGTCATCGACTCGGTGGCCGCCCTCACTCCCCGAGCGGAGATCGAGGGAGAGATGGGGGACACCCATGTCGGCCTCCAGGCCCGCCTGATGTCCCAGGCGTTGCGCAAGTTGACGGGCACGTTGTCCAAGTCCCGCACCATCGCCATCTTCATCAACCAACTCCGCGAAAAGATCGGCGTGATGTACGGCTCACCCGAGGTCACCCCCGGTGGCCGGGCGCTCAAGTTCTATTCGTCGATTCGTCTCGATATCCGTCGGATCGAGACCATCAAGGACGGGGCTGACATGGTCGGGAACCGCACTCGGGTCAAGGTAGTGAAGAACAAATGCTCGCCGCCGTTCAAGCAGGCGGAGTTCGACATCACCTTCGGAAAGGGCATCAGCCGCGAGGGCTCGCTGCTCGACGTGGGTGTGGAGCTGGGCTTCGTGAAGAAATCGGGAGCATGGTTCACCTACGAAGGTGAGCAACTTGGCCAGGGACGAGAGAACGTCAAAACGTTCCTCATCGAAAACCCGCAGCTGATGGCGGAGATCGACGAACGCATTCGCGAGCACATTGCCGCGTTGAACGCCGTCAAGGCCGAAGAGGCGTCGCCGACCGTGCCTGATGACATCGGCGCTCTGGCGTCCGACGATCAACCCATCACGCTCAGCGAGTGAGGTAACACGCTGCGTATCTCCGACATCTGCTTGGCCAACGCTGGTTTTCCTGTGCTGGTTCCTGGGTAGAGGAGGTGAGATCGCCGGCCCGGGATGCAGGAATGCATCCCGGGCTGCTGCGTATCCGGGACAGGCCGGGCCGGACGTTACGGATCAACAACTCGGGCCGGCTACCCGGCACTTCGGATATGAGCGGGGTGCGGGAACCGCGCCCTGCACCAGGATGCACGCAGAACGCCATTTGGTATCTCAGTGCATTTCGCTCTGGGCTAGAAGCATGCGTTGACGAACCACTTGCCATGCATGATCCGATCGTCATCGCCTTCCATGTCGAAGAACTGGATGCGATTGCACGTAGAACGCCGGGTCGATGACGCTCCGAAGAGTGTCGCCGAGCGGAACCAATCGGCACTTCCCGACCAGCGAACCGCCACTCTCGCTCTCTTCGAATGCGGAGCATCAGTTCCGCTTATGGTAATTCGATAAGCCAAATTCTGACTCCGCTTATTAACGGGACGATCGCTTGAAGGAGACCGGATGACCAGATCGCTCGAACGAGCCAACTACAAGGCCACATTCGCAGTCCTCTTGCTCGGAGTGTCGGCCTATGCCCTCTTGCAGTCGCTTGTGACGCCGATTCTCCCGACGATCCAACACGACCTGCACACATCCCAGAGCACCGTGACCTGGGTATTGACCGCCTATCTGCTGTCCGCATCCATTTTCACGCCGATCCTTGGGCGAGTGGGGGACATGGTGGGCAAGGAGCGGATGCTGGTTGTCACCCTCGGCGCGCTGGCCCTCGGATCGGTGATGGCGGGTTTGGCCCATTCGGTCGGGCTGCTGATCGTCGCCCGTGCCATCCAAGGCATCGGCGGTGCGGTCCTCCCACTGTCGTTCGGCATCATCCGTGACGAGTTCCCGGCAACCAAGGTAGCCACCGGGGTGGGCATCGTGGCCGCCATGGCAGCGGTGGGAGGCGGTGCGGGGATTGTCCTCGCCGGACCGATCGTCAGCCATCTCAACTACCACTGGCTGTTCTGGATCCCATTGATCGTCACCGTGATCGCCGCGGTGTGCGCCCAGTTGTTCGTACCCGAGTCGCCGGTGCGAACCCCGGGTCGGATCAGTTGGTTGGCAGCTGTTTTGCTCTCGGGGTGGTTGGTCGCGTTGCTCCTCGGCGTCAGTCAGGCTCCCACTTGGGGATGGGCCTCAAGCAAGGTCATCGGGTTGATCGTGCTTGCTGTGGTCATCGGTGTGGCGTGGGTCATCGCGGAGCTGCGCTCCAAGCAGCCTCTCATCGACATGGAAATGATGCGAGTGCCTGCGGTGTGGACCAACAATCTGGTCGCCTTCCTGTTCGGGATCGGTATGTACTCGGTCATGGCATTCCTGCCCGAGTTCCTGCAGACGCCAAAATCTGCCGGCTACGGGTTCGGGGCCAGCATCATTCAGTCGGGTCTGTTCCTGTTGCCTCTCACCGTGACAATGTTCTTCTTCGGGCTGTTATCAGGCCGCATCGCCGCTGCTGTCGGTTCGAAGTCGGCCGTCATCATGGGATCCATTGCTTCATGTGGCGCGTATCTCATTCTTGCCTTTGCCCACGAACAGCCGTGGGAGATCTATGCAGCGAGCACTCTGCTCGGGGTAGGTCTGGGTCTTGCCTTCTCGGCCATGTCCAACCTCATCGTCCAAGCAGTTCCCCCCGCGCAGACCGGTGTCGCCAGTGGGATGAATGCCAATATCCGCACTATCGGTGGGGCCATCGGCGCTGCGGTGATGTCGAGCATCGTGACGTCCCAGTTGCTTGCCAACGGACTGCCGGCGGCATCGGGGTACACCACGGGGTTCGCGTTCCTGGCTGCGATGACCGTGGTGGCAATCCTTGCGGCCTTCTTCATTCCCACGGCAACCGCGGCCAAAGCCGACGCCGATCACGAGCCCCATCTGCAAAATGCTGAGCTGGCCCTGCTGGCAGGTGGGACCATTACCGAAGGATGACAAAACGCTCACCGCATTTCCGCACACAGTTCGACCGCCGGCCCCGGTGATCGTCGTTGCGGCCAACTCGTCGGGCAAGAAGTCCCAAGCTGCGACCTCCGACGAGGAGCTCGACCCACCCGCACCGGCGAACCCGGTCTTGGTGAAGGTCTAACGCTGTTTACCTCTCACGGGTGACCACAATCACTCTCGTGCTCTCGAAGTCGAGATGACCACGACTAAGGTGAGTGGTTCGTGTGCCCAGCAGACTTGGGCACTGACTATAAAGGCAAGGTTATGCTTAGCTGTGTTGGACTGCCGGTGCGGGCCCGGTGTTGAAGAAAACCGAGCCGGTCGGGCACGAGAAACGGCAGTCACCGCGCGCCGGGCTGAACCCAGAGTCGTGACGGTCGACCTCGGATGAAGACCCTGATTCTCTGCGGGGGCAAGGGGACTCGGGCTTACCCCCATACCCTCGAGCTGCCCAAGCCGCTGATGGAGGTGGGCGATTCGCCGGTCCTCCTCCACGTGATGGACATCTACGCCCGACAGGGATTTGAGCAGTTCGTCCTCTCTGCCGGATACCGCGCCGACCTCATCGCCAGCTTCGCCGCCGAACTGCCACGACGATGGAACGTCGAGGTGATCGACACCGGGGGGGACACGGGGACCGCGGGCCGAATCATCGGGTGCGCATCGACATTGGGCCAGACTTTTCTGGCAACCTACGGCGACGGTCTCGGCTCCGTCGACGTGCAAGGACTCGTTGATTTCCACGAAGCCCATCCGGGCGCCGTGACCGTCACCGCGGTTCCACTGCCTTCCCCCTATGGCACCTTGGAGTGGGACGAGACCGGTCGAGTGCGGCGTTTCATCGAGAAGCCGACGCTCACCGACCACTGGATCAATGCCGGCTTCTTCGTGATCGACGAGCGGGCGTTCGACCACTGGGACGGCGACGATCTGGAAGGGGAAGTTCTCCCCGCGCTGGCCGCCGCCGGAGAACTGTACGCATACCGGCACCTCGGCTTCTGGCGTTCGATGGACACGTACAAGGACGCGTTGGAGCTGAGCGCCCTCTGTCGGAAAGGAGACGGACCGTGGACGATCTTGTCGGAGCCCGAGTCCTCATAACCGGAGCAACTGGCTTTATCGGATCGCATCTCACCCGGCGACTCGTTGAGCATGGAGCGCAAGTCCATGCATTGACCAGCACGGTCTCGTCCGTCTATCCGGTCCGGCTCGTCGACGTACGCGACCGGATCACCCTCCACGGTGGGAACCTCAACGACAGCGGGGCCATGGCGTCGCTGGTCGAGCACGCCGACCCGAAGGTCGTGTTCCACCTCGGTGCGTACACCCACGTCGGCAAGTCCTGGGAGCGGGTGGACGAGTGTATCCAGACCAACGTCCATGGGAGCGTGAACCTTCTCCAGGCCTTGGCCCGGTCCAACTACGAGCGCTTCGTCTACACGAGCACCAGCGAGGTCTACGGCGGTATCGCGGTTCCCTTCCGGGAAGACGCCGCGGTGGACCCGAGCTCCCCGTACTCGGTTAGTAAGTACTCCGGAGAGCTGTTCTGCTCCATGCTCCACAAGGGAAAATCGTGGCCGATCGTAGTCGTGCGTCCGTTTAATGCCTACGGGCCGGCTCAGAGCCCTGATCGGATTATCCCCGAAATCATCGTCAAGGCGTTACGGAAGGAGCGCCTGGCCATGACTCAGGGTCGCCAGACCCGCGAGTTCAACTACGTCGAGGACCTTGTTGACGGCTTCATCCGGGCGGCCACCGTAGCCGGCATCGAGGGTGAGGTGTTCAACATCGGGGGCGGCGAGGAGGTGTCGATGCGCGACCTGGCCCAAACCATTCTCGAGCTCATGGGTGATCCCATCAGTCCCGAGTTCGGTGCCCTTCCCGACCGTCCTACGGAGATCTGGTCCATGCGCAGTGACGTCACCAAGGCTCGCAGTCGACTGGGTCTTCTCCCCTTCCGACCATTGCGCGAAGGGTTGGAAGAGACCATCAGCTGGTACCGCCGGGAGCTGAAGCAGTCGGGCTCGGTGTTCTCGGCTTGAGGCCGGAAACGCCGTAACGTGGGTGTCTTGGGGGTAGGGGCAAGCAAGTCCGGTCGGACCACCGCGTTGGTGGCGCCGCTGCCTGGCGATGGCGAGGCACCGCCCGATGCTCGGACCGACCCCGTGTCCGAACAGGTTCGGCGGCAACCACGCCGCGGCATGCGGTCGGCCGCCCTGTTCGGGCTGGTCTTCGCCGGCTACCTGGCGGTGGCGGTTGTGTTGTGGTGGCATGCCTGGTCGACCCACCCGACCACCGTCACCACCTGTGGGTGCGGAGACACCTCGCTCTTCTTGTGGTTCCTCGAGTGGCCCGCCTACGCGCTGGCCCACGGCCACAACCCGTTCTACTCGACAGCGCTGTTCCACCCCGGCGGCATCAACCTGCTGGCGAACACGAGCGTGCTGGCCATCGGCATCCCCCTGGCCCCGGTGACATGGCTGTTCGGACCGGTGGCCACGTTGAACGTGGCGTCCACCCTGGGCCCCGCCCTGTCGGCCCTGTCCATGTTCTGGTTGCTGCGGCGCTGGGTGGCCTGGACCCCGGCGGCGTTCATCGGCGGCCTCGTCTTCGGTTTCTCACCCTTTGTCTTCGTGAACCTGGCCGGAGCCCATCTGATGACCGGGATCCTGGTTCTGCTGCCCCTCATGGTCGCCTGCCTGGACGAGCTGCTGGTACGCCAGCGACGACGGCCCCTTTTGACCGGAGCCTTCCTGGGCCTTCTGGTGACGGTGCAGTTCTTCTTGAGTACCGAGGTCCTCGCCTTGGTCGTGCTGTGTGCCGTCGCCGCCCTGGTGCTGCTCATCGCCTCTGCCCTTCGCCACCCGGGCCACCTCGCCGCTCGAGCACCGCATGCCGGACGCGGCCTTCTCGCCGCCTTGGCTGTCGCCGCCGTCTTTTTGGCCTACCCGGTGTGGTTCGCCCTCGAAGGACCGGCGCACCTGTCGGGACTCGTGTGGCCCACCATCGAGCCCGGGCACGGTGGCATCACGCTCGGCAACCTCTGGCACCTTCGCTTCATGACCGCGTTGCGCGGTGAGATGCAAGCTACGGGCGGCTATGAAGGCCCGGCGCTGCCCGACCCCGAGTACCTCGGGGCGGGGATGATCGCCGTCCTCGTCGCCGGCGTGGTGGCCTGGCGGCGCGATCGGCGGCTGTGGTTCTTCGGCGCCCTCGGACTGGTCGCCGTCGTGTTGTCCCTCGGCTCCCAGGGCTACTGGACCCCCTGGCGCATCCTCGCTCACGTCCCGCTCATCCAGAACATCATCTCCGGACGCTTTGCCGTCATCACCTCGCTCTGCGTGGCCGTCATGGTGGCCATCATCGTCGGCCACACGCACGACTGGGTCAGGACCCGGGCCCGGCGCATGGCGGCCGCGAGGTCGGGTCCGTCGTCGCGGTTGAGGCCGGGCAGGCACGCCCCGGCCCGATTCGGGGCCCGGACCTGGGCCGGGACACTGGGGACCGGATTGGCGCTTGCCGTCGCAGCCGTCGCCGTCGTCCCGATGGCCGGGGCGCTTGCAGGCAACGTCCCGCTCACCACTCGGACCGTGTCGCTTCCCCGCTGGTTCACCGCGGTTGCTCCGCACCTTCCGCCTGGCCAGGTGGTGCTGGCCTACCCGGCGCCCTTCGCTCTTCAGCAGTCGGCGGAGGGGTGGCAGGCCGTCGACTCGCTCCGCTTCGCCATGGTCGGTGGTTCGGGGCCCGGGAGCATTGCTCAGCGCGCCGGCGAGGAGCGGGCCGGCCAGGAAGTGATCGCCGCCGCCTCCTTCTCGCTCGTCGGGCCACCGAAGGCAACGGCGGCCAACATCGACGCGGTACGGCAGGCCCTCACCGGTTGGGGTGTGACGCTGCTCGTCGTCCCCAATCCCTCATCCCTACCCCGCTACGAGAGAGGGACGAACCCGGCGTCGGCGCTCGGTCTGTTCACCATGGTCCTCGGCCGCAGACCGCAGTACCAGGCGGGAGCCTGGGTCTGGACCGATGTCGGCGCCCTCAGCCCCCGTCGCTCGATATCAGCGGACGACTTTGCCGGCTGCACCACGACGCAGTCGTTGGCGAGCTCCTCGTCGGCAGTACCGGACTGCGTGATGGCGGCCTCCCGCCGAACCTCGTGAACGGTCCGTGGTGGCGAGCGGGATGACCGGTCACGCCACTACTCCGGTCGTGGAGCCAGTAAGCCTCCGAGCGGGCGACGCTCCCTTCGATGACCGCCCCCGCCGCCTCTGGCGGCGACGATCGGCGACAACGATCGGGCTGGCTTTCGCCGCTTACCTGGGGGTATCGCTCGTGCTGTGGTGGCATGTGTGGTCGGCTCATCCGACTACCGTGACCATCTGCGGATGCGACGACCCTTCGCTGTCCGCGTGGTTCCTCGAGTGGCCCGCCTATGCACTCGCGCATGGTCACAACCCCTTCTACTCCGCGGCGTTGTTCCACCCCACTGGTATCAATCTGGTGTCGAACACCGGCATGCTCGCCATCGGTATTCCCTTGGCTCCGGTTACCTGGCTCTTTGGACCAGTCGCCAGCCTCAATGTGGCTTTGTCGCTAGAGCCGCCCTTATCGGCCGTGACGATGTTCTGGTTGCTGCGGCGCTGGGTGCCCTGGACCCCGGCGGCGTTCGTCGGAGGCCTCGTCTTTGGCTTCTCACCGTTCGTGTTTGTGAACATGGCAGTGGCCCACCTAAACCTGGTGGCGCTCGCTCTGCTGCCACTCATGGTCGCTTGCCTCGATGAACTATTGGTGCGCCAGCGACGACGGCCCTGGGTGACCGGCGCTGCCCTGGGCCTGCTGGTGACAGTGCAGTTCTTCGTGAGCTCCGAGGTCCTGGCCATGGTCGCCGTGTGCGCCGCCGCCGCCGTGGTCGTCCTCGTCGCGTACGCCGCCCTCCGCCACCGAGCCGAGCTCGCTGCGCGAGCACCGCACGCCGGGCGCGGCCTCGCCGCCGCCGCCGCCGTGACAGCGGTACTCCTCGCCTACCCAGTTTGGTTCGCTCTCGAAGGCCCGGCGCACCTTTCGGGTCTCGTCTGGCCGGATATTGCACCCGGTGCAGGGGGGATCTCGATCGACAACCTCTGGCACCTGCGCTTTCTAAGCAAGCAGGCTGTCAACGTCTTCGCCGGCTACCAGGGGCCGCGGCTACCCCAAGCCGAATACTTGGGCCTCGGGATGATCATCGTCCTCGGCTGCGGCGTGATCGCTTGGCGGCGCGATCGCCGGCTGTGGTTCTTCGCGGTCCTAGGGGTCATCTCCGTCGTCTTATCCCTCGGCCGGCAGAGCTTCTGGACTCCCTGGCGCGTCCTGGCTCACGTCCCTTTGGTCCAAAACGTCGTCTCCGGGCGCTTTGTTGCGATTACGTCCGTGTGCGTATCCATACTGCTGGCCATTATCGTCGGCCGTGCCCACGACTGGGTCAAGACGTGGGCTCGGAGCCTCGGGGCGAGTAGGCGGTCTCGGCACCGTTCAGCTCGGCCCTGGACCGGAGTGCTGGGGGCCGGGGTGGCCCTTGCCGTCGCCGCCGTCGCCGTCGTTCCGATGGGTACGGCGCTCGCCGGCAACGTCCCGCTCACTGCGCAGCCGGTGTCGATCCCTCGCTGGTTCGCCGAGGTAGCCCCTTATCTTCCGCCTGGCCAGGTGATTCTGACCTTTCCGCCAGCGGTTACGGGTGGATCGGCCATGACGTGGCAGGCGGTCGACTCCCTCCACTTTGCCATGGCCACTGGTGCCGGACCCTCGAGCATCCCCGAGCGCGCGGGCAAGGAGCGCGCCGGTCTCGAGGTCATCACCGCGGCTTCGTCGCTATTCTCCAAGTTGGCCCCGGCAACGAGGACGAACGTCGATGCCGTACGCCAAGCGGTCGCCGGTTGGGGGGTGACGCTGCTCGTGGTTCCCGACCCCACTGCGTTTGTGCCCCGCTACGACCGAACCAGCAGCACCGCGTGGGCACTCGGGTTCTTCACCCTCGCCATCGGCCAGAAGCCGCAATTCCGCCACGATGCCTGGGTCTGGACCGAAGCGCGCCCTGTCGCGACGCGCCTCTCGATCTCGGCCCAGGCGTTCGCAGGGTGTACGACAGAGGCAGTGTACAAAAGCCCGGACCGTCTGGCCGTGCCAAATTGTGTGTTGGCAGCCTCGCGTCCTATATGAGCCTTCAGCCCTTCGGCGGTGACCGTGACGAAAGCGCCGATGACCGTGTTGGCTCGTTCGGCACCGGCGGGTTCGTACGAAGCGGTTTCCCGGCCGGAGTCGCGGACCGGGCGTGGCGCCCCCGACTGCGCCATCGCCTTTGTCGGACGGTGATCACGATCGCCGTCACCGTGACCACCACCGCGACCAGGCTCACCAACCAGCCGTTGCGGAAGCTGGTGGGGTCGTAGGTGAAGACGATGCGGTCGTCTCCTGCGGGGACGGCCACCCCTCGCAGCAGATAGTCGACCCGGGTGATCTGGGCGGGGCGCCCGTTGACGGTCACCTGCCACCCTGGATAGGCAGTGTCGGACAGCACGAGCTCAGCTGCACGGTTTGCTCGTGCCGAGATCTCCACCCGTTCCGCTCCGTAGTGGGTGATACGGGCATCGCCGGGAGCGGCGCCACTGGCGTTATGGTCGGAGAGCGCCGGTAGCGGACTTTCGGTGACCACGGCTCGGCGGGGGTCGAAGTCGGACGAGACGATCTTGGCCAACGCTTGGCTGTCGCCTTTGACGACGTCCTGCCCGGCGACGAGCCACGTCCGAGGCAGGGAGTCGTCGTTGGCGTAGATCATGGCATCAGGTCCGTTATAGACCAGGCGCAGGCCGGGCACCTGGAGAAGCGGCCCGTGGATGTCCTCGAGGACGTCGCGCACGCCGAAGAGCGACAGCACTCTCATGGTGTCCGGCTTGAGCCCATTGTCGAGGGTGAGCGGGACCGATGGCGTGTCCAGCGGGAGCAAGGGTGTGGGCGGAGCCACGTACCGCTGCCAGAGGTTGCCGAACCGGCTGACCACCGGAAGGTCGTATCCGCGCAAGTCGTACAGCCCGTACCGCATGTTGACGTCGGGGGGCAGCGGGTTGATCCCGGCGTACGGAGTCACCCCCACGTAGCGGGCCGGCCGCTGTCGTTGTAGGTATCGGATGGCTGGGGTGACGGGCTGCACGGCGTGGGACTCGGGAATCGCGGGGTTGTAGCCCATACCCGCCTGGAAGAGGTCGCCGACAACCAGGGCGATGGCGAGGGCAGCGAAGACCGTTGGCCCTATCCTTCGTCTGAGCACGAGAGAGAGCAGCACCACGGCCACGGCGGCAACGGTGATCCAGGCAAAGAGCGCGGTCAAGCGGTAGATGGGATCGACGTTGGGGGTGTTGAGCAGGGGGGCCGAAGCGAACAACCAGGCGATGTGCACGGCCCGTCCGAGAAATCGGGTCGACGTACCCCCCGTGGCGGCCACGACGAAAGGCGGTAGGACAAGAATGCCGATGGCGACGACCAGGCCGGCCCGGGCACGACGACCGCGCACGCGGCCGCGGATCACGTCGTCGATTCCCCATCCGACCAAGAGGGCAACGCAGAGGAGATAGACGATCGTCAGCCGACTCAGGTACGTCTGGTCGAGACCGGGGATGTGGCCGGCGATGTAAAAGAACGGCTGGATGCCGAGCACCACGGCAATGGTCAGTGCGCCGACCACGGCGATGACCACGCGCTCCACTCGCCGACGGAACAGGGCGATGACGGCAAGCATGAGCGGGAGCGCACCGGCGTAGAAGCCCGTCTCGATCACGAAGCCGGAGGGGAAGTATTGGGGTAGAAACGCGGAGAAGAAGTACTTGGCTTGGACGTGGACCTGGCTACGGGGTCTGGTGGTCAAGTCCGCAGAGTTCTTGAGGAGCTCGAGGAACGGGAGGATGGCCACTGCGGCGATAGCGGTCCCGACGACGATGGCGATGACGATGGCGATGACCGGCCGTCGTGCCGCCTTGAACAAAGCCCCGAGCCGGGAACGGCCCCGCCGAGAGGCCCCCTCCATGGCCGAGGCGCCACCACCGGGCTCTTGGAGAACGCGCAGGATGAAATAGCCGACAGTGGCGAACAGCGCGTACACGCTCGTCTCGGGGTGACCACCGAAGAACTGCAGGGCCACCAGTGCGGCCACGGCGCTGGCCGAGAGTACTCCGGGGCGCCGTATGAGCCGTTCGGTGGCCACCAACATCCAGGGGATCAGGGCGAACACGCTGGTCAGCGGCCACGGGATCCAGGCCACCATGAACAGCCCGAATCCGAAGACCAGGCCGCAGAGAAATGCCCCCGCAGTACCCATCTTCAGGGTGCGCCCGAGCAAGTAGGCGCCCATCGCAGCGACAACGACCTTGAGCAACGCGATAACGCTCAATGACAACCAAAAAGGCAAAATATACGCGGGAAGGCTGAATGGCGAGAGTAGCGCCGATTGCATGTCGGCGAGATAGGGCGCACCGCCCATGATGTAGGGGTTCCATAGTGGTATATGGGGCAGTTGGGATGCCGAGTACTGCAAGAACGGCTCGAACACGGTAATGCTGTCGACAAGTTGCGGGTTGGACCCGAAAACGAGCGGATGCAGGCTCTGTGTAGGCACTCCGCTTGGCCTCGCCGTGTCCCACGGTGCGGCGTTCCACAGATAATCGGCGGCCGACACGGTGTGACCCGGAAGGAACCCGGGCCAAAAGAAGATCACCGCCAGCAGAACGTACGCACACAGCACGAGAAATGTGGGTCGGGCCAGCGCCCACGCGATCGGCGCCGGGCGAGCGTCGTCCTCGCGCATAAGCAGGCGAGGATACCGGCGCGGGTCGGCTGAAGTAAAGTCGCCGGGATATGGAAGAAGGCGCCTACGCGGAGATGTACGGTCTAGAGGACGCCCATTGGTGGTTCCGAGGCCGGCGGGCCGTGATCCGGGCGCTCCTCGATCACGCCAAGCTTCCCCCGAAGGTCCGCCTGCTAGACGCCGGTTGCGGCACGGGTCGAAACCTCGTCGAGTTCGGTTCCCTGGGGTCGGCGGCCGGCGTGGACCCGTCGGCCGATGCCGTCGCCTTCTGCCAAGAGCGCGGGTTGCACGACGTACGCCAGGCCGGTCTCGAGACCCTTCCGTTCGGTCCGGGCGAGTTCGACCTGCTGTTGGCCTGCGACGTGCTCGAGCACGTCGAGGACGACGGCGGAGCGCTGACAGAGCTCCGCCGGGTCGCCTCGGCCGGCGGGATGCTGCTCATCACCGTGCCCGCCTATCAGTGGATGTGGACGGAGCACGATGTCCAACTCCACCACTTCCGCCGCTATACATTGCGGAACCTGCGCTTCCGTGTGCGAGATGCAGGATGGGACCTGGTTCGCGCCACGTACTTCAACTCGCTGGCGTTGCCGCTCGTTGCCGCGGCGCGGCTGGCGGAGCGACCGTCGTCACGGCGGGGGCACACGGACCTGGACCGCACCCCGGCAATCCTCAACGGCGTGCTCGAGCTCCCCATGAAACTCGAGGCGATAATGATCGGACACGGGGCCCGCCTGCCGGCCGGCGTGTCGCTCGGGATGCTCTGCCGGAACCCGGGATGACACCGGAGATGGGCGGTCGGACCATCCTGGGCCCGTCCGCGACATCGAACCCTCGATAGGGCGCCAAGACGTGGGTTCCCGGCTTCTACCGGCGGCGTTCGAGGTCGTTGCAGATCGGTGTTGGCACCGGGAGCGAGCGAACCCGGCCGGCGAACACCGGGGTGGTCGAGATCGACGGCGGCGCCGAGCCCAGCCTGACGCCGTTCGGGGGTGCCACCGGGTACAGCAGCGAGAAGACCGGGGATCCATCCACGGTGATGTAGATCTGGCCCAGCCCGGTGACCAGGTCTACCTGGACCCGGTGCGGTCCTCCGGGGGCCACCGCGACGGCAGGCTCGGTGTACCAATCCTGTCGCGTCCCGCCGAACGCCGACCCGTCGAACAGGTACGAGAAGCGATAGAGATCCCCGCCCTCCCAGGTGACCGCGACCACGTCCTGGGGGGTCGCCCCACCGGTAACGAGTAGGGGCTGACGTTGGCCCAGGTTGGTGCTCGGGAAGCCCACGTCGAGCAGCAGGGCGCCGCCGTGGGCCCCCAGCTCGACGGGCTGCCAACTTTTCCCGTCGAATTGATAGACGCCGGCACAGTTCCCGATCACCGCCAAGTCGAGTGCTTCTGCATGGGTAGGCAGCGTGGGGGCAAAGCGCACGCCGGGCGCCGGGCCGCCTACCAGCGTCCGGTCGACCTGCTCTTGGAAGGACACCATGCCCGCCCGCTGCGGGATGGTGATGGCCGAGCCCAGTTCTCGTTGGTAGAAGAGGCTCAGGGAGAAGGTCGTCCAAAGTTCGAACAGGGCCAGCACCACCAGCACTGCTGCGCCCACCGTTCGCACCACCTTGGGGGTCGGGGTCGTACCCAGTCCGGCCCACCGTCGCATCACAACGTGCCAGCCGGGGAGCGCGGCAAGCAACAGCATCGGCATGGCGTCGGACAAATAGCGTTCGGCGATGAAGGCAATGACCAACATGCCGGCCGTGCCCGCGACACTCCCCACCAGCGGGAGCCGCAGCCCAGCAATCCCTGGTGCGGCGAGTGCCCCCTCGATGGTGGCCGGCTCGGGCCCGGCTGGTGCAATGCCAGAGCCGGGGGCGGCAAAGCGGCCCCGAAGCCGGGCAAAGCGGCCCCGAAGCCGGGCAAAGCGGCCCCGAAGCCGGGCGGGCCTGAACACCGAAACGACGCCCAGCACGGCGAGGAGGAACAGGACGGGCATGCTCGCCGGGACGCTCGACGTCCAGTCTCGTAAGTCGTAGAGAAGGTGGCCGAGGACCAGAGCCTTCCCGGGAAAGAAGACCCAGGGAAACAGCCGGGTCAGGGTCAGCGCGTCGGGGCGAGCGAACTGCAACAGGTTGGTGGGGAGGAACTTCAGGCCGAACAGGCTGCCGCCGTTTGCCGCCAGCACGGCCTGCTGATGGGCGTTGGTCAACGTGGCCACCTGGCGGTTCAACGGGATGCTGAACAGTGTGCCGAATTTGATCTCGTTGATCGCCACGTACAGGACCACGGGGATGGCCATGGCCGCCACCAAGCCGACACCAAACCGGCCCGGCGGGTCGGCTACCTGGATGCCAAAGGCCCGGGGGAGCCGTTGGATCGTCGGCTGCCAACGGGGGACTCGCGTCGCCATCCAGGCGAGCAGGTAGACCGCGGCGGCCAAGCCGAGCGCCACCACGGGACCGGCACCCACCGACCCTCGAGTCAACAGCGCCAGCGTCGTGAGTACCCCGGTGGCTACCAGACGGCCGGCGCTGGGTCGATCCAGGAATCCGACCAGCGCGTAGAACGAGCCCAACGCCAGCGCGGCACCCCACATCTCGGCTTCCTCGTAGACCTGGGCGGTGGCGCCCAGGAAGAAGAGGACGGACCCCAGGCCGATGACCACGATGATGGCCGCGGTCAGGGCGGCCTCGAACCGACTGACGGGGGCTGCCCCACGGATCATGCCTCGGACCCTCCAGCTGAGGAGGCTGGCGAAGACGAGGGCGACGACGAAGCCGATCAACAACGACGGTTCGGTGAGGCGGCCGTCGAGGCGGTGCGTGAAGATGAGGACCGGGAGGCGAAAGAGCGCGGGGACCGGTCCGAAGTACATGTCGGTTCGGCCGCCGGTGCGGATGCCCTCGATCGACAGAACACTGGCCGGCATGCTCCATGTGCCGTGCAAGAACGACCGCGCCTGGACGTCGTAGAAGGTAGAAAAAGGAACGGACCGAAAGAACTGGAACGTGCCTCCGGTCACCATCCAGGCGAAGGCGGCGCCGGCGATGGTGATGCCAACCGTGGAGCCGTACAGGAATCGACGGGCCGAGGTCTCAGAATCCCTTCGATGTGTTGCGGGCGGTGGAACACCTGGACCGTCTCGCATTGCAGGGACACTAGTGTCCCAAGAAATGTCGATGCCCTGGACCGTTGACAGTCGAGAACCGGAGCATGAAACTACCATCTTCATGGCGATGGGACACCGCGAGGTGGGGAAGGCGAGAAAAGCCGGTGCCCATGCCCGAACGCCTGCCGATCGAGCGACGGTCGAAAGCTCGTTCCGGCCCCGGCACAACAGCCTCAACTTCCTTCGGCTCGTACTGGCGTTCGCGGTGGTCTTCTCGCACGCCATCACTATCGGCAGCTTTGGCAGCGAGACGATCCTCAACAAGACGACACTGGGTACAGTGGCCGTGTACGGCTTCTTCGGCCTCAGCGGATATTTGATCGCCGGAAGCGCATCACGAAACCACGTGGGACGCTTTCTCTGGCAACGCTTCCTACGGATCTTTCCGGCATTCTGGGTCTGCCTGATCGCGACCGCCTTCTTGTTCGGCGTCATCGTCTGGTACCGCGCCAATCCGGTCCTGGCCCATCGCTGCGGCATCTCCTGCTACGTAAAGGAACCGGGAGGCCCCCTGGGTTACGTCTTTCATAACCTGTGGCTCCGGGTCCCTCAATCGACCATTGCCCATACGCTTCCGTTGGGTTACTTTCGGCCCGTTTGGAACGGTTCGTTTTGGACGCTCTTCTTTGAATTTCTCTGTTACCTCATGCTGGCATTCTTGGCCTGGATCGGCCTGCTGAGGCACCGCTTGGCCGTAGCCGCGTTGGCAGGCGCGGTGTGGTTGACCGAGATCACCATTACCTCGGTCCCGACCTTGAACCAGAGCTTCTCTCCGTCTCACCACTGGTATGTCATGAAGATGCTCACCTTTGTGCCCATCTTCCTCGGAGGGTCGCTCCTGTACCTGTATCGCGAGAAGATCCCGGACTCGGGATTGCTGGCGTTGGGCTGCAGCCTCGCGTTCCTCTTCGGGCTGGTCCTCCCGGTGGGAAACAGTGTTCCCACTTTTACCTTCACCAGCATGGACTTGACATCAGTGTTCCTTGTTTATCCACTGCTGTGGCTCGGCATCCACCTGCCATTCCATATGGTTGGAGCGCGCAACGACTATTCCTACGGGGTCTACATCTACGCGTATCCTGTCCAGCAACTGCTGGTCATTTGGGGCGCCAGCAGGTGGGGGTACTGGCCCTACGCGCTTTTGAGCGTGGTTGCGGTGGTCCCGTTTGCTACGGCTAGTTGGTGGGCGATCGAGAAACACGCATTGCGGTTGAAATCTCTCAACTGGTTCGTCCCGATGATGCTTGGACGGCGCGTCCCTGAGGATCCATCGATCAAATCCCTGAGGATCCATCGATCAAATGAAGGGGACTGAAAGTGCTCTTCCGGGGCAGCTATGACCTCGGCCGCCGGTTGCTGCCAGGCTCGGCACGCTGCCCGAGACTCTGCGCATCCCAGTAGTCTAGGGTAGCGCAATGCCAAGACTACCTTCGCTGTCGGTTGTCATCCCGGTTCTCAACGAGGAAGAGGAGATCGGCCGCATCCTGACGGCGACAAAGACTCTTCTCGAAAAGCGGGGCGGCGAGTGGGAGATCATCATCGTCGACAACGCGAGCTCAGACGAGACCTCTTTACGTGCAGAGCCGTTTGTCGATGGTACGCACGTGCGGTTTCTGCGCAACGAGGTCAATCGGGGCAAGGGTTACTCCGTCCGGCGCGGGATGCTCGAGGCGCGCGGTGATCTGCGCCTCATGTGCGATGCCGATTGTGTCGTGTCGCTGCGCTCGCTCCCCCACATGGAGGACGTCGCCAGAGAGGTCGACGTGGTGGTGGGTTCGCGCCTGAGCCCAGGAGCACGAGTCTCACGTCAACAGCCACTCCGTCGGCGTTTTGTGGGGGTGGGCTTTCTCGCCCTGACCCGCGTCGTCATGGGGCGACTTCCGCGGGACATCTACTGCGGGTTCAAGCTCTGGCGGGGGGAAGCTGCCCACGCGGTGTTCGAGCGGGTGCACCTGGACGGCTGGGCCTTCGACGCGGAAGCGCTCGCCCTGGCCCGCCGCATGGGCTACACCGTACGAGAGACAGGCATCGAATGGAGCAACCGGCCCGATTCGCGCCTCTCCATTGGCAACGTGCTGCTCCCGTTGGTCCGTGAGCTGCTCGCCGCCCGCCGCAGTGTACGCCGAGTACCGGTGGCGCACCAGGTCGGATCGGGGCAATCGGCTACCGCCCAACCGGAGACCGCGTTGTAGCTCCTCCACCGGGCCGTGCATCCGTGGGTGCTGCACCCGGACGCCGAATGCTGGTACGCCACTGCATCCCATCTTCTCCGTGGCTACGGTGGCCGGTCACAGCCCGTCCACGCCGAACATAATGGTCGCCAATGCTAGAGCTCGGAACAGAACAACCCACCGCGTCCCAGCAGCCACGTAGAGCGCACCCCGGGCCTCGCCGAGAGTGCCGACGGTTCTGGACCGGGCTGGGACTGATCGTGGCCGGCGGCCTGGTGGGGCGGATCCTCTACGTGATGATCGTCACCCGGCACCAGAACGCCAAGCTCTATGACTCGTGGTGGTACGAGTTACAGGCACTGACCCTGGCCTCCGGGCGTTTCTTTCCCGTCGTTCTCGGATTCCGACCGGATGCCGCTCACCCGCCGCTCACTTCGCTGGTCATCACGCCAGTCACGTACTTCTTTGGCCTCCCTCCCGGCGCCGCGCCCCAACGGCTGACCATGGCCGTCCTCGGCGCCGTGGTCGTCCTGCTCGTCGGGATCCTGGGGCGAACCCTGGTCGGGCCAGGCGTTGGGCTGCTGGCCGCGTTGGTGGCGGCGGCGTACCCGAACATGTGGATGCCGAACGGCATCGTCATGTCCGAGACGGTGAGCATGGTGATGGTCGCCCTTATCCTGCTGGCGACATATCGCCTGTTCCGCTCGCCGACATGGGGCAACGCCGCACTCATGGGATTGGCATGCGGGATGGAGATGTTGGTGAGGGCCGAGCTCGCACTGCTTGTGCTGTGTCTCCTCGTTCCGGCGGCGCTCGTGGTCAGAAGCGTGTCCTGGAAGGGCCGCCTCAAGCTCCTCACCGTCGGCGTTGTGGTAGCGGGTCTCATCGTGGGCCCGTGGGTGGGTCGCAACCTGGCCTCGTTCAAAGACCCGACCTTCCTGTCGACCGGCGAAGGGCCGGTGCTGCTCGGGGCGAATTGCCCGGCGACCTATTACGGACCGGAGCTCGGGAGCTGGAGCCTTGCCTGCTCGATTGCCGTGCCCCACGCCGCTGATCAGTCTGTGGAGTCGGCGCGTCAGACGGCTGCCGCCGAGCGCAATATAGAGAGCAATCCGGGTCGGCTCCCCGTGGTGGTCCTCGCCCGAGTGGGGCGGGTGTGGGACTTCTACGAACCTCTGCAGATGGTGGACGGCGATGTGAACGAGGGGCGGCCGGTCCCGGCCTCGTTCGCCGGCCTGATGGCCTACTACCTGTTGTTGCCGGCGGCCGCGGTCGGGATCGTCGCCTTGCGCCGCCGGGGGGTCCCGGTATGGCCGATGGTGGTGATCGCGGTAGCGGTGACCATAGTCGCCGCGACCGGCTACGGGCTGGTCCGGTTCCGTGCCGATTTCGAGGTGTCACTGGTGGTACTGGCCGCCGTGGGCTTCAACGCAGGATGGCGATGGATTCGTCGGAACTGATTGGGTCTTTAGGTTGCCGCTGAATCGGCTCTTTTCTCGCCAGGGCGTGCGAGTGGCGTGTCATGTCGTGGCCGCGACCCCTTTCGTGGTGGCGTGCGCCATCGAGATGGCGCACGGCTGGGCACCACAGGGCGATGACGGCGCGATCGTCTTCCGCTCCTGGGCAGTCCTGTCGTCTCATTCGCCATTGGTCGGTCAGCTCACTCACGCGACCTCGAGTCACGCCGTCTTTGACCCAGGGCCGATGTTGTTCTGGTCTCTGAGCATCCCTGTTCACCTGGATCACCTCCAGGGTGGGCTTTGGGGAGCGGCTCTTCTCTGCGTCGTGGGCGTTTCCCTGGCGGTGGAGGCCGCGTGGTCGACGATGGGCTGGCCCGCCGCCGTCGGGGTAGCGGCCGTCATCCTGACTATGGTCGCCGAGTTCCCGGCAGTGGCATTGGACCCGACGTGGAACGCGCACATCGGATTGGTGTGGTTCGTATCCACGGCCGCGATTGCCTGGGCCGTCGCCGTCGGGCACCTTCAATGGTGGCCGGTACTGGTGGTCGCCGCGTCCTTCGCCACCCAGTGCCATCTGATGTTTGCCATAGGGTCGCTGTCGTGTGTGGTTGTGGCCCCCATCGTCGGGTTTGCCCTCAGCCGCCGAATCAGTTGGTGGTTGCCCGCCGGCATCCTGGCCGGAGTCGCCTGTTGGATTGTGCCAGTCGTGCAACAATTCACGTCGCATCCGGGCAACCTGTCCCTGTTGTTGCACTCTGAGCAAAACCCGGGGCCCACGACCGGAATCACGTTCGGCCTCCAGGTCCTTGCCGCGTCCGTCGGCCCGAACCCAATCTGGTGGGGGAGAGGGGAGGTTCCCACCGGCGACCTGTTCAAGTTGTTTGGAGGGGCCCACGCTCATCCCGCGTGGATGGGGGTTGTCATACTTGTTGGATTGGGCCTTTGCGTGGGTCTGGCATGGTTGTCAAAGAGGCGCCATCTGGCTGGCTTGGTACTTATCACTCTTGTGCTGTCGCTGGCGTCGGTGTGGACCCTGGCGTCGTTGGCAACTTCGCAATTGATCACCTTTCCCTACATTGACCCCAGTTCGTGGCCAGTAGGCATGGCCGTGCTACTGATCGGACCGTGGTCTCTGGGCGAGTTGACGATCGCCACCGCTCGACGCCATCGGGGTCGAACGAGGCCCGAAAGGAACGCGCGCCCGAGTGTCCGAGCTCCGCGCTGGGCCGCTGCCCTTCCCGTCTCGGTCGTTGCCCCTCTCATTGTCACCAGCAGCGCCTTGGTCGTACATGCATCTGCCATCAACAACCTTCCGACCGAGGGTTGGCCGGCCATGCGGCAGGTAAAACTGGCGACCAAGCAGATCGAACGAGCCGTACCCCGCGGTCGCCTCGCCGTTCTACCCTCGCCCGGCTTTACCGAGGCCTACTCGGTGATCGCCGGTGTGGATCGGCTGCTGTACTCAGATGGGTGGCGACCGGTGTCCTTTCCCGGTTACCCCACGCTCATCGGTCCCGAAGTTGCTCCGACCACGCCGGCACCTCTGGTAACGGCGACAATCACGTACAACGGTGGGCCGGCCAAGGTCGCACTATCCCGCCGGGCGACACTCGGGCATCCCCGCTGACCCCGCTGACCCCGACGGCTTGCCCGGACATCGTCAGCGGACCGCCGCTGCGCTGCGTGATGTCGCGGTGGCTAACGGACCGCCCCGGCGCTGCGTGATGTGACGGTGGCCAACGGGCGGCCGGTCGGACCGGCCCGGAGTTGGGGCAACATCCATGCGGCGATGGCGCGGGCGGACGTATCCCGAAAGTGGATGCCGTCGGGCCGCATGGGCGCACCGTCGATGGTCTGGCGGCAAACCCCGAGCTTCGGACAGACAAAATGGCCGAGGTCGATCACCGAGACAACCTTGGCATCCTTCGCGCCCACCTCGTGCTCGACGCGGTTCATGCAGTCGGTCTGAGACCACCGGTTGGTAGGGGCCCCGTAGTACTGGGAGTATGCACTGGTGGCGATGACTAGATGGGCACCGCCGCGGGTGAGTACCTGGGCCGCCTCGAGAAGAGCCGACTCGAACCAGTTGTCAAACCCGGCGCTGCAGGGCCGGAGCCACTGGCCGTTGTTGGCGTCGCGCAGCTCGCCCAGGAGATCTCCCATGGTGAAGATGACGACATCGGGACGAAACGTTTCGATATCGGCGGACCAGCCCTGTGTGCACGGCTGGGTCAGGGGCAGGTATTGGTTCCCGTCGGACTGGTTCAGCCGGTATGCCGTCGCGTCGGGCGGAAACGCGCAGATCGGGAACGCACCGTTGAGGACGAGGAGCGAGGGTTGGGTCTTCAGCTGCTCGAATCCTTCACGGGCAAGGAAGAAGGGAACCGAGTTTCCGACCAACAGGATCCGGGCCTGCGCATGCGAGGGTGACTTCAGCGAACTCGCCAGCGCACGCAGAGAATCAGCTTTATTGACGGTTGCCGATACCGGTACGTAGGCGGCGGTCACCGCGACCAACGATGCGACGACAACAGCCGCCATTGTCGGCACGATGACCAGCGGCCTGGGCCATCGAATGACACCCCGCCGGATTGGCCTTTCGACGACAACGAACGACACGACCGACACGGCCAACGTGATGGCGAACTGGATAACGAACAATCGCCAGCCGGCCAGCTTGGTGGTTCGGTCCAGCCAGACGAATATCGGCCAGTGGTAGAGATAGACGCCATAACTGATCATTCCGAGCAGCACCAGCGGGCGGACTTGCAGCACCTTGACAATGGGTCCCTTGGTGGGATGCGTGGCCGCGGCGATGACGGCGACCGCGGCGAGCGAACAGGCGAACAGGCCTCCCTGGTAGAGCACCGGTGAGGTCCCCGCCAGGCTCGACCAAGCCACGGCCAGGAACACGACGCCCGCCACACCGGCCACCTCGACGCCGACTCTGCCCCGGCGGGTTGCGGCCGGCCCACGTACGGCGATGAAGGCGGCCAACGCCGCTCCGAGCAAGATTGCTGCGGCGCGCGTGTCGGTCCCGTAGTAGTCACGGTTCCCCCCGGCGATCCGGTACAAGATGACAGCCCATACTCCTGAGGCGACCGCCAGCACGACGGAGATGATCAGGATTCGGCGCGCTGCGTTCCGCTCACGCCGGTGGCGCGCCGTGTTCCGCTCAGGACGGTGTCGTACCCTTCTGGCCACGAAGGCCACGACGATCGGCCACACCAGGTAGAACTGCTCCTCGATGGCCAGGCTCCACGTATGTTGGAGGGGCGAAGGTGCGCTGAATAGTGACCAGTACGAGAAGTGCTCGGCCACGAATTGCCAATTGGCGACATAGCCGATGGTGGCCAGAGCGTCGATACGGATCTCATGGAGGTCGGAGGGTTGGGCGACAAGCGAGGCATAGATGGCCACGCCCAGGAGCATCAGCGCCAGTGCCGGGAGAAGCCGGCGCGCTCGCCTCGCCCAGAAGTTCTTCAAGGCCACCCGGCCGGTGGAGTTGGTCTCGGTCAATAGAAGCGTCGTGATCAGGTAGCCGGAAAGCACGAAGAAAAGGTCGACGCCCAGATAGCCGCCTCTCAGGTAGCCCCCATGGAAGAGGAGGACTCCCCCGACGGCAATGCCTCGAAGACCGTCGAGCCCGGGGAGGTAGGGGAGGTGGGCGCCGCCCTTTGCAGGCACGACGGTGATGGTAACAACCCGGGAGCGGTTTCGTCTGTAGTCGAGCCGACGATCCCTGGGCGAGCGCCTTCCGGCGGCGGACCAGCATCGTTCTCGACCGGGTCCTCTTCCTTCGACTGTCACCTTCTCCGTGTGGTGCCTCGATCGAACGCCTTCGACTTCGAGCCGATCACAGGTAGTCTGCTCGCCGCGATCTGGCCTCATCGAGAGAGAAGCCAACTCTTGTGAGCGGCAGCGCGCACGGACGCGCTCATGCGAAGGGGGGGCCAGACGGAGGCAGGCGACAGCAGCGCCTGTCGCCCCTCGACGGTGTCCGCGCCTTTGCCGTGGTGACGCTCTCGGACTGGTCGCCGACGTAGCATCAGTGGAGAAGCACCCTGCCGCATAGGGGCGCATCCTCGGCCTGGCCGCCGGTGCGGCCCATCGGGCCAAGGGCCACCGCCGCAAGCGAGTAGGTCAGGCGGCGTTGTTCACGGTGGGTGGTTTGACCGGCGTCGATCCGGCGGAATAGACGGTTTGCCAATTCCCCTGCGAGGGCTGGGTGAGGTTGGCCGGCCCCAGACCGATGACAGAGTAGAGGTTCTCCATCACCCGCAGCAGGGGTGCCGTCACCCCGGGGATCGCATCGGGCACCACGTTGGGTGGGATCAGGGTGCTGTTGACCAGCGCACCGATCCACGTCGAGTTCCCGCTGGCGAAGACCCCGCCGCCCTTGGGCACCGTGTACCAGGTGACGTCCGAGTAGTTGCCTCCCCGGTTGGGAACTATCGAATGAGCAAGTACGTCGAGATTGGTGGGTCCCGACCCGCCCGGTACGTAGCGGTCGAACTCCCCCTGGACCACTTTGGCCAGACGCTGGTTCTGGGTGAATCCGGTTCCGGAAAATACCCAAGAGTTCGGTTCGGTGATCACCATGGCAGCGTTGGCGCCGATGTCCTGGTAGGTACTGCCGATCAGCTCGCTCTCGGGTTTGGATACCGGTGCTTGCGACCAGTTGACGGTGACCCGGGTGTTGTCGGTCCCGGTGAGTGGATCCTCGGAGGCAGATTTGTAGCAGACCTGATGGCGGTTCGGCCCGAGGGGCGAGGGCTCGAACCGGATCTGCCGGTAGCACGCATTGGCGCCGAGAAAGGCCATGTTCACCCCGGAAGCCACCGACTGGATTCCGCCGGTACGCATCTCGAGCGACCAGTACTCGTCGTGCCCCAGGCTGATCAGCGCCTTGTGGTTGTTCAGGAGCTGGGGTCGGGCATGGAAGTCGACATCGGTCCAGTAGGTCACGTCGAGGCCCATCTGCTCGGCTTGATAAATGACCGGAAACTCGTTTCCCACAAAGTCCGCCGCCCCTGATGCCCAGTCGGGATCGTAGGGGCGGTCAAAGGAGACGATGCGGGCGCGGTGGTCATAGTCGCCGCCTCCGGGATCATGGGTGAACGAAAGGGTTCCGCCCCGGTTTCCGTAGTAGAGGCTGTAGCCACCCCAACGGTTGTAGGCCTGCCAGGTGGTCACGCTCGATTGGATGACGATGGCGGCTTTGGACGAGTCGTCCCTGACGCAGAGTGGGATGTACTGCTGTTCATTGCCGGGTCCGACCAGCTTCAGCAGGTAGGCACCGGGAGGCCAGGTCGCAGTCACCGGGACAGTGAGCGAGGGATTCCAGTTGCACGCAATGGTGTTGGTGGGGGCAACCACCGTGGGCTGCGCCTGACGAACTCCGGCCACCTCGTCCGACTGCCACACCAGGCGGGCCCCGATCCCCTGGTAATAACCCATGCGGTAGGCCTCGACGTGAAAGTGGGGGGCCTTTGTGCTCACGAAGAGTGTGATGGTGTCACCCACTGCCGCACTGCATTGATTGGCGTAGCCCTGAATGTCACCGACCCGTTGGGGGGTGGTCACCCACCAGGCATGTCCGATCTTGGCGTTCTCGGCCACGATGGCCGGATTGACCGGGATGGTGACCCCGTCGGCGAGCTTGGTATTGGTGACCTGCCCCGTGGCGGTGGCGGACTTCTTGGCCTTGGCCGGCGTGGTGGTTCGAGCGGTGGCCGGATGGCCCGGGCCCTTATTGTGCTCGGACAACGCCAGAGCCACGCCTCCCGCCGCCGCTATGCCGCCGGTGGCGGCCAAGGCGATGAACTGGCGCCTGTGCACCCGCGCCGTCCCCGCCCGTCTCGCTTCGTAACGAGCTTGGTCAACGGGGGCGGCCGGCCCACCCGGGGCGCCCGCATTGTGGGGCGCGACACCACGCTCAAATTCGGCGTCGGGGTCCACCAGTCCATTGTACCGGGCCTCGAACCGTGCTTACGCGTAACCTCAGGTTTCCAGCTGCTACATCGCGGTTGAGATATCGGAAGCCGAGCGGCCTCCGATAGAGCGCGAAAGGACGGACTCCCATGCGGTTCGGCATCATTCCCCCCGTTCGGGCCGGGGTCACCGCTGATCCCGTGTGGATGACGTCGTTTGCCCGTCACGCCGAGGCGTGTGGGTTCGAATCGGTGGTGCTGGTGGAACACGCGGTGGTGGTGTCGGCCTATGAGAGCACCTACCCCTACTCGTCCTCAGGGAAGATGCCGTTACCCGACGACTGCCCGATACCGGACCCGCTCGATCTGATGGCCTACTTGGCTGCTGTGACCGAAAGGATCACCCTGGCCACCGGGGTGTTGGTGCTTCCCAATCATCAAGCCGTCGTGCTGGCCAAGCGCATCGCCACCGTTGATGCGTTGTCGAAAGGCAGGGTGCGGATGTGCGTGGGTGTGGGGTGGATGGACGAGGAGCTCCGTGCCACCGGCGCCGACCCCCGCACCCGGGGGAAGCGCACTGACGAGTCGATTGCGGCCATGCGCTTGTTGTGGGCGGAATCCGGGCCGGACGGCGCATCCTTTGATGGTCAGTTTGTCTCATTCCACCATGCGCACTGCTTCCCCAAGCCGTTTCGGGCGGGCGGGGTCCCGATCCATATCGGCGGCCACAGTGAAGCCGCGGCGCGGCGGGCAGGGCGGGTAGGAGCCGGCTTCCAGCCATTGGGTCTGACCCCCGACGAGGTGCGTACCCGTGTCGTCCAGATGCGAGACGCGGCCGAACAGGAAGGACGGCAACCGGACGACATCGAGATCTCGTTGAGTGGATATCTACCCACCACGTCCGAGGACACGGTGGCCGAAGCCGTGTCGTTGGGGGCTGATCGATTGATTGTGTCGACGTCGATCATCGATGACCTCGACAAGATCAACGACGAAATGTCGGTATTCGCCGAACGGATGGGACTGAATGGAACGGCAACGACGGCTCGGGACGGAGCCGAATGATCGGTCACCATCAAAATGCGGACCGACGACTGGTTGATGAATTGGCGCTCCGATCGCTGTCCGCCTCGTATGCGGCGGCTGTCGACTTCCAAGACGGCGACCGCTTCGCTTCGCTGTTTGTCGAACACGGTGAGTTGGTGGTGCCGAACTATCCCGAAGACTTCCGGCCGGTCATCACCCGGGCGGGCCACGACGAGTTGCGTCGGATCCCCGAAGCGCTCCGCCACTACCGCCGGACGTTCCATCAGATGTCGAATCACGAGTTCGTCATCGAAGCCGACACCGCCAGTGGCAGCGTGCGGTGCGTTGCCCATCATGTGATGGCGGCCGAGGCCGGCTCGCCGGTTACCGGCACGGTGGCATCGGAGGGCACCGTGGCATCGGAGGGCACGGTGGCATCGGAGGGCACCGTGGTGGTCTGGTACATCCGCTACGGCGATGACTACCGACGGGTCGGGGACGATTGGAAATTCACCCGTCGGACACTCCATCTCGAGTGGGTGGAGGAGCGTCCCGTTTCCAAGGTGGCACCGGGCCGGTCCTGACGGATTAGCGTGCCGGGACCAGCTGGGGTGGGGGAGGCCCGACGTACCGGGCTGCCGGCCGGATCAGCCGGTTGTCGGCCGCCTGTTCCATCACGTGGGTGGCCCACCCGATGGTCCGGCTCGAGGCGAAGGTCGGGGTGAACATGTCCCGCGGGATTCCGCACGTGTGCATCACCACTCCGGCGAAGAACTCCACGTTGGTATAGAGCTGGCGCCCGGGCTTCAACTCGGCGAGCACAACGACAGCCGTCCGCTCCACCTGTTCGGCGAAGTCGACGAGAGGTCCATCCAACTGCTGGGCAACGCCCCGCAGAAATAGTGAGCGAGGGTCGTCGGTCTTGTAGACACGGTGGCCGAAGCCCATGATGCGTTCACCGCGTTCGACGGCGGTCCGCAACCAGGTGTCGGCACGATCCGGCGTGGCGATGTCGTCGAGCATGTCGAGGGCCCGGCTGGGGGCACCTCCGTGGAGTGGGCCCGACAACGCCCCGATGGCACCGGTGATGGCGGCGGCCAGGTCGGCTCCGGTGGAGGTGATGACGCGGGCCGCGAAGGTTGAGGCATTGAACCCGTGGTCGATGGTGAGGATCAGGTACTGCTCGATGGCTCGGGCGTGGTCGGCCGGGGCTTCTTCGCCCAACAGCATCCACAGGTAGTTGGCGGCGTAGGACAGGTCCTGGCGGGGAGGCACGGGCTCGAGACCGCTGCGGAGCCGATGGGCGGCGGTCAACAGGGTGGGGACGACCGAACAGAGGTGGAGGGCCTGATGCCGCAACTCGGCTTCGCCGATGTCATGGGTGGGCCGCCACTCGAGCTCTGCACCCAAAAGCGAGACAATGGTGCGCAATACGTCGAGGGGGGATCCGGCCGACGCCAGAGAGGGCAACAGCGAGGCCACGCCGTCGGGGAGGGTTCGCAACGCCGCCACTTGGGCGGCGAATGCGTCGGCGCCCCGCTGGTCGGGAAGCTCACCGTCGAAGAGCAATTGCCACACGTCCTCGAGGGAACGGTTGGCCGCCAACTCCACGGCCGAGTACTGCCGGTAGTGGTAGAAGCCTTGGTGGCCGCGTACGTCACCCACGGTGGTCTCGGCCACCACCACGCCTTCGAGGCCCCTGGGTAGGTCGGTCCGGGCCTCGTCGGCCGGACGGATCTGGGCCACCGAGAGGAGATCGCGGATGGAGACCACGCCGACCAGAGTTCCGTCTTCGACGACGGGCAGGTGGCGGTAGTGGTGGTGGGTCAGGCTGGTCCATGCCGCCGCGGCGTCTTCGTCAGGGGCCAACACGTCGGGGTTGGCGGTCATCCACAGATGGACCGGCTCCGCCAGCGGATCGGCGTGACCGGCCGCCGCCCGCAGCAGGTCGCGTTCGGTCACGATGCCTGTCACCTTCGGACCGTCGGTGACGATTACCGAGCCCATATCGTGGCTATTCATCAGGCCTGCAGCCTCAGCTAAGGACGCGTCAGTGTCACAGGTCACGGGTGGGGTTGACATCAGATCTCGTACGGCGGTTGCCATTGCATGCTCCTGGGGCTGGATGCGCAAGCTGGCGGTCGATGTGCCGCTTGCGGGTCGGCTTGTTCTGGTTCTGTTTACTCCTGTCCAGTGTGTACCGGAATCGTCCTTGTGTAAACGTTGATCAAGTCAATATTGCTGCCTAAGGTGAAGCCATGGCTCGGATGCTCGAAAGTGATGAGGCAGCCCGTCGTCTCGGGGTCAAGATCACCACGCTCTACGCCTACGTGAGCCGGGGGCTGCTCTCGTCCCACCCGTCTCCGCACAGCCGCCGGAGCCTCTTCGACGTGGACGACATCGAGCGGTTGGCCCTTCGGGCCCGCACCGCAAAGACTGTCGAGACCCGACTGGCCACGGTGACCACCTCCATCACCCAACTCCGCGACGACGGCCTGGCCTACCGGGGGGTGGCTGCTGTCGAACTGGCCTCCTCCATGGCGTTCGAAGAGGTGGCCGAGCGATTGTGGAATACCGACTCTGATGACGGGTCGTCGGGGACCGGGGAAGGTCCACCTTCCGGGCCGAGAGAAGGACCGGGACGGCGGTGGGAATCGCTTCCCCTGGGTGACCGACCCGACATGGGAGCATCGGACATGATGCGCTGGGCGGTGGTGATGGCCGGTGCCCATAACCCACTGCGCGCCGACCTGCGCCCCGATACCGTGACCCGCACGGCTCGAGGGGTGGTGGCATCGATGGTGGACGTGCTTCCATCCCCGCCGGCAACACGCGTGCCTCTGGTGCTGGCCGACGGTACGGATCGCCCCGGATCGGTGGCGGAGCGCCTGGCCGCCAAGCTGAGCCCGGCGCCTACCGAGGGCCTGGTTCGAAGCGTCAATGCCGCCCTGGTGCTGATGGCAGACCACGAATTGGCCACCTCCACCGTGGCGGTTCGGGTAGCCGCCTCAACCCGGGCCGATCTGTGCGATGCCCTCCTGGCTGGGCTCGGGACCATCGCCGGACCGTTGCATGGCGGGGCCAGCCAGTTGGCCTACGCCCTCTTGGTCGAGGCCGAACGCCACGGGGCCCAACGCGCCCTGGATGACACCCTGCGATGGCAACGGGTACTCCCGGGGTTCGGGCACCCTGTCTATGCGAGTGGTGACCCCCGTTTTGGCGTGCTGCTCGCGCAGTTCAATGAGATGGCCACGGCCCAACAACGGGATCTGGTCGGGTCCATCATCGACCTGGCCACCGCCCATGGCATCCCACCGGCCAACGTTGACCTGGCCCTGGCCGCCATCTCCTGGGCGGCGGGAATGGCTCCTGATGCCGGGCGGATCATCTTCACAGTGGCCCGGGTGGCGGGGTGGACAGCCCACTACCTCGAGGAACTGGGGGAGCGCCCGCTTCGGTTCCGGGCCCGGGCCGTCTATGCATCGCCCGCACGGGCCCAAAGCGACAACGAGAGGCACTGACCGACGGCGCAGTCCCGTAGCCGGCGGGCACCTACGCTCTGGCCATGGCACTTCCCGCCCCGAACCCCGCCCGTACCTGCCTTGTGACCGGAGCGTCCTCGGGGATCGGGGCCGAGATCGCCGCGTTGCTGGCGGCTAAATGCCTCGGGGTGACGTTGGTGGCTCGACGGGAGGCGAAGCTCCGGGTGCTGGCCGAGGAGTTGGCGTCGAAACATGGGATCAGAGCCGAAGTGATCGCCGCCGACTTGACCGACGAGGCGTCACGCTCCCACATCGTCTCCGAACTCGCGTCTCGGGACCTGGTGGTCAACGTGTTGGTGAACAACGCCGGGCTCTCCACCATGGGAGCCGTACAGAATGGCGACATAGCCGGAGAACTGGCCATGATCCGGACCGACGTCGAGGCAGTGGTTCACCTCTGTACGGCGTTTCTCCCCGGCATGGTCGAACGTCGGAGCGGCTCGATCCTCAATGTGGCATCCACCGCCGCCTTCCAGCCCCTTCCGGGACAGGCCGGTTACGGAGCCAGCAAGGCGTTCGTACTGTCCTACAGCCATGCCATCCGCGCCGAGCTGCGGGGTAGCGGCGTCACCGTGACGACGCTGTGCCCGGGACCAGTCGAAACCGGCTTCGGCCAAGCCGCGGGTCTCTCCGATGAAGAGGCGAGCGACTCACTGCCGAAGTTCATGTGGGTACCGGTTGAGGCGGTTGCCGCTGCCGCGGTCGCGGGAATGGATGCCGACCGCGCCGTGGTCATCCCCGGGATCGCCAACAAGGTGGGGGCGGCCAGTGGGTGGTTGGCACCGCGACGTCTGATCCTGCCGCTGTTGGCCAAGCGGCACCCGGCGCTGAAGCACTGAGGCGCTGAAGCACTGAGGCGCTGAAGTACCGAGGCCCTGAGCCACTGGCCCTGAAGCACTGGCCCTGAAGCTACGGTGGGCCGAAGTGACTGACCGGACGAGATCGTGGTGGGGTTGGGGGTGGGAGGACCAGGCACCCTCTGCCGACCAGGATCGGGCTCTGGCCGACATGGTGAGCACCTGGTTCGGCACTGAGGAGATGGAGACCCGGCCGCCTCCCGAACTCGACCACATCTCGTTGCGGCAATCGCGGGTTATTCCTCCGGCGGCCCTGCAGGAGATCTGTCGCACCGACAAAGCGGACCGCGCCGCCCATACCCATGGCAAGGCCTTCCGCGATGTGGTCCGCAACATGCTCGGGCAGCTCGACAACCCGCCGGACGTAGTGGCCCATCCCACCAACGAGGTCGAGGTGGTGGCGGTGCTCGACTGGTGCAGTTCGGAGGGCTTGGCGGCCATTCCGTTCGGGGGTGGATCGTCGGTAACCGGAGGAGTCGAAGCGCGGGTGGGTGACGGTTACCCGGGTGTGGTGTCAATCGACCTGACCGCGCTCGACCGGGTGCTCGAGATCGATCGCACCAGCCGGGCGGCGCGCATCCAAGCCGGTGCCCTCGGACCGGTGTTGGAAGACCAACTTCGGCCTCATGGTCTTACCTTGAGGCACTACCCGCAGTCCTTCGAGTTCTCAACGTTGGGTGGTTGGCTGGCCACCCGGGCGGGCGGCCATTTTGCCACCGTCTACACCCACATCGATGACCTGGTCGAGTCGATCCGGGCCGTCACCCCCGCAGGGATGTTCGAATCACGACGACTTCCTGGGTCGGGCGCCGGTCCGTCGCCCGACCGGATGTTGCTCGGTTCCGAGGGCACCCTCGGCATCATCACCGAAGCATGGATGCGACTCCAGGACCGACCCCGTTGGCGGGGTTCCGCCTCGGTCCAGTTCGCCACCTTCGAGGCGGCGGTGGCCGCCACCCGCGCCATCGCCCAAGCCGCGCTGTACCCGACCAATTGCCGTCTACTGGATTCCGGAGAAGCGCTCCTTTCGGCCGGTACCCAGGTGGCTGGGGGCCTGTTGGTACTCGGCTTCGAATCAGCCGACCATCCGGTGGAAGCGTGGATGGATCGGACCCTGGAGTTGTGCCGAGATCACGGCGGCACGCTGCCCGAAGGACCCCGCTTCTCCGACGACGGGGCGGTCACCCTCTCGGGTCAGGAGACCGGGCCGGCCAGCCGGGAGGGCGCCTCCGGGGCCTGGCGCAACGCGTTTCTGCGGGCTCCCTATACCCGCGACGCCCTGGTCCGGATGGGAGTGATCGTGGAGACGTTCGAGACCTCCTGCACGTGGGACCGGTTCGGCGAGTTTCACGCCACCGTCACCCAGGCCGCCAATGAGGCGCTGCATCGGGTGTGCGGAACCGGTTGGGTGACCTGCCGGTTCACCCACGTCTATCCGGATGGTCCCGCGCCGTATTACAGCGTGTTCGCCCCGGGGCGGTGGGGTTCACAGGTATCGCAGTGGGACGAGATAAAAGCCGCGGTCTCCGACGCCCTGCATGCGGCCGGAGGTACCATCACCCATCACCATTCGGTGGGTCGGGACCACCGTCCCTGGTACGACCGCCAACGACCCGACCCGTTTGCCAGTGCGCTCCGGGCGGCCAAGGCGTCACTCGACCCGGCCGGTGTCCTCAATCCCGGGGTCCTGCTCGATCCGGTCCATTGATCCGCCCACGCTGACGGGTTGGGCCGCCCACATGGGGGTGCTCAGTGGGTCAGTTTGGGACCTACCAGGACACAGCGGGTACCCCGGTAGATGGTGGGCATGCACTTGTTGCAGTGGATGCACAAGGACTCGCTGGCGACTCCCTTGCGCATCTTGTTGACGAGGTCGGGCTCGCGCAGGAGGGCTCTGGCCATGGCCACAAAATCGAACCCGTTGTCTACGGCCTGCTCGATGGTATCGAGGCGGTTGACGCCGCCGAGAAGGATGAGCGGCATGTCAAGCGCATCCCTGAACTGTCGGGCATAGGGCAGAAAGAACGCTTCCTCGAAGGGATAGTACGGCATGAAGCGCTTGCCCAGCAGGCGAAACCCCACCCGGATGGCCGGCGGCAGGGTGGCGGCGAACTCCCGAAGAGGCACCTCGCCGCGGAAGAGGTACATCGGGTTGGCGAGCGAGCTGCCTCCGGTGAGCTCGAGGGCATCGAGATTGCCATCGGCTTGGAGCATGCGGGCGACCTCGACGCTCTCATCGAGCCAGAACCCCCCCGGGACACCGTCGGCCATGTTCAGTTTGGCGGTGACGGCAATGCGATCACCCACAGCTTCCCGGACCACCTCGGCCACCCGCCGGGGGAAACGGGCCCGGTTCTCGAGACTCCCTCCCCACTGGTCGGCCCTCTTGTTGAGCTTCGGGCTCAGGAAGGCACTGAGGAGGTAGTTGTGACCGAGATGTATCTCGATACTGTCGAAGCCGGCGTCGAGCACCATGGTGGCGGCGTTCCGGTAGTCCTCGGTGATCCGGGCGATGTCATGTTCGGTGACGCCCCGTAGACGGGTACCCATCGGACTGAAGCCATTGGACGGTGCCAAGGACGGTGTCTTGTTGGACCTCGAGTTGGCCACCGGGCCGGCGTGGCCGATCTGTGCCGCCACCGCGGCTCCGTCTTCGTGGACCGCTTCGGTGAGCTGTCGGAGACCCGGGAGTGCTTCAGGGCGGAGGAAGATGCAGTGCCGGTCGGTGCGGCCTTCGGGAGAGACGGCGAGATAGGCCACCGTGGTCATCCCGACTCCACCGGAGGCAACCCGCCGATGGAAATCGATCAGTGCATCGCTGACCAGGCCGTCAGGCATCACACCTTCGAAGGTGGCCGCCTTGATGATCCGATTGCGGAGCGTGACCGGACCGAGTCTTGCCGATTCAAAGACGTGTGAACTCACCCACATCACCGTAGTGCAGAGCCGCAAACCGCTGATTGGAGATGGAGCCGGCAACGGTCCGGTCCTCTGCAGCCACCGCACGCCTAGGGTGATCCCAATCACCGACCCGGGGGGAAGACAATGGCGCCGACCGAGGGAAAACTGAGCGAGCAAGAGCAGCAACGGCGGCGGGCAGCCATTGCCGAGCTCATGCCCACCACGCCGTTTCTGGCAGGGCTCGGTATCCTTGTCGAGCGATACGAACCCGATGATGTGACCCTTCGTATTCCCTTCCGACCGGACCTCACCAACGACGGCACCTACTACCACGGGGGAGTCATCGCCGCCGGTTTGGACACTGCCGGAGCGGCGGCGGCGTGGTCCAATCACGACTTCGACAAAGGGATGCGGGCTTCCACGGTGGGCATGTCCATTCAGTATGTGGCGGCGTGCAAGCAGGCAGACCTGGTGTGCCACGCCCGGGTGGTCCGCCGGGGCAAGGAGCTGATCTTCACCGACCTCACGGCCACAGACCCCGATGGGGTGGTGGTGGCCCACGGGATCCAGACCTACAGGATCGTGTGAACGAGGCCAGCTCTTCGGGCGGATGTTCCGCAGCCGCATGCCCCGAGTGTGACCGCAACCCTTTTCGCCTGTCCCTCCGTCGCGAAACGTTCACTCAACGTTCACCTTGCGATCGCTGGACTGTCGATCTCCGTTCACCTGCCCTTCGTACCATTCGGGAAGGAGGTTGCTCCGGCGCTATGCCGACCACATCTCACTGCCACGGCGACATGGATCGAGACGATACCGGTACGCCCCCACCCGTCTTGAAGGACCAGGTGCGAGTGCTGGTCGTCGAAGATGACGAGTCCTACCGCTTCGCCCTCGAATCGGCCCTGCGTCTCGAGGGTTACTACGTCGACGTGGCGACCGACGGAGTCGACGGGATTCGGCGCTTCGCTGAACAGACCCCCGACATCGTGCTCCTCGATCTCTTGCTTCCGGACATGTATGGCACTGACGTCCTCCGCCGGATGCATGCCATCGCCCCCGTCCCGATTCTGATCATCAGTGCGGTGGACGCCGAGCTCGATGTGGTGCTCGGACTCGAACTCGGGGCGGCCGACTATGTGACCAAACCCTTCCGCCTACGCGAACTGGTAGCCAGGATGCACACCATCCTGCGTCGGGTGTCCCCTCCAGAACCGGCCGTGGCCAAGCCGCCGGGCCTTCGGCAGGGCTCAGGTGCTGATGAGGGAATCGCGGCCCAGGCCCGGACCGCCCTTGCCGCCGAACGGAGCGACCTTCACTTCGGACGGGTTCATGTGAGCTTTTCCCGGCGCCAAGTAACGGTGGACGGAAATCAGGTGCACCTGTCTCGCCGGGAGTACGATCTGCTGGCTGTGTTGCTTTCCCCACTTGGATCGGTCCGGACCCGTGAAGAGTTGATCGATCTCCTCTGGCCGGACAGTGAGTTGGCCGACAGCCGGACACTCGACACCCATATCTATCGGCTTCGGTCCAAACTCGAGATCGACCCGTCATCCCCACGCATCATCCTCACCGTGCGGGGCGTGGGTTTCCGAATCAATAGTGACGAACCAGCACCCTGACCGGGTAGCGGGGTCCACGACCGCCGGCTGCCCGACCCCGTTCTCGACCCGCCGACCCACTGACCCACTGACCCACTGACCCACTGACCGGGCAATCCCGGGCCAACCGACTACCTGATCAGCCGAAGCGACCGTTGATATAGTCGAGGGTCCGGGGGTCGTCCGGCTCGCTGAACAGTTTGGACGTCGAGTTGAACTCGATGAGTTCTCCGGTCCTGTCTTCTCCCATCAGGAGAAAGGCACACCGGTCGGAGACCCGCATCGCCTGTTGCATGTTGTGGGTCACGATGATGATGGTGACCCGGTCTTTGAGTTCGCCGATCAACTCCTCGATCCGTTTGGTGGCGATCGGGTCCAGAGCCGAAGTGGGCTCGTCCATGAGCAGTACTTCGGGCTCTACGGCGAGGGCCCGAGCGATGCACAGGCGCTGCTGCTCCCCCCCGGACAGCGTGCTGGCGTGGACCTTCAGCCGATCGCGCACGCTGTCCCACAGGGCGGCGGCGACCAGAGAGGACTCGGCCGCTTCGTCGAGAAGCGACTTCTTCCGCACTCCGTTGAACCGCAACCCGGCCACTGCATTCTCATAGATGCTCATGGTGGGGAACGGATTCGGCCGCTGAAAGACCATGCCCACCCGCGACCGGAGCAGGGTGGGATCGGTGGACCGGCCATACACGTCGGTATCCCCGAGCATGACCGTTCCGGTGACTGCGGCGGAGCGCACGGTGTCGTGCATCCGATTGAGCGCGCGGAGCAGGGTGGTCTTCCCTGATCCCGACGGGCCGATGAGGGCGGTGACCTCCCGCTGGTAGGCGTCGAACGTCACACCGCGCACTGCGGCCCGGCCGCCAAATGTCACAGTCACGTTCTCGAGGCGCATGGCTTTCGCCGCGCCGGCATGATGTCCCACAAAGACCTCTTCGGTAGTCAGCCCGATGGACTGGGCGATATGCGCTGGCGTGGTCAATGGTTCGGTCATCGTCTCTCTCTTCTCAGTCGGGCCGCCATCAGTCGGCTTCCCACGTTCAGCACGAGGATCACCACCATCAACAACAAAGCCGCGCCCCAGGCAATCTGGATCAGGTCGTTATAAGGCTGACTGCTGTAGGTGTAGATCGCCTGGGGGAGGGCTTCCATTGCTTTGGTGGGATTTGCCTGAAAGAACTGGTTCCCGAAGATGGTGAAGAGCAAAGGCGCGGTCTCTCCCGCACCTCTGGCAACAGCCAACAACACCCCGGTGAGCAGCCCGGGCAGCGCTGCCGGCAAAACCACCCTTCGGGCCACTGTGCTCCTGCGGGCCCCGAGCGAAAGGCCGGCTTCGCGGAGCGTGACCGGCACCCCACGGATGGCGGTCTCGGCCGCCCGCATGATCACCGGCAACATGATGATGGCGATGGCGAACGCACCGGCAAACCCGCTGTATGAGCCCACGGTCTTGACCCACACAATATAACCGAAGATGCCGATGGTTATGGACGGAACCCCGGTGAGGATATCGGCGGAAAAGCGAACCGCGGCGGCGGCGGGACCGTCCGATTCTGCCAGGAAGAGACCCCCGAGGATCCCGAAGGGAACGCTGGCGGCCACCGCGATGCCGTCGATGATCAGAGAACCGACGATGGCGTTCCAGACGCCACCATTGGGTATGCCTTCGGGTTTGGTCACCTGGGTGAAGAAGTCGGCATTCCATGCCGGGATGCCTTTGGCCGCCACATAGGTGATGATCGCCACCAACGGGATGAGGGCCACGACAAGACACAAGAGACAGACGCTGATGGCGACCTTCGAATAGACCTTGCGGCGGGCGATGGACGACGCGGCGATCTTCTGGATGGCGGCCCGCCGCGACAGAATCGGATCGAGGGAGGAGTCGAAGGAGATCGAGCTCATGCCACCGTCACCGATGCCGCGCCGCTCCGCTTGACCGACCGGACGAACACTCTGGCCAGCGCGTTGACGCCGATGCCCACCACCAACAGCACCAGGGCCGCGGCGAACAGCACATTGAGCTGCGTGCCGCTGGCCTCCCCGAAGCTGCTCACGATGAGGGATGGGATGGTCCCGGCATTGGCCTTGAGGGAGGGGGCCAGATGGGCGGAGTTGCCGATGACCAGGGCCACCGCCACGGTTTCGCCCAACGCCCGGCCGGTGGCCAGGGTAAAGGCCCCGAGCAGACCGACCCGGGCTCCCGGGACAATCACCTTGCGTAGTACCTGCCACCGGGTCGCCCCCAGGGCCATGGCCCCTTCGACCTGGTCGTGGGGAACCGCGGCCAGGACATCACGTGAGATTGCCACCATGGTGGGGAGCACCATGATGAACAGGATGACTCCGGCCAACAGAAGGCCCACTCCCTGATTCGGTCCCCCGAGCAAACCCGTCCATCCGAGGACAGAGGTCAGCTGCGGCTCGACGGTGGTGCGAAAAAGTGGGGCGACAGCTACCAAACCCCACAGTCCGTAGACGACGCTGGGAACGGCGGCCAACAGTTCAACAGCTGTCGACAGCGGGGCGCGGAGCCTTCTGGGGGCAAGGTAGGCGAGGGCGAGGGCGGTGCCGAGGCCAATGGGGACGGCCAGGGCCACCGCGATGACAGTGGTCTCGATGGTGCCGACCGCGAAGGGGAGAACGCCGAAGTGATTGTGGGCGGGATCCCAGTTCGAACCCCAGAGGAACGACACCCCGAGCTTGGAGAAGGCGGGTACGGCCTGGGTGGCCATGGCCACCACGAACGCAATGAGAAGGACGGCAAAAATCCCCCCGGCCACGCCGAGGAGAATGCGGTACGTGCGGTCGGGTACGGCGAGGCGCCATGTGCGCCTCGCCGTACCCGGGGATGGTGATCCTGAGATGGACAAACTGACCCTTCTACTTGGTCAACAGGGGGGTGGTCCCGTCTGGCCCGGTGACCATCAGCAGGGTTTGGCGAGCCAGGGTCTGGATATTGGTCGGCAGGGGCACATAGTCGAGGCTGGCCGACTGGTCCTGCCCGCCTCCGGTGTGGGTCAGCCAGTCGAGCACGGCCACCAGGGACTTACCGGTGGCGGCGCTGGATTGCTTCTTGGCGATGAGCGCCCAGCTGTAGCCCGAGATCGGGTAGCTGCCCGATCCGGCCTGATTGACAATGGAGAAGTCGGTCGATGAGACGTTGGGCTTCTGCGCCGCGTCAGCACCCACCGAAGCCAGCGAGGGCGTCACGTAGGACCCGGCCACGTTCTTCACCGCGGCATAGGTGAAGCTGTTTTGCAGGGCGTACGCCAACTCGACGTACCCGATGGAGTAGGGGGTCGACTTGATGCTTCCGGCAACTCCGGAGTTGCCGGCTGACCCGACACTGGAGGCCGGCCAGGTGACCGACTTTCCCTTCCCCGGGCCCGCGGCCCAGGTCGTCGACACCGTGTTCAAGTAGTCGGTGAAGATGTAGGTGGTGCCGCTGCTGTCCGAACGATGCACGGTGGTGATGGGTTGGCTCGGGAGGCTGACCCCGGGGTTGAGCGCGGTGATGGCGGGATCGTTCCACTTGGAGATGGTCCCGGCGAAAATCCCGGCGATGGTCGGTGCGTCGAGCTTGAGCCCGGTCTTCACCCCCGGCAGGTTGTACGAAAGGGTGACACCCCCGAGGGTGTCGGGTACCTGCAGTACCCCGCCGTAGGCGGCGGGCGCTTTGGCCACGTCAGCGGCGGCCATGGGTACGTCGGAGGCACCGAAGTTGACGGTCCCTCCCTCGAAAGCGGTGATCCCGGCACCACTGCCAACTGCCTGGTAGTTCACCGTGACACCTGAGTTCTTGCTGGAGTAGGTGTAAAACGCCTTGGTGAACACTGGTTGCACGAACGTGGAGCCGGCCCCGGTCAGTTGGGCGGCACCGGCTTTCAGGTCGGCAGCCAGATATGGGTCGCTTCCGCTGGCTGTGGTGGTGGACGTGGACGTGGACGCCGTTGGTGACGACGATCCACAGGCGGCCAACAGCATGCCGGCCGACGCGGTGGCGAGCGCCAGGACCCGAGTGGCCCGAGTGGCCCGCTTTCGGGATTTGGGTGCCGCCGGGGGGGACGGTGTCTGCTGCACTGTCGGGGTGACCTCCGTGTGGATGTTCATGACGGGGAGCCCACTCGTAGCGTGGGTTTTGGCTTTCTCTGGAATTTCCATTACATGAGGAACAGTACGGAACTTGTATGAACGGCCCGTGATGTGTGGATGGCCGTCAGGTGAACCATGGTGAAACTTTTCTTGAACGACTCCGGCCCCGGTGGGAGGCCAGCGCCGCACGAGGGGCGGGCTACCTTGTGGGCCGCGGCCGCACGAGGGGCGGTAAGGAGGAACCGGGTGAGCAGACGACGGACCACGATGTGGCTGTCGTCCCCGGTGGTGGGCGTGTGCCTGGCTCTGGTGCCAGCTGCCGTGGCCCCTGCCGGGGCGTCCCCGGCCCGGGTGATCTCGTCGCCGGTCATGCCGTGGCTGTCAACGCTCACTCAAGACCGGGGCAACCCGGGTCGGGCACCGGACCCCAGGGGGTCAGTGGATCACTCGCGGATGTAGGTCAGAGCTGGCCGACGCGGCCCGGCGTTGTGCAGTGCCGGCCTATCCCGGCTGGTTGGCCTTGGCCACGTAGGGCGTGCCGGCCGCAGTGAACCCGAGTCGGACCAGGGCGGCGGGCCGCAGCGCCCCCGGCCCGCCTACCGCGCCGGTCGTGCTGTAGGCCATCCACACCCCACCCTTGATGTCGACGAAGACCTTCTGCTCCCCGGGCCCGCTTCCCTGGGCGTTGGTCGAGACCAGGTGGACCAGCTTCCTCTGGTCGCACGGGCCAGCCACCGTCGCGCACGGGGCAGCAGCGATCTCGTAGTCGGCGGAGGCTTGCCCGCCCGAATAGGTCACCCACCACTGCTTGGTCACCGGGTCCAGCACCATTCCGGGCGCCTCGACCAGCCCCCGCTCCCAGGGGAGGGAGGAGGTGAGAAGCACATGCACCGACCCGGTGGGGAGCCCATCGGCACCGAGCTGCAGTGCATCGAGTTGGGTGGGCAGGCCGATCGCGTTGAGGTCCGGCTTGTAGATCAGCCACCAATCCCCGCCGGACTCCACCATCTGTGGGTCGATGTCCCCGTAGCGGTTGACTGCACATGGGAACACCGGCCGAGGGTCGACCACGAAGGGACCGGCTGCGGTCCTGGCGGTGGCCCGGTAGAGGCACAAAGCAGGATGGCCGGTGACCGCAGCCGACCCCCACATCGTCCAGATGCCATTTATGTCAGCCACCTCGGGTGCCCACACCCGGAAGTCGTCGGCCTGGGTCCCGACCGGCAGTTTGGGTAGCGCATCGCCGACGAAGGTCCAGGGCCCGAGCGGGGTGGCGGCCTCCCATTCGGGCACGTTGCCGAACCGCTGCTTGGTGGTATACATCCGGTACCGCTGGGTAGCCGGGTCCCAGACCACCGCGGGGTCCGGCTGGGAGATGGTGGGATCAACGAAGGTGGCCGGGGCGGCGGAGTTGGCAGGGACCGGGTGGGCCTGGGCCAGACTGGGGACGAGGGGCAATGCCGGGGTGGTGGCTGCACCGGGCCCGGGTGCCGATAGAGCCATCGGCAGACCGACAGCGAAGACTGCACCGACCGCCAGGACCACAAGGGCCCAGTGCAGTCCGTGTCGGGTGTTGGTGTCGCTTGGCTGGTCTGTCCCCATCCGGTCCCCCGACCGGCAGGCTATCCTGCGCCCGCTGGTGTTGCGGGACCCTACCAACTGCCACCAGCGAACGGCGAGCGCCCAAGGAACACGTTACCCACCGAGACGTAGCCGAGGGCGTGTGCCACGTGCGCCAGGCGCCCCGGATGACGAGGAGACCGCACACGACTCCCAAAAAGGGGCAGCACTTCGGCGACCACCGCGCTGGTTCGGGGCTCGAGGAGGCAAGCCAGCAGAACCAGGCACGCCGACACGGCCAGAACACATGTGCGGCCGGTGTGGCGATACCGGGGCAACCGGTCGACTCGGCAGATATCATCCGGCCCCGTGGTTGGAGAGTGCGTGGTGGGCACCTCACGGGCAGAGGGTGCCATGGCTTTCTACAGGATGTGGGCCCAGGGGAGTGCCTGTCCCGGTAACCCAGGTGGCTGATGGGCCCTGGCATCGGCTGGGTCCGGGAGCGGGCGGGAGCGGGCGCCGGCGTAGAAGACTGTCGAGGTGGGGTCACCATCAAAAGGAGGATCATGACGATCGGTCGGCCAACCTTTGCCAGCGACAACTGGTCCGGCATCCATCCCGATGTCCTGGCCGCCATCATTGCCGCCAACGCCGGCCACGCTCCCGCCTATGGGGCCGACCCGGTCACCGCCGAGGCAGTCCGGTTGTTCCGACAACACTTCGGTGAAGGCGCTGAGGTGTTCTTCACCTTCAACGGGACCGGCGCCAACGTGGTCGGGCTGCAGTCGATGCTGTACCCGTTCCAGTGTGTGATCTGCGCCGATGGCGCCCACATCAATGTCGACGAGTGCGGAGCACCCGAAAAACATCTGGGCTCCAAGTTGGTCCCGGTCCCGACCCCGGATGGCAAACTCACTCCCGATCTTGTCGAGTCGGTAGCGACGGGAGCCGGCAACGAGCACCACGTACAGCCCCGGGTGGTGTCGATCGCCCAGGCCACCGAGCTCGGGACCTGTTACAGCCTCGAAGAGGTGTCGGCGCTCGGAAGCTGGGCGCACACTCACGGGATGCTGCTGCATCTCGACGGTGCCCGACTCTCCAACGCCGCGGCGTTTCTCGGGGTCGGGCTCGGCGACGTCGGCGAGGCCTGCGGCGTCGACGTGTTGTCCTTCGGCGGTACCAAGAACGGTGCCATGGGGGCCGAAGCCGTCATCGTCCTCCGCCCCGAGGCGGCGGGGTCCCTTCCCTACATCCGTAAGCAGTCAATGCAGCTCGCCTCCAAGATGCGGTTCGTGTCGGCCCAGTTCGTAGCCCTGCTCTCGGATGACCTGTGGCGGAGAAATGCCGAACACTCCAACGCCATGGCCCGGCGTCTGGCCGACGGAGTCTCTCGAGTGCCCGGAGTGACCGTGTCCCAACCGGTGCAGTCCAATGCCGTCTTTGCCACATTGCCGACGTCTGTGGCTGAGGCACTGCAGCGCGACTTCCCGTTCTACCTGTGGGATGACACCACGGGTCAGGCCCGGTGGATGGCGTCGTTCGACACCACCGAGGATGATGTCGACGAGTTTGTGAAGCGTCTGGCCGAACTGAGCTAGGCCGAACTGAGCTAGGCCGGAACCCGGTTGGGGGAACCGCTCACCGGGTGAACTCCCAGTATTGGAACTCGCACATCATCGGCAGGATGTACTTCACATATACGGAGTGGATCTTGACCATCCCTTGGTCGTCGACATTCAAGTTGATGAGGTCGACCCGGTCGTCCCCGGCCCGGAATGCTTCGATCCGTTTTTCGAGGTTGACCAATTCGTCGAGGGTGCCGACCGACATGCCGAAGTGGTCCATCCGTGGGCACCGCATCGGGTCATCCTCGGCAACGAGAAAGATGAACTGGTCCCAGTGCACGCAGCTGAGGACGAGACGGCGCCGGTCCTCGGTCATCACGTCGAGCTCTTCGAAACCGAGCACGTCACCGAAGAACCGACAGATGTCTCGCCGGCCGTCCAGGTCCAACTGATCGGCCGGCAGTGACATGGCCACATGGTTGAACCGGGGATTCCCCGACGGGTAGAAGTCGTGCGGCATCACTGCCGCACCTCGGGGACCACCATGACCTTGCCGGCGATCCGTCCGGTGGCCAACGCCTCCAGCGCGTCACCCAGGCCGCTGAGCGGCACGTCGGTGGTATCAATGAGCAGTTCGCCGGGGATGTTTCCCGATGCCAGCAGCTCAATGGCCCGCTCGAACCCTCCCTGGTCGTAGACGAACGAACCACACACGGAGAGCTCGTTGAGGATCATCCGGTTGGGGTCGAACGAGGGTGCCTCGATGCCGGCTCCCACCATCACCAGCACGCCGCCGCGGCCAAGCTGATTGAAGCCCGCCTCGATGGCTTCCTTGCGCCCCGAACACTCCAACACCACGTGCACGGCTCGCCCCGAGAGGCGTTCGGGCTCCCACATCGGGAAGAGGTCGAGGTCGGATGGGTCGAGGACAGCAGTGGCGCCCAGACTCCGGGCCAGTTGCTTGCGGCCCTCGTTGGGCTCGACCACGGTGACGTCGGTGACACCCATGGCTTGCAGGGCGACCACCGAGAGCGCTCCGATGGGGCCCGCCCCGATGACCATGGCGGTATCACCGGCGGCGATCCCGGATCGAGTGATGCCATGGAGGGCGACGGCCAGGGGCTCGGCCAGCGCGGCATGACGGGCCGAGAGGCCTTCAGGGAGGCGGAGCACACCGGCCGCCGCCACCAGGATGTACTCGGCAAAGGCTCCGTCAGGCCAGTCGGTGATGTCGACCGGGCGGTTCTCGCACTGGGAGGGTTTGCCCTCGACACAGCGACGGCACATCCCGCACCGGGGGGAGGGACCACCCACCACCTGCTCGCCGATCGACCAGGTGTCGACACCCTTGCCAAGGGCCACGATGGTCCCGGCCCATTCGTGACCGGCCACCGCACCCGCTTTGAGGCCCCAGCCATCTCGCAACTGGTGGATATCCGAACCGCAGATTCCGCAGTTGTGTACGGCGACCAGAATCTGACCCGGCCCCGGCGGCGGAACGGCACGGCGCTCTACGGTGACGACTCCCGGCGATTGATAGACCGCCGCGGCCATAGTGTCGGGGCGTGGCGACGGTGACACGGATGGCGACGCGAAGCCTGACACGAGTCCCAAGGCTAGGCGCGACCGGTCAGCCGGGCGACCGGTCAGCCGGGCGGCCGGTCAGCCGGGTGGCCCCTCTTCTTCTACGGGTTCTCCGGACCAGAGCAGCGTCAGGCACCGACCAGGCCCATCCGGGCCCACGCCATGGTCGCCCGCACCTGGTCCTTGGCCGCAGTGAGATCGAGCCGGTGGTGCCGCTGCAGCCATGTCACCGCCACCGCCGGTGTGCGGCTCTCGCACATCACGCAGTGCACGAACACCCGGTGCATGCGGCCGCCGCCATGCAGAGCGCGGCAGTAACCACCACGGAAAACCGCCTACGAGCAACATGCGACATCTCGAATCCCCCTGTATCGATGTGACGGGCGATGTCTGGCATAGCCCCGGCAGATGTCGCGTTGTGGAGACGAGTCGGTCGACTCGGAATCGCTCAGGTGTCGTGATGGTCCGGAACCCGTCGACTGGCATTGTGAGGCAGCGGTGGATCGTGCCATTGTGGCGGAGAACCGAACCGCGGAGCAGAAACCGGATGACGGTTGTCGACTGGACCCAAGAGTCCAATCACTTCGATCCCGAGTACGCCGCCGACCCCATTTCTATCTGGCGCCATCTGCGCCCGGCCTGCCCGGTCGCCCGTTCCGAAAAGTTCCGGGGCATGTGGGTCCCAACCCGTTACGAGGACATCGAGGCGAGTGCCCGTGACACCGGGACATTCTCGTCTCGCAGTCCGGTGGTGGCCGAGTTGGGGCCATGAGCGACTTCGGTCTCGAAGTTCCCTCTATCTCGTCGGATCCGCCGTACCACACCGCCTTCCGCCGGATGCTGTTGCCGTTCTTCTCCCCGGGCAGGATCAAGCAGTTGGAACCGTTCGTGGAGCAACTCGCCGACCGGCTCATCGACTGATTCGCGGGCGCCGCCGGCTGCGACGGTGCACGCGACTATGCCCAGCACATCCCGGTGCAGGTGATCGCCACCGTGCTCGGCATCCCCCCTGACGACGGGGATCGATTCCGGGTCTGGGTGCACGACATGCTCGAAGTGGCCCCTACCGACGTCAATGTTGCCATCGCCACCCTTCTCGACTTCTCCGGTACTTACAGGAGCACGTCGAGCGTCGACGGGTGGAGCCCAGTGACGACATCGTGACCTTTTTATTGGGAGCCGAGTTCGAAGGTCGCCCGTTAACCGATCCCGAGATCTTCGGGGGGTGCCTGCTTCTGTTGGTGGCTGGTATCGACACCATGTGGAGCGCCATCGGGGCGACCCTGTGGCATCTCGCCAGTCATCCCGAGCAGCGGAAGCGCCTGCGTGACGAGCCGGACCTGTGGCCGACCGCCATTAAGGAGTTTCTCCGGGCCTTTTCGCCGGTCACCATGGCGCGAGAGGTGACCCAGGACACCGAACTGGGCGGTTGCCTCATGAAGGCCGGCGATCCGCTCCTCCTTCCGTTCCCCGCCGCCAATCGGGATCCGGATGCCTTCGATCATCCTGACGAGGTCATCCTCGATCGCGCCCTCAATCGGCACTTCGCGATTGGCGTTGGCATCCACCGGTGTCTCGGTTCAAATCTGGCTCGGATGGAGCTTGACACCGCGGTGCGGCGATTCCTCGATCGCATTCCCGACTCCACCCTGGCCGACGCCGAAGCCGTGATGTGGTCGGTCGGACAGGTCCGCGGCCCGCGGGTACTACCGCTGGATTTCGGGACCTGAAGCAGGCGGTTGCTCGTGAAGCGAAAATACGCATCCTTGCTCTCTGGCACGAAGTGGCAATACGAAGGCGAGAATCGAAGCTTCTTTGCCTATCTACGGTCCACGTGCCGAAGGCCCGGCTTCCTAGTTGGGATCATTGCGGCCCTGCTGTTTGCCGCAGCCGGGTACCGAGACCTCGGCCTGGTCCGTGGAGTAGAGATATATGTCGGTGGCCTCGCTGCGATCATGCTGCTCGGATATTTCGTATGGTGTCGGGGCGCCAAGTTCTGAACCCTGGTCTTCAGGGTGACACGGCGTTGGTGGCCGGCCGGCGATCAGCCTCCCTCTCGGTCACAGCACCAGCGGACTCCCGATCGGAGTGCAGATCGTCGCTCCCTGCGGGCGCGAGGACATCCTCTTCCGGGTGGCGGCGCAGCTCGAACGAGCGCTGCCCTGGGGCGACCGACGACCGACGACCGCCGATCTTCGTGGGGCAAGGTCGGGACTAGTGGTACGCCAACCGGGCATTGGTAAGACAGGCCTTGGTGCCTAGTTTGCCTGTCACGGTCCTGCCACCTCTGGCCTGGTTTGAAGCTCCCAAAGCGGGGGAAGGGTCGCAGTGTGGGACTAATTCTGATTTTGCTACTGCTCGTATTGATCTCTGCTGGGGCGACCTTTGCCCTTCACATTCTGTGGATCGTCGCGGTCGTGTTCTTCCTTGCCTGGGTGGTGAGTTTTGTGCTCGGGAAAGGCCGGCGATTGGCATGGCGATAGCGGGACCGGCGCCGAGTGCGGGTCTTTGGATCGAACGGCATGACCGAGTACACCGCATCAGCCAACCTTCGATGAGAAGAGTCAAATGACGATGGATCGTAGCGAGCGGACGGTGCTCACAACGGGAGCCAACTCCGGTATCGGCCTGGCAACCGTGGTGCATCTTGCCGCGCTCGGATTCCACTCGGTTGGCTCGGTCCGCTCGGAGGCCAAGGCCGTGGAGGTAGCTCAAGCCGCAGCGAACGCAGGAGTCACGGTTGACACAGTGCTGCTGGACGTTACGGATGCTGTGCGTTGCGCCGCCGTCATCTCCGAGTTACGCCCATGGGCCGTGGTTAACAACGCCGGGTTCTCGGGAGTCGGCGCGATTGAAGACGTCACCGACGAGGAGGCGCGCCATCAACTGGAGACGATGGTGATAGCACCCATGCGGCTGTCGCGGTTGGCGTTGCCCCATATGCGTGCGGCAGGCCAGGGTCGAATCGTGAACGTCTCGTCCATCTACGGACTGATTACCACTCCGTTTAGTGGGTGGTACCAAGCCTGCAAGCACGCTCTCGAGGCCGCGTCCGATGCCTTGCGCCTCGAAGTCGCCCGTGACGGCATCAAGGTGGTGTTGGTAGAGCCAGGTGGCTTTAAAACTGGGATCTGGGAGCAGCTTGGGAAAGACATCTCCCACCATCCCGGGTCGAACTACGAGGCCGGGTACCACCGGATCCAATCTCTGCTCAAGTCGTTTACCGGTTTCATGGGTGAGCCGGAAGGCGTAGCCAAGGTGATCGGAAAGGCCTTCACCATCGGCTCGCCGCGAGCCCGCTACCTGGTCGGCCGCGATGCCCACGCCATAGCGGCCACCCAACCCCTGATACCCACCGAACTGAGGGATCGCATCACGCGGCTGGTAACCGGGCTCTGATCCTCGGTAGGTCATTGGGATCGACGAAGGCTGTGCTCAAGACAGGGACGACGCAACGTGTCCAGGTCGGAGCTATCTCAAGGGTTACCTGTTAAGCAGGCTTTGCCCATGGGGATTCTCGAGAACCGTGTCAGGTGAACCCCGTCGCTAAGAATCAGCTGGGCGAACTGTTGAGGGCACCGGCAATTCGCTTGTCGAAGTCGTCAGCCAGATCAAGCAGTGCTCCCCGGCAGTCGCCGGTGTACGTGGGACCGTGCATGAGTGCCAAGGTGTCGATGCCAAGGTCTGCCAGTCGTCGGACAGTGGCGCCGCTGGCCGGCGCGAGCGATGACGCTTGAAAGAGATCCTCGCCCGCGATTGCCGGGCCCATGATGTCGTCGGTTGTGGTGGCTGGGTAGGCGCCGGTCTGGGTGAAGAGATCGCCGCAGAACAGTGTCCGAGTCGTCTCGTCGTAGAAGAGGCCGGCTTCCCAACCATGAGGCACGTGTGGCGTATCGAGCCAGCGCATTCGATGCCCGCCGATATCGAGCACGTCACCATCTGCGAGCGGGCGCGGCGGACGGTCGGCGAGATCCGTGATTGACACCATGCAGCCGGTCATTCCTTGTACGACGATCGATAGCGGCGCGGCGGCCAGCCAGTCATTCATGGATCCGCACTCGTCTGCCTCGACGTGGCCGAAGGAGATCCATCGCATCGTGTCGATTGGCACAACCCGCGACACGGCCTCGGAAACGGACGGGAACATATGGCGGGGACCCGTGTGGAACAACAGCGGCTCGTCGCCGGCAATCAGGTATTGGTTGAAGCTGAAGTCCATGTCTGAGACGTAGGTCGTGAGCTGATGGACACCATCGGCAACCTCAGCGACTCGAGTTTCCATTGGAACGGACCTCCTGGCGAGCAACCCTGACCATCAGCGAGTGCCGATGGCTCCAGCATGCAGCGTACAGACGTTTCCCTCTCTAAGCCCTTGGCCGAGTCGATCGGGCAAATCACGGTTGATGCCGGCGTGATCGACTCGCTCTGTTCAATGGCTCCAGCCGAAATTGATGCTGCATGGATAACGCTGGATCCGGTTGGAGAACCGGTTTGCACGGCCCCTACGTCGACGTAAAGCCAGCCCGCCCGGCTCAACTGCGACAATCATTGGACTGTGGACCACCGGGAAAAGGCTCTTCAAATTGTCCGTCCAATCGATTCGACCAAGGTCGGAGTCTCGTAGGCGAAGTGGGCGGCAACGGCCTTGTCGTTCCTGATCGTCCAAGTGTGGACTTCGGGAATGTCGAAGGTCGCCCCGCTGGCACGTACCGCACCTCGTATTCGGCCGGTCTGAATCACCTGTCTGTCAGTTTCGAAGAGGGCATCAATCGTCAAGGCCGAGTCGATGGTTCCGACGAGTGCGGTCGCGAACGCGGCAATACCGGCATGGCCAATTTGAGAGCCACCCCAGGGCAGGAAGCTCGTGATGCCGACGGCCAAACCGTATTCGTCCCTCAACCGCTGATGGACGGTCGAGACGGTGTTGGACGCAGTCATTGACTCGATGCGGGCTCGATGGACATCGATCATCGGATAGGTGGCGCTCCGAGACCTGGCCTCGACCAACTCGGGGAACCAGCCGCAGACGAGCTCAGCTCACTCGGCCCGTGCCGGCGGCGGGCCACCCGGGCTGAGCCCGGTCTCTTCAGCCGACTTGATGCACTTGCGGACGGTCTTCGGGTCCACCCCGAGGCTGGATGCCACCATCAGCTTCGGCCGGCCGGCGTGCCAATGCTGGAGTACTTCAACAACGTCGAACCTTCGAATTGTCTGCTTGCCATGAGATCTCGCTCCCTTGTCGGATGCAAAGCGTTCATCTGTGCAAGGAGCCCGGCGGGGGGATCCCTCGTCCCGACGGCGGACTAGGAAATTACGGCGTGCAGGTAGGGGATTACTCCGGCGCTCACAACACCCAGGTCATTTTCACCTGGAGCGTGCCGGCCAACACCGGTGGCTCGACGATCACCGGCTACATCGTCTACGACGGCACCTCAACAGGGAATGAGTTGGCCACCACGTCATCGGGCACCACCCCCATCACCGCCACCTCCTACACGGTGACCGGTCTCACCATCGGCCCCACCTACTACTTCACGGTGAAGCCCACTAACGCGTTGGGCGACTCGGCGGCGTGCAGCGAAATGTCGGCCACACCGGCCACCCCGGCAACGATGCCGACCGCTGGTTACTGGTTGGTTGCCTACGACGTTGGGATCTTCTCCTGCGGGGGATGCCGCTCCTTCTACGGCACGACCGGGGCCATGACCCTCAACAAACCCATCGTGGGCATGGGAGCCACTCAGGACCGTGGTTCAGCAGTCGCCATTGGGTGGGGGTGTTGGTTGTGGCCGACAGCAATGATCTGAGCTCGTGGTCTCAGGTCGCCTCGAGCGCGGCAACGCCGCCCTCGCTCGCCAGATAGCCAGTACCTCACCCCATAATGTCTTCGTTCGCCTGTCATTGCACCGTGACCCTCGATTCACTCCCGACTGACGCGAACCCACCTACCTTTGACCCAGATATGGAGGAGCCGGATCGTCGGGTTCGGCTAGGACTCTGGGACTGTGACTGGATGGAGCTGTGGCTCGAGTCGGGAGACTCGACGGTGAGTGGTGTGGTGCGAAGTGGCCCGTACCAGGGACAAAACGTAGGGATTATGACGAGTCAAGCCGCTGGGTCGCGGAAAGAGACTGGCGACGTCGATGTGTGACCGCACCAGGTCGTACCGTGGAGGTCGGGACGGAAGGCTACATGGGAGCTCTATCCGGCGGTGGCCACAGAAGCGCTTTCTGTCAGTCAAGAAGACTGCCTGAGTGACGGCCGGCGGAGCCGCCGGACGGGCGGCGGGGAAGCACCGTCCACCGATCGGCCGTCGAGCGGGTGACGGTGTCCTGAGCGTGTTCTCGGGTTCCCAAGTTGGCTGAGGTCGGCCCCAACCGCACCCGGTCGGCAAGGCGAAGGACATCCCGCTCGGGCATTCTGACCAGGGTGTTCCTCCGTGAAGTCTCCCCATTGCTTGCAATAGTTAGCAAACGGTTATCATGGGCTTGTCCTGATGGCGTTGTTCGGTGATCGGAGGTGTTGACGTGACTCAGGTATCGCAGGGAGAACGAGTAAGGTTGCGAACCGGACACTGGGTATTGATCCGCCCGCTTGGCCGCGAAGATGGACCGGCGCTGGTTACAGCGGTGGAGCGGTTGAGCACGGAATCGCGGTACCGCCGATTCATGTCGGGCGCCCCCGGCTTGTCCGAGGATCTCGTTGACTACCTCATCAATGTCGACCACTACGACCACGAAGCGCTGACTGCGGTATCGCCCGAGACGGGCGACATCGTGGCGGTGGCGCGGTTCGTCCGTGACCGAGCCCATCCGGCCACCGCCGAGATGGCCCTTGGGGTGGCCGACGGGTGGCAGCGACGTGGGCTGGGGGCACTGATGTTGCGACGGTTGGCCGGATGCGCCGCCGCGGTCGGCATCGAAGACTTCACAGCGGAGATTCTGGCCGAGAACCGCCCCATGCTGACGCTGGTGCGCCGGGTCGGAGGCGCGGAGACCACCCTGGATGGGCTCACGGTGATGGCAAGGATGCCTCTCGCCAACCGGCTCTGGGAAAAGCCGGCAGCCGCGTGATCCCGACGCAATGTTCGGGTGCGTAAAAGGGGCCCCTCGAGGTCGGAGGTGTGGCGTTGCCATTGCGTGTCCACCGACCGCCCTTTGTTGTCAATCCAGAACAGGAAGGCACGACGCCTTGGTGCAACCCCTGGGCCTTCGTTCATACAGGTCGACCGCTGACCGGGTCGACGGCGTTTGCCACGCCGAGCGTCTCCGCTTCGTTGTTGGCCTTTGAATTGGATTTTAAGATCGCGCCATAATGCCACTTGCCACTAGCGGCCGATGAACTGGTCTTAGCTGGTGGGCCGTGCGAGTCTCGATCTCGCCACCTTGGGATTAAAAGTCCATACTGATGCTTCCCACCGTTGGCGGACGTTTGCCGAATTTGATGCTGACCTGCATCGATGTTCCCACCGTTCACTACGCTTCGCGTGCTTTGGCCGGGAGTTGTAGTCACGTTGTAGTCACGGCGGGACCTGTCGAAGGTCGATCCAAAAGGGCGTCGGCCCTCGCCGCCGAATGGGACCAGAGGAGTCGCCAGGCGTCCAATATCCCCTATTCGCGGTTACACGGGTGATCCGTCCTCTGCCAGCACTTCGTTGCGACCACTGGAACTCTTCCAGCCGCGCAGCGTCATGGGCTACCCGTCGTGGAACACAGAACGATGCTCCTACGTTTATCAAGAGTCGCTTTTGTGCTCGCCCGTCCTGGTCACCGCTTCAGATGGGCGCCCCCGAGGTTCCTGATTGAGACTTGGGGCAGACGCTGCGGTTGGTTCGTAGGGTTTAGAGGACCTGATGGGGTTGCTCACGACGTGCCTGCCGTCGGCATCTGCCGACTGGCTTGAGAACGAAGAGCTCCCCGTTGGGACCTTGCCGTGAGTGGCTCGAAAGAGGAACGTGCACCAGGATCCAAATCAGGAGTGCCCTCGCGGTTCCTAACCAACGAACCAGGAGGTACTCATGACCACCATCATCGGTATTGATCCCCACAAGGCAACCCATACTGCGGTTGCCATCGGCTGTGACGAAGCCGAGCTCGCTACCGTCACGGTCCGGGCCACGAGCCAACAGACCGACAAGTTGCTCTCGTGGGCAGAACCTTTCAAAGAGCGGACCTGGGCCATCGAGTCGGCCGGTGGACTCGGCTACCTCCTGGCCCAACAACTCGTCGATGCCGGAGAGCACGTCCTTGACGTGCCCGCCACCCTGGCTTCGAGGGTGCGGGTCCTCGGGACGGGCCGATCAGACAAGAACGACCCCAACGATGCCCGCTCGGTGGCCATCGCCGCTCTCCGGTCACCCGGACTTCGGTCCGTTTACGCGGCCGATCACGCCGAGGTGTTGCGACTGTTGGCCAAACGCAATCGGGGCATCGGTGCTCTCCGAACCAAGCAGGTGTGCTGGCTCCACGCCCTGATCGCTGGCTTGGAAGCAGGGGGAATTGCCAAGGAACTCAACGCTTCTGACGCCGATGGACTGCTCGGGAGCTTCGAGGGATCCTCTCCCGCTGAGCACACCCGCCACCAGTTGGCGCTCGAGCTCTTGGAGGATATCCGTCATCTCGACCATCAGCTGAGCGAGTCCCACAAACGCATCAAGTTGGCTGTCCAGGCCTCGGGTACTTCGGCCACCGAGGTGTTCGGCATCGGCGCGGTCATCGCCTGCTCGCTCATTGGCTACACCGGCGACGTCTCCCGTTTCACGAGCCGGGACCAGTTCGCCGCCTACAACGGCACCGCACCCATCGAGGTGTCCTCGGGAGGTCGCGTGGCCCACCGGTTGTCACGTCTGGGTAACCGCCAACTCAACCACGCCATCCACATGGCGGCCATCTCCCAGATCCGACAAACCCACTCCGAGGGGCGCGCCTACTTCGAGCGCAAGGTGGCCGAGGGCAAGACCAAGCGAGAGGCCATCCGGTCGTTGAAGCGCCAGATCTCCAACACCGTATATCGCCACCTGGTCCTCGACGCACAGAAGTAGGGCCCGGGAGGACAGGCGGGGACGACTCGTAGCCTGCGTGACCGGCTCTGCACCCTGACGGCCGGCTCTTCGGCGAAGTCACTCCCGGACCCACCAAATCTTAGCCAGTCGCGTCCCTCGACGGCGGGCTGCGCTGCCGCCACGAGAACGAGACGGTCGTCTGGCGCGTTGTTCGGTCCTCCCTGCAATGCGCCAGATCGCTAAATATACGGGTCCGCTCCGATGCCGGACGGGATGCTCAAGAGACACAGATTACCCAGTTCTGGGTTCCGCCCCTCTGGGTGGTGTCAGTGCGATACTGCTCGGAGGGAGGTCGCAGGCACCGAGTGGGGGGCGAGTCGTGGCAAGGAGAGCCCCTCTCTCGGGGTGCAGCCTCGAACGTCGTGGGCGAACATGGCGGTCGCACCGGCGACCACTCGCCTGCCAGGGGGGCCGATCCTCAGGCTGGCAGACGGCTCACGTGTCGGCCAGCAGGTGCTGGAGCGAGTCCCTCGCCGCTGTGGCACACGCAACAGCTTCGGCCCCGAGTTCGTCCAGGGCCATGGCGATCTTCGCATTGTCGGATGGAGGACTGTCGATCCGAGCGTTGAAGACGCCGGCGACCGCGTTGAAGCGCTCGATGGACTTGTACGCTGCCAACGCCACCGTCATGATCGGGTGCGGCAGGTCCGGGACGACCCCGAAATGCACCAGGCGCGGCAGCGAGACGTATGTGTCCAGCACACGGAACGATCCGCCGAGACCCGCGATGTGGTCGAGTTCCGCTGCCAGGGCCCGGCTGGCCCGCTGCTGTCCGTCGTGCTTATCCGCCCGCCGTCGGGCCTCGGTGGTCGCCTCGGATCTGTCGGCCTCGTGCCGAGCGCTCCTGCGGGTGATGATCGCCCCGACGTAGGAACCAGCGAAAGCGAATAGGGCGCCGGCCAAGACGAGGATGCCGATCTGGAGCCAAACGGACAGGGAGACCCCCAAGTGACCGCTGACGTTCACGGGGATTCCGGGCGAAACCCCGGCTGCCAACCAGTTCATCGGTACTTCGCCAGGAGCTTCGCCCGCTTCGGTGGGTGGATGTTCGCCTTCGTGATATCCCCGCCGTAGAGGGCGAGCACCCGCTTGTCCATGACCTTGCGCCACAACGGCGGCATGTACGCCATGCCGAGCATGAGCCCATACCCCGAGGGCAGTTGGGGAGCATCATCGAAGTGCCGCAGTGTCTGGTAGCGGCGGGTCGGGTTGGCGTGGTGGTCCGAGTGGCGCTCCAGGTTGTAGAGGAACACGTTCGAGGCGACGTGGTTCGAGTTCCAGCTGTGGCACGCCTGGCACCGTTCGTAACGCCCGTTGGCCGCCTTCTGGCGGAGCAGCCCGTAGTGCTCCACGTAGTTCACCACCTCGAGCAACGAGAACCCGAAGACGGCCTGGATCACGAGGAACGGCACCACGCATACCCCGAAGGCGCCGATCAGCGCTCCGAACAGCGCCACGGACATGGCCCAGGCCTGCAGGATCTTGTTACGGACGCTCCATGTGCACAGACCATGCCGATCGAGCCGGCCCTTCTCGAGGGCCCAGCCCGACCGGAGGCCGCCGAACACCGTTCGGGGCAGGAATGCCCAGAACGATTCGCCGAGGCGGGCGCTCGCCGGGTCCTCGGGAGTCGCCACTCTGGAGTGGTGGCCCCGGTTGTGCTCCACGTAGAAGTGCCCGTAGCCGGTCTGCGCCAGCACGATCCGAGACAGCCAGCGCTCGAGGTCGTCCCGCTTGTGGCCGAGCTCGTGGGCATTGGCTATGCCGATGCCGCCGACGGCCCCGACCGTGAATGCCCAACCGAGGAAACCGGCCCAGCCCAGGCGGGTCGTCGAGATGATCCAGGTCGCCCACACCAACCCGACGAACTGCAGCGGCAGGTAGAGCCACGTGCACCATCGGTAGTAGAGGCTGGCCTCGATTTTGGCCATCGCCGACTCGGGCGCGTTGGAGCGGTCCTCGCCGACGACCCAATCGAGCAGCGGGATCACGACCAGGATCCAGATCGGCCCCATCCACAAGAACACCGGTGCGCCGGTGGCCCGGAACCCTTCCCAGCCGCCGAGCGGAAGGAGCGGCACGGCCAAGCCGAGGAGCCAGAGCAGGCGCTTTCGGTCCCGCCACGGGCGTTCGTCGGGCGCCGTCACCGGCACCGTTCGTTTCTCGGCTACCGCAGATCCGTCAGTCGTCATGGTTGTCTCCTATTCGGCCAGTTCGTCGCGTCGACGTGCATGGGTTTGGTCCAAAACAGTCGGTTCGGACTGGGTCAGGTCGGGAGCAGGGATGGCAACATCCCCTGGGTCAGGAACTCGGTGAGCGTCGCCGCCAGCACTTCGGGCGGCTCGTCCGGTGGTCCGGCTGCATAGCTCACGAGCAACCGGGCGATCACGTCGGCGGCCTGCCAACGACGGTCGCTCGCCTGGTCTGGGAACCGGGCCTCGATGACCCCGGCCACCGCGGCGCGGGCCACCGAGATGACCGGTCCGTCTGCCGACGTCAGCAAGGGAAGGAGGGACTCCGGCTCGGTACGGATCAGTCGGTCGAGGAGCGGGTGGACTCGGGTCAGGCGCAGCGCGGTGGCAATACCGGCGCTCAATCCACGAACGTTGTCGCTGAACTCTTCGGACGCATCGACCACCTGGCGGATGATGTCGGTCGCCTCCCGGCGCACCGTCTCGGCCACAAGCACCTGTTTGGACGAGAAGTGCTTGTAGACGGTCTGCCGCGATAACCCTGCCCGGCGTGCCACATCGCCCACTGACAGCCGTGCGATGCCGTGGGTAGAGGCCATCTCCACCGCGGCGTCGAGGATTCGTTCTCGCACTGGAAGTCCACTTCGCATATTTACAAATTAACATATATCGTCCATATGTCAACCACGGCACCTCCTCTCCGGCCGGTCACCTGCACTCCTCGTGTGCCGACCGGCTTCGGCAATGTCCGGCCACGTGTAGAAGCATCTGCCGGTCGCGATCGGCACGCTCGGGGCACGCAATCGCGTCCCTCCCTGCCATACTCCCTAACGAATCAGGCACAAAGAATCCGTGGTCGACATCAGCCGCCGCCGAGCACAGAACAACCGCTTCGGTGCGATGTCGACGACGAAGACCAGCAGCACCTCCTGGCGCCAGATCAGACGGGTCGGGCGTGTCGCGGCCGGCGCCCGAACCTCGGATTCGACGTGGCCGGTGAAACGAGTTGCCGGGCGCACGCGTAGGTGCCGTTCTGGGCTGCGGCCAGGATGGCGACGGCCTTCGTTCTGGCGCGTCGTTCTGTGCCCGAGCGGGTGCGCTCGATCGCCGACTCTGCATGGTGGCGCCGAGCCGGCGCACGGCAGCCTTATCGCATTGCACCAGGCGACGGTTGCCCTCCTGTTCCATGGGCCGAACGACGTGATTCCCGATGATCTCTTGGCCCTCAAGGGGATAGCCCATCTACTCGAGGAGGCGGGCGCCGCATTTGGCATCTGCCATACCGAACTCATGCAGGAGGAGGGGGCGAGGCGGGTTCACGAAGCTTCCGACGGCCCTGTAGGAGCCGCAGCGACAGACGGATTCGGCCTCAACCACCTCCCTCACCTCCCAACAACCAGTGGCATGAATTCCAGCATGCTGACTCTGCAAAACCCAGGTCACATCACCTCCGGTGGATCCAGGGTGATTCAGTTTCGATAGCGGAACCGAAGTGGGGGGCGATGACCCGCCCCCCGGATTGTGAGTACGCCGCTCAAGTCGGAGGTTGGACGCGTCGATATGGTGTCACAGTGGAATACGCCGATCTGGATGCCGCGCTACAAGCCGCACGCAGGGGGGACGAGTGGGCCATTACGTGCATATTCCGGGCGGTGCACCCGAAGCTGCTGCACTACGTGCGACGCCATGCTCCCGATGTGGCCGAGGACCTAGTGGCCGAGACGTGGCTGGCTGCCGCCAAAGGGTTCGCCACTTTTGAGGGCGATGTCGACGAACTCCGGGCGTGGCTATTCGTCATCGCCCGTCGGCGCATCGCCGACCATTATCGGAATCGGGCCCGCCGCCCTCGGCTGATCGCCCTCACCGACCAGGCGCCGATGGCAGCTGCGGCCGACGACCAGGCCATCGAGGCGTTGTCGACCGACCAGGCCATCGAGGCGCTCGTGCGAGACCTGTCTGCTGACCAGGCAGAAGTCGTCCTGTTGCGGGTAGTGGCGGACCTGAGCGTCGAACAGGTGGCCAAGATCATGGGGCGCAGCCCCGGGTCGGTGCGGGTCCTGCAACATCGGGCGCTACGGCACCTGGCGAAGATCTGGGAACGAGGAGCTGTAACGCAATGAACCCCGCAGACGATGAGGCTACCGAGATGCACAGGTTGCCATTCGACACAAGCACAGCAGACAGGTTTCTCGCCGGGAGGGTCGTCCCAGACGACGCCCCTCCGGGACTGAGGGACTTGGCCATGCTGATCCAGGCGGCGAAGCCGCCGGCTTCGGCCGGCGGCGGAGCCGTTGAGGATCAGGTGGTCGCCGCCTTTGCTGCCGTCGTTCGGACACCTGTAGGTGCCTCGGAGAACGTCTACGAAGGGAAAAAACGGATGCTCACGAACCTACTCTCGATCAAGGTGGCCGCCGTAGCCGCCGCGGTCGTGCTCGGTGGCGGTGGCGCAGTAGCCGCCGCGGGCTCGCTGCCCGCGCCCGTCCAATCAGTGGTGTCCAGCGGCCTGACACATGTCGGGATCTCGGTCCCGAACCCGAACAGCCACGCTTCGCCGCACGCCAGCCTCAGAGGCGGCAACGCAAACAGCCACGCTTCGCCGCACGCCAGCCTGGGCGCCGGCAACGCAAACAGCCAAGCAAGCGGGCATGGCAACAGTGGGTCAGCCTCGAGCGCGAATGCCTACGGGCAGTGCACCGCCTGGGCCGCTGCAAACAAGGGCACTAGTACTAACAGCAACTCCAGCAACGCCCAGGACAGCTTCCCGCAGCTCACCGCCGACGCTCAGGCCAAGGGTGAGACCATCCAAGTGTTCTGCGCCAGCGTGTCCCCACCCTCGACAGTCCCCACGACGTCGGGCTCCTCGGACGGGTCCACCGGCTCCGGCGCTCCCAGTGGCACCCCTGCAGGACCTCCGGCGGGCACCCCTGCAGGACCTCCGGCGAGCACCCCTGCAGGACCTCCGGCGAGCATCCCCTCGGGATCCCGGAGCGGGGCCGCGACGACGCGATAGCGCCAACTCCACGAGGAGGTTCCCCTCCTCGGTCACGTGATGATCTGGCCGGCACCTCCTGTGCCGGCCAGATCGCATTCCACCTCTCCAAAGCAAACGACCCACGCCACCGAGCGGGACCAGATCAGATGGGGCGGGTTCCAGCGGTCGTTGCAACTCCTGACCAATTCAAGCCTTGCCCCAAGGGCACCAGCACTCCGGTCCGGCGTCTGTTGATTGACGCATCCTCTGCCGGGCCGTACGGGCCGGCCAGCTCTGTCAGCGGGCACGGATCAGGGGGTGCATCCACAGGTTCGGGATAGAACACCTGGACAATGGAGCATGGCAGTGATATCTACATCAGTGCAGTGAAATATTCGAACGATGAGCACACCGCACTCCTGTTCCGAGTGCTGAACGATGAGTAGGGCTCTCGTCTTCGTGGGAGGCTTCGGTGCTCCCGGCAACGAATGGCCGCTGACCCCGATCAGGCGTAGCGCCCGTGAACAGGGCTGGCGGACCAAGTACTTCAACGAGCGATTGGTCTTCGGGCCGCTCGCCACCTCAGCGGAGCGCCTGGTCGAGCTCATCGACCGACTGGATCAGACCCACGACACCATCGTGGTGATCGGGCATTCGATGGGAGGTCTGGTCGCAGAGCACGCCGCAGCGCTGGGAGCACCGATCGATGGGCTCGTAACCATCGGCACACCGCACCAGGGCCACTATCTGTCACGGTTCGGCCCACTGCCGGTCATGAGGGATATGGGGACGAACAGCACCTATCTGAGAGGTGTGGCAGCTATCCCTGGCGAGCGCCCACCAATCCTGGTGGTCACAGCGGCGAAAGACAGGTTGGTACCGAAGAGTGCTGCTCGACCGAACAGGCCACATACATTCCTCGGGGTGCCGAACGTCGGGCACCTGCGCGTGATCTTCGATCAGAGCACAGCCGAGACCATCATGGAGTGGGCCGATGCTCTGACAGAGGAGATAGCTGAACGGCGCCATAATCTCGATCAGGCCATTCGATCCGAGCGTGGACGGAAATCCCCTCCGGCGGCGTCGTAACCGCGGGCTGATCGCCGGTTCTGAATGATCGTCAGGCCAGAGGCGAACGATCGTGGCCCGCGGGTAGGCGGAAACGGATGCATGCGTTCCGCGCGTCCCAGATGTGTCCCGACTCCCAATCGCCAGTGGAGTGAGAGTCAACCCGTCCTGAAGTGACGTTGGCTATGCCTGTGGGTGTCGAGAATCCGTGCGTCCAGGTCATGCGACGAGTCGGTACTCGTGAATCAGTCCATCCGCCACACCGGCCATACCGGCCACACCGAACCAGCTTCCCGCTTCACCCCGAAGCTCCGGCGGAGCCGGCGTCCGACCCCAGGATCGAAGCGGTCCCGCCCGGATCAGATCTTCTCGCGACCTTCCCAGTATGGGTCGCGCAGCTTGCGTTTGTAGAGCTTCCCGTTGGGATCGCGGGGCATCTCGTCGGTGAAGTCGATCGACTTGGGCGTCTTGAACCTGGCCAGCTTGTCGGCGCAGAAGGCGAGGATGTCGGCCGCCAGTTCGGGCGATGCCTCGAAGCCGTCGGCCGGCTCGACCACGGACTTCACCTCCTCGCCCCAGTCGTCGTTCGGGATGCCGAAGACGGCCACATCGGCGACACCGGGGTGCATGAAGAGCACGTTCTCGATCTCCGCCGGGTAGATGTTGGCCCCACCGGAGATGATCATGTCGATCTTGCGGTCCCGCAGGAAGAGGTAGCCGTCCTCGTCGATGAGCCCGACGTCGCCCACGGTGAAGAACTTCCCGATGCGGTTCTCCTTGGTCTTGTCGTCGTCCTTGTGGTATTCGAAGTCGCCGGTCTTCATCGACATGTAGACGGTACCGATCACCCCGGGCTCGGTGACCTCAGTGCCCTCGTCGTCGAAGATGGCGATCTCCGAGATGGGCCAGGCCTTACCCACTGTCCCCGGCTTGGCCAGCCACTCCTCGGTGTTGACGACGGTGCCGCCGCCCTCTGACGCCGCGTAGTACTCGTCGATCACGGGGCCCCACCACTCGATCATCTTGTGTTTGACGTCGATCGGGCAGGGAGCGGCGGCGTGGATCATGTGGCGGAGCGATGACAGGTCGTAGCGGATGCGGACGTCCTCGGGGAGCGCCAGCAGGCGGTTGAACTGGGTGGGCACCATGTGCGACGTCGTCACCTTGTAGCGCTCGATGAGGCGCAGCATCTCCTCAGGGAGCCACTTGTCCATCACCACCAGGGTGTGCCCGAAGTGGATGGAGGCACCAGCGAAGCGGAGCACGGCGGTGTGGTAGAGAGGCGAGCCGACGATGTGGACGTTGTCGTCCTGAGGGTTGATGCCGAAGAGGAACAAGATGCCACCGAGCCCGAGGGCCGCCTCCTCGGGGGTGGCACCGGAGAGGGCCCGGTGGACGCCCTTGGGGTTGCCGGTGGTCCCCGAGGTGTAGTTCATCACGTCGCCGATGGTGCGGCCCTCGGGGAGGGTGGTGGGCTGGACGTTGCGCAGCCGTGCATAGGAGTTGAAGCCGATGATCTCGCCGACGGCCAGGCAGGCCGTCCCGGGGATCTCGGCCTCGTCGGCCGCGTCGACACAGGCGTCGGCGAACCGCTCGTGGCCGATGAAGACCTTGGCCCCAGAGTCCGAAAGGATGTAGGCGATCTCGGACGCCACCAAATGATGGTTGATGGGCACCAGGTACCAACCGGCCTGCAGCGCGGCCAGGTAAACCTCGAACATCTCGGCGCAGTTGGGCAGTACCGTGGCCACCACGTCGCCGGGTTTGAGATCGAAGCCCCGCAGGGCGTGGACCACCTGGTTGGCCCGGCCCAGGAGCTCGCCGGCGCTGAGCTCGGTGCCATCCGGGGCCACAAGGGCCAGGTGATCGGGGTCCTCCTGGGCCAATGCCCAAAATCCGAGATCGCCCATCATTCCTCCTATTCACACCCCGATCAGGGCACCGATCGGGACGGGTGAGTGGCGACGGCCGACCCGATCATTCAGCGGACCTGCCTACGCCTTTCCGGTGCCGGTGGTCCGACTGGATTTGCTCGGTCCGCACAGACTCGCGCAGTCTGCACCGACCTGTTTCGGCACGCTAGAACATGTTCTCGTGTTCGGTCAACCCTCAACGACTCGACACACCTTCACCCCGCGTGATCTGTGTCGCGAGACCGGCCACGTGAGGCTGTCGCGTCTCGCCGCCCTCGGCGTGCTCGCCGAGAACGGCCCGATGCGCGGCCACCAACTCTGCCGGGAGGCGGAAGCGAGCCACGTCAAGTCATGGGGCGGGGCGAGTCCTTGGCACTCTTTCTGAAGAGCGAAGCCCCGGCGAGATGTAGATCCCGGCCGATTCGGGCGCGGCGGACTTACAGACCGGGCTGCCATGGCGCCCTCCTTCCGTAGGCCCTGTATTGCTGCATTAGCGCAAGCAGGGCAGGGGGTTCCTCAGGGGGGTCGCCTGTGGTGCATCGACCGGGAACCGCACTTGTAGTGCGTCCCGTCGATCTTCCTACGGCGACATCGGGCCAGACACGGTGCATAGTTGATGAGTAGTGGAAAGCGGCAACAACACAGTCGGTCAGGTCGGGTCCGCCCGTGACCCGGCGTTCCTTCGTGCCGCTCGACCGATCCTCGAGCGTTTCGCGTCCTACTTCCGACCAGAGGTGAGGGGGTTCGAGCGGCTACCTCAGCGGGGGCCCTTCCTGGTGGTGGGCAACCATTCGGGAGGCCAGATGCCGCCGGACCTTCCCGTCCTGTTGACCGCGTGGTGGCGCGAACGAGGGGAGGACGAGCCTGTGTACGCACTGTTCCACTCCTTCTTCCTAGGGCTTCCAGGTCTGGGTCCGATGATGGGGCGAGCTGGCGCTGTCGAGGCTGGGCCGGCCGAGGCGGAGGCGATCCTTCGTCTCGGAGGTATCCTGATCGACTACCCCGGCGGTGACTATGAGGTCTTCCGACCCTGGAGGGAACGGAACCGCATCGAGTTCGGCGATCGGACAGGCGTCATCCGCCTTGCTCTGCGAACACGGGTTCCGGTGGTTCCGGCAGTCTCAATTGGCGCCCACGAGACGGTCATTGTTCTTGCGCGAGGGGAGCGCCTCGCAAAGCGTCTTGGCCTCGACCGGATGTTCCGGATCAAGGTGATGCCTCTCGTGCTCGGACCGCCCTTTGGTGTCGTTCCAGGTGGGATCCCGACGTGGCCTCTTCCTGCGAAGATCACGGTGGAATTGTGCGAGCCAATCGATTGGTCATCTCGGTACGGACCTGAGGCAGCTGAGGACGAGGCCGTCGTCCGTGATTGCTACAAGGAACTTACGAACACAATGTAGGCGGCACTCGACCGACTCGCGGCTGAACGCCACCTTCCTATTCTCGGATAGCTGGTTGTCGTTGAGAGCTGGGCCGGTGCGGGTGTAGCGCATAGTGCCGGCTCAGTAACTCGTGTCTTCTGCTCCGCGCCCCTGGGTTCTCGTTGTCGCGAACGCCGTTCACCGGCCTCGTCTCGGCGGCTTCCGGATCGGCCCATAGGTCTGTCGACCTTGATGAGCGAAACGTTGCCTGCCGGGGCACGCCGGACGGATGGGCAATTAGGCATGTGGGACACTGCAGCGATGCGTGACGCAGCAGGCACCGGCACCCGGGCACTGGTGTTGGGCGGCGGCGGCGTGGCTGGCATCGCCTGGGAGATCGGCCTGCTGGCGCGCTTGGCGGCGCGGGGGACCGACGTGGCTGCCGACGCCGACCTGGTGGTGGGCACGTCTGCCGGGGCCTGTGTCGGCGCGCTGGTGGCCGGTGAGTCCGGGTACGACGCGCTGATCGCAGCCCAGCGGCTCCCGGCCGGTCAGACCAGGGAGCGTGTGCCCGAGTTCGATCTCAATCTGATGATGGAGATCTTCGGCCTCATGACGACGGTGCAAGAGGACCCGGCTGCAGCGCGTCGGCAGATCGGGGCGCTGGCCACGGCTGCGGCCACGGTGACCGAGGCCGAGCGGCGCGAGATCATCGCCTCGCGACTGCCGAGCGAAGAATGGCCGGCACGGTCACTCGTCGTCACGACGGTCGATGCCCGAACCGGCGAGCGAGTCATCTTCGACAGGTCATCGCCACTGTCGCTGGTCGACGCCGTGGCCGCCAGTTGTGCCGTTCCGGGCATCTGGCCCCCGGTGACTATCGGGGGCCAGCAGTACATCGACGGCGGCATCTACTCGGTGACCAACACCGATCTGGCCGAGGGCCATCACCGGATCATCGTGCTGTGCCCTGTGGCCATGGGGCCGGGAGCCCCGGATGCAGCGCGGGGAGAATCCACGGCACCAGGTGACGGGCCCCTGACCATCGTCGCCGATGCCGAGTCCCTTGCGGCATTCGGGCCCAACCTCCTTGACCCCGCCAGCCGAGGAGCCGCCCTGGACGCGGGAATGCGTCAGGCCGACGAGGTGGCTGTGGTCGTGCAGAGCTACTGGACCGGGGCCGCTACGCCGGCCGGCGATCAACCGGGGCCGTCCGTCAACCAGTCGTAGGTGGCGGCCGATAATCCGGACAGGGGCACAAAGGGGGACTTCGGCCTCGGGCCCGGGATGGCCTCGATCGGTTCTCACAGATGGGCGTGCCCTGCTGCTACCCAGGCCAGGCTGTAGACCGCCAACGTTGCTCGGTACCGCCTTTGACAACGCTGTGGCGGATTGTCAGCCGGTAACGGATACGCTCACTTCGAAGAGGCGACTCGGTGCGAGGCATTCGGGATAGCAGTTCGGGTTGTCCGTTGCTGTCACTGTTGCCTTGCCGGGCCCGACGGCAACAAAGCTGGCACTCGCTGTGCTGCCCGATGATGTGGCCATTGGCTGGAGTGCCCCCTGGTCGGAGGATGTTGGCTTGGTCCAGGTGTAGCTCGATGGCCCCGACAGTCCCACATCGAACTGGTCACCTGTGTGCATCGTGTAGCTGCGACCACTATCTGCCTCTGTCACGGTAATGGTCTGGGACGGAATGGGGCGATGGGTGATGGTGAGGTGGAGGCTCCACTGGCGCGCCAGAGCAGGGCACGGTTGGCCTGGCGCACAGGCCAGCG
>PLZF01000010.1 GCA_003152015.1 Acidimicrobiaceae bacterium | reverse complement strand
GAGCCGTAGAAGGCGGCGTCGCCGAAGGAGAACACACCGCCGTCGGCGGCCACCAGCCAGTAGCCGCCCCCGTCCGGGGTGGCGGCCATGCCGACAACCGGCGCGTTGAGGTGCACAGCGCCAAGCGAGCCGTAGAAGGCGGCGTCGCCGAAGGAAAAGACGCCGCCGTCGACGGCGACCAGCCAGTAGCCGCCCCCGTCCGGGGTGGCGGCCATGCCGACGACCGGCGCGTTGAGGTGCACAGCGCCGAGCGAGCCGTAGAACGGTGCACCGCCAAAGCTGAACACTCCGCCGTCGGCGGCCACGATCCAGTAGCCCTGGCCGGTCAGTTCGGCGGCCACCCCCACCACGCGCTGGTTGAGGGGCGGCAAGAGCCCCGTAACGACGGCATCGCCCTTGCCGTAGACCGCGGCCCCGCTGGCTTCGACGGTCCAGTATCCGTGGCCGTCGACGGTCGTGGCCATCCCCACCAGGATGTAGGTGAACGCAGGATCGACGAAGTCGAAGGCCAGCGACGAGCTGCCGCCCCATCCGGCGAAGCACGATGGCGCCGACTGGGGGCCGCTCGACGACGACTGACCGTCCACGGACAACGTGAAGATCCCCGGCGTGACCGGGTCGGCGCAGTGCGGGCGCCACAGCCACAGGATCCCGAGCGGGAGAGGGCCACCCGTGAAGTTCAAGGTGATCGTCTCGCTCGACGGGTCGAGGCTTACGTTGGTGTAGCTACCACCCGAGACCGGCCTGAGGGATGCCTGAGCGGTGACCGTGACCTGACAGACCTGGAAGGGGTTGGCCGGGTAGACGGGGGACTCGAAATCGGCGGTCCCCATCGCACCCGTCGCCTGGGGAACGCCCAGGTGGAACCCGCACGCCCCACCGACGGTCGAAACGGCGGCATCCGCCGGCTCGCCACCCACCATCGGCATCAGGCCACCGGCGATCGAAACGACTGCCAGCGACACGACTGCCATCCACCAACGGCCTTTCCGAAGGCCGCCTGACTTCATGGGGTGTCTCACCACTGCATGCGCCCCCTCGTCACTCGTTGGGTGTCCGCCGTCGCACTGGGACCCCAAACTCCAGGGCCCCAGTGCGCTGCGTTCTTTCGGGTAGATGCCTCCTATGATTGCATCGGTGCCGCAGGGCGGGTAGGGCCGTAAGTCCTCTCGGCAACCCCTGCGAGAAGAGCCGTTCCCGGCGGCTGCTATGGAGGCGGCAGTGGTCATGGCTGCGAGCCCGAGAACTACAACGGGCGGCACGCGAGGCCTCATGCGACGACTCTGCGACCACAACTCGGTGCCGGCAGGGCCCAATCCATCAGCTGTGCCGACGGCGCCCACAGTGTCCGGCACCGAGGGACGGGCCGGATGCCCCCGAGGTGTTGTTCCGGGCGCAGCAACAGGAGCAAGCAAGGAGGCCGCTTGCTCCGACCGCAAAGCCCATAGAACCGCTCTTGGTAGCCGGTGCTGTGGGTGCCGCCGGTTGCACCCGCTCGGGCGCCGAACGACGCGACAGTAACGACGAACCGGCACGTACGTGGGGCCGCGGACGACACGAGCCTCGAAGTCCAACGCCGACTGTTATCCGTCGGCCAGCCATCGGGCCATGCTGAATGCTCGCCTTGGAGAGCATTCAGTAAACCCATGTCTTGTGAGCGGTGTCCACAAGGTGGTCTCAGGGCGTGAACCCGCAGTTCAGAGAGCCGAAAGGCCAGATCTGTTCCGGTTCACTGGTTCAGTCAACCGCCGGTGCGGCGAAGCTCACAGGGGTGCTCACGATAGCAAGCAGACGGTCACCTATGACCGAGCTATCGCGTCGCGAAACCGGCGTACTGGGCTAGTCGACGACCCCATCGATGAATCGCTTCAGCGCACGTAGGTAGCCGCCAATGCCGCCCTCTGTATTCCTCTTCCAATCGGGCGCGAGAGGCGGACGAGCGAGTCGCCGATGGCTGCTTCCTGGTTACTTCTTGATTATGACGTTGTGAACTTCCGTCACCACGTCAACCTTGACACCGGGGACGTTCGGCTTCACATTGTTGTCNNATATCTCAGACACGTGAAACTCGCCGTCTCCCACGAAGGCCACGTGGGCGACGAATCCCGCCGCGGCCAGAAGGGGGGGCGTCAGTTGCTCTGACACCTTGTCGTACGAGTCCGTCGTCATTCCTGAAACAGACAACCTCACCAATACCGACATGTTCGCTCCTCTGGTTCGTGGTTCATGTACTGCGAAAAGGACCCTACTCACATGCACCACCTCGTGCACCAGGTCTGTGGCGGTCGCCGGATGCACATCTAAGGTGCCGACGCGTATCCTCTATCCGGCCGTGCCGACGTCGCACTACCCGCCAACTTGCCCGCGTATGGGTCCCGGCGCGGGATACTGCCCACGATCCGGTGTTATACAGGTGATCCGTTGGTCATGGGCTTGCTCCATGGAAGCACACTCACTGGGTGTCGGTGACTCCTTGGATGAGGTCGCCGAGGTTCGGGTTCGCCGCCGGACCGGTCGGATCGGTCAGGCGAGCGGGGCCGGTCGCCCTGGGGCGGTGACGCGATCAGCGTGGCGGACGCAGACGCGCCACCCGTCGTCCTCGCGACGGAAGATCGTCGTGACCCGGAGGTCTAAGGGCACGAGCTCGTCGCTGCCAGCACGCTGGACATGCGCATGTTCGATTGCCACGACGTAGCCGAGATCGTCACTTGCCCACCGGGTGACCTCATCGAACTCGGGTAGCTCACCGCCAACGAACATCGAGGCGACCCGTGCTGTTTCGGCTGCGACGAGCGGAAACCCGACGATCGGTGAGCCGAGGGGGTTGGCCAAGACGACGTCGTCGCGCTGTGACCACAGCGCGGTGCTCGGTCCCGCGTCACCCTTCGCCATGGAACCGAGATTCTGTCGGGCCGCCTCGACGGCGGCGTCGAACGTCTGTGGAGCCATGTTTCGTTCCTTCTTCGGTGACCGTCGAAATCCGCGTTGGTAGCAACTGTAGCGACGTGATGCGGAAAGGCGAGCGGGCGAGAGCTACCCGGCGCTCAAGGTTGCTGCATGCACGTCGCCTTCGCCCCGAAGTGTTGTTACGGGGTCACTCGCGAATCGACGTCAGGACTACTTCCGAGCCTTCTGCCGTGGGCCAACGGACAGTGCCCGCATTAGGCCCGCCGGAAGCTCACTGACCAT
>PLZF01000050.1 GCA_003152015.1 Acidimicrobiaceae bacterium | reverse complement strand
GGCTGAGCGAGCCGGTCGAACCGTAAAACTGGGCATCGCCGAAGCTGAAGATCCCCCCGTCAGAGGCAACCAGCCAGTAGCCCTTGCCATCGGGTGTGGCGGCCATCCCGACGACCGGCTCATTGAGGCTGAGCGAGCCGGTCGAACCATAGAACTGGGCATCGCCGAAGCTGAAGATCCCCCCGTCAGAGGCAACCAGCCAGTAGCCCTTGCCATCGGGTGTGGCGGCCATCCCGACGACCGGGGCCTTTGGACTGGTCAATGCATGTACGCCGAGCGAGGCTCCTCCAAATGGGACAACCGAATCCGGAGCCGGAGAGAGATTCTCTACGCGGGACGACTTCACTGATGCGCCCGAGACGGCCCGGACCGGGACCCAGGAGATCGTCACCACCGTCAGGACCAGCAGGGAGGCCAGCACCAGCAACCCTGAAGACCGCAAAACCCCGAGTTTCCGAACCGGCTTCACATTTGACGACTCTATCCAGGCAATCTGTCAGCGGCTTCTTCCACGAGTCCTTCGGTGAGGCGTGCCACCAGCCCCGAAAGCCTGACCGGTGCTTTCCCATGGGCATGGGCGGGCTGCAATGGGCCCGATGCCGGCGAACGACCGGGCAACACTGGTGATCAGGACGTCTCACAGCCAGCGTTCTGAGGTCTGATCATTCGCGGAAAATACCCCCCGTGCTGGGAAGATGGGCGAGTTCCAACGGTCGTCGCAACGGAGCGGCCATGATGGCCGGGCTAACCCGATGGGTCTCCGGGACACCTGAATGCAGTGGCAGCGGTGGCCGGGTGATTGCCGGCCTGACCTTCACCGGGTAGTGCCGGGGTCGTGCAACACCTGCCTGGAAGGTCGGCCTGGGGGTCAGCGCGCCGTACCGGTCATGGCGATGACGTCATCCCATCCGAGGCCCACCGTCTCGCCGACGACCTGGTTCAACGCCACGTCCACCAACACGAAGAAGGGATACCCGAGTACCCGGTAGTCAATCCACGCCTGATCACTCATCACCACCGGCACCCGTTCGATGCCATTCGCAGACAGAGCCACCTCGTCTGACGACAACGAACCGGGACCTTTGGTGATGACAATACTGGACACGCCGGAAGGCAGGCCGAGGGCATCGGGATCCCGAAAACCGTGCCAGAACTCTTCACATCCGTCACAGTCGGTGTTGAGGAACGCCAGGAGCAGTTGACCAGCCCCACCGCCGATGCGAATTTCAATCGAATCACCCGAGGGGCTCACGCCGACAACATCCGCAGCCGACCATGGTGCCGGCGTATCCGATGAACCGGCCGGGATGGGCCGAAGGCCAGCCAAAAAGTCGGGGTCGGCCAGGGGCACCGCACGCCGCTCTACTGGTTCTTGAGCCAGGTCTGTTGCCAGGTCCACGGCCTGGACCGCCGCCTGGACAGGTATCAGTTCGGGTTCGGAGACCCGGTCTCGACGGTCTCGGCGTTGTCGACGGTCTCGACAGCGTTGCCATTGCCACACCATCGGCACGACACCTCCTCCACCGTTTCGTCGAGCACTTCCACGTCTTCGAGGGTGAGCTCCCCACCCACGGAGAAGTGATGGAAAGCCTTCGTCCTCCGGTTGGTGACCACACTAAATCGGGTCAGGTTCCCGCAAGCCGCACACCGGTACCGGGTGGCCGAGGCCGCAGATGGGCCCGGCGCTTCCGCCATGGCGGGTGCGGCCATAGATGAGTCGCTCGTCACTCCCCCACGGTAGCCGCCCCACATCAACCCCCACTCCACGCTAATCGAACACCCGTTCGCTACAGTGTCGCCTATGGCGCTCGTCGTGCAACGCTCGTTCGACGACCTGGGTACCCCGCTCAGCGAGGTGACCTTCGTGGTTCTCGACGTCGAGACCACCGGGGGATCACCTGCCACATCGTCTCTCACCGAGGTGGCAGCGGCTCGCTATCGGGGTGGAGAGATGCTGGGCACCTTCCAGACACTGGTGAAACCCGATGAACGCATTCCGCCGTTCATCACCGCCCTCACCGGGATCAGCGACGCAATGGTGGCTGACGCACCCACCATCGGAGCCATGCTCCCTACCTTCCTCGAGTTCGTCGGGGGCGCGGTGATTGTCGGCCACAACGTGCGGTTCGACCTTTCCTTCCTCAACCATGCCCTTGTTTCCACCGGTCGTGATCGTCTGCAAAACGCCACCGTCGACACCCTGGCCCTGGCTCGCCGGCTCATCCGGGACATGGTGCCCAACTGCAAACTCGGCACCCTCGCCGCCGTTCTCAACCTTTCCCACCAACCGTCCCACCGGGCCCTGACCGACGTACTCGCAACCGGGGATCTTCTCCACGCCCTCCTCGAACGAGCGGGTTCATTCGGGATCCTCGGACTCGAGGAGCTCCTCGACCTCCCCCGCCTTGTCGGCCACCCTCAGGCGGCCAAGCTTCGTCTCACCACCCGACTCCCCCACCGGCCCGGCGTCTACTGGTTCACCGACGCCGCCGGCAACATCCTCTATGTGGGCAAGGCAACCGATCTCCATTCGCGGGTTCGTTCCTACTTCACCGGTGACCGGCGCCCAAAGATCGGGCGATTGCTGCGACAGCTCCACGCCATCCACTATCGGGTGTGCCCGGGACCCCTTGCCGCGGTGGTGATCGAGGGACGGCTGATCCGGGCATGGGCCCCCCCTTTCAACCGCATGGGCAAGGTTCGGAGAAAGGACCCCGGCACGGCCGTTCGACCCGCGGCAGACGCTCGACCCGAGCCGGCCGGTGATGACCGGGCCCACCAACCGCACCAACAGCCAGAACGGCGAGCGGTCACGAGACCGGGGAGGCGACGAAAATGGACAACCGACGAACTCGCCGCCGACCCCGCCGAGCTACTCATGCCGATGGCCAAGGAATTGGCGCACCTGGCCCAGCTTCAGTGGTACGAGGATGCGGCACGGGTGCGCGATGAAGCTGATCGACTCCGTCACCTGATCGGTCAGCATCGGAGGGTTGAATCGCTTCGGGAGGCCGGTCGTGTGGACCTCTATGTCGACGGCGAGGGGGCAGTGGAACTCGACGGTGGGCTCCTCACGGAGAGCGGCACAATGTTCGGATCAGGTGGGGGCGTACATGGGAGCGCCGACTCAGCACTGGCCATGACCAAAGACGGCCACGAACATGAGCGGATCATTGTCGCCCAATGGCTTCATGCCAACCCGGAGCGGGTCCGGGTACTCAAGGTCGAATCTCCTGATGGGATGTCCATGCCCGCCAATCGGATTCCCCGGATGACAGAGCTGTGCGGCCCGATGAGGGAGCAGGTGGACGCAGCGGTGTAGCGGACCAGGGACTAAGTGACGAAGTGGCGCAAGGACGAAGTGGCGCAGGGACGAAGGGCCAAACCCGTCGATCGCCATAACGGCACCGCGCGATTTTTGCCGTCTCAGGTCACGGTTGGCGGTTGCCGGTTGCCCGCCACAAAAGGCCGGTACCTGGGCATCGTGGAGGGCGCTCATCAGGTGCGCCGAACCGGCAGGGAGTATGGAGGGGCTCAAAAGTGTGGGTCCGACCATTGCGATTCACGAAACTGTGACCCATACTTCACCTAGAACATTTTCTACGCCGGTGGCGAGATCCAGGGGGGATTTGGGTGCGATTGGAAGGTGACGCGCCTCAGTTGCGCCCTGTCGGGAAAACGCCTCCACTTCGAGGGGCATAGCGACCATGACGGCGGGGCTGTCCCAGGGCGCAGGGCTGACAGTGGACGAGGTGAGCGTTTCGTTCGGCGGTCTGGCCGCATTGAGCGATGTGTCGCTTCAGGTACGACCGGGCGAGGTAGTTGGGGTCATCGGGCCCAACGGCGCCGGCAAGACCACGCTGTTCAATGTGGTGTGCGGATTCGTGAATCCCCAGTCAGGGACCATCACTTACAACGGGCAAAGGATCGATCGCCGCAAGCCACATCACTTGACCCAACTGGGAATCGCCCGAACGCTCCAAGGGGTGGGGCTCTGGAATGGTCTCAGTGTCATCGAGAATGTGATGGCCGGAGGTCAGGCGAAGACGCATACGGGCGTGGCGTCGGCATTGCTTGGACTATGGCGATCCAGCCGTGAGGAGACCCATCTTCGCCAGCGGGCAGGGGAGCTGCTTCACGAGTTCGAGATCGAACAGTTCGCGGACTGGAATCCCAAAGCGCTGCCTTACGCAGTACAAAAGCGTACGGCCATGGCTCGGGCCTTGATGGCTGAGCCGACCCTTCTCTTGCTCGACGAGCCGGCCAGTGGCCTCTCCAAGGGGGAGATGGACGAACTCAGCCATTTGGTGATCGAACTGCGCTCGTCGGCCAGCGTGCTCCTTGTCGAGCACCACATGGATCTCGTCATGTCCACCTGCGATCGACTGGTGGTCCTCAACTTCGGCCAGGTCATCGCCCACGGGACCCCAGCCGAAGTCAGCGCCAATCCCGAGGTGACGACCGCGTACCTCGGCAACGAGGTGCACGCGATGGGTACCGGTACGGGTACGGGGGCGAGTACGGGGGCGAGTGATGCTTGACGTGGAAGACCTCTCGGTCTCCTACGGGGCGGTCCAGGCACTCCAGGGCGTGACATTCCAAGCCCGGGAAGGAACCGTGACCGCCGTACTGGGAGCCAACGGGGCAGGCAAGACAACGCTCCTGCGCACAGTTTCCGGTCTGGTCAAACGCCAATCGGGCAACGTCAGCTACGGCGGGGTCGAACTCACCGGTCTAAGCGTCGAGAACATTGTCCGGCTCGGGATCTCCCATGTTCCCGAAGGTCGGGGTGTGATCGAAGAGCTCACTATTGACGAGAATCTCCGTCTGGGAACCCTATGGCAGTTCGGTCGTCAAGAACGCCGGTCGGTCCTCGATGAGATCTACGAGCTCTTCCCGCAGTTGGCGCAGCGGAAGAGACGGATGGCATCCACCCTCTCGGGAGGAGAGCGCCAGATGTTGGCCATCGGGCGCGCCCTCAGCTCCAAACCGAAGCTGCTGCTGCTCGATGAGCCGTCGCTGGGCCTGGCCCCCCTGGTTACCGCCCAAATCATGGCGTTGATCCAGGAATTGGCCCGTGAGACCCGACTCACGGTGGTCCTGGTGGAGCAGAACGTCCGCAGCGCCTTGTCTATCGCCGAAGAAGCAGTAGTGATCAACCTGGGCCGGGTCGTGATTGCCGATACTGCCGCCTCGGTCGCCGCTGACACCGAGCTACGACACCTCTATCTGGGATTCTGACGAGAGAAAGAGACAGAGCAGACACATCATGAGCCTGTTCATCAACCTGACACTCAACGGGATCACCAACGGGATGATCTTCGCGGCCGTGGCGCTAGGCCTTGTGTTCATCTGGCGGGCAACCCATATCGTGAACTTCAGCCAAGGATCGATGGCCATGTTCACCACCTATATCGCCGTCACGCTCCTCGACCGCCACATCAACTATTGGCTGGTATTCGCCGCCGCGTTGGTGGCCGGTCTGGTAATGGGCGGTGTGATCGAGGTGGTCCTCATCCGCCCCCTACGCGGAAAGCATGCCCTCAATCCGGTGATCGTGACCCTCGGTCTGTTCATCTTGCTGGAGGGCCTGGCCGGATCGATCTTCGGTGTGGGCAACCGGAGCTTTCCCCCGGCATTCTCCCAAGCCGGGCTCACGTTCGGCCACAGCACCATCGCCTTTTCACATTTCGACCTGTTCATCCTGGCCGCGGTGGTGATCTTGATGCTGGGCACGCTGGTGCTCTTTCGCGCCACCAACATGGGGCTCCGCATGCGGGCCGCCGCCTTCGCTCCCGAAGTGGCCCGACTCCTCGGGGTCCGGGTGGGCCGGATCCTCACACTGGGTTGGGCCCTGGCAGCGGTGGCCGGATCGTTGGCGGGTTTGCTGGTCGCCCCCACTGTGTCATTTTCCCCCAACTTCATGGACCTGATCCTGGTGTACGCATTTACCGCCGCGGTGGTGGGAGGACTCGATAGTCCGGTTGGGGCCCTGGTCGGCGGGTTGGTCACCGGCCTCTCGCTCTCTTATGTCGGCGGGTACCTCGGGTCGAGTCTCGAGCCGTTGGGGGCCCTGGCCATCCTGATGGTCGTGCTTTCAGCGCGACCGGAGGGCATCTTCTCGCGGCCGGCGCCGCGGCGGGTCTGAAGAGATGTCCGCGATCCCTTCTGTGCCGCCGGTGCCGCCGGTGTCCGATCCCGGTCCGATCCCGATTCCGCCTACTGGACTTTCTCGTTTCCCGTGGCTCCGATTGCCGCGTCAGCCCATGCTGCGGCACCTCCTGTTGGGGGCGGTCGCCGCTTTCGGGTTCTACATCCTCACCTCAGCGATCAGCTCCTTCAACGACTTCCGGGTGGGCGAGATCGCCGTCTATGCCATTGCGTTGGCCGGCCTCAGTCTGCTCACCGGAACCAATGGGCAGATCTCACTGGGCCAAGGGGCGTTCATGGCCGTGGGGGCGTACACGCTCGGGGTGTTGATGACCCACACCCACCTCCCTCTGGTGGTTGATGTTTTGGCCGCCATCGGGCTGAGCGGAGCGCTGGGATTGGTGGTGGGAATGCCAGCCACTCGGCTCAAGGGCCCCTACCTGGCCGGCATGACCCTGATTCTGGCCCTCGGCCTTCCCCGGATCGCCGACAAATACTCGACATTCTTCGGGGGCGATCAGGGTTTGACGGTGAATTCCCCCACGCCCCCGGGCACCATCGATCCGCAACGTTGGTTGTCGTGGATCGAGATCGTCGGGGCCATCGTCGTGCTCATTCTGCTGGCCAATCTCACCCGCAGCCGATTCGGTCGATCGTTCCGGGCGGTGCGGGACGACGAGATCGCGGCCGGGCTTTCAGGGATCCATGTGGCCCGAACCAAAGTGCTGGCCTTTACCGTGGCCGCCAGCTGCGCCGGGCTGGCCGGGGCGTTCCTGGGCTTGTCGGTCGGGGTGGTCAACACGGGTGAATTCTCGCTCACTCTCTCGATCTATCTGTTGGCCGGCATGGTGCTGGGTGGTGCCGGAAGCCTGGTCGGGGCGTGGTGGGGAGCCATCGTGCTCGTCTTCATGCCGGGGTGGTCCACCTCCATCGCCAACAGTTTCAACTTGGGGAGCGCGGTCGGCGCCAACCTGGCCCTGGTCGTATTCGGGCTTGTGCTGATCGTGGTGATCATGGCGGCGCCTATGGGGATCCAAGGGGGGATCGGATGGCTCGGCCGGCGGGCGCTTTCGCTGGTGGGAGGGGGTGTCCCGGCTCCCGGCGCCCCGACACCACGACAGGAGGGCAACGAGCCAGTCGGATCGATACCATCGATACCACCACCGGCGGCACCGGCGGCACCGGCGCGGAACATTCGGGAACAGAGCTAACAGAGATACAAATGTATACAGACGAAAGGACCATCACATGAGAAAGGGCCCACCCATGAGGAGAGAACCACGACACGTCGGTCGAAAGCGGATCGGCATCATCGCCGCTGTGCTGGCGACATCGCTGATCGCCGGAGCATGCAGCAGCTCGAGCTCGACATCCGGCTCCGGTGGGGCGACCGCGCCCGGGGTGACTGCTACCAGCATCACCATTGGTGCCACCACTCCGTTGACCGGCCCGGCCGCGCCCGGCTACGACGAAATCGCCGCTGCTTCCAATGCCGTCTTCAAGTGGGCCAACGCCACCGGAGGGGTCAACGGCCGTCAGATCAACTACATCGTCAAAGACGACGGCTACAACCCTGCGACAACCGTCAGCCTCACCCGGGAACTCGTCCAGCAGAACAACATCTTTGCCACCGTCGGCTCCCTCGGCACACCTACCCAGGCCGCCGCCCAGGGCTTCCTCAACACCAACAAGGTGCCCCAACTCTTTGTGGAGTCGGGCTGCAACTGTTGGTCACAGCCCCAATATCCCTGGACGTTCGGTTGGCAACCCAACTACACAACGGAAGGAAAGATCCTGGGCCAGTACATCAAGCAGAACTTCGCCGGACAGAAGATCGGCTACCTCTACCAGGCTGACGAGTTCGGTCAAGACTTCATCAAGGGTCTCGACGCCGAGCTGCCGGCCACGTCAGTGGTATCGCGGCAGAACTACGACGCGGCCACGCTGGCCGGTCCGATGAGCGACCAGATCGCGGCGTTGAAAGCCGCTGGTGCCCAGGTGGTCTGCCTGGGCACGATTCCGGCTGCCACCGCCCTGGCCCTTCTGCCGGCCGCGTCGATCGGGTACAAGCCTCAGTTCGTGACCGCCAACGTAGGGTCTGATCCTCCGACCGTCGACAAGCTGCTGGCATCGTTCTCGAAGGGGGCCGCCGGGAGTGCACTCATGAACGGCATGATCTCCGACGCCTTCATGCCACCGGAGTCCGACACCTCCAATGCGTGGATCCAGGCCATCCAGAAGGTCCTTACCAAGTACGATCCGGGTGCGCCCCTGGATGGCAATACCGAGACGGGGGTCGGCATCGGGTACACATTCATCCAGGCACTGCAGAAGGCGGGCCCGAAACTCACCCGAGCCGGATTGGTGAGCGCCATCGAGACCGACGCAGCCAAGTTCGTGACCCCCGGTCTCGTTCCGTTGACCTACTCGAAGTCCGATCACTTCGGGTACTCGGGAGTGCAAATGATGACCATCAACAACGGTGCGGCCACCACCATGGGCCCGGTATACACATCGGCCATCAGCGGGCCGGTGAAGGCATACACGGGTTCCACCCAACCGCCACCGGCATCGATGCTCAACCTGAAGTAACGGAAGGGACAATTCCGCTCTGTCACCCTTGAACGGCGGGGGCGCTCTCCGCAATGGGAGCGTCCTCGCCGTTCAGGCGTGGCGGCTTATTCCTCGGCCGCGGCTGCCTCTTGGGTGACCCGGACCAGAGCATCCAGGACCTCTGAGGCGCGGCCGTCATCGATCACTTCGCAGGCCAGAGCCACCCCGGCCGGGAAGTCGGCGGATTGGCCCATCACCACCAGCGAGGCGGCGGCATTGAGGACCGCGATGTCCCGATGCGGTGACGGATCGCCGGCCACCACCCGGCGAATGGCATCCGCATTGACCGACGCATTGCCCCCGCGCAGGTCGTCGAGGGTGGCGGTGGCGAACCCGAGATCGGTCGGATCCAGGCGGGACACCGCGATCTCGTACTCGCCGTCCCCTCCGGCCCTCTTCAGTTCGTGGATAGTGGACGGTCCGGTGGTGCTCAGTTCGTCGAGACCGTCGTCGCCGTAGACGATCATGGCCCGCTCGGCACCGTTGGCCGCCAGCACACCGATCATCTTGGCGGCCATCGATCGGTCGCTCACCCCCACCACCTGATACCTGGCCCGGCCCGGGTTGGCCAGGGGCCCGAGATAGTTGAAGACGGTCGGAATCCCGAGCTCTCGGCGGATGGGGGCGGCGAAGCGCATGGCCGGGTGGAATCGCGGGGCGAAACAGAATCCCATCCCCACTTCGTCGATACAGCGGGCTACACCAGCAGGGCTGAGGTCAGCAACGACCCCCAGGGCTTCCAGCACATCAGCCGCACCCACCGCCGACGATGACGCCCTGCCACCGTGCTTGCATACCTTGGCGCCGGTCGCCGCCACCACCAACGCCGCGATGGTCGACACGTTGATGCTGCGCAAGCGGTCGCCCCCGGTGCCACAGGTGTCGATCACCTCGAGCCCCTTGGGGAGTGGCAGGGGCACCGCGTGGGCCACCATGGCCCGCACGAACCCGGTCATCTCCTCCACCGACTCACCCTTGGCCCGCAGAGCGATGACCAGGCCGGCGATCTGCGCAGGAGTAGCAGTGCCGGACAGTACCTGGCCGAGCACCGTCTCGGCTTCGTCAGAGGTGAGCGACGTGCCGCTGAGAAGTCGGGAGAGCACACCTGGCCACGCTCCCAGCTCCTCGAAGGTGGCGGCCGTTCCCTCCGCGCCACCCGCGCCGGAGCGGCCCACTGTCAGTCCCACCACAGGTCGTGTCCGAGCACGCCACGGGCGATGAGCCCTAGCTGCACCTGGGAGGTCCCCTCCACGATGGTCAACTGGCGGGCATCCCGGTACCAGAGCTCGGTGGGGTGGTCCTCCATATATCCGGCCGCCCCCAGAAGCTGTACGGCCAGGCCCGACGCCCGCACCGCCAACTCGGTGGCGAAGTACTTGGCCATGGAAAGGAACGGCACGTACTCCTTGGTGAACTTCCCCTGATCGGCCAGCCAGGCGGACCGGTAGGTCAGTAGACGGGCCGCCTCGATGTCCACCGCCACCTTGGCGATCTCCCACTGGATCCCCTGAAAGTCAGCGATCACCCCGCCGAATGCCTCCCGCTGTTTCACGTACTCGGTGGCGTACATCAGGGCACCTTCGGCCAGCCCGATTCCCCGTGCCGCCACAATCGGTCGCATGGCGTTGAGGCCGAGCATGGCCAGGCGAAAGCCACCCACCTCGCCAATCACGTTCTCGGCCGGAACCCGGACGTTGTCCAAGAGCAGCTCGCCGGTATCGACGCCGCGCACACCCATCTTGTGGTCGGTACGACCCACCGAGACGCCGTCCCACTTACGTTCCACGATGAAAGCGGTGATCGAGTCGTGCTTCCGTGAAGCCGGGTCGCCGGTCTTGGCAAACACCGTGTACCAATCGGCCTCGCGTACCCCCGACATCCAGCACTTGGTGCCGGTGAGAATCCAGCCGGGCTCGCTGTCGCCGGCGGTATCGGGGTCGGGCACCGCCTTGGTGCGCATGCCGACCACGTCGCTCCCGGCCTGGGGCTCGGACAGCCCGAAGGCAGCCCGCACCTCTCCGGTGGCGATTCCGGGTAGATACCGCCGCTTCTGTTCGTCGTTTCCGGCGATGAGGACGGGACCCGCCGGCAACCGGGTGAGTAACAACATCAGGGCGGCCGAGTTCGAGTACTTGGCCACCTCCTCGATGGCGATGGTCAGACCCAGAATGCCTGCACCCGAGCCGCCCAACTCGGTGGGGAGGCAGAGCCCCAGCAGATCAGCGTCCCGAAAGGCGTCGAAGATGTCCTGTGGGTACTCGCTGGTGGTGTCGATCTCCCGGGCACGGGGTTTGATCTTGTCCTGGGCCAGGCGGCGCACGCTTTCCTGGAGGGCTGTCAGTTCGGGAGAGAAGTCGAAGTCCACGGTTGCGAGGCTACCCGAGGCTACCCGAGGGTCACCCGGGCGGGGTTGGGGACACTGAGATCACCGGTTGTCGGGATCCCGGATGTGAGCGGAGTCTGGTGGTGACGGGATCAGGTGGTGTCGAGTCCGCCACGTCCCGGCGCAGCTCATAGCAACCATTGGGGGATCACACACTCCTCCATCGCCGCGTCCCGGCGAATAGACGGTTTCCATCGGTCATTATGACAGTCAGGGTGTTGATCACCTCTCGAAGCGCGGCAACTGGACCAATTCGAATTCGCCGGGACGTAGCGCCATTCAAAAGCCCGACACTCCTCTTGAGCGCCGACTTTCGACCGGCGCCCACCGAGCAACGCCCACGGGACTTCAGGCTTCAGCTGCCGGTGGGTGAAGGGGCGATCTCCCCCCGACCGGCCTGTTGGAGATCGGCTGGGAGCCGGACCCCGGCGGCACGGGCCGCCACCTCGAGTTGAGTCCGCCACTCGATGATGGCCAGGCGCTGCGCATTTTGTGTATCGGGCAAGTTGTCGAAATCATTGCCCGGAAGGTCGGCGGCCACCACGCTCAAATAGTTGTCCTCGAGGTAGTAGGTGTGGGCATAGGGGGCGTTCAACTTCGAGAGGGTGGAATCCGCGGGGTCGAGCGACTGGGCGGACACCACAAAGGTGGCGAACCGCTGCTCGAGTTGGGACATCTCGTCGCCGGCAGCCTGAGGGGTGATCGTGTGTGTCCGGTAATTGTCGAGGATGGGGTCAGCCCCGAGGAGGAGTTGGTTCACGGGGAGTCGAACATGTTCGACCTTGGCCACGTAGGCGCGAATAGCGGCCGCCGACGGAGCGGTGGAAGGCGTAGCCGAGCCACCACAACTGGCGAGCAACACGACCAACAGAGCCAGGCCGCCTGCAACCGCACACGCGGGGAGCCTCCAGGTCGGCATCGCTACTTCGACTTTTCGTCCACACCAGTGACGCCCAACACCGACGACTGGGCCGGACGAAGACTCAATATGCGTAGCCGCCACCCGTGGTCGTCGGAGGAGAGGTCGGTGACGTAGTGGCGGGTGGACTGGTGACCGGCGGACTGGTTGGGGGTGGAGTGGTGGGTGCCGGAGCAGCAGGTGCCGTCGAAACCGGTGCCGGAGTGGCGGGAGCTGTCGGAGTGATGGACGGTGTTGCGGGAGCCGGGCTCGTGGTGTTGGTGCCTGACCCACCGGTGGCTGACGGTGCTGTGGTTGGTGAGGTAGCGGAGGGCGCCGCCGCCGAGGACGGAGTGGCCGACACGGTAACGACGAACCACTTGCCCTCAACTCCCTGACCGGAGGCGTCGCCAGCGGCCTTGTCCCCGGTGAACAGGTAGAGCGGTGATCCGTTGTAGGTGACCTGGCTGGTGCCGTCGGGCCGGGTAGTCGTGGCGAATGTCCCCACCAGAGCACTGGCCGTCACCGGCTTCGACCCCGCCGCGACTGTAAATGGCGGCCAGACCTGGGCGCACCCGCCAGTGCATGAACTCTGCCCATTCTGGTCGGCCGTAAAGCGATACAGCGTTGCTCCTGCTGGATCCACCAGGATCGTCCCCAGGGTGGCATTGGTGGTTGAACGAATAGCCGGGGCAGAAGCAGAAGTTCCGGAACCGGCCGAGTGAGCCGTATTCGGGTTCGCATGGGTCTTGCCTGACACGGCCGAAGTTGGCGTCGAGCCACAGGCGGCGGCCAGTGCCACCGACAGAACGGCTCCGGCCACGAGACGCCGCGAGACGGGGCGGGCAGGAACCAATGTCGACGGGGCACCACGCCAGGACTGCCCTCCGGATCGCTCCCGTCGGCTCCTCAAGTTCTGGTTTCCAATGTGCATGGTGTCGTCCTCCGCGTCGTCTTCAGGTGCCGATGGGTGAGGTTGCTGGAAGTGACTACGGGCGAGCGGGGCCGGATGTTCACCAGATCATGGATGAAGCCCGTCATCGATCTAGGCTCACCGACCGTGGCCTCCCCATCCTCTGGTCCCGACGCCCGACCCGACTCTGGTCCCGACTCTGGTCCCGACTCCCGGCGAGCCGGCCTCCCTCTCCCTCCCGATACGGGTGCCGCCGCACTGCCCGGCGGCTCCTACGACGGCTCGGTGGTCATCGTCACCGGTGGGGGCACCGGGTTGGGCAAAGCCATTGCCATCGAGTTCGCCCGCCTCGGCGCCTCGGTCGGGATCCTCTCCCGCAACGACGAGCACCGCGCCGCCGGGGTCGCGGCGGTCGAATCGGTGATCCGGGACTCTCGGACCAGTGGCCGGGCTTGGGCCGTTCCGTGCGACATCCGGGACCCCGAGTCCATCTCGGCTGCCTTCGACGGCGTGGAGTCCGAGCTGGGGCCCATCGATGTGCTGATCAACAACGCCGCAGGCAACTTTCCGGTTCCGGCGGAGGACATGAGCCCGAACGCATGGCGGACGGTAGTGGACATCGTCCTCAACGGCACGTTCTACTGCTCGAGGGAGTTGGCCCGGCGCCTTATCCCCGCCGGCAGGGATGGGGCCATCGTCAACGTCGGCGCCTCCTACGCCTGGACGGGTGGGCCCGGATTTGCCCATTCGGCGGCGGCCAAGGCCGGCGTGAAGAACATGACCGAGACCCTGGCTGTCGAGTGGGCACCGTATGGGATACGGGTCAATGGCCTGGTCCCGGGCCTGATGCCCCACGATGACGAGACGACGGCCATCGCCGCGGTGCCGGGCAAGTACGTGGGCCAGGACTCCCGAGTTCCGGCAGGAAGGGTGGGGTTTCCTCGTGAACTGGCCTGGGCCGCCACCTACCTCTGTTCTCCGTATGCCTCGTATATCAGCGGTCACTCCCTGGTGGTGGACGGGGCAAACTGGCAACGACGCCACACCGTCATGCCGCCGTTCACCCCCATCCGGGAACAGTTGGGCCGACCACCGTTCGGAGAGAGTGTTCCGGGCACTCTTGGCACTCCCACGGCCAAAGGAGTTTCCTCATGAGCGATCTCACTGCCGCCGAGCGGGACCTGATCCGTTGCGAGGTCGATGGTTCCATCGCCGTCATCACCAACAACCGACCCGAGAAACACAACGCCATGAGCGATGAGATGGATAGGCGTTTGTGGGAGGTACTGGCCAAGTTGCACGACCTCCCCGGCCTGCGGGCCATCGTGTGGCGCGGCGAGGGGAAGTCGTTTTCCTCCGGTCGGGACACCAACCAACTCGGCCTGCGGGTGGAGGACATCTCTGACCTCGAGTTCATCGAACGTGGGCACCGCCCGACCCAAATGTTCCTCACCATGCCCTGTCCCATCATCTGCGCATTGAAAGGCTGGGTGATCGGCGGGGCATTTGAGCGGGCACTGCTCTGCGACATCCGGATCGCGTCGATCGGCACGCGGATGATGCTCCCCGAGGTCGTCCACGGAGTGATTCCCGACTCCGGCGGAGTGGCCCGGTTGTTTCAGATGGCCGGCCATGGTCTGGCCAGTGACCTGGCCCTCACCGGACGGGTGATGGGTGCCGAAGAGGCCCTCGGCCACGGGGTGATCAGTCGGCTGGTGGCCGATGACGCCGAACTCGATGAGTTGGCTCTCGATATGGCGAAGAAGATCGCCACCGCCCCTGCCTTCACCGTGAAGATGGCCCGCCGGACCCTGTCCAGCCTGGGCTCATTCGAAGTCCAGCGCTCCATCGCCGAGGAGGCCATCGCCCAGTCGATGGTGTTCGCCTCGGGCGATTACGCCGAGATGAAGGCAGCCCGCACCGAGGATCGCCTCCCGGCATACCGGAAGCGCTGATTGGGTGGCGGGGATTCGAGCCGGCCGGTTCCGGGTAGAAAGTAACCATGCCCAACTCCACCAACACTGATACACGCCCGATCGAGCACTCAGGGACCTTCAACCTGGGCGAGCTGACAGTGCACCGTCTCGGCTTCGGTGCCATGCGTATCACCGGGAAGGGTATCTGGGGTGAGCCGGACGATCGGGCCGAGTGTGTCCGGGTGGTGCGGCGGGCGGTGGAGCTCGGCGTAGATCTCATCGACACTGCCGACTCCTACGGCCCCCACGTGAGCGAGGAGATCATCCGGGAGGCACTGCACCCGTATGCGGACAATCTGGTCATCGCCAGCAAGGCCGGGCTGGTGCGCACCGGGCCCGACGAATGGGCGCCGGTGGGCCGCCCGGAATATCTGCGCCAAGAGTGTGAGATGAGCCTCCGGCGTCTCGGCCTCGACCGGATCGACCTCTTCCAACTGCACCGCATCGACCCGAAGGTGCCGGCCGAGGAGCAGTTCGGGCTGCTGGCCGATCTCATCGCCGAGGGCAAGGTGCGCCACGTGGGTCTCTCCGAAGTGTCGGTCGACGAGATCAAGGCCGCCCAGGCGATCGTGCCGATCGTGAGCGTCCAGAACCTCTACAACCTCACCAACCGGTCCTCGGAGGAGGTGCTCGACTACTGCGAAGGCGAAGGCCTGGGATTCATTCCCTGGGCCCCCATCGCCTCGGGTGAGCTGGCCAAGCCGGGAGGCGCGGTGGACAAGATCACCCGGGACACCGGTGCCACCCCGCCGCAGGTCGCCCTGGCCTGGCTGCTCCACCATTCGCCGGTAATCCTCCCAATCCCGGGTACGTCGTCGGTCGCCCATCTCGAGGAGAACTGCGGAGGGGCCACCGTGGAGTTGAGCGATGAGCAGGTGGAGTCGCTCTCCTCGGCCACGTAGGAGTCGATTCCGCAGAGGCCACCGCCGGTTAGGACGTCAGGACGGTCGGGGCGTCAGGGCGTCGGGACGGTCGGGGCGTCAGGGCGTCGCAGCTCCGAATACCAGCGGAGCCGACCTCACCCCGGCGATCACCGGGGATGCCGTCCGCATCACCGGTCCGGCTGACTCCACCGATCCGAAGCGAGCCAGGAGCTCTTCGAGCACAACCCGTCCCTCCAGCCGGGCCAGGGCGGCTCCTATGCAGAAGTGAGCACCGAACCCGAACGCCAGGTGCGGATTGGGATCCCGGGCAGCGTCGAAACGCTCTCCGGTCGACCCGAACACCTCCTCGTCGCGGTTGGCCGAGGCGTACAACATCAAGACCGGATCACCGCCGGAGATCTGCTGGTCACCCAGGATGGTGTCCCGGGTGGCGGTCCGCATAAACGACACCACCGGGGTCGTCCACCGCAGCATCTCCTCGACGGCAATGGCCAACGCCCGCGGGGCGGAACCCGCCACCCGGGTGCGGAGCGCGCCCCACTCCCCCGGTGTCTCGGCGAACCCCACCAGCCCACCCGACATCATGTTGCGGGTGGTCTCATTGCCGGCCACCAGTAGCTGCACCAGAAACATGGCCAACTCGGCATCGGACAGACGTTCGCCCTCGATCTCGGCAGCCGCCAACTCCGAGATGATGTCGTCGCCCGGTGACAGTCGCCGGTCAGCGGCCGCCGCCAGCAGATAGTTGACCATCTCTGCGCTCAAGGCCTGACGTTCCTCTTCGGGCCAGTCGGTGGCACCGGGGATGACCGCCTCGGACCACCGGAACAGGCGAGGCCATTCGGACTCGGGAACGCCGAGGAGATCACTGATGACCTGCAGGGGCAGGGGAACTGCCAACTCGGACACCACGTCAACCGGTACACCCGGCTCCAATCGGTCCACCAGAGTGCGGGCCCGGGCCCGCACTCCGTCTTCCAACCCTCGGATGAACGGCGGGCGGAAGCCTGGTTGCACCAGAGCTCGATACCGGGTGTGATCGGGTGGATCGGTGTGCATGATGGACGGCGGTGTCGGGTATTCGCTTCCGATCTCGAAGACCATGACCCCTTTCCCCGAGCAGAAGGTGTCGGGGTCCCGCGAGATGGCGGTCACCTCGGCGTGGCGGCTGGCCACCCAGAAGCCGAGGGTGGGGTTGCGGGTCACCGGGGCTTCCGCCCGCAGACGGGCATAGAGCGAGAACGGGTCACCGGCGTAGAACGTCGGATCGAGGAGCGGGGCCGTGAGGTCGTCGGCTCCGTGATCAGTGCTGTGATCCGACGCCGGTGACGTCACTGACCTCGCTGACTCCGCGGGGGTGACGGACGTCACCCGGGCTACTTCGTCATCCGATGAGAACGCCGGTAGGCCGGTCGAACCCCTGGGCCACCGCCATCGCTTCATAAGCCACCAGGGTGCCGGCTCCGTCGGTAACGCTCTCGACCGAACCATCGGCCGCCAAGTTGAGATTGACCCCCTCCATCACGAACAGCACGTCGGTGATCTCCTCATTGTCTTCCGGAACATCAAGGGTATGTACCGACCCGGCGGGTTCCCGGATGTACGACCCAGAGGTATTGAAAAAGTCATATTCGAGGTAGTGCCATCGCCCCGAGATGGTAAAACCGTCCACCGGTCCGGTGTGCCGGTGGGTCTGGAGCCGGGCTCCGGGCTCGAACCGGTTGCGCACCACCCAGATGCCATTGGCTGAGTCCACTCGCAATACCTTCAACCAGATCCCCCCGGTGGCATCCACCCACGGCAGGTCATCCTCGGCGGCATGGCGGACCGCATCGTCAGCGTCGACAATTGTCATCTCGTTTTCCTCCCCGCATCCGTCTCCGGAGGCGATCAACCCACGTCCCTGGTTGTTTCAGTACTGGCCAATCCGCTGGTCCGGATTGGTGTCGATCAGATGTTGTCCGCTCACCGAAACTTGGGTGGTCCACACCGATCCGTCCCACCAGCGATAGTGGAATCTCCCACTGGGATCAGGATGCCATCCCGGCGGTGGCAAGGCTTGCCGGGGCGCCTGGGACTCGACACCCTGTGGCGGCTCGAGAGCGAGTGCCGGTTTCGGCTCAGGTGATGGTGGGGACGCCGGTGATGTGGGCGGTTGCGGCAGGTGCGAATGACCTGGGGCACCCGGATCGGGTGAATTGGCCGGGCGTGGGTAGGCCGGAAATTGCGAACCAGGGCGTACCCGCTTGGCCTCGGAAGCTTTCGGCTTGGGCCGGAGCGCCTGCCCATGGGAACCGAACTGCTCAGCACCCATGCGGACCGCCCTCCTGGCGTCGGTGTACTTGGCAATGAGGTAAAGCACCAGACCCAACAGCACTGACAAGAACCACAACAATGCCCAAATCGGTGAGGGGAGGCCCCATGGGGTGCGCCCCGTCGCTTTGCGGGCCCCTTCCGACAGGCGATACCCGATACCTGCCCAGATGAAGGCAAGTACGACCAGCACTACCAGTTCGGGTGTCGACGCATGAATCACCACCACGACTCTAGGTCGGCGCACGGTATCGGGATGGTGGCGGGGCCGTGTGGGTAGTTTTCGCGGCTCAACGCGGCCACCGACCCGAGCCGGAGCAGGTCCGAGGCGGTAGAATGAGCCTGTGCCCGCACTCCCCAATCTTCCCTGGTTGGATCGCCTTGATGGCTGGCGACGCGAGATCACTGCGGAGATGGCGGCGCTCCCGTCTACGCTCCAACAGTTCCGGGAGGGTGTAAGCAACTTCCAGCGCATCACCACCCGGCTGCTCGACGCTACCGACACGCTCGAACAGTTCACCAAGCTCTACATCGGTGGCCTAGCCGATACCCGCCGGCAGGTCGAAGAGGTCAATCGGGTGTTGAAGGAGCAGGTGGCGTCTCCGGCCAGCGATCTGGTCCTCGGTGCGGTGAGCGAGTTGACCGACGTGTTGACTTCCGTGGCCAGACTGAATCCCCTGTTGAGGCGCCCTCCTTCAGCGGGTACCGGCCAACCGCCGCCGGCGGCGAACGACGACTGAACCGAACCCAGAAAAGGTTCAGCTTGAGACGATCGTCACCGTGTGTGCGCCGTGATCCTGCGCCAGCTGGGCGGGGGTATATGGGATTCCGACCCACTTCTTCTGCGAGTACAACTTCGTCATGTTGGCAAACCACGGCGAGGTTGGGTCGGTCGCCTGCGAATAGGTGAGAATGCCCTGTGACACCGGACCGTTCGGGGTCAGCTCGGTGGTCATCACCAACGAGGAACCGTCGTAGACCTCGCCGTAGGGCGCGGCCCTGAGGGGTCCCCCCTGACCGTCATCGGCATAGATGGCATTGAAGCATCCGGTATCGCATCCGGGGATCGGGACCTTCGTGCCGTTACGGGTGGCATGCTGCACCTGACCGTAGGTGGCGTTGAGCGGAATGTGGTTGGTCTGGAGATTCACCACGGCATCGGCCAACGCTTGGAGTATGGCCGGGTTGCCTGTATCGAGCTGCGATGGCGTGGTCAGGGGTTGAGCAGGGTCGAACGAGTCGGACCAGAAGTTGCTCGACGGGGCGTAGGCCGCCCACTCCGAGAAGAGCCACCCTCCACTGGCGTCGAGGTTTCCTGTCTTGTTGTATCCGGCCAGCGCGTCGCACGCCTCACTCAGGCTCACCGTCGTCCCGTTGGACGCTTTCGCGGCCGGAGTGGCCTTGCAGGCTTGAACCAGCGAACTGAGTACCAGTTGCGCCTGCAAGGATTGGTCGCTCTGCCACATCTGCTGCAGCGAGGAAATGGTGAACTTCGGCGGCCCGAATCCGTCGGTACCTGCCACTCGCTGGGCGATCATCTGGTTTCCCAGACGGGTCCGCAATCCCTGGACGGTATTGATGGTGCCAATGACCGGGGAAAAGGAGGGAAACGGTGCACTGGGGTTGGCCAACCAGTACGAGTCGTTGGAGTTCTCGACGTAGTCGGTTCGAATGGTGTGGGGAAGGTTAGCGGCGCTGAAGATGCCCGGCACCGGGGTGCCCGGGTCGTTGCCCCAGGCGCACGACGAACGCGAGCCATCCAGGGTCACCACCCCGCCCACCTTGAAGACGAGCTGCGCGGCACCTGCCGGCATGCAAGTGTCGATGAGGGACTGGGGAACGTTCGGGGTGTTACCGACATCTCCGTAGTAGGCATGGCCGGTGTCGTCGGAGGCGACGGTGTTGAACGTCGGGATGGCCAGGAACTGCGATTCGACGGATAGTAGGTCTTGCACCGAGGTGGACTGTCCCATCCGTAGGTACTGGTCGGCTGCTCGGAAGCTGTCGTTGACCATCGAATCATCCATGGCGTAGGCGGTAGACGTAGTCCAGTGATACCCCGCTTTAGGCACGTCGACCAGGGCGCCCCAACGGGTTGTATAGAACGTGTGACTGGTGGTCCCATTTCCGGTCTTGACCTTGACCGTCACCTGCCCCATCTTTTGGGGCTGCCCGTCCACGTAGTAGCTGGTCGGGTTCCCCGGAACCAGCTTGAGTTGATAGAAGGTGAAGCGAAAGCTGGTCGACACGGTGTGGGTCCAGGCCAAGTGTTGATTGAATCCGATACCGATCAATGGGAAGCCCTCGAGGGTGCCACCCTCCACGTTGTATTGGCCGGGCACGGTGAGTTGGGCCATCCAGAATCGTTCGGTACCCCGCCATGGGAAGTGGGGGTTTGCCAACACCATGCCGTCTCCGGCGACCGTGTCTTGGGAGCCGATCCCTAGGCCGTTCGAACCGAGGGTGTCGTTTCCGTTGGATCCGAATTCAGCCGCCAATACGGCAGGGTCCGGTGCGCTGCTCTGCACCGAGGAGGTGGTGGATGCCGCTGAGGTGGTGGATGAAGTGGTACCTGAGGTCGGTGACGCTGTTGGTGGTATGGCGTTGGCCTCGTACGAGATGAACTGGGCGCTCGAAGCCTCAGTGACTATCTGATATCCCCGAAGGAACATGTCGGTGAGAGTGATGGGACGGACCCAGGCCTTGCCGGCACACGTCGGGTCCTTGAGGTTCCCCGACTTCAGGTAGGCGTTGTAACCCGAGACGAACCCGTTGTAGACGGATAAGACTTGGGGAAGAGGGCCGAGGGGGGGCGGTTGATGTATCTGACTCGCAATGGTGTTGCTCGCCTTGACCGACTGCCAGAAGAAGTCGGAGTTGAGGTTGGTGTCGTTGGTGCCCGCCGAATAGTTGAGGCTCATCCCACTGGGGCCGAAGTACTGCGACCGTTCTCCATCGACGGTGACGAAATCTTGGGCCAGGGTACAGAAGTTGTCTTGCGAGAACGCCTCCGCCTCGCCGTAGCCGAGTGCCTGAAAGTTGTTGGCAGTGATATGGGGGATGCCGGCGCTGTCCCGGGTAATAGTGACTTTGTTGGCCGCGGTGATGGTGCCCGACGTGGACGTTCCCGAGCATCCGGCTAGGCCGAGTGCCGCCACTGCAGTCGCCAGTAGGGCCAGACAAGTTCGCGATGTGTTCTTGCTCATCGGTGCAGAGTACCCCGACTGTTCACCCTGCTGACTGGTGAACACTTCTGCCCGACGAGCCCCCAACTCACCGCCTGCACGACGATGTTCTGCCTGCCCGACGAGAAGTGGCGTGCTAAGCGAGGGTTTCAACCATGTTTCCGAACCAATTTCTTGTCCTCCTCGCTGTCGCCATTGTCATTCTGATTCCTCTGTGACGGCGGCCGGTCGAGCCATCGGGGTACCGACCCCGGGCGTCTTGGTCGTCGCCGGCCTTTTCTTCGGCTTCCTGCCGTTCGTGCCGGACGTGACACTGGGTCCCGAAGTGTTGCTCATCGGAGTACTACCGCTCCTCGTCTACCAGACCGCTTTTGTGTCTTCGCCCGGCGCGCTCTATCAGAACGCGGGGCCAATCGGTCTCTTGGCCGTGGGTCTGGTCCTTGTTACCGCGGGCGTCACGGCCGTCGTCGGTCGCGGGGTCGCCCATCTCAGATGGCCGATGGCATTCGTTCTCGGAACCGCTGTCGGAGCACCGATACCGTTGCTGCGACGAGCATCGGCCGTCGCCTCGGCGTCTCATCACGGCTCCTCACGATCATTGAAGGCGAGGGACTGTTCAACGACGGGGTCGCCTGGTGCTGTATGCCACCGCGGTGGCTGCGGCCTAGGCGCTGGGAACGTGGCCAATCCGGATCTCAAGACTCGAACGAGGCCTCGACTTTGACCGGGACCTCGCCGACAAGTCCACAGGCGTGGCTCAGAGCCCAGGAGGCCGCTTGACAACCATAGGAGCATCGGAAGCGAACCGGGGGAAGGCCGCCCCGAGTTGAACCAACGGGGGCACAGGTGACCGGCTCGTTGCTTTCGTGAACTCTGAGTTCATCGAGTTCTGTCTGCGGCCGTCTGCCGTTTGAGCCTCAGGGCCACATGTTGAGGGTGTCGGCGACACCCTCAACATGTGGCTTACACCAGTCAGTACCCACTGCAACCATTCTGGTCAGGAGCGGCATTCGGATTACCCCAGTAATGCGTTGCGAATGCGACCGCTACCCGAATCTGTTGGTCAGGTGTGGCGCCGGCAGCGTCAGCCGGGTACCCAAAGCTGTTGAACTGGTTCCAGTTGGCATGGCTGAAGCCGAGGCCACCGCTGTATTCGGACCCCTCCACATTCCACGCTCCACCTTCTTCACACATGTTGACTTTGTCCCAAGCCGAACGTTGGTAGTCGGTGACACCGTCTCCAGTTGAGGCCGTGGCATGTGACGTGGCAGGTGCGGGCGGGCTGTAGACCGTGCTCCCACCGAGCGAGCCATAGAACCCCGCCCCGCCGAAGGTGAAGATGCCGCCATCCGATGCGACCGTGAGGTAACCGCCCGTGGTCGATGCCATGCCGATGATGGGCTTATTGAGGTGCTGGCCTCCCATCGAGCCGTAGAATTCGGCCCCGCCGAAGGTGAAGATGCCGCCATCCGATGCGACCATTCGGTAACCCGTGCCTTTGGCGCTTATCCCGACGACTGGCTGTCCATTAGGGGCGTTCCCGGCAAACTTGGCATCCCCGAATGCGAATACTGAACCATCGGTAGCAGTCTCCCAGTACCCAAGGCCATCTGAGGTCGAAGCCAGGCCGACGACCGGACTGTTGGGAGTCATGGCACTGGCCGAACCTTGGAATTTGGCGTCACCGAAGGCGAAGACCCCGCCGTCGGATGCGACGATCCAATAGCCCCCACCGTCCGGGGTGGACTCCATACTGACAATGGGCTGGTTCAGATGGATCGCTCCGGTGGACCCGTAGAACTGGGCATCACCGAAAGAGAAGATTCCGCCGTCACTGGCTACCTCCCAGTAGCCCCCCCCGTCTGGGGTGGACTTCATTGCCACGATGGGCTGGTTCAGATGGATCGCTCCGGTGGACCCGTAGAACTGGGCATCACCGAAAGAGAAGATTCCGCCGTCAGAAGCACCCTCCCAGTATCCGTGACCGTCGGGAGTGGACGCTACGTCCACGATTGGTGCGTTGAGTACGACTCCAGCGCCCGAAGGCAGGGCTGCTGAGGCTGCCGCAACATGACCATTCAGACCAGCGACAGCAGTGAGAACGGACACGGCAGTTGCCGCAACCCCGACCTTCGTTGTGTTGCGAGTCTGTTTGAGTCGTGAGTGGGCGTGGACTTTGGGTGTAATGAGGCTACGAACGTGGGCACGGCGAATAGGGGTAGACGAAAGCATGGTGGGTGACCTTTCCGTGGTCGGTCAGAGCCACTTCGCCTAGCGAAGGTGGTCCGACTCTCTTCTGGTTGGGTGGACCCCACATCAATGCATTCAATGCCCCAGCCGAGCACCGGAAAGGGTGGTACGGCCTAGCTACAAAAGCCGGGTGTGCTAGCGGGTATATGTCCGGTAGTCAGTGGTGATGGTTACGTCGCTGTCTCCTGGTTGGGTGGTCCGCACCAATCACCATGCGGCGATTCAAGAGGTGTTCCTCATATCTCTATGAGTGCGGGCCAACGGATACCCCCGCTTTCAGACCAGGGCACTCTACCAGTCCTGGGCGGTAATTGGTGCTGATACTGCCTCTGGGACAGAAAACCGCCCCGGCACCTCTGGTGGGCCGTGCGAGTCTCCAACTCGCCATCGGGTCATAAAAGAGCAGGTCAAAAGGGTCTTCGGAGTGCGTCGGACATGACGGCGCGGAAGGACGCGCTCATGGCAAACGCCTTCGCCGCGCGCTCATGTCCATCACCGCGCGCGTCACACGCCACGCCAAGCGCACTGAGGTCCACCCCTCCGAGGACCACCACGGAGCGTTCGGCGACGCGTGGCGCGCGCTTGACGCGCTGCTCGCCAACGCCGGCCCGTAGTCAAGCGAGGGATAACCGGCCGCGCCTCAACGGTGCCCGCCCGCGGCCGGCAGCGCGAATGACAAGGATCCATCGGCTTGGTCGAACGCGTCCGCACTTCAGGCGGTGGCCGTCATCGCCGGCTCAACGCTGGAGCGCCTCCTTCCGGCGCTCCAGAACCAGGGCGCCAGTGGCCTACTCGCGGATGTAGGTCAGAGGGTATAACCCCTTCGCCGTTTACGCGGTACCGGCAGATCTCGTCCAATGGTTGGGAACGTCTGTCTCCGATGGTTTGAAACATCGCTCGGTGGGGACGGAGGGATTCGAACCCNNGAGGCGGTTTAAGCGCCCTGCCTCTACCGGTTGGGCTACGTCCCCCGGACTATGTCGAAATGCAAGAGGAAACCCAAGCACCTCAAGACGAGCACTCTAACTGGGAAATCGAAGCGGTAGACGTGTGCTTGTCCGAGGCTGCCCGAGTCACATACCCGATTGACTCCAGCACCGATGCCTCACGATCGCCGAACCGCGTGTGGCGGATTTCATTGAGCGTCGTCGACTCGCCGGTAGGGCGGAAGGAACCCATCGGGTGGGATCCGCCCCGGGACCCGATACATGGGCCTCCCACACCGCCACTCCCACACCGCCACTACCTCACCAGCACTACCTCACCGGCACCGCCGGAACTATCGCCGGGGCCAGCGCCTGAAGCTCGCCGTCGCGGGGCCCCGATAGCGAGCGCCACATCCCCTCGTTGCCGGGCCACGGGCCAAATACCATGGTCGGGCGCTGATCCGATCCCCAGGCCGGCCATTCTCCCGCGGTGTCATTGGACGGAATTCCTGAGCGCGCGAATGCGGCCCACGATCGACGCATCCCCTTCGACAGCCCGAATGCATCGTCTCCTCCACCTGAGAACAGTTGCACGCTTGGGTTATGGACAGTACCGAAGACGAACGGCATCTCGAGGCCGTGACACGAGCCCAGCAATCCCCCTAACGCGGGCGTCTCCCAGGTAAAGAGATAGACGTAGGTTCCGATTCCCGAATGAGCGGCGGCGGCGGCGTGGCTGTCGGCCACGCGGACCGACGGCAATCGAAAGATGACATCGCTGGCGATTGCCACCCACAGGTCAGGAGGTTGTACCGACTCACCCCGTCCGCCTCGGATGTCACGGTAGGCGGCGATCACCGCCGACGCCTCGTTTGATGTCGGCGCCACCCGATCCACCCAACGAAGCAAGCCATCATCATCGAGATTGGTGATCTGCGGAATCCCGACGGCGAAGAAGGCGGCCTCGTCGCGGTTGGTCCCGATCAAAAGTGGAATGTCCGAAGCCGAACCCGCGGCTACGGCCTCTTCGGGAGTCATTGACAACAACCCCCCGTCGACCGTCGGCAGGACCGGGAGCGGCAGCCCGCCTCCGACATGCAAGGTCTTGCCCATCTCGCCCAGGGCTCGGACAAGATCATCGGCTGACACCTTTTCCATGGCGTCACGATTCATGGGAACACCAAGAAGCGCGGCCAGGGTCTCCGCCCGGTCGGCTGCCTGGTCGATGCCATGCGTGTAGGGAGGACCGCTCTCGATGATCGCCCGATGGAAGAGACCCTTTGCCGCTGGGACTCCGAGCAACGCCGAAACGCTCATACCGCCGGCAGACTCGCCGAAGATGGTTACGTTGCCCGGGTCGCCGCCGAAGGAGGCGATGTGGTCCCTGACCCAGATCAATGCCGCCACCTGATCAGCGAGGCCCCAGTTACCGGTTCCTGACCACGAGTCTCCGCCCAACCACGGTTGCCCAGGGTCCGCCAATGCAGAATGAGCCAGGAAACCCAAGGCGCCCAGCCGGTAGTTGATGGTCACCACCACCACATCACAGTCACGGGCCAGCACCCCTCCCCGATAGAGGCCGCTGGAACCAGAACCGGTGGTGAAGCCGCCACCGTGGATCCACACCATCACCGGCCGCCGGGCCCCATCGATACCGGGGGTCCACACGTTGAGGTACAGGCAGTCTTCCGAGTGCTGTTCCGGCTCGGCAGCAAGGGTCCCGGCCACCATCGGCGCCTGAGGGGCACTTGGCGAGAAAGCGTCGCACTCCCTGGTCCCAGCCCAGGGCTCGCCCTCTACCGGAGGTCGCCACCGATGGTGGCCCTCCGGAGACGCTGCGTAAGGGATGCCAGAAAAGGACCACACGCCCTTGCGTTCCACCCCGCGAAGCCGACCACCTTGGACTTCGACGATGCCGTCCATGAGCCCTACCTCCAAATTTGTGTCGCGACCTGGGGTGCAACCTATAGGGTGTCCACCAAAGAAACCTGGCTCCTTGGGGCAGAGGGGACTATTGTTTCTAAAGTGGCTGATGTGATTGTCGGACAATCGGCCGGTACGGAACGCGCACCCCGGCGGCGCTCGTTCCGTAAGCGGCACTCTGGGGTGACCATTGTCACCACGGCCATGGCGTTGGCGGCAAGCCTAGTGACCATGAGCACTGGCGGGATTGCATCAGCAGCGCCAGGTTCCTCGGGGAATAGCGCGACATCGAGCCAGACCCAGATCAGCGCCACCCAGACCCAGATATCCGCCATCGAGAATCAGATCGCACAGCAACAAAGGACCCTCGATCAGGCTGATGAGGAATACAACCAGTCAGTCGTCACTCTCACCACCACCCAGGCTTCGCTGCAAAGCACCGCCACCGCACTCGACGCCTATAAGACAAAACTGACCGCTGATCGGGCCCGCCTCGGGGCCGACGCGATCAACTCGTATATCTCGAATTCCTCGGCCGGTGCCATTGCCGACCTGTTTTCCGCTCCGGGAGACGCAAACGAGACTCGCGCTACCTACGACAAGGTCGCGGTGGGGAAAGTCATGCGTGACGTCAACGCCGTCAAAGACGGTCAGCGACTAATGAAGAAAACCCAGACGAAGCTGCTCGCTGAACAGCAGGCCCAATCCAGCCAGGTGGCGCGAGAAAGCCAGACCAAGCAGACAGCCACCCAGGCTGCGGGGCAGGCCGAGGCCACGCTGACGCAGGTGCAAGGCACACTGGCCCAGCAGATTGCCCAACAAGCGGCCGCCCAGGCCGTTGCTGCTGCCGCAGCTGCCGCGGCCGCCAAGACCCCCAGCGCGGCTCAGTCGGCCGCGGCCCAAGCCTCCCAGGCGGCCCAGGTAGCGAGCTCTGTGGGAGGTGGTTCTGCCGCCGCCACCGCTGCCAACAATTCGGCCAACCAGGCGAACGAGTCTGCCGCCTCGAGTAGTTCGTCGGGCCCCGGGGCCGTGGCCAGCGGAGATGCACCCCAGGCGGCGGGTCTGGCCGCCGTGCACGGAGCCATGAAGTACCTCGGCGTGCCCTATCAATGGGGAGGCGCCAGTAGCTCCGGTGTCGATTGCTCTGGCCTCACCATGCTGGCGTGGGCTCATGCCGGGGTCTCGATGGATCACTCGGCTGCTGACCAATATGCGTCCTTCCCGCACGTGAGCCTCTCGTCCCTGGAACCGGGTGACCTCATCTTCTATGACCTCGACGGCCTCGGGATCGACCATGTCGTGATGTACGTGGGGCCTGAACTCGATGGCCGTTCGACCCAGTACGGGTCGAGGACCGTCATCCAAGCCGCCCATGCTGGAACCGTCGTCTCGTTCGATCCCCTTTGGTACGGCGGGCTGGTTGGCGCCGCCCGCCCTTAGGCCGTACCGAGGCCGGAACCGGGCCGCCAACCGGGCGGTAGCATCAACTCGTGACCTCGGACACCCCGGACACTTCCCACACCTCTGAACGCAACCTTCGGAATACCAGGAACACCCGGTCCAGTGAGGCGGAGGTGATCCGCCAGTCCAACTCCAAAGGCTCCTCGTCACGATCAGCGTCGGCGTCAGCCTCGGCAGAGACCCGATCCGGCAGAACACCGTCGTCCAACCTGCCGGTGGCGGTACCTCGAGTCGACAGTACGCCGGTCCATGACCCCCGGCGGTCGGATGTGGACGAATGGGGGCGCTCCGAGCACCTTCGATCCATCGCCCGCCGTCTCTACGACCCAATGTACCGCCACTGGTTCCGGGTGGAGTGGGAGGGGCTCGACAAGATCCCCATGACCGGAGGTGCCCTACTGGTGTCCAACCACGCCGGGGCCATCCCTTCCGATGCGCCGGCCATCATGCACGGGATCGAGGAGGAACTGGGTCGACCGGTCTATGGAATGGCCGACTACTTCTTCCGCAAAGTTCCGGTAGTGGGCACACTGTGGTCGCGGGCCGGTGGCGTTGCCGCCCATCCTGATAATGCCTACCGGCTCCTTCACGATCAGGGCCAACTCTCCCTGGTGTTTCCCGAAGGTACCAAAGGGCCATCCAAGACCTACGCGGACCGATACCGACTCCGCCGGTTCGGCCGCGGCGGCTTCGTCGAGATTGCCATGCGTTCGGGCGTCCCGGTGATACCCATCGCGGTGGTCGGCGCCGAGGAATCGATGCCCATCCTGTTCCGCATGAACGGCTTGGCCAAAGCCCTGAAGTTGCCTTACTTCCCGGTAACTGCCAACGATCTGGCCTTCGGCCCCCTTTTGGGGAAAGTGGCCTACTTCCCCGCCAAGATCAAAATCCATGTGCTTGATCCGGTGACGTTCGACGTAGAACCGGGACTCGAACGTTACTCCAAGAGCCGGGTCATGGATGAGGCAGAGCACATCAGAGCCAGGCTCCAGGACACCCTCCATGACATGTTGCGCGAGCGCCGAAGTGTCTGGTTCGGCTGACAGTGGGGCGACGCGTACTGATCACCGGCCTGGACACCTTCTGGGGAGGCCGCATGGCCCAGGCCCTCGAAGCCGATCCGAACGTGGAGATGATCCTCGGTTTGGGTACCGACGAGCCGAAGGTGCCCCTCGAACGTACCGAATTCGTGCGCGCCGACCAGACATACTCCATCTTGAATCGCATCGTGAGGGCCACCCAGGTGGATACCATCGTCCACACCTTCCTCAAGACCAACTCGGTCGGAATCTCTAGCCGGGTACTCCACGAGATCAACGTCATCGGAACGCTGAACCTGCTTGCCGCCGCTGGAGCACCGGGCACTTCCGTACGCCAGGTGGTGGTGAAATCATCCACCCACATCTATGGCGCCTCGGAAAAGGATCCGGCTTGGTTCCGGGAGGAGACCGGTCGCAATGCTCCGGTTCGTACTCAGCTGGAACGCTCGCTCATCGAAGTAGAAGCATTGGTGCGCGACTTCATCATGGACAATCCTCGGTTGGTCGTTTCGGTCCTGCGGTTTGCCCATGTCCTGGGTACCGACATTCTGACTCCGATCAGCGCTGATCTGCGTCGCCGGCTGCTCCCGTGCATCGCCGGGTTTGACCCGCTGGTCCAGTTTGTAGAAGAGGATGACGTGGTCCGTTCGTTGGAGCACGTCACCCGTCACCGAATTCCGGGAACATTCAACGTGGCCGGCGCGGGCAAACTCCCATGGAGCGAAGTGGCCTCGATCGCCGGTGCGTTCCTATTCCCACTCCCTCCGATCAACCCCCGCTCGTTCGCCTCCCCCTTTCGTCTTCTTGGGTTGATCCAGTTTCCGGTAGAGATGGAAACCCTGTTGCGTTTCGGACGAGGCGTCGATACCTCCCGCCTGATAGAGACCGGGTTCACCTACCGTTACTCGAGTGCCGGAGCGGTCGAGAGCTTGGCCCGGGCCAACAATCTGCGCCGAGCGGTCGGGGATGATGAGCCGACCTACCGATACGAACAAGACGTGGAGCAGTTCTTCCAACATTCTCCGGCGGTAGTGCGGGAAATCGATGGCTGACGACGTGACCTGAGTACGCCGGCCGCTCACATACTTTTGCCACGGTCGACCACATTCATCCGGCGCAGCAACCTCAGTAACGGCGGAAGAGCCTCAGTTCCGAGGGTCACGGCGGAACGTGACCCGGAGCCAGGTGGTCCCGATCACCCGGGCGTACTGCAACCCGAAGATGAAATTGCCACCCTTTTTGGATTGTCCCGACGCCCGCGGATGCCAAATGGTGGGACGTTGCGCAATTCTCCATCCCCGGTGGGCGGCGGTGATCACGACTTCTGCAGTCTGATACTGGTCTTGACGCAGGTAGGGGGTGATATCGCGGAGGAGTTCGGCGCGGAATGCTCGGAATCCATTTGAGCTGTCCGTCATTTCCTGGTGTGTGATGGCATCCAAGATCCGGGCGTAGAGCCTGACTCCAGCCCGCCGGAACTGGTCGGTGGTGTGGTCGACCCCCAGTCGGCGTGAAGCGATGACAAAGTCGGCTTCATCGGCCATCAGAGGCTCGATGATGGTACTCAGCTCCGACGGATCGTTCTGCCCATCGGCATCAAGGGTAACGACGAAGCGTGCCCCGTGCGCCAAGGCAAGTTCATAACCAAGTCGGAGGGCGGCACCCTGCCCGAGATTGACCGGAAGAACGCAAGTGAACACGCCGGCTTCAATTGCTACCCGATCGGTACCGTCACTCCCCCCGTCGACCATTACCAATGTCGACACCTCAAGGTCGCCGGCCATGGTCGGCACTTCCTTCAAAACGGCCCCGAGGTTCGCCTCTTCTTCGTAGGCCGCAATCAGCACGAGCACCGGTCCAAATCTGGCCCCTGGGTGTCGTTCCGCGAAATCAGACCGAGCTCCGTTCAGTGCCAGTCGCTGCAGATCGGCTCGTCGTCTTTCGCCCGCGGTACCACCAACCACGCGGGTCATCAATTCGGTCTAATTCTCGACTGTCGCGCCGACCACTGACGATGCCTCGCCAGGTAAGTTGGCAGTAACCTTGAATTCCCCGTCGGTCGGAAGATGGCTGTTTGTACTCCTCCACTCGACTCTCGACTGAATCACTTCCGCGTCCACGTTCCCCTTGTGGCGATCTGCGACGTCAAGCAAGTGCCGGAGCACCGAGCGCTCCAACAGGTGCGGCACCAGTCCGAGGTCGAGCAACTTGGTGTGGGCGGCGCGGTAGTAGTGCTCTTCCTGTTCCACCCTCGGGTCGGTGACGTGGTCGATGACCGTCTTGCCCGAGTATTCACCTGCCACCAACGTTGCCATCTCCCTGACGGAAAGGGACTCGGTGAACTGATTGAACACCCGGTACTCGCCGGCCTCGGCGGGATTGATAAGAGCCAGTTCCACGCACGCCAGCGTGTCGAGGATATTGAGCACTCCCCGAGTTTGACCTCCACTGCCGTAGACGGTCAGCGGGTGGCCGGTCACCGCCTGTACGCAGAACCTGTTGAGGACGGTTCCAAACACCCCGTCGTAGTCAAACCTGGTGGCAAGTTCAGGGTGCAGGCCTGTCTCTTCGGTCTCATGCCCGTAGACGATCCCCTGATTGAGATCAGTAGCGCTCACGCCCCATGTCCGACAGGCGAACATGATGTTGTGGCTGTCATGAACCTTGGACAGGTGGTAAAAGGAACCAGGTTGTTTGGGGTAGGGAAGAATGTCGGTCCGCCCGCGATGGGTGATCTCGAGGAAACCTTCTTCAATATCGATATTGGGGGTCCCGTACTCACCCATCGTCCCCAGCTTGACCAGATGGATGTTCCGGTCCTGTTCGGCGATGGCGTACAGCAGGTTGAGAGTACCCACCACGTTATTGACCTGGGTATAGACGGCGTGGCTTCGGTCGATCATCGAATACGGGGCCGAACGCTGTTCGGCAAAGTGCACCACGGCGTCGGGTCGGAAGGAAGCGAGGGTCTCTGACGCGAATTGCGGGTCCGTGAGGTCGCCGATGAACGTGTCGATGACCATGCCGGAAATGTCCCGCCATCGACGAACCCGCTGGTGGAGATCGGCGATGGGGACGAGGCTGCTGACGCCTAATTCTATGTCGTACCGCCGTCTGGCAAAGTTGTCGACGACACCAACCTGGTGTCCGCGACGCGACAGGTAGAGGGCCGTCGGCCATCCCAGATAGCCATCACCTCCAAGGACAAGTACCTTCACGCGTTCATTCTCCTCAGCGAGTCGGTTTCACCACGCTATGGGCTCTCCCCACTATGGGGAGCGTAACCAATAGGTCTGAATGGCATTAAGGATACCTTGGGATCATTGGTTCCTGAGCCCGAACAGAGCATTCTCTGGGCGAATTCCAAGGTTCAATCGACATTCATTGCGTTTTGATCGACAATCGCACTTTCGATGCTTCCGGCCGAACCGTCAGGAGGAGTCCGCCAATCTGCGAGAGGGTACCCTCCGACGATATGCCGGAGCCATGCACCGTACGCCACCAGGACCACGACAAACGCCAGCGAGATTGCGACTGTACCGAACGGCGGATGCCATGCACCCCCGAAGGGACTGAACGGTCCCGCCAATCCGACAGTATACCGGCGCAGGGCATCGAAGAAGAGGGCCAGCTCAGAAATGACCAGGATCGCCGGAAAAATGACCGCCGCACGCCGGTGCGTCCGATCTGAGAGATATCCCTTGGCCACCGCTCCGGCGGCGACGATGGGTATCCCGGCAGCCAGGGGCAGCATGTAACGCCCCTGCCATACGAATCCCAAGTTCCGCGCGTTCGTCACGTCGAACACAATTGGCAATGCCATGGTCAGTACCACCAGACAGACCAGCACCCCTACGAACAGCCTCCTGCCAAACAACAGACCAAATCCCAGAAGCATGAAGACCATGGCGATCCATCCGTAATACGTCACAGACGGAGTCGACACATCGAGCCAGCCCAATACCCCGATCATTTCGCGGATGTATCCGTCGGAGAATCCGACGCTCGTCGATATCAGACTGGAGACGGGAACATGTTTGGGCAGCACGAGACCTGGCGATAACGCCAGCGGGTTATAACGAATCAGCCACCACGCGGTAAAGGCGCAGCTGGCCGCCAGTACTGCGACCCACAGCCTCGCCACTCGATCCCGGGACAGTTCGATGATCTTGTTCTTCCCGGCCAGGACGACAAGGGCGAGCGCAATGAGTAGCAGCCACAGGGGTGAGAGCCCCCGTACCTGGACGAGTACCGATGCAGAGATGCCGACGCGGGCCAACAACCTTCGGTCCGATACGACCGCGTGGTCGGATAACAAAGCAAACCCGGACGCCCACAGACAAATCGCCGAACTCGCTTCCAACCCGTTGGGGTTGATGGTTCCTGCCATGAACATCACCATTGGTGTGGCGGCGACAGCCACACCCCACACCAACAGTCGACGTCTCTTGCAAGCGGCGGCCGATTCAAGCGCCGAAGCCAAAAACAGCGCCGACAGGAGACCGCTCACCAATCGCATGAGCCAGATTCCCGTGGATGATGGAAACACAAGACTGGGCAGTCCGACGATGGTGTAATACAAAGGCTCGTACCGGCCGGCTGCGGTGGCTACCTTGACTTCCCGGGTAGACGGCCCGGGGGTCGGCGCGCAAGACGCTGGCACCGTTGGATGAGTTCCGAAACAGCTCGGGATAGCTGGCAGTTCGGCGAAGACATCGGGGACGCGGACGATGATCTGCGACGACGGACCCAACCGCGTAGGCCGAGCCGGTGTACCGAAGAACTCACCGCGAACAACCGCGGCCGCCTTGATGGTGTGAACGGGCTCGTCCGGTGAGGCCATCAACGGGGTCGACAGGCTCCACGCCTCGATCAACAGGAACAGAAGAGCGAAACTGGCCATCCATCGAGGTCGGCGACCTGGTGCCGGGGAAGCGATGGTGGCCGGCGATGCGATTACCGACGGTTCACCCAGGACGGAGTCAGAGCCTGCATGGCGGCCTCGTCGAAACAACATGGGCCCCAGTGCTGGCAATCGGACGTGCGACCACAACCCGGGCCTCTGCGAGCCTTCGGACGCCATTGCCTCGGCTGCAGGTGTTACCGAGGCAGCAACAACGACAACCTCCGACGGTGCTCTTCCGCGTTGTGGCTCCGTGGTGCGTTCGGGCTCCGCTAGCCATTCAGGCTCCGCGGTGTCCGGTTCCTCGTCTCCAGCACTGGACGATGCCTGGGGAGGCTGAGGCGGAGTGGCGGTGAGGATCCCAATCTCTTGGGCCAACTTGGTGTTCTTCTCGTTCAGCCGCGCCTGGCCCATCGAGAGCTGGAAGGTGAATGCGAAGAGAAACAGCACGGCGATGAGCAGAATCAAGTCAGGTGGATAGGCGATACCGACAAAACGGGCCGCCCGGTCGAGTAGATGAAACGGGAGGGTGGCACTCAAAAAGACCATGACGAGACTGACACCCAGCCACAACATCGCCGTGTGCTCACTCAGTCGATGACGCCGGATGGCCCGCACCGAAAGTGCCAGAAACGCGATGCTCACGACGAGGGACAGCGCGAAGAGCCTCATGTCACACTCCGGTGATCGGCGCTGTCAATGAGCAGGTCAACGATCACCCGGATCATGTAATACGCCGAGCGAAGCCCAGCGATGCTTGACCTGCCGTGCTGGCGCTTCTCCATCTGTACCGGAACTTCTTCGATTCTCAGGCCGCTGCGGTACGCCAGGACAATGGTCCCGACCTCGGGAAAGTCGGTGGGATAGCTCTCCGCGAACAGTTCGAGACCCCGACGTCCGACCGCCCTGAAGCCGGAGGTTGTATCAGTAAACGATCCCCCGGTCTTCCAGCGCACCAGCATTGCTAAGACCCGCATTCCGAATCGACGACCAGACGGTGACTCGAAGGCGCCCCGGCCAAGCCAACGCGAACCGACCGTCACATCTGCCGTTCCGTCGATGAGGGGCTTCAGGAGGCGTGCTGCTTCTGTTGGGTCATGTTGCCCATCGCCATCAATCTGCATGGCGAACTCGAATCCGTGCCGCAACGCATATTGATATCCGGTCTGAACCGCGCCACCGATTCCCAAATTGATGGGAAGAGAGACGACGGCGGCTCCAGCCAGGTATGCCTGGATGGCGGTGTCGTCAGTGGAACCGTCATTCACCACCACAACGTGGGCGTCAGGCATCGACTTGTAGGCTGTTTTCACCACATCGAAAACGGATCTTCCTTCGTTGAATGCCGGAACGACGATACAGAGCTGGCGTTCCTGTTGCAGCGTGGTGGCATCAAGACCTACGGCATTCATCGCCACCATGCCATCGGGGGGTATCCCTCTCGAGCCGAGTCGAGTGTTGTCGTCCGACCGGACGCGGCCTGTTCGGTACCAGCTCCGTCTTTCCGTGGCAACCGCATCCGGTGAGACTAGTCCTCCAGCGATTTAGGGACGCGTTTACCTGGGTTTCGGTTGATCTGCGGGGGGCCGGGCTGAACCTGGGTGATCCGCCCGACCCGGCACACTCGCCTGACCGGAGGTGCTTCGCCTGACCAGCCTGATTCGTCAAGCCAGCCTGATTCGTCAAGCCAGCCTGATTCGCCAGGCCCGGCTGCCCAAGCCGAGGGTGACGCCGGCCAGTTCAGGCTTTCTTGAGCCAGTTGGTGAGGAATTCAGTCCGACGGTCGGCCCACTCCTCGGCGGTCATGGCGTAGCGGATGTGGTCCTCCCACTCGCCGTTGATCTCGAGGAATCCAAGCGCCACGCCTTCGACCCGAAGTCCCAGCTTCTCCACTACCCGTCGGCTCGAACTGTTGCGGGGGATGATCGCCACTTCAATCCGGTGAAGACCGAGAGTCTCAAATGCGTATTGCAAGACGACGACGACAGCCTCAGGGATCAAACCCAACCCGGCCAAGTCCTGATCGATCCAGTAGCCCACCGATCCGTTCTGGAACGGACCTCTCTGGATGGAAGAAAGGGTGATCTCTCCCGCGAAGCGTCCCTCCACGAAGAGGCCGAAGCCAAAGCCGGTACCGAGCTGACGTTCTCGTTCACGCATGAGGCAACGGCTGGCAAAGCTGACAGCGTCTTCAGGCGCCAGCGGTGCGCCCTTGGGCCGCGGCTCCCAGGGAACCAGCCACGAGCGACATCGGTCACGTACCTGGTACCAGGCTTCGTAATCCTTTTCGACCAGGGTGGCAAGCATAACCCTCCTCCCTGGCAGCTCGAGGGATCGAACGGGCGAGGCCGAAGCGCGCGGACTCAACGCACGGCCATTCCGGCCATCTCGGGCATCCACTCCAGCGCCGTCGCCGGCAAAAAAGAGACAGCGATCCTGGGACCAATATGTCCGTGTTCAAACAACAGCACCGGCGCATCGTAGGCCTATACGCTGTGCCCCACGCCAAACCCAGTAGGGACAATCACTACTCGGGGTCACCGGAGACGAACACGCGGCATGCAGGCAAAGAACATGGCTCCGGTATTCACCTCTGCCCGTTTGCGGCTCGTCCGAGAGCTGAATCGAAGATCACACGAGATTTTTCCGGTCGCCTGCATCTTTGTTGCCGTGGTGGCTGCCAATCTTCCGGCCCTCCTTCACCTGGTCACCAGCAATCCCCTGGCCGTTGACGCGTATCTGTCCCCGGGCAAAAGCGCCTGGCTGCCGGGCCGACCGTACATCGACCCCAATTCGGCCTTCACCACCCAGGCACTGGGCCACCTGGCCACCCTGGATTGGCTCCATGGGCACATCCCGTGGTGGAACCCGTTCGAAGGGATCGGGTCTCCACTCGCCGGGGAGATGCAAAGCGGTGCCTTCTTTCTTCCAACCTTCCTCCTGGTGTTCCACCAGGGGATGCTGTTTCTCCAAATTTTCCTCGAAACCACTACGGGTTGGGCGACCTACCTCCTGGTGCGGAGGCTCGGCGTCGGGCGTACATTCTCGATTGCCGGCGGTGTCGCCTTCGGAATGTGCGGAACGTACGCGTGGCTCACCCATGCACCAATCCGACCGATCGTCCTGCTTCCCCTTTCGATATTGGGTGTGGAACGTGCGCTATCCGCCGCCCGGGAACAGCGACCCGGTGGATGGCGACTCCTGGGGGTCGCACTGGCATTTTCGATTTTGGCCGGCTTCCCCGAGACCACCTTCATCGACGGGATTTTCGTGGCGTGGTGGACGGTATTTCGGCTTGCCGGCCCGGGCCGAGCCTGCTGGCGGGCCATGGTCGCCAAGCTGGCGGCCGGGATCCTCGTCGGGGTCGCATTGGCCGCGCCCCTGATTGTGGCATTTGTCACCTATCTGCCTTCGGCGAACGTGGGGGGGCACGGCCACCTTTTGGCCCACGCCGGACTTCGCGCCACCGGTCTCTCTCAACTCATCCTCCCCTACTCATTGGGCCCAATCTCCGGTTTCCGGGCCGCGGGAGGAGGCATCGACGTCATCTCCGGCCTGTGGGGAAGCGTCGGTGGTTATCTGTCAGTGACTCTCATTGCGGCCGCACTGGTCGGCCTGATCGGCCGACAGAACCGGATGTTGAGAGTGGGGCTCGGAGTATGGGTACTCCTCTGCCTGCTCCGCACCTACGGCTTTTCACCGATGGTCCACCTGTTGGCTGTTGTGCCGGTTATCAACGCCACCGCCTTCTTCCGTTACGCGGATCCTTCCTGGGAGTTGGCGGTGGTGATCCTGGCGGTGTTCGGCCTGGACGACATTGCCCGTCGCGTCACCAACCGAGGCGTGTTGGTAGGCAGCGCAGCACTGACCGGGGCCATGGTGGTGTGGGCCGCAATGACGGCCTGGCCGGTCATGGCCCACGCCGGCACGACCACCCCGGGGCACGGGAACCGCCAGGTGTACGTGGTCTGGAGCATGGCGTTCGCCGGGCTGGTCCTTGTTCTCCTGGTTGTCGGCGGCTGGCGGGCAGCACGGCGCTCCCGGGCGGTGCCCACACGACGTACGGAGCGGATCAAACGCCAGGGGCGCATCCTTGCCGCAGCCGCGATCTGCGTGGAGTCCACGCTTCTCCTCGGCTTCACCTATGCGTCCGCTCCTCCGCCACCACCGTTGCATCTGGGGTCGGTCACCTGGCTTCAGGCGCACCTCGGTACCTACCGGTTCGCCACCCTGGGGCCGATACAGGCCAACTATGGCTCCTACTTCGGCATTGCCGAAGTCAACACCACCGATCTGCCCATTCCCAAGGATTGGGTGATCTACGTCAACTCAGAGCTCGATACCAACTCCCCCACCCTGTTGTTCACGGGTGCCGCCACCATCGACCGCCAGGCCCAATCACCCGCCGACGAATTCACATCGCACCTGGCCAACTTCGAAGCCGTCGGCGTGCGTTACATCGTCACCAACGCCAATGGCCTTGACATCTTCGGCACCCGCTTTCCGACCGCCGGGACCGACCCCTGGCCCGGCGGCCCACGGGTCGTCTACCACGACAGTTTCGCCGAGATATGGGAGCTCCCGACCCCTGCGCCCCTCTTCTCCCTTGTCGCCGAGTCGCCGGAGAACTCCGTGGACACCAACTTCGTGGGTGCCGGATGTTCGGTCACCGGTCAAGGGTGGGACCAGGCCACCGTCACCTGCTCCCGTCCGTCCGTGCTAATCAGACAGGTCCAGTTCATGCCCGGTTGGTCGGCGAACATCAACGGAAAGACCGTCGCGGTCAAAAAGGTCCCGTTCGGGCCGACTGGGCTCTTTCAGGAAGTGTCGGTGCCCGCCGGAAGATCGATCGTGAGTTTCAACTTCCTGCCACCCCACGAGACGGCCGCGATTCTGGTCGCCTTTCTCGCCATGGTCGCACTGGTCGGATCGTTCCCACACGTACGGAGATATCGACCCCGGCGAAGCCACCGAACCCACGGACAACACTCCGCTCGTCGGGGCTGAGGTGGTCGAATTCAGAGGTTGAGGATCACGACCCAGGGTTGGGTCGCTGCCGTCTCGATGAGGCCGTCTCGATTACGCCGTCTCCATGAGGCCGCCAACCAACGAAAGCCACCTCTCGTCTTCGTCTGGTGGCCGAAGGGGGCAGTGCGGTTCAAGCCGTCCGAGGTTTCGGTTGTAGAACGGGTCGTCCACACGCAACACCCCGATCCAACGGGCCAGAAACTGTTGGTAATCGTGCTGATACCCCGAGAGCCCGCGGCTGACCGATTCATAGTGGATCAGTTTGGCGTGGGGAGTGTAGAGCACCCGATATCCCGCTCGTCCCAATCGGATACAGAAATCGATGTCGTTGAAGCCGACGGCAAAGGTTTCGTCGAATCCATTGAGCTCCTCAAAGACCTCTCGTCGGACCAACATGCACGCCGCAGTCACCGCACTGTATTCCCGAACGATGAGATCCCAGCCGAAGTACCCCATCTCACCCGGGGGCATTCCGGCAAACAGATGTCCGGCGACACCGCCAAGTCCAAGGACTACACCCGCATGTTGCAATGCCCCATCGGGGTACAACAGACGAGCGCCCACCGCACCTACATCGGACCGCTGACCCAACTCGACCAGGGCATGCAGCCATCCTTCCGACGACGCCTCGATGTCGTTGTTGAGAAATAACAACATGTCGGTATCGCAGGTCTTGGCGGCCATGTTGTTGATGGCCGACCAGTTGAACGGGCCGGGATACTCGAGAACCCGGGTGGCGGGCCGAGCTTCCAGCTGACGGCGGAGAGCTCGCGTCTCCGGTTCCGTGCTGCCGTTGTCGATCAGCACGACTTCGGTTATCGGATAGCCCGGCGCCACTTCCAATGAAGCGAGACACGCAACCGTCAGGGCTGCCTGGTCCCGGAACGGCATGATGATGCTGACAGTGGGAGATCCCTCGATCCGGCGCCGGACGTGATACGCGCCCTGAAACGGTCCGCCATCGACTGCCCCGTTGATTCCCTGGCGAATCACCGCATCCTCCACCGCTCGACGGCTTGCCAGGTGGGCCCACGGCTTGGCTTCGGAATCACCGGCGGCAGAACCCGCCACCACCCGCCAGTGATAGAGCACTCTCGGGATGTGAACCACCCGTCGCGACTGCTCGGTCGCCCGCAGCATGAGATCAAAATCTTGGCTGCCGTCGAACTCGGGGCGGAAACCGCCGATGCGTTGTATCAGTTCATGGCGGATCGCCGTGACGTGCCCCAGGTAGGGGAACGACAGCAGCATGTCCGGATCCCAGTCGGGTTTGAAGTGGGGCTGGCAGGGACGATCCAACTCGTCGAGTTTGTCTTCGTCGGAGTAGATGACGTCAGCGTCGGCTTCGGTCAGCACCACGGCGGCGATCTCCGCTAATGCCTCGAGGTCGAGCAGGTCATCGTGATCGAGAAGCACGATGAATTCACCCGTCGCCGCCTCCAGCGCCTTGTTGGTGGCCCGGGAAATTCCACCGTTCTGTTCGAGTGCCATCACTTTGATGCGGGTGTCACCAGCCGCCATCTCTTCCATGGCTACCGTCAACTCGGGATCACCGGAACCGTCATCACAGAGACAAAGCTCCCAGTGTTGGTACGTCTGGTCGATCACCGACTGCACACACTCACGGAAGTACCAGAGAGATGGTCGATAGACCGGAACCACCAGGCTCAGCAAGGGCCCGTCGGTGGGGAGTTGCTTAACATCGACACCCTCGGCGCGCTGTTGGTTGTGCAGGTGGATCCAGTGCCAATAGGCCGGGGCAAAGAGTGCGGCATGGAGACCCCAGGGGTCAGGCACCTTTGTGCTGACCGCGGGGAGGGGCGCCGACTCGGTGAATTTGTCCGCCATCCACCCGAGGGCTGCCACTAATTCCCCCTCCACCGCCGCTGATGCTGACTCGTCGTTCAGGGATCGGTGGGGGCCGGGTGTCGACATGGCGTTTGTTTGGCTCACGTGGAATAGGTTCGAAAGAATCGTCGGTGGCTCTCCGTCACATTCCCCAAAGCAGCAGATCCACTAAGAGCCGGGGCCAATATCAGGACCAGAAGGACCGCTCGACGACTGCCGAAGGCTACCATGAGCTTCCCCCACCCACATGGTCTATCTCCGGCGACTTTCGACAGCGACCGGCCCCACCTGGGCCATTCTGAATAAGGCCGTGCACCGCCAGGTGTCACCGGAGGGCGATGCCAAAAACGGGTACAATCCGCGTGCCGATCGGATGGCAAATCCACAAGCCATCCCTCGGGAACCACCGCCAGCCGACAGACTGCGACGTGACTGACCATCCGGTGAGTGCCACGCGTGATAGCAAGGAAGGGAGGATCACAACGTGGGACAACCTGGGCTTGACCCAAAAGAGTTTCTCAAGCGCCTGAAAGAAGAGCACCAGGTGCTCCGGTGGGAGCCTCTGCCTCCAAATCAATTCAACCCTTCCTCGGGAGGTGAGCAGTCCCGCAGCGGAAGCTCTCTCGACTACCTCCATAAGCACTGGGCGCTCCCCGACTCGTTCAATCCTGAGGATGCCGGGGGCGGTCCGAAGGGTAGGTTGGTCGGGCTATTCGGGCGTCTGACCTATCGGGTTCTTGGGCGTTACCTCCATGAAGAGCGAGATCTCCTGAGCCATGTCGTCCGCATCAGCGAGGCCCTCGAACGTAGGTGTGACGCGCTGACATTACGGGTCCAGGAAATGAATTTGGATATCGTGAAGCGTCAAGTCGCCGAAGCCGAAAATCAGGCACTCCTGGCCGCGTGGCTCCACGCTGAATCGCCGCGGACCACTAGCGGCGTGGCGTCTATTTCATCCACCATCGCTCAACGCAACAAGGCCGCTGCGGCCAAAGAGGATTCTGACCGAAGCCGATGACGGTGGATCGATCATCTCAACGATCCTCCGGGACAAGCGCCAACCCTTCCGGCACCGTCAAAGGTGATCGACCGGTGATCGCTGTCCTGGCGGACCAGTGGGAGCCGAAGAGCGAGGAGGGTTGGGCAACCCGTCAGGTGGCGGGCGCCCTGGCGTGCTCGGCTGACGTCCATGTGATCACGCCCCAGGGCATCGTGCCCTCCCAACGCGTCGACAGCGTGTTCACTCTGCACGAAACGGCAACACCAAGCTCACCGACGGCCGCCGTACGTCGAGAACTCCTCATCGAAGCCATTTCGGATACCGGCTGGAGCGCCACCGGGCGGCTCCTGCCCGAATACGGACGCTTGCTCGACCGGGATCTGCTCGATTGTTGGAGCGCCTCCTCGGACATTCTCGCCGGACTTCGTCCCGACATCGTGGTCATCGCCGGTCATCAACACCTTGGGGCACTCGATGCTGTCGATCGAGTTGCTCCTGACGTACCCATTGTGCTGCTCGCTCTCGGTTCCGATCTGAACAGCTTGGCCTTCCCTCACTTTGACCGAATCTTCGATCGCTCCCAGGCCGTGCTCGCCATCACCGAGACCGAACGGCTCGCCATCGTCGAACATCATGGCGGCGCCGACCGGGTCCACCGCATCGGAGCCCCTCTGGCCGCCAATCCGAGCGCTCTCAACGAACCGAATACCTGGGTCGGAACGACCGACTATGTCTTTGTCATCTCGAGCACCAAGACTCACGCAAACGAGGAAGCTGTCGCGCTCGCCCGGTTGATCCGACTGCGCTTCCCCGAGAACCCCGTGGGGATTTCTGCCACCGACGCCTTCAGTGTGTGGCATCAGGGGCGGGTGGGCGAGGGATGGCCGGTTGAGCGATCCAGTGATCTCACCCGGCTCATGGCATGGGCACGGGTCGTCATCGATCTCCGGCCCGGCCCCCTATTCGGCCGGCGTTGCGTCGACTCCCTTCTGTACGGCACGCCGATCATCGTCCCGGGAAACTCACGGGCACGAGAGCACGCAGAACTGGGCTGGGGAGGGCTGTGGTTCGACACGCCCGGCGAACTCGCCTGGTGTGTCGAGGCAATGCTTGATCCTGAGGTCCGCGCCACCTTCAGTGCTCAAGGCAAGGCATACGCCGAAGACGCGTTCGGGTCGACGGACGGGTATATCGAACGGGTGCTGGTTGCCACCGGGAAGGCCTGCTCCGACGTTGGGGAGATCGGCATAGGCGGTCAGATCGTCATTCCCAGCGTTGGCGGCATTGGTGCCGGCGCTGGCGGCATTGGTGCCGGCGGCGCAACCAGCCTCCCCATCACTGCCTGAGTATCTCGGCCGCGGTGTGGCGTGCCGCTCACTCCTCCAAGAGGACGGCGACCATGCCGTCGAGAATGTCGGCTTCCGATACCAGACACTCATCAATCTTGAAGCGTTTCATCACGATGTTCAGGATCATGGCCCCACCGACGATGATGTCTTCCCGACCTCGTACCATGCCGGCACGGGCCAACCGGGCAGCACGGTCCTCGGAGGCGAGGGTCCGATACCACCAGGACACTTGGTCAGCGGTCAGTACCGAGTGGTGCACCAGATCTCGGTCGTAGGTCACCATCTGTTGCTGCAACGACGAGAGCGTGGTGACCGTGCCCGCCAACCCGACCAAACGATGAGGCGCCAAAAACCGGGGATGGGCGTCGATGGCCACTTCCAACGTGCCGGCCACCATGGCTTCCGCCGCGGCCAACTCCTCTGGGAGCGGCGGGTCCGACTTCAGAAAGCGCTCGGACACCCTGACACAACCAATCTGCAGGGACACCGCCTCCAAATCGGGATCACCGGGTCCCGACCCTGCCACCAACTCGGTCGATCCTCCCCCGATATCGACCACCAGAAACGGTCCGTCATCGGGATCGAGGTCTGCCACCGCTCCGGTCATCGAAAGAGACCCTTCATCTCTTCCTGTCAGCAATTCGGGTGACACGCCGGACGCTTCGGTGGCGGCCGCGAAAAACACGGACCCATTGGATGCATCGCGAGCGGCCGACGTGGCCACCAGACGTGCCCGCACCACCCCCAAGCGATCCATGTCCTGTCGGAATGCCGACAGGACCGCCACGCAGCGGTCAATGGCAACTTCCGACAGCAAGCCGGTGGCATCTACCCCTTCTCCCAGGCGGGTGATGCGCATCAATCGCTCGAGCGTCCGCCCGTGCTCGTCAACGACCAGCAAACGGGTCGAATTGGTGCCACAGTCGATCGCCGCCACCGGTCCATTCGAGTCCATGGGACCTTGCTACCACCCCTCAGGAGGGGTGGAGTCCGATGCGCACTGCTGTCCACTCCCCAACCGGGTCGTCGGCCCCCGTCAGCCACCAGGCCAGATGAGCGTGGAGGCATTTCACCCCTTGCCTGGTGCCACCGACACCCCCGGACGGCCGCGGTCCCTGGTGGTCCTTGGATATCAGAGTGTCGCGTTCCGCCGCGTAGCGGGCATGGGCATCGGCCACTCGTTCCTCGGGAATAGCCGCCTCGGCCTCCCGGACTCCACCGGACGACTCAATTCTGCTGACGGCCTCGCGCAGCGCCGGGTCCACCAGCCAGTACCGGGTGGGCATGGGAGTCCCATCGTGAAGGAACGGAGCATTGGCGATGACCGCCGGCACGCCATTCTCGGCACGGACCACCACGTCAAAGGCGCCAGCCGGTGGTCGGCCCAACAGTTCGGTTACCAGGGCGTCATCGTCGATGCTCGGGCTCAGGTCGTCTCGGGAAGTCTCGTCTCGGGAAGTCTCGTCGGGCCCCGGACCGACCGGGCCGCCCGGTGACATCGAACTCACTTCCAGAATTCAACAGTGGTGGTGACCCGATGCCAGAATCCCCCGGCGCTGGCTCCGCCGGACGTTCCGACCGACGATCCCGCCCGTTGAGCGGTCGGCGTCGAGCCCGAACCACCACTCGACGACGCCGAGCTTCCCGAACTTCCGGTGGTCCCGCCCTGAGGGAGACCGGGGTCGGGCGACATGTTCGGCGCATCAGCCGGAGCAACCAGGGGTTGGTTTCCGGGATCTCCCGCCGGGGCACCACCGGCGGCGGTAGCGGTACGTCCTGTGGGCGGCAACACGTTGAACAGTGCCTGGCCCGGGAAGACCAACTGATAGTCCTGGCGGGCAAACCGTTCGATCTCTGCCGGCGAAGTCAGCTGCTTCTGTTGTCGGGTCAGAAGTTGGTTCTGGTGTTGCAGCCTCTGCAACTGTGTACTTGTCGATGCCAACTGCCCGTGTTGCCTCAGCAGAGCCCCCGCCGGAAAGCTGGTTCCCATCACAACAAGAGCGATCACGGCCGCAATGGCCACCGGCAGGCGACGACTGTTGGCGCGAGGCCGCGCACTGGCATTCCTTGGCCGAGGCGACGCCGCCTGTCGCTTGGGCGCGGACTGACGCGAGGCTGCGGTCTGTCGCTTGTTGGCCGCGGGTCGGGGGCGCGCCACCGGGCGTCTGGCCGCCGCAGACTTGGTGGGCCTCGCCGAGCTGCTCTTCGCCCGCCCCGAAGCCGCCGCCTTCGAGCCGCGGGTCGCGGTCACCGAGGGCTTCTTCGCCCGGGCGTAGGCACGGCTGCTCACCGAGAAGAACCCCGCGATGCCAACGCATCGGCCCCGCGGAATGCGGCCGACTCGCCCAGCATCTCTTCGATCCGGAGTAGTTGGTTGTACTTCGCCACCCGGTCGGACCGTGCCGGAGCCCCGGTCTTGATCTGCCCACAATTGGTGGCCACGGCCAGGTCGGCGATGGTGGTGTCCTCGGTTTCACCCGACCGATGTGACATCACGCACGCGTAAGCGGATCGATTGGCCAGCGACATCGTCCCGAGGGTCTCCGTCAACGAGCCGATCTGATTGAACTTGATCAGCACCGCATTGGCGATGCCGGCGTCGATACCCCGTCGCATTCGCTCCTCGTTGGTGACGAAGATGTCGTCGCCGACCAATTGGATGCGATCTCCCACCGCGGAAGTCAGCGCCGCCCACCCGTCCCAGTCGTCTTCGGCCATGCCGTCTTCGAGCGACACAATGGGATACCGACCGACCAGATCCACCCAGTACGCCACCATCTCGTCGGGTGACAACGTGCGGCCTTCGCCAGCCAAGACGTAGGCACCGTCGCGATAAAACTCACTGGTGGCCGGGTCCATGGCGATGGCGACGTCGGTACCGGGGGCGCGCCCCGTCGATTCGATGGCCTGCACCAACACCTGCACCGCTTCTTCGTTCGAACCGAGGTTCGGAGCGAATCCCCCTTCGTCACCTACTGAGGTGGACAGCCCGCGCTTCTTCAACACCCCGGCCAGCGCGTGATACGTCTCGACTCCCCACCGGAGAGCCTCGGAGAACGAGGCAGCTCCCACCGGCATGATCATGAACTCCTGAAAGTCAATGGAGTTGTCAGCGTGGACGCCCCCATTGACAACGTTCATCATCGGGACCGGCAGAACGTGGGCGTCAGAGCCACCCACATAGCGGAAGAGAGGCAGCCCAAGCTCATCGGCAGCGGCTTTGGCCGTCGCCAGCGACACCCCGACGATGGCGTTGGCTCCCAGTCGAGCCTTGTTCGGAGTCCCGTCAGCGTCGATCAGGGCCAGGTCGACCGCCCGCTGGTCGAGAGCGTCGGCGCCCTCGAGAATGGCGGCGATCTCACCGTTCACATTGGCCACGGCCCGCTCCACGCCTTTGCCGCCGTAACGGTCGCCACCGTCACGCAGTTCGACAGCCTCGAACGTCCCGGTCGACGCCCCCGAAGGCACGATGGCGCGTCCCACCGCCCCCGAATCGAGGAGGACTTCGACCTCAACCGTGGGATTGCCCCGGGAGTCGAGAACCTCCCGACCGATGACCTGTTCGATGATGCTCACTGTGCCCTGTTGCTCCTGTTGCTGGTGTGGGAAAAGTTATCACTCAAACCCTTCTGGACCAGGGAATTCATTCAAAGGTGGAAGATATGGAATGCGCCAGACTCCATCCTCTGGCAACGACGGGACTAGCCGAGGGCTTCAACCGATGTCCGAAACGCTGCCGCTTTCGCTCGCAGCGCACTCTCGGGATCGACACCCAATGCTCGGGCCACATTGACCAACGAGAAGAGAAGGTCGCCGATTTTGTCATCGTCGGTGGTCCCTGAAGGCGGCACAGGCCCCGAAAGACCCGTCCTGCCGGCTGCCCCAGCCATCCCAGCCGCGCCGCTGGCCACCACAGTCATCCCGATGGCCAGATGGCTCGCCTCGTCGTCCAGTCCGGGAAGCTTCATTCCCACCGCCACCCCCTTGCGCTGCAACTTTGTCGCCAGGGCCAAGGCAGGAAGGGCAGCCGGAATGCCTTCGGTCACGCTCTTCCGGTTCTTCTCCGCCTTCTTCGACGTCTCCCAGTTAGCCGCGACCTGATCAGCCGTAGCGGCGTTGACGCCGCCGAACACGTGTGGATGGCGGGCGACGAGCTTGTCGTGCACACCTCGAGCCACATCGGCCAAGGTGAACCGACCGGACTCAGCCGCCAGCGTGGAGTGGAAGTAGACCTGGAAGAGCAGGTCGCCGAGCTCCTCTTCGAGGTGGGCCACGGCTCGCTCCTCGGTCTCGGCACTGACCACTCCCGCTCCCACTCCCGCTCCCCCCCCACCGTCATCGGGGTTCAGCATCCGATCGACAGTCGCCAGATCGTCGATCGCCTCCAGCACTTCGTATGACTCCTCCAACAGGTGCCGTGCCAGGGAACCGTGTGTCTGCTCTCGATCCCAGGGGCAGCGCTCCCGGAGGGTGTGGGCCAACTCGTCGAGACGGACCAACTCGGAAGCCACCGGAGCAGCCAGGGTGGGGATCCACAACGACGTCAGGTGGTCGGGATCAAACGTGCGGTCGAGTTCGTCCCACGCCACCTCTATCACCTGTTCGTCATCGAGGCCCAGGTGGTAGAGCACGGTCACCAGCGCCCCTGACGGCAACTCAGCCGACAGTTTGATCTCAGACAGGATCGCCCGGGACCAACACTGGGCGACCAACAGGGGACCCCGTTCACCCGCCGCCGAGGAGGCGAACGACTCGGCGTCGACAATCCGGACTCCGGTGGTCACGGGATCGACCCCGAGCCGGGTAAACGCCACATCGAGGAACGAGAGGGCCGGGTGCACGACCACCGTCACCTCGCCCGAGACCACCGCGGCGTCTTCTCGGAGCAGACTGACGGTTCGCTCGGCCACCACCGGCGAGCCGGGAACTGCATAGACCACCGTTTCACTGCGATGTGCCGCAGCTACCAGGTCGGCCACGATCGCCCGGTAGACATCGTCAAAGGTGAATTCCGACTCATAGCGATCGTCAAACGACGTCGCATCGGGAAATGCGGCTGCGGCCGGATGCCGGGTGGTCCGCAGATAGACGGTATCGGCCCCGTTGATCAGCTTCTGGGTTTCCGCGGTGATCAGCTCGGGCCCGGCCGGGCCGAGGCCGACCACGTCAATGCGCCGGATAGGTGCGGACCCCGATGTCGCGACTGGGATGGCGTCGGTCACAATTACGACTCCGGATCGAGGAGATCAGTTGCCACTACTGGAGGTGGTCGGTGTGCTGACGGACCCGGTGGCGGGCGTCACGCTCGGCCCCAGACCACCCGACCGACTGTTCACCGTGAGCGGGGTCTGCGGTTGACCGGATACTGCGGCCAACAGGTACTGGGCCGGCGGTGCCACCGGTGCCACCACTCCTTGCCCCTTCCATGTCCCGTACTGAGGATCGATCGACACGTTGGAGTGTCGCGCGTACGTCTGAATCTCCTTGGCGATCCGATTGCCATTGGTGGCCGTCTGCAGCAATTGCTGGATCACGTCCGATCGGACGTCGGACAGAGACGCCACCCGTTGGCTGGTGATTTCGTAGATCTCCCATGCCCCGCTGCGCGTATCCTGGATCGGCCCGATCGGTGAGCCCACTGGCGCCGACTGGACTTGTAACGCCTGTTCCACCTGGGACTGGGTGAACGAACATCCGAGGGTCCCACCGCTTGACGCCGTCTGGGTGTCGAGGGAGTGCGCCTTGGCCACATCGCTGAACGAGGTTCCGGCATTGATCTGGGCGGCGTACTGGTTGGCGTGGTCCTGGGAGTCGGTCACGATCCAGCTAACGCAATCGGCGGTGAAGAGCCCCCGATTGGCGGCGTAGTAGCTCGAGATGGCCGCGTCCGAAATATCGGCGCGGTCGGCCAGCAACTTCTCGTCGACGGCATTGTTGGCAATGAGCGCATTCCGGATGGTCGCCGGAAGTGCTGCCATGACCTGATCCCCGGTGAGCGGCTGACCACTCGCCGCCACACAGTAGGAACCGGTGCCGGATTGGTTCGCCTGTTGGGCAGCGGCGCTGATCTCCCCATTGAGGGTGGCCACGAAGTTCTGTTGGGCCGTCTTCAGGTCGGAAGCCGAGACGCTCAGGCCCTTCGATGCCGCCAACTGGAACGCCAACTCGTTCCCCACCGAGTTCTCGAGGATGGAGTCGGTGAACGCCATGTCGTAGGTGCCCGGACCCCCGGCGCCCTGAGTCTGGAACTGGGAGGTCTGCCCGGTCTCGGCCGTGAGCAGACAGTGGCCCACCTGGGTGGAGTTGAACGAGCGGAGTTGATCGTTGAGAGCACTCACCGAGATGGTCGCTCCGTTGATGGTGGCGGCCGGAGGCGTCACGTTGCACGCAGTCGTCAGTAACCCTGCAACCAGCACGATGATGGACAAGGTGAGGAGGCGCTTCACGGCGGCGATGCTACCGGCTCGTGGCCAGCGCAGGAATATCGGCCGGGGAACCACCGGCACTGTCGCCCTCCACCGGAGGGGTCGGCGGGGGAACCAGCTCACCCAGGAGGTTGGCCACCACCGGGGCATAGTCGGTGCCGGAGGCCGGCGGCGACAACGGAGCCAGCAGGCGATGGAAGTCGGCCTGGTACGTCGCCCCCGGCGCCAGCCGTCTCAGGCGCACCTCGGCCGACGCCGGAAGGGTCAATGGGGACAATTTGACCGATGCCCGCCCCGCCCCGGCTCCACCCCGTCCGCCCGTTCTCCCCGTTCCGCCCATGCCCCGCGGCAGCGTGACGGTGAGCTCGGTGATTCCCAGACGAAGGCACTCCACCCGGAGCCGGGCCACGTCGAGCAGCGCGGCGGCCGGTGCGGGCAACTGACCGAATCGGTCCTCCCACTCGGTGGCCACGTCGGCGATCTCCGCCGCGGTGCGGAGGCCGGTGATCCGACGGTACGCCTCGAGCCGGACATCCTCGGCCTCGACATAGCTGGGAGGAAGGTGGGCCGCATCGGGCAGGTCGATCTTGAGGTCCACCGGTTGCGGCCGGGCCTCCCCTTTCAATTCGGCCACCGCCTCGGACACCATCTGGACGTACAGGTCGTAGCCGATGGCAGCGATGTGACCGGTCTGATCCCGGCCGAGCAGGTTCCCCGCCCCCCGGATCTGCAGGTCCCGCAGGGCAATTTTGAATCCCGAGCCCAACTCGGTGTGGTCGCCGATGGTGCGCAACCTCTCGTAGGCCTGTTCGGACAGCACCTTGTCCCGGGGATGGAAGAGATAGGCGTAGGCACGGCTTCCGGCCCGACCGACCCGACCCCGGAGCTGGTGCAACTGGCCGAGCCCCAACAGATCGGCCCGATCCACCACCAGGGTGTTCACGTTGGGCATGTCGATCCCCGACTCGATGATGGTGGTGCACACCAGCACGTCGTAGGTGCCTTCCCAAAAATCGAGCACAACCTGCTCCAGTGAGCCCTCGTCCATCTGGCCGTGGGCAACGGCCACCCGCGCTTCGGGTGCCATTCGCCGAACCCGGTCGGCCACCGCGTCGATATCTTGCACCCGGTTGTGCACGTAGAAGACCTGGCCCTCGCGGAGGAGCTCGCGTCGGATGGCTTCGGAGGCAGCCCCTTCCTCGTACTCGCCCACGTGGGTGAGAATCGGGCGACGGGCAGCCGGGGGAGTGTTGACCATCGACAGGTCGCGAATGCCAGTCAACGCCATCTCCAGGGTGCGGGGAATCGGGCTGGCGGTGAGGGTGAGCACATCCACCCCGTCGGACATCGCCTTGATCGCCTCCTTGTGGGAGACGCCGAACCGCTGCTCCTCGTCCACGACCAGCAGGCCGAGTTTCTTGAAAGAGACGTCGCCCCCCAGCAGGCGGTGGGTCCCCACCACCACGTCCACCGAGCCGTCAGCCAGCCCGGCGAGCACCGCTCGGGCCTGGGCATTGGTCAAAAAGCGGCTGAGCAATTCCACCTTGATGGGGAACTGCGCGTAGCGGTCGGTGAAGGTCTGGACATGCTGGCTGGCCAGCAGGGTGGTCGGCACCAGGATGGCGGACTGGAAGCCGTCCTGGGCCGCCTTGAAGACCGCCCGGATGGCCACCTCGGTCTTGCCGAAGCCCACGTCGCCGCAGACCAACCGGTCCATGGGCTGAGGGCGCTCCATGTCGGCCTTCACGTCTTCGATGGCCCGGAGTTGGTCGGTGGTCTCGATGAACGGGAACAGGGACTCCAACTCCGCCTGCCACGGCGTGTCGGGCCCGAAGGCATGGCCTTCCACCTCGAGCCGCCGGCGGTAGAGGGCCACCAACTCCTCGGCGATCTCGTGGACCGCAGCCCGCGCCTTGGAACGGGCCTTCTGCCACTCCGACCCGCCCAGGCGGCTCACCTTCGGTGATTCTCCACCGGCATAGGGCGTCAGCAGCTCGATCTGGTCGGTGGGGAGGTAGAGCTTGTCCGCTCCCCGGTATTCGAGCAGGAGGTAGTCGCGGGTCGCACCTCCCATCGACCTGGTCACCATGCCCCCGTACCTGGCCACCCCGTGCTGGCGATGAACCACGAAACTGCCGGGGGCCAGGTCATCGAAGAACCCGTCCACGGGACGGGCCCGGGTCCGGGCCTGGCGGTGGGGACGGCGGCGGCCGGTGACATCGGACTCGGCGAGAACGGCCACCTTGGCTCCGGGCAGCACAAAACCGCTGTCCACCGAGGCGACCACGATGCGGGCGCCGGGGGCGGCCAGATCCGGGCCGTCACCGGGCGGCACCACCGGGACGGTGAGTCCCTCCTCGGCCAAGATTCCGGCCAGCCGTTCGGCGCCACCCAACGTTGAAGAGCACAACACCACCGAATAGCCGGCCAGGGTCAGGGCAGATACCTGGCTCGCCAACTTGGCCCCATCACCGAGAATCGGCTCCCATCCCCGGCTTTCCACCGCGGGGATATCCGGACCCTCGGCTGAAGGCACCAACGAGATCACCGCCGCTGAGGTCGAGGTCAGCAGCCGGTCATAGGGGACGTGCAGACGCGGCGTGGCGGTCGCCGCGTCGTGGGGCGTCTCCCCATCAGCATCGCCAGCATCGGCGCCATCGGCCCTCAGGCCCCATGTGGACGCCAATGCGTCGGCCAGTGCCGACTCCTCGTCGAGCAGCTCACCGGCCCGGTCCCGGACCCGGCGAGGTTCGACCATCACCACCACGGCGTCGTCGCCGAGCAGGTCGGTGATCAGTTCGTCACCGTCCGACAGCCACGGTAACCACGATTCCATCCCGTCGAAGAGCTCACCTTCGGCGATCCGCTCCCATTGGTGCCGTCCCCACGGGGCCGATCCCACCAGTCCGGCCGCGGCCCGCCGCATCGCCTCGTCGGAGATCAACTCGCGGCAGCTGAACAGCTCCACCGATGTCAGATCATCCATGGACCGTTGGTCGGCAACGTCGAACCGGGTCAGGCGGTCCACCTCGTCGCCCCACAGGTCGATGCGGATGGGATCATCAGCGGTGGACGGGAAGACGTCGACGATCCCACCCCGCACCGCCAGCTCGCCACGGTGCTCCACCAATGACTCGCGCCGGTAGCCCATGCCCACCAGCTGCACCACCAGGTCATCCACCGAGACCCGGTCGCCGTGGGAGATGACGACGGGTCGGGCCGCGGTCCTCCAGGGGCCGAGGCGCTGCAGTACCGCCTTGATCGGCGCCACCACCACCTGGGGCCGTTGGGCGCCGGAGCCTCCTCCCAGCTTCCACAGCAGTCGCAACCGACGGCCCATGGTCGATACATCGGGACTCACCCGCTCGAAGGGAAGCGTCTCCCAGGCCGGAAAGACGTCAATACCACCGGGCCCGTCAATGCCACCGGGCCCGTCGGGTCCACCCTGATCGGTCAGCGCCTCCAGGTCATGGGCCAGCTGGTCAGCCGCCACGCCGGTGGGGGTGACAACCAGCACCGGTCGCCGACTCCCCAATCGGATCAACCCGGCCAGCACGAATGCCTGAGCCGGTGTGGCTACCGCCAAGGTGGCCGTGGACGCGCCGATGACCCGCGTCAAGGCGGGTTCGTTGCGAAGCAGTGGGGGGAGCGAGCGGAGGCTCACACGTTCAGGGTACCGGGATTGGCAGAGTTCTCTGCATCCTCAGCGGTGCCGAGGCTCCCAGCGGAATTTGCGGAGGGCGAAGACCAATGCCCCCACCGCCCAGATCAACATGATGAGGATGTCGCGGACCTGCAACCCCGAACCAGGGCCGTACTCAAACGCGCCCACCAGTCCCTTCACCAGGTGTCGTACCGGGAAGAAGGTGGCGATCTCGGACAACACCGACTCGTTGTTGATCGGGTAGAAGACCCCGGAGATGAACACGACGGGAAAGAAGGTTCCGTTGATCACCGCCGGGGCGGCCTCACCGTTGGGGACAATGGCCGTCACGGCCAGGCCCAGGGCGGAGAACGTCAGGACACCTACCAACAGGGTGATCACCGCGGCGGCCAGATGGTAGGGAAAGTGCAGGTTGTACCCGACCATCCCGATCCCAACCACCAACAAGGTGATGAGGACCACATTGATGACGACACTGCCGATGATCCCGCCGACGTACGAGCCGATGGAAATCGGGGTGCCCCGAATCCGCTTCAACACTCCGGAGTCCCGGCGGATACAGAGGGTGATCCCGAGGTTGGTATAACAAGCGGAGATCAGCCCAAAGACCAGCATGGTCACCACCAGGTACTGGTTATACCGGAGGGAAGAGTCGGCGATCTTCCCGCTTCCGGCCCCGGTCCCCACCACCAGCAAGAACACCACCGGAAACATGAAGGTGAACACCGCCGCCACCGGGTTTCGCCAATACGCCTTCTGTTCGTAGCGAACCTGGTCCTTGGCAATCAGGAGGTCGTTCATTCTTCCAACTCTTCCAACTCTTCCAACTCTTCCAACTCGTCCAACTCTTCCAACTCGTCCAACTCACCGGTAAGCGACAGATAGACATCCTCGAGTGAGGGCCGCTTGACCGTCAGGTGCTCGAGCGCCTCGCCGCGGGCCACCGCCCAACCGGTGAGGTCATGAAGAAAGGTTGTGGCGTCCGGGAGGCTGAATTCGACCGCGTGGTGACGGACCCGCGGGCAGATGCCGAGAGGGGTGGGCAGATCGTCCACCGTGACCCCGGACGGCAATGTGAATCTGACGGTCGTCTCTCCCCGGTCACGCCCGCCGAGAGTGTCCGGCGGGCCCGACGCCACAACCTTCCCAGCCACGATGACCGTGACCGAATTGGCGAGGGCCTGGGCCTCGTCCATGTAGTGGGTAGTGAGCACCACTGTGCGGCCTTCGGCACAGAGCCCGCGGACCAGGTCCCAGGATTCGCGTCGGGCCGACGGGTCGAATCCGGTGGTGGGCTCGTCGAGAAAGATGAGCTCAGGATCCCCGACCAGGGCCAGGCCCAGATCGAGCCGACGCTGCTGGCCTCCCGAGAGCGTCTTGATCCTTGCCCCTCGCTTGGCCTCCAGACCCACCAGATTGACCACCTCACCCACCGGTCGAGGGCTCGGATAGAGGCCGGCGCGCTGGGTGATCGCCTCGGTCACGGTGAGAAAGGGGTCCACCGCACAGGCTTGGAGAACAATGCCGATCTTCGCTCGTAGCTCCCGGTCCCGGTGGGAGGGATCGGCTCCCAGCACGGATATCTCACCGCTGTCCCGATCGTGGAAGCCCTCGAGAATCTCGACCGTGGTGGTCTTTCCGGCTCCGTTGGGTCCGAGCAAGGCCAGAACCTCACCGCGTCGGACCTCAAAATCAATACCCCGTACCGCCTCAAAATTTCCATACGACTTGGTCAGTCCTTTGACCGAAATCACAATGTCAGGGTCATTTGCCACGAAAGACGATCCTACCGCCTGGGCGCTGCATTTTCAGGGCGGGTTCAGGGCATATTCAGTGGTGACGCAAGGAGGAATACGTTCAATTTGAGGACACGGGGCCCAGCGCTTCCGGGCACCGTCAGGGAGCGGTGTTCACCCGGTTCATCGCCACCTCGATACCCTCGGACAGCACTGCCTCTACCGCCTCGGCGGCCTCGGTCACCGCTACGGCCAGAAGGTCCCTCTCGGCCGCTCCGGGCCGCTTGAGCACAAAGTCAGCGCCCGATTGGCGACCCGGGGGCTTGCCGATACCGATGCGAACCCTAAGGTAGTCATTGGTCTTCAGATGGTTGTCGATCGACTTGAGCCCGTTGTGGCCGGCATTTCCGCCACCTGCCTTGAGTTTCACCCGGGCGGGGGGGAGGTCGAGGTCGTCATGGACGACGATCAGCTGAGTGGCGACGCCGTCGGGCGCCACACCGGCCCGCCGCACCAACTCGGTGACGGCCAACCCCGACTCGTTCATGTAGGTCGACGGGATGGCCAACAGCACCCGTCGGCCACCGATGTGCACCACACACGCCTGTGAGTGAAGTCCCTTTTCCGGCCGGAGTCGGCCGCCGTGGCGCCCTGCCAGGAGCGTGACGGTGTCAGACCCCACATTGTGACGGGTGTCCTCGAACTCGGGACCCGGGTTACCCAGGCCCACCACCAACAGCTCAGCGGGAGAGCCGGTCCGGGGACCCAGACGGGTTGTCCCTCTGCGGCTGCGGAGCAGGATTTACTCCTCGGTGGGCTCGGCGGAGCCAGCCGCTGCACCAGCACCGACACCGGCGTCGCCGGCGGCTTCCGCGGTCAACGCTGCCTCGGCCGCTTCTTCCTCCGCGGTGACCTGGACCCTCGGAGGTTGTCCTGCCACCACCGTGGCACCAGGATCGGTCTCGACCTCCACTCCGGCGGGAATGACGATGTCGGACACGTGGAGCGAAGCACCGATGATCAGATCAGTAATGTCGATGTCCACCGACGAGGGGATATCGGCCGGCTTGGCCTTCACGGCCAGGGTGAAGAGCTGCTGGTCCACGATGCCGTCACCGTGCTGAATCTCAATGGCCTCGCCCACCAGGTTGATGGTCACTTCTGCGGCGATGACCTCATCACGGCGCACAATGAGAAAGTCGACATGGGAGACAACGTTTTTCACCGGGTGCCGCTGGATGTCGCGGGCCAGGGTCAGGAGGTTCTTTCCCTCGAGTTCGAGAGAGAGGAGGGTGTTGAGGCCGGCCTCACCGGACATGGCAATGCGGAAGTCGCGAGCGACGATGGCAACCGGCACCGGGTCAGTACCGTGGCCGTACACGACACCCGGGATCTTCCCCTCGGCCCGTAGGCGGCGCGTGGCGCTCGTACCAATATGGCGACCGGCCTCGGCGACAAGCGTGATCTCGGGCATGCGGGAACTCCTCAGGTGGTGCTGGCAACGGGTGCTGGCGATGGGATGCGGGAAGCGGGCGGTGGCCGGGTGTAAAGCGACAGTGAATGCCGGTGGCGTGGGACCGCTGCTAACGACCCGCCATGATAGACGTCGGACGGGCCGGCGAGCCAACGCGCCCCATTCTGTCCATCCCGGGCTGGTCAGTGAGGATCTCTGCAGGTCGGAGTTCAGGATGCCGGATTGGTGCCGACCGGGATGTCAATCCACGAGAGGGAGGCGGCATTGTGCTGGACCGAATAGATCCCACCCAACAACAGGGGCCCCTCGGTGGTGTTGGGCATTAGATGGGGCAGATCACCGGTGCCGAGGACCAGCCGCAGGCTATGGCCGGGTTTCAGCGTGGCGAATACCGGTCGGTTCTCGATGTCGAACCGAGTGACCAGGCCCGGGGGGACCGGCTTCTCCGATGCCTGGGTGAAGGGACAGTAGGGTAAAACGGTCGCGGCACCTCCGGCCGCATTCGAGGCGCCGGGCCAGAGCCCACTTCGGGTGTTGTCCAGCGTGCGCATCGAACCGATCAACGCTCCCCCGCTCAGCGAGGTGGCAGTGCCGTTCGGCGCTACATCCTCGAGATTGGCGACCCACATGGTCTCCGGCGTGATGGACGTGGCTTGCACGGTGAGACCGATCGGGTCGGCAATGGTGACCGGGCTGGGGACCGGTGCGGTGGTGTAGGTGAGTTCAGTCGGCGCCGGCCACGGGCTCGGCCCCGTGTCACCGCAGTCCGACGAAGGGATGACTCCTGCACTCCACTGCTGGGTCGATCGGTCGCAGGGATTCGACAGGTGGGTGAACAACAGCGTGTCCGACCCCCCTTCCGCGTTGGGTGCCGTGGTGGTGAGTCGGCTGTTCGGTCCCAGATAGAACCGTTGCGGGCTGGTGCTCTCCACCGGGTAGTCAGTGGCGTTGAAGGTACCGCCGGTCGGCTCCATGACGTGGAGAGGCGTTGTGGTAGCGACGATCCCGGTGTTCTCGCCCTTCAACCATTGGTCGAACCACGGCAGTTGCAATAATTCGAGGTTGATACCCGAGCCCTCGTCGCCGTGATCCCACGGGCCGAACAACAATTGGTAGTCGGGTGAGACGGCCTGGTCTGGCGCCATCGGGGCGAACTGCGAGTGTCCCGTCGCCAGGTTCTGCAGTTCGCTGTACAGCTGGGGCTTGCCTCGTTGGAATACGTCGTATTCACCGCCGACGAGATACATCGCCACGTTGTTCTTGACGATCTGGGGAAGCACGCCTTCGGGGGCCCGTTGCTGCCACCACGACCCGTCGAAGCGGCGAGGACCGTTTGCAAGCACGTCGATGAGTATCTGTCCCTCGAACGGAAAGAGGTCGAGGCCATGTTCGATGGACAGGGCCAGTGCATCGGCCGGCTTCGACGACTGCTCTTCCAACGACGTGAGGGTCCGGGGACCGGCATAGCCGACGATGAGACCAAGCGATGACTCCATGTTGACGAGCCCACCGCTTACGAAGAGGTCACGATACGGATCGACCGAGGCGGCCACCGGGAAGATCGCCTTCAGGGGCGAGTTCGGTCCGACTGCGGCGGCGGCGAACAGTTGGTCGATGGCCATGTAGGAGATCCCGACCATTCCGACCTTCCTGTCTGAGTTCGGCCGGTTGGCTGCCCAGTTGATGGCCTGCACGCTATCGGCGGCCTCGGCCGGACCGAAGAGCTGCGACTGACCGGTCGATCCACCGGTACCGGCCACATCGACCGAGACGCCGATGTAGCCGCGCTCGACCAGGTACGGATCGATGGGATCCTCGAATGACTTGCCATACGGGGTTTCGCTGAGAAGCACCGGGAACCCGCCGGATCTCGCCGGTGGGTTGGCAGGTTTCCCGGTTGCGAGATCAGTCGGGACGTGGAACGACGCGCTCAAGACAGTTCCGTCGGTCTTGGGGATCAGCTCGCTCTTGGTGATAGCCATTCCGTAGATAGCGCCTTCCGGCGTCCATGTTGAAGAGGTGGACCCGGGGCTGGGATCGTGGAACCGCTCGTACCGGCGGCGGACGGGATACCCGGGATAGACGGAGTAGCCGAACCTGACCCGGTCGCCGCATCGGAGGCGCCGGCCACCGCGCCGACGGTCCCGTTGGTGGTCGTGGAAATCGGGGTGGTAACGATCGGGAGCAAAGCGTTGGCGGGGGGTGGAACTCCACCGAGGTGATGGCCAGCGCACCCAGGCACCCAGGCACAGGGTGCAAACGATCGCGGCCAGAAGGATTCGCATCCTCCGATTGCATAGTGCCGGGCTATCTGTGTCCACAAGTGTTCGTAGATCCATGTGAGATGTTTCCGTGGTGATTGTCGCCCTCAGGGTGGCCACCCCGGGCATGCCCGTCACACCTCTTTGAAATGATGCAGGTATGAGTTCGACCGCAGTGAGGGTGAGCGATGTAGAGGCCGAAGTTGCATCCGGCGGAGCGGACGCCGGCGGAGCGGACGGCGACGGAGCGGACGGCGACGGAGCGGACGGCGACGAGGCCGGCATCGACGTCATAGCTCCGTTGTTCGAATCGGCTCGGGTCTCGGTGAGGACGGCGTGCTCGGCCCTGCACCCCGAGGCGTTGTCTGGTCCCGATGCGGTGTCCTTGTTCTCCTCGGTGGTCGAGATGCTCCGGGTGGCGACCTCGGCCAAAATGTCGCTGGCGTCCCGGATCGACTCCTCGGGGGTGTCTCGGGAGTCCGGTTATCGCAATGCCGCAGCTCAGGTGGCAGACATCGAAGGGGTGGGCATGGGTGCCGCCACGACGACCCTTTTGACCGCCGGTCGGCTCCGTGAGTGTCGATCAACCGGGGAGGCCATGGCGAACGGAGATCTGTCCGAAGCCCAGGCCAAGGCCATCACCGCAGCAGCTGTGCTGGCCCCCGAGCGAGAAGGCCAGCTCATCGAGAGCGCTCGGAAGAAGTCGATCACCGAGCTGGGTGACGACTGTCGCCGGGTTCGGGCTGCATCGGCCCGTTCCGATCCGATGGCGACCTATAAGGCCGTCCATGAGGCACGAACCCTCAGACACTGGACCGACGAACAAGGAGCCTTGTGTCTCCAGGGTCGTTTCACCACTGATGTCGGGGCCAACATGGTGGCATCGTTGGACGCTCTGGCCAACGAACTCTTCGAGGAATCGAGGAAAGCCGGGGCCAAAGAGCCGCTCTGTGGCTATCGGGCCGATGCCCTGGCCGGGCTGGTTACCGGAGAGAGAGATTCCGGCCACCCTGCAGCCGTGGTGAATGTCCGGGTGGACCACGACTCCTTGTTGCGTGGCTATCCGGTAGGGACCGAGCTATCCGAGATCGAAGGGGTGGGGCCGATCCCTGTCCCCAAGGTCATCGACCTCATGTCTGACGCCGGGATCAAGGTGATCTTCTTCCACGGTGAGGACATCTCCAAAGTTTTCCACTTCACCCGGACGATCAATGCCTCGCTCCTCACCGCCCTTCAACACAGGGATCCCTGTTGTGTCGTGCCCCGGTGCGGGGCCACCCGATTTTTGGAGATCGACCATCTGGTTCCCTTCGCCGAAGGCGGACCGACAACGATTTCCAATCTGGCCCGGCTCTGCACCTTCCATCACGGCCAAAAGACCAATGAGGGCTACACCTTGTGGTGCGACAAGGACAAGCAGTGGCATTTTGATCCACCCCCACCCTTTGGCCAGGAACCCGATCTCGGCGCCGATCTACCCAAGCAACCCCATGATGAAGCTTCGGGGCCGTTGTCGTCGGCGCAGGCACCTCACAAACCGCCCGGGTCACCACGACCGCCACCGCTCTTCGAGCTGGAGTAGCTCACTCTCCGTTGCTGTCACCACCAACGGGTGGGTCAGTGGCGCGCATGGGTGCTTGGGCGACGCAGGCGGGTTGGGATGCCGGAATAGCCCGACGATCCACCACCGCCCCTCGGCCGTGGAATAGCGAGCTAAGGATCTCGACTCAGGCCAGGTTCTCCCCGCCGAAGATCTCCGATACCGAAGAATCCTCGAACACAGCCCCGATAGCATCCGAAATCAACTTGGCCACCGTCAACACCTCGAGTTTGTCGAAGTAATGATCCGACGGAATGGGCAACGTGTCGGTCACCACCACTTTGGTGAGGGCTGAATTCTTCAACCTGTCCACCGCCGGATCCGACAACACCGCGTGGGTGGCCATGCACCACACCTCTGCCGCTCCCCGTTCGGCCAGCAGATCGGCGGCGGCCACGATGGTCCCGGCCGTGTCGATCATGTCGTCGATCAAGACGCACCGACGACCGGCGATGTCTCCCACCACCTGCAGGGCCTCCACCTGGTTGGCGGTCCCCCGGGGCCTCCGCTTGTGCACCACGGCCAGATCCGCCGACAGGTGCTGACTGAATCGCTCGGCCACTTTCACCCGTCCGGCATCGGGCGCCACCACAACCAAATCCTCGGTGCCCTGGGCCCGCAAGTAATCCACCAGTACCGGTGCGGCGGTCAGGTGGTCGAAGGGGACGTCGAAGAACCCCTGAATCTGGCCGGAGTGGAGATCCACGCTGACCACCCGGTCCGCACCGGCCACCGACAGCATGTCGGCCACCAGCTTAGCGGTGATCGGTTCGCGGCCGGTGGCCTTCCGGTCCTGTCGGGAGTATCCGTAGTAGGGGCACACCGCGGTGATCCGTTTGGCCGAGGCCCGCTTGGCCGCGTCGATCATGATGAGGTGCTCCATGATGGAGTCGTTCACCGGACCACAGTGGGTCTGAATGATGAACACATCGCTTCCTCGCATCGACTTGCCGTAGCGGCAGTGGATTTCACCGTTGGCGAACTCCCGGAGGTTCGCCTCGCCCAACTCCACCCCCAACTGGTCGGCGATGTCCTTGGCCAACGCCGGATGCGATCGTCCGGAAACCAATTCAATGCGCCGGCGGGGGGTGAATTCCATGGTCCGACGCTACCGCGCCGAATCCGGCTCGTCGGTGGGCTCGTCGGTGGGCGGCCCGGCTCCCGTCGCCGGACCAGACAACAGACCAGACGACGAACCGACAGCCCCGGTGGCTCCCACCACCGAACCGGCGGCAACCTCCGAACCCTCCACCAGGACGGCGAACGGTCCCACCCTGGCATCGTGCCCGATCACCGAACGTCGGCAGACACTGGCCATCACCACCGCACCCTCCCCCACCTTGGTGTCGACCAGGTGAGCGTTGGGACCGATCTCGGCATGTTCGTCAATCTCGCATGTCCCCTGCAGGATTACCCCCGGCAACAACACCACGTCCGTCCCCAGGCGCACATCGGCGTCGATATAGGTGCGTTCCGGATCCCACATGGTGACCCCCCGGCGCATCCATCGCTCGTTGATCCGATCTCGGAGCTCCGCTTCGGCCACGGCCAGTTGGGCCCGGTCATTGACCCCGGCCACCTCCATGGTGTCCACCACCACCATGGAGCCCACGTTGTGCCCGGCCTCATAGAGGACCCCCACCACGTCGGTAAGGTAGTACTCACCTTGGGCGTTGGCCGGACTCAGCCGGCGCAGCGAGGGCGCCAGCACACTTCGGCGGAAGCAGTAGATCGAAGTGTTGACTTCCTTCACCTCGAGTTCCTCTTCGGTGGCGTCACCTTGCTCAACCACCCGGGCCACGCTGTCATTGCGACCCCGAACCACCCGCCCGTAGCCAGCCGGCTCGTCGATCTCTGCCGTCAGCAATGTGGCCGCCGCTTCGGACTCGCGATGGTGGCGGACCAGGCGCGCCAGAGTGGTCGGTCGCAGCAGTGGGGTGTCGCCCGGGAGTACCACCACATCGCTCTCTTCATCACCTTCGTCATCGGGCAGCCCGGTGAGCGCCACCGACATCGCATCACCGGTGCCCCGTTGCTCCACCTGTTCGACGAACTCGATGGCCATGCCGGTCGGGGCGTGTTCGATCAGTGTCTTGGTCACCCATTCCGCCCGATGACCCACGACCACCACCACCCGGGTGACCGACAGTTCGGCCAGGGCATCGAGGACGTGAAGCACCATGGGGCGGCCGCACAACCGGTGCAACGGCTTGGGCCGGGCCGACCTCATCCGGGTTCCCTCACCCGCCGCCAGCACCACCGCGGTGAGGTGCCGGGCGGATCCGCCGGCCCGGGGCGTGGTCGCCGCCGACCTCGCTCCCGCTGCCCGTTCCGAGTCACCGTTGGAGCCCCACTCGTCGGGATACGACTGGGGGAATGTACGAATCACCATGAGGAAACCTCCGGAGGCATCATCGGTACCAGCGTGTTGGACGCCACGTTGTTCATTCGGCCTATTCTTCCCACGTCCGGCGGGTGTATGCAGCACATACCCTCAGCACCGGCATACATCCTAGGTAAACACCATGCCCACCCTCCCCACCACCGTCGATGTGACCTCGGACACCTACCGGGCCAATCGGGCCGCCCTGGAGGCGGCCGTGGCCCTGGTCGACGAGCAACTGGCTCTCGCCCGGGCCGGCGGTGGCGAGCGGTACGTGGCCCGGCATCGGGAGCGGGGCAAGCTGCCCGCCCGCGAACGGATCGAACTCCTCCTCGATAGGGACACCGCCTTTTTGGAGCTCTGCCCACTGGCAGGGTGGGGCAGTCAGTTCGCGGTGGGTGCCTCGTCGATCACCGGGATCGGGGTGGTGGAGGGAATCGAGTGTTTCATCTCGGCCAACGATCCCACCGTCCGAGGTGGTGCCATGAACCCGTTCACCTTCAAGAAAGGTGCCCGGGGTTCGGATATCGCCCTGGCCAACCGCCTTCCCACCATCAATCTGGTGGAGTCGGGCGGAGCCGACCTCCCCTCCCAGGCCGAGCTGTTCATTCCGGGAGGGCGGGCATTCCGGGACCTCACCCGGCAGTCGGCCGCCACGCTTCCCACTGTGGCACTTGTCTTCGGCAACTCCACCGCCGGCGGCGCCTACGTCCCCGGCATGAGCGACTACATAGTCATGATCGAGGAGCGCTCCAAGGTGTTCCTCGGAGGGCCCCCACTGGTCAAGATGGCAACCGGCGAAGAGTCGAACGACGAGGAATTGGGTGGCGCCTCCATGCACGCCCGGGTCTCGGGCCTGGCCGATGCACTGGCCGTCGACGAGCCCGACGCCATCCGATTGGGCCGCCAGATCGTCAGCCGTCTCAACTGGCGGAAACGCGGGGCCGGCCCCAGCCAGCCCGCCGACCCCCCGGTCCACGACCCCGACGAGCTCCTGGGTATCGCCTCGGCGGACCCCAAGGTTCCCTTCGACCCCCGGGAGGTACTGGCCCGGGTGGTGGATGGTTCCCGGTTCGACGAGTTCAAGCCTCTGTACGGCGCGAGCCTGGTCACCGGATGGGGATCGATCCACGGGTACCCGGTGGGGATTCTGGCCAACCACAGGGGCGTGCTGTTCTCGCAAGAGGCCCACAAGGCGACCCAGTTCATTCAGCTGGCGAATCAGATTGACGTCCCGCTCATCTTTCTGCAGAACACCACCGGATACATGGTGGGCAAGGAGTACGAGCAGGCCGGGATCATCAAGCACGGGGCTCAGATGATCAATGCGGTGTCCAACTCGTCGGTCCCCCACCTCACCGTCAACATCGGAGCCTCCTATGGTGCAGGCAACTACGGCATGTGCGGCCGCGCCTACGACCCCCGCTTCCTCTTCGCCTGGCCCAACGCCCGCTCGGCGGTGATGGGACCGGCTCAGTTGGCCGGGGTGCTCTCCATCGTGGGCCGGCAGTCGGCCGCGGCCAAGGGGGTCCCGTTCGACGAGGAGGCCGACGCCGCCATGCGCGAGATGGTGGAGGCCCAGATCGAAGCCGAGTCGTTACCCCTGTTCCTGACCGCCCGCCTCTACGACGATGGCATCATCGACCCCCGCGACACCCGGACCGTGCTCGGCATGTGCCTTTCGGTCATCGACAACCAACCCATCACCGGCACCCGTGGCTACGGCGTGTTCCGGATGTAGGACCGAAGAACCGATGACGCCGCCGATCCCACACATCGTCACACCCATCCGTACCCTGCTCATCGCCAACCGCGGCGAGATCGCCAGACGTATCATGCGTTCCGCCCACGCCATGGGCATCACCTGCGTGGCTGTCTATTCCGACGCAGACGCCGACAGCCCTCATGTGGCGGAAGCCGACCTGGCCGTCCGACTGGTGGGCTTCTCCCCGGCCGACACCTACCTCCGGATCGATCTCATCCTGGATGCCGCGTCCCGGTGCTCCGCCGATGCTGTCCACCCCGGATACGGCTTTCTGTCGGAGTCGGGCCCGGCTGCCCGGGCGGTGAACGGGGCCGGCCTGGTATGGGTGGGCCCGTCGGCCGACGCCATCGATGCCATGGGCTCCAAGGTCGGGTCCAAAGAACTGATGCGGACCGCGGGTGTCCCGACTCTGCCGTCGATCACCGTGATTGGTGACGTCGTCCCCACCGGGGAAGAGGTCGACTCCCTGGGCTGGCCCCTGCTGGTCAAAGCGTCGGCCGGTGGAGGTGGACGCGGCATGCGGATCGTCCCCGGACCCGAGGACCTGGCCGAGGCCCTCTCCGGTGCCCGGCGCGAGGCTCGGTCAGCATTCGGTGATGACACCGTCTTCCTCGAGCGGTATGTGAAGGATCCCCGCCATATCGAGGTACAGGTGCTGGCCGATCGCTACGGGGACACGGTGGCGCTGTTCGAGCGCGAGTGCAGCATTCAACGGCGGCACCAAAAGATCATCGAGGAGGCGCCCTCCCCGGTGGTCACCGCCGAATTGCGTGCCCGCCTCATCGAGGCGGCGTTGTCGGCGTCGCGGGCGGTCGGATACGAAAATGCCGGCACCGTCGAGTTCGTGCTCGATGAACACGGCGATCCGTACTTCCTCGAGATGAACACCCGGTTGCAGGTAGAGCACCCGGTCACCGAGGCGATCACCGGCCTCGACCTGGTACGCTTGCAGTTGCTCATCGCCTCAGGTGCGGCATTGCCCCCCGAGGTCCACGCCGCCGTGGATGCCGGCCCGGTCGGCCATGCCATCGAGGCCCGTCTCTACGCCGAGGACCCCGCCTCGGGGTGGCTCCCTTCCACCGGCACCCTCCATCGTTTCGAGATCCCGATCGGCGGCCCACAGAGCGGGGTCCGAATCGAGAGCGGGGTCGAGTTGGGAAGCGTGGTCAGCCCCCACTACGACCCGATGTTGGCCAAGGTCATCGTCCATGCCCCGACCCGGGACGAGGCAACCTCAACTCTGGCCGCCACGCTGGACGGGTCCCGGATCCACGGGGTGGCCACCAACCGAGACCTTCTGGTCCGGACCCTTCGCCACGCCGGCTTCCGACGAGGGGACACCGACACCGGCTTTCTCGATCGTGTTGGGCTCGGCACCCTGGCCGAGCCCCTGGCCGACCGGGCGGCGACCGAACGGCACGCGCTGGCTGCCGCCCTCGGTGCCCAGGCCCAGCGCCGGTCGCAGGCCCGTGTACAACCCCACATCCCCACCGGCTTCCGGAACAGCCCCTCGGCGTTGCAGGTCTCCACCTTCGATTCCCACCACGGCGTGGTCGCCGTCGGCTATCGGTTCGATCGGTTCGATCGCTCGGGGCAGCGACTGGACCAGGTCGAGATCGACGGCACTCCGGTCGACGTACGGGTCGTGTCGGCGGAGCCGGGGATGGTCGCCCTCACCGTCGAGAACATCACCCGTCGGTACCGCCTCGAGCGGGTGGGTAGGACCACCTACGTGGACGGAAGCGACGGGTCATCGGTGTTGGTCGAGCACGAGCGGTTCCCCATCCCCGGCAGTCAGGTGGCTCCGGGATCCTCACTGGCGCCGATGCCGGGTGGGGTGGTCCGAGTGGCGGTGGCCGTAGGGGACGAGGTGGAGCCGGGACAGCTGCTGGTCGTGCTCGAAGCCATGAAGATGGAGCATGCCATTCACGCCTCCGCCGCCGGCACGGTCAGTGAAGTCGATGTATCGGTGGGCGATCAGGTCGAGACCGGGCAGGTGCTGGTGGTGATGATGGTGACGATGGTGATGGAAGACTCTGAATCGTGACCGCACCGCTGCGCATCGCCAACTGTTCGGGGTTCTACGGCGATCGTCTGTCCGCGGCCACAGAGATGGTCGACGGTGGGCCCATCGATTTCCTCACCGGCGACTGGCTGGCCGAACTGACCATGCTCATCCTGTGGAAGAGTCGCCAACGCGACGCCTCCAAGGGTTGGGCTCGCACCTTTCTCTCCCAAATGGAGGCGGTGCTCGGTACCTGTTCGGATCGCGGCATCAAGGTGGTCACCAACGCCGGTGGCCTCAATCCAGCCGGCTGGCCGAACAGGTCCGGCTCCTCTCGGACCGGCTCGGGCTCTCGGTGTCGGTGGCCCACGTCGAAGACGATGACCTCATGCCGCGTATCGACGAGTTGCAACGCCACGGGCACCCGCTCAGTCACCTCGACACCGGTCAACTCCTGGCCGAAGCCACCGGCAAGGTGGTCACGGCGAACGCCTACCTCGGGGCCTGGCCCATCTTGGAGGCGCTGTCCAACGGTGCCGACGTGGTCATCTGTCCCCGGATCACCGACGCGTCGCTGGTGGTGGGCCCGGCCGCCTGGCACCACGGATGGTCCCCCACCGACTGGGACTGACTGGCCGGGGCGGTGGCAGCCGGTCACGTGATCGAGTGCGGGCCTCAGGCCACCGGGGGCAACTACGCCTTCTTCACCGAGGTCCCTGGGCTCGAGCACCCGGGCTTTCCCATCGCCGAAGTCGCCGAGGACGGCTCGTCGGTCATCACCAAGCACCCGGGCACCGGTGGCGAAGTGTCGATCGGCACGGTCACCGCCCAGCTGCTCTATGAGATCGCCGGGCCCGAGTATCCCAATACCGATGTGGTGGCCCGATTCGACACCTTGGACTTGGCCGCCGCCGGTGACGACCGGGTACGGATCTCGTGGATCAGGGGACGGCCCGCCCCCGAGCGCATCAAGGTCTGCCTCAACCTGTTGGGCGGGTGGCGCAATACCATGACCTTCGTCCTCACCGGGTTGGACATCGAAGCCAAGGCCAAGCTCACCCTGGCCGCCCTGGACGCGAAGCTGGGCGGACCCGAGAGCTTCGCCGAGTACGACACCCGGCTCATTCGCACCGACAAGCCTGATGCTCCCATCAACGCCGAGGCGGCGGCCCAGTTACGGATCACCGTGAAGGATGCCGATGGGGACCGGGTGGGGCGGGCGTTCTCCGATGCCGCCACCGAGTTGGCCCTGGCCGGGTATCCCGGGCTCCACTTGACCTCACTTCCCACGGCAGGTTCCACCTACGGTGTCTATTGGCGGACCTTGGTTCCGGCCGATCTGGTGATTCCCGAGGTGGTCCACACCGGCGGCCGGCGGGTGGCGGTTCCCCACACGGCCTATCTTGTCACCGGCGAGTCCGATCCGGTTGACGAGGAGGCGACCCCGGCCGCTGTGCCCGCGGCCGGTCCCACCGAGCACCTGCCCTTAGGGACCATCATCGGGGCTCATTCGGGTGACAAAGGGGGCAACGCCACCGTGGGATTGTGGGCTCGATCCGATGCCGGGTGGGCATGGTTGGATGCCTTCCTGACCGTCGACCGGTTCCGGAGCCTGCTACCCGAAGCCGATGATCTCCTCGTCCAGCGATTCGGGTTTCCCAAGCTGCGTGCCATCAACTTCGTGGTGGTGGGCCTGTTGGGGGAAGGGGTAGCCTCATCTACTCGCCCCGACCCTCAGGCCAAGAGCCTGGGCGAGTACCTTCGGAGCCGGCTGGTCGACATCCCGGTCAGCCTCCTGCCTGATCGCGCTGATCCCCCTGAACGGCCAAAGGAGTAGCACCATGGACTTCAAACAATCCGACGAGCATCTGATGCTGCGCGAGGCGGTCAGTGCCATCGCCTCCAAGTTCGGACACGAGTACTACGTGGCCAAGGCCCGGGCCGATGAGCGCACCGAAGAGCTGTGGAACGCCATGGCCGAGCCCGGGTTCCTCGGGGTCAGCGTGCCCGAGGAGTACGGCGGTGGCGGGGGCGGCATCACTGAGCTGGCTCTGGTGGCCGAGGAATTGGCCGCCGCCGGCTGCCCACTCTTGATCATGGTGGTATCGCCGGCCATCTGCGCCACCATCATCGCCAAATTCGGGACTGACGCCCAAAAGCAGCGCTGGCTCCCCCGCTTCGCCACCGGCGAGCTGAAGATGGCCTTCGCCATCACCGAGCCCGATGCCGGTTCCAACTCGCACAACCTGTCACTCACCGCCGCCAAAGACGGGGACATCTACCGGCTCAACGGGACGAAGTACTACATCTCGGGGGTAGACGAAGCCGAGGCGATTCTGGTAGTCACCCGATCGGGCGTGGACCCCGACACCGGTCGGGGACGGATGTCCCTGTTCGTAGTGGACACCGATACACCAGGACTCGAGAAGCAGGTCCTCCCGGTGGAGATCACCGCGCCGGAGAAGCAGTTCACCTTGTTCTTCGACAATGTCGAGGTCGAGGAGGACCGGCTCATCGGGGCGGAGGGCGAAGGGCTGCGCCAGGTCTTCTTCGGCCTCAATCCGGAACGCATCCTGTCGGCATCCATGGCCAATGGCATCAGCCGCTATGTGTTGGACAAGGCGTCCACCTACGCCCGTGAGCGAGAGGTGTGGGGAACACCCATCGGGCGCCATCAGGGCATCTCCCACCCGCTGGCCAAGGCCAAGATCGAGGTCGAACTGGCCCGGGTGATGACCGACAAGGCTGCGTGGCTCTGTGACTTCGACGGCGACTCCCCGGCGGCGGGCGAGGTGGCCAACATGGCCAAGTACGCGGCGGCCGAGGCCACTCTGGCCGCGCTCGATCAGTCAATTCAGACCCACGGAGGCAACGGCATGTCGTCCGAGTACGGGCTCGCCGACCTGTGGGGCATGGCCCGACTTCTTCGAATTGCTCCCGTCAGCCGCGAGATGATCCTGAATTTCGTGGCTCAGCACTCATTGGGCCTGCCCAAGTCGTATTGACCGCCGGATCACTGGGTCGACGGCGGTAGCGCCCCTGTCGGCGGCAGTCGGTCCCGGCCGACAGCCGGTCGGTGCCCCTAGCCAGCGAGAGTATCCTGCTCTCCTTATGCCTATGCAGACCCGTGATGACATCCGCAATGTGGCCATCGTGGCCCACGTCGACCATGGGAAGACGACGCTGGTCGATGCCATGCTCTGGCAGTCCGGTGCCTTCCGGGCCAATCAGCCGGTCAACGAACGGGTCATGGACTCCGGTGATCTCGAGCGCGAAAAGGGCATCACAATCCTGGCCAAGAACACTGCGGTGCTCCATGGCGGGGTGAAGATCAACATTATCGACACGCCGGGTCACGCCGACTTCGGCGGCGAAGTGGAACGCGGATTGACAATGGTCGACGGGGTATTGCTCCTGGTCGACGCGTCCGAAGGACCCCTCCCCCAGACCCGATTCGTCCTCCGCAAAGCCCTTCAGGCACGACTGCCGGTGGTGTTAGTGGTCAACAAGGTCGATCGTCCCGACGNNCGGGCCGGGTGGGCCGCCACCGAACGGGGCGTGCAAGGAACTGACCTCGAACCGTTGTTCCAGGCCATTTTGGACAGCATCCCGGCCCCGCAGTTCGACACGGATGTTCCCTTGCAGGCCATCGTGTCGAACCTCGACGCTTCCCCCTATCTGGGCCGACTGGCTATTTGCCGAATCCGGAACGGCACTCTCCGCAAGGGTTCCACGGTGGCCTGGTGCAAGCTGGACGGGACCATCGAACGGACCAAGATCACCGAGCTCTACA
>PLZF01000090.1 GCA_003152015.1 Acidimicrobiaceae bacterium | reverse complement strand
ACGCCACCTACTTTGGATCCATGGGAAACCAGGCATTGATCGCACCGGTGGTGGGGATGACCGCCACCCCTGACGGTGGTGGCTACTGGCTGGTGGCCTCCGACGGCGGCATCTTCTCCTTCGGTGACGCCACCTTCTTTGGTTCGCCTTCGGCGGAGTAGGGACGGACCTGGCCAACCGCCATCTCCGCCGTCAGCAGGTTCAGTCAGCAAGCGCTGTCAGTTGGTCGCGTTTGGGTGCTGTCGAGGCCCGGAAATGCCCGAAGTCGACCGATCGGACCAAGCCGTCCGACGTTGATTCCCACGTCGGCGGCGGTCATCATCCGAAGATCCCCTCGGCTGTTGCCGTACGCCCACAGGCGCGGAGAGGACTCGTCCACACCCGCGACCCACTCCTGGAGGCGGCGTAACTTCTCTTCGCCTCGACAGTTCTTCCCGTCGTATCGTCCGGTGAGGCGACCATCTTCGACCGCGAGTCGGGTGGCGATCACGTGCTCGGCTCCGAGCAGGCGTCCGGCTTCGCGTACGTAGCTTTCGGGAGAGGCCGACACAATGACCGTGTGGTCTCCTCGCTGCTGGTGCCAGATAAACCGTCGGTGGACATCAGCGCGCAGGTGGCTGGCCAGGTGACCCTTGGCGAACTCGATGCTCGCTGTGTCGAGATGGGAGGTCTCGACACCGGCCAGGACCCGTTGGAAGAGGCGCTCTTTGGTCTCGTCCGCTACGGTGCCCCCGGCCAGAGCGGCATGGGCCAGGCGAGGGGAGAGGGCGATTGAGGCGGCGACCACCAACCGGCGACCGGTGACGGCAGAAAGGAAGCCGAACACGCTGCCACCGGTGGTGACGGTTCCGTCGAAATCGAATGCGGCGATATCAGGCATGGGCGAATATCATGCCCGCAACCGGTGACCGGTTCGACCATGCCGGTTGGGTCGGCCACAGCCACCGGGGCCAGGAAACTTGACCCATCAGGTCGACAATAGGTTCTCCTTCGTCTATCCTGACGCAGACGACGGGATCGTGAGGGTCGCGATCCGGACCGGAGTACCGGTACAGAACACATGAGGAGTAGCACCATGGCAATTCGACTGGGCGACATCGCCCCCGATTTCACAGCAGAGACGACCGAAGGAACTGTCCGTTTCCACGAGTATCTCGGGGACAGCTGGGGAATCCTCTTTTCCCACCCCAAGGACTTCACTCCGATCTGTACCACCGAGTTGGGCGGGTTTGCCAAGGCCAAGCCCGAGTTCGACAAGCGTGACACCAAGCTCATCGGGGTGTCCGTCGATGACGTCGTCTCGCATGCCAAGTGGGCAGAAGACATCAAGGAGACCCAAGGCCAGGCTCTGAACTTTCCGATCATCGGTGATGAGGATCGTAAGGTCGCCGACCTCTACGACATGATCCATCCCAACGCCAACGACACCCTCACCGTCCGGTCGGTGTTCATCATCGGGCCCGACAAGAAGATCAAGCTGACCTTGACCTACCCCGCGTCGACCGGTCGCAATATCGACGAGATCCTCCGGGTCCTCGACTCGCTGCAGTTGACCGCCGACTACCAGGTGGCCACTCCGGTGAACTGGAAGGACGGGGACGACGTGGTCATTTCCGGCGCGGTCTCCGACGAAGAGGCCAAGGAGCGTTTCCCGAAGGGATTCAAGGCCTTGAAGCCCTATCTGCGGATGACCCCCCAGCCCAACAAGTAATTCTGCTGCCGACCCGCGTTGGCTTCACAGTGTGAGTGCCCGAATCCGGCCCTGCGGGGCCGGATTCGGGGCGTAGGCTTCAGCCCGTTGGTGCCTGGTGCCGCTGATACTGCTACCATTGTTGGGTCGACGAACCCCGTCCGTCGCCGTTTCCGAACATCCCAGAGGTCGACCCAGCACATGCCCGACAAGCAGGCAACCATCACCGAGTACCGGCTCCACGAGACCGATACCGGTTCACCCGAGGTGCAAATCGCCATTCTGAGCGAGCGCATCACTCACCTCACCGAGCACCTGAAGGTGCACAAAGGTGATCACCACACCCGCCGTGGGTTGCTGAAGCTCATTGGTCAACGCCGTCGACTCCTCGACTATGTGGGGAACAACGATGTCGAGCGCTACCGGGACATCATCGGACGCCTCGGCCTCCGCCGTTAGGCGGTGACCGTTCGATTCGCCCGGCTTTGGCCGGGCGATGGTAATTCTTCCACCGGCAACTCGCCGTTGGACGCCAGGTCGACACCGTGTCGACCGGCAGTAGGAACGGCAAGCCGCATCGGCGGTAGGCCGTAGACAGACAGACCGGGCTCCTGCAGAGGTCAGTCACCAGTTGCCGAATACCCGGCTCGCTACCAGGACGGGGTGTTCGACAACTGGGAACTGGCTCGGGGGGCCCCCGAGCAAACCAAGGAGCGTCATGTCAGACGCCATTTCAGTATCGGCACCCATCAGTGGTACCGACCGCACACTCACCTTCGAGTCGGGAAAGTTGGCCCAACTGGCCGACGGCGCTGTCCTCGGCCGTATCGGGGACACCGTGTTGCTGGCAACAGCCACCGCGTCCCGGTCGGTCCGGGAGGGGGCCGACTTCTTCCCCTTGACGGTCGACATCGAGGAACGGGCCTATGCCTCCGGAAAGATCCCCGGATCGTTCTTCCGGCGGGAGGGCAAGTCCTCGGATCAGGCCATCCTCACCTGCCGGCTCATCGACCGCCCGCTTCGCCCGTCGTTCCCCAAGGGTTTTCGCAACGAGGTCCATGTGGTCGGGACCATCTTTGGGGCTGACCAGATCAACCCGCACGACGTCCTGGCCATCAATGCCGCCTCGGCGGCACTGATGCTGTCAGGCATCCCCTTCGATGGACCAATCGGTGCTGTCCGGGTGGCGTATTCGACCGACGGCGTTTGGATCCCGCACCCCACCTTCGAAGAGGGCAACGCCTCGACCTTCGAGCTGGTGGTGGCGGGCCGGGCGCTCAGCGATGCCGACGACGCCGATATCGCCATCATGATGGTGGAGGCCGGCGGCACCGAGCGTTCGTTCCAGTACTACGACGAAGGTGCCCCACAGGTCACCGAAGAGGTGCTGGCCGACGGGCTCGAAGTGTCCAAGACATGGATCCGCGAGTCGATCGTCCTGCAGCGCAAGTTGGTGGCGGCTCACATTGCCGATCGTGGCGCCATCGTTCCTCTCGAGTTCTCCACCCTCTCCGACTACGGGGATGACGTGTGGGAGCGGGTGGTTGCCACCGGCTCGGAGTCGGTTGCCGCCGCCAACGCCTTTACGGCCAAAGCCGAACGGAACGGCGCTCTCGACACAGCTACGGCGACGATCGTCTCGGCTCTTTCTTCCGAGTTCCCCGACCGTGAGCGGGAGATCAAGGCCGCCGTCAAGGGGCTGACCAAGAAGCTGGTGCGCAAGCGCATTGTGAAAGAGGGCATTCGGATCGACGGGCGGAATACGTCACAGATCCGCCCACTGTCGGCCGAAGTCGATCTTCTGCCCACCGCGCACGGTTCGGCGCTCTTCCAGCGGGGTGAGACCCAGGTGCTCAATGTGACGACTCTGGGCATGCCCCGGATGAATCAACTGCTCGACACCATCACCCCGGTGGTTTCGAAGCGGTACATGCATCACTACAACTTCCCGCCGTTCTCGACCGGGGAGACCGGCTTCATGCGCGGCCCGAAGCGCCGCGAGATCGGCCACGGCTTGCTGGCCGAGCGGGCGTTGCTCCCGGTTGTCCCCTACGAAGAGGACTTTCCCTACACATTCCGTTTGGTTTCTGACGTGTTGGCCTCCAACGGCTCCACGTCGATGGCGTCGGTGTGTGGATCGACGCTGTCGATGATGGCAGCCGGCGTGCCGTTGCGGGCACCGGTGGCCGGCATCGCCATGGGTCTGGTCTACGACGATGGCAACTATGTGACCCTCACTGACATCCTCGGCGCCGAGGATGCATTCGGCGACATGGACTTCAAGGTCACCGGGACCAAAGATGTGGTCACCGCCCTGCAGCTCGACACGAAGATCGACGGACTGCCGGCGGACGTGCTGGCCAAGGCTCTCCTTCAGGCCAAGGACGCCCGACTGGCGATTCTCGAAGTCATGGCCGGCGCCATCGCCGAGCCCCGCAGTGAGGTGGCCTCATCGGCACCAAAGATCATCTCGTTCGAGATCCCCATGGACAAGATCGGTGAGGTCATCGGGCCCAAGGGCAAGGTGATCAACGCTCTCCAACAGGAGACCGGCGCCGATATCGCCGTGGACGATGACGGCATGGTTGGCACCGTGACCATCGGAGCCAAGGATGGCAATGCCGTCGAAGAGGCTCGTCGGCGGATCTCGACCATCCTCGACCCGCCGTTGGCCGAGGTGGGTGCTATCTACCAGGGCAAAGTCGTGAACATCACCAAGTTCGGAGCCTTTGTCAACATTCTGCCGGGCCGCGATGGGCTGTTGCACATCTCAAAGATCGGACGCGGCAAGCGGGTGGAGCGGGTCGAGGACGTGCTCGAGCTTGGTCAGCCGGTGGAGGTGAAGGTCGACGACATCGACCCACAGGGCAAAGTGTCCCTCTCGCTCGCCGGTGAGCCTTCCGGGGACGAGCGATCCTCGGCTCCGGGGCGTCCCGAAAGCAGTGGGGGCGGTCGCGGCGATGGTGGAGGTCGCGGCGATGGTGGAGGTCGCGGCGATGGTGGAGGTCGCGGCGATGGTGGAGGTCGCGGCGATGGTGGAGGTCGCGCCAATCGTGGCGATCACGCCGACCCGGGTGACAGCGGTCACTCCGATTCGGGAGCCTCGTCAGAGTCCCGGAGTGGGTCCGCTCCTGCCTCGGGCGCCGCATCATTCGAAGACACCTTTCAAGCGGAGCTCGTTCAGGAGTTCGGCGATCTGGGTCCCGCTGGGGCTGAGCCGTCCGAGCGCTCGGGCGGGGGAGGCGGACGCAACCGGGGTGGTCGCCGTCGTCGGTGATTCGGCCAGGTTGACCGGGACTGTCGACTCATGATCCGTACCGACATGCTGTCGTCGGGTGTGGCGCTGGCCACCGAGCGGATGGCTGATGCGCGATCGGTGTGCATCGGATTCTGGGTGGGTACCGGCTCGCGCGACGAAACCGTCGATCGAGCCGGTACCTCCCACGTTCTGGAGCATCTCCTCTTCAAAGGCACTGAGGACCGGCCGGCCGCGGCCATCGCCGAGGCGGTCGATGAGGTCGGAGGCGACTTCAACGCATTCACCACCAAGGAGTACACCTCCTTCTACATCCGCTTGTTGGCCGAGCACCTGCCATTGGGGCTCGACATCCTCTCCGACATCATGTGGCGACCGGCCTTGCGAGATTCCGATCTCGATGCCGAGAGGTCGGTCATCCTCGACGAGATCCTCATGCATGCCGATGAGCCTTCCGACCTGGCCGCGGAACAGAGCTCAGCCAGCTTGTTCCCTGATCACGCCTTGGGCCGCGAAGTGCTCGGTACCCACGAGTCGATCGAGGCGATGACCGTCGCCCAGATCCGCGAATTCTTTGCTCTGCACTACCGACCCAAGAACATGGTGGCAGCCATTGCCGGTGATCTCGAGCACGACGATGTGGTCGCAGGTCTCGACGCCCGGTTCACCGGATCGTCAGGGGGGTCGTCTCCGGAGCGGTCCGCCCCGGGCGACACTGTCATTCCCTTGCAAGTGATCAGACGCGGTACCGAGCAGACCCACCTCATCCTAGGGATGCGCTCGGTCGATCGGTTCGATCCGCGCCGCTATGCCCTTGCCATCCTCAATCACGTCCTGGGTGGCGGTCTGTCGAGCCGGCTCTTCCAGGAGATCCGGGAGCGGCGTGGCTTGGCTTACTCGGTCTGGTCGGAACGGGTTGCCTATCACGACGCCGGGGCGGTCAGCGTGGGGATGGGTACCTCACCGGACCATGTTTCCGAGGTGTTGAAAATCGTGGCCGGCGAACTCGAGGCACTGGGAGCGGATGGCATCACCGAACGTGAACTGGCGGTGGCCAAAGGCAATCTCCGGGCCGAGACCATCTTGGCCTGCGAGGACTCCGGGGCTCGAATGGGCCGGATCGGGGCGGGTCTGTTGCTTCACGGAGAGGTGCTCGATATCGACGAGGTGTTGGCCCGGGTAGAGGCGGTCACGCTCGCCGACGTACACGCCGCCGCCACCGAGTTGGTGGCAGCACCCCGGACCCTGTCGGTAGTGGGGCCTTTCGACGAGTCGGACTTCGACACCGACACGCTCGGCGTGCGCTGAGGCTGGATCGCACCTCGCCTCAGGGACACCACGACCGCCGACGATAGGGTTGGTAGCTATGCGAGTCGGAGTGGTCGGAGCCGGGGGGAAAATGGGCCGAGAGGTGTGCCGCACAGTGGGTGCCGACCGGGAGCTCGAGCTGGTGGCGGCCGTCGACCCCCAACTGGCCGGGATCGACCTGCGCCAGCTCACCGGGGAAGACGCCGGGGGACTCTCGATCGAAAGAGATCTCGGGGTGCTGGTAGATGCCGGTGTCGAGGTGGTGGTCGACTTCACCCGGGCGGACGCGGCGAGAGACACGCTGGCGTGGTGCGCGGAGGCCGGGATCCATGCGGTGGTCGGTACCACCGGGTTCAACGACGAGGACATCACCACACTGGAGCGCCTGTTCGCCGGTCCGGAGCGGGGAGCACCCAACTGCATAGTCGCCGCCAATTTCGCCATTGGAGCGGTGCTGATGATGCGGTTCGCGGCAATGGCCGCGCCGTGGTTCGAAGGAGCCGAGATTGTCGAGCTCCATCACGATGGGAAGCTCGATGCCCCGTCGGGGACATCCATGCGGACGGCAGAGCGCATGGCGGCAGCTCGGGTGGCCGCTGGGGTCGACGAGTTTGCCGGTGACCGGACCACCACGGTGATGGTCGAGGGTGCCCGGGGAGGCGCGGGCCCGGGGGGGATACGGATGCATTCGGTGCGTCTGACCGGCCTGATTGCTCACCAAGAGGTCATGTTCGGTGCGGTCGGCCAGGGCTTGACCATCCGGCACGACTCCTATGACCGGACTTCCTTTATGGCCGGGGTGGTCCTCGCCATCAGAGCGGTGACGACCCGACCCGGGCTGACCCTGGGGCTCGATCCTCTTCTCGGGTTCTGAATCAACCGGCTATCGATGGAGGACACCCGCCAGCGGATCATCGAGGCCACCTACGCTTGCGTGGCCAGGTGGGGTGTGGCCAAAACCACAGTGGAAGATGCGGCCCGCGAAGCCGCGGTATCACGGGCCACCGTCTACCGGCACTTCCCTGGGGGCCGTGACGAGCTGATCCATGACGTCGTGGTGTGGGAGCTCTTCGCCTTTTTTGGTCGCCTCTATGACGAGGTGCGAGGGGCCGAGAGCCTTGAAGCGGTGATGGAGCGGGGCATCTCCTTTGCCCATCGGTCGATTCAGGAGCATGAGGTGTTGCAACGGGTCATGCAGACCGAGCCGGAGACGCTCCTTCCCACCATCACGGTGGAGAGCAATCGGATCCGGGACGCCATTGCAGGCTTTCTGGTCCCGTACCTCCATCAGCACGGTTTGGCGCCGGGAGTGGACCCTGATGAAGCCGGCGACTTTCTGGCTCGAATGGTGCTCTCCTACATGGGATCACCCGGTCGATGGGATCTCGACGATCCGGCTCAGGTGTCTGAGTTGGTCCGTGGCGAGCTACTGGCCGGCGTGGTGGTCGGACCCGAGCCCGGAAAGCGGCCCGACTGAGCCCGGGGGCAATCCTTGACAATGAGACAAATATCGACCTATTGTTCCAAACATGGCGGGACAGGGGGCACGGCTTCGAGTCGTGCAGGGGGATCTACGGCTTGGTGCCGCCATGGCACCGAATGCATCGGCGCCTACCGACGTGCCCGATCGGGTCTCTCCCCATCGGATCCGACTCGTTGACGCGGCCCTGGACTGCATAGCCAGGCAGGGCACGGCCAAGACCACTGTTGACGATGTGGCCCACGGTGCCGGCGTGTCGAGAGCCACCGTCTACCGGGTATTCCCCGGGGGCAAAGACGAACTGCTGGGCGCGGTGGCCGAAACCGAGATGGCCCGGTTGTTCTCCGCCCTCGGTGCCCGGATGGGGGCGGCCGAAGAGCTTTCCGATGTGCTGGTGATCGGTATCGTCGAAGCGGTGACCCGGATTACCCGACATCCGGCCCTCACCTACATGATCGCCCATGAACCAGACGTGGTGCTCGGCCGACTGGCATTCGACGAGTCGAACCGTCTTCTGGCCACGGCCAGCCGTTTCATCTCCCCATTCCTCATCCGATGGATGGATCCCGAGGAAGCCGCCCGGGTGGCGGAGTGGGCGACCCGGATTGTGCTCTCCTACTGCATTGCCCCGACGAGTGAGATGGACCTCACTGACCCGGCCCGGGCCCGCCACCTGGTTGGCACATTCGTGCTCCCCGGGATCAGGGCGCTCCGCGCCCCTGACCGGTCCCAACCGGTTGACCTCGTTCCCATTGCCGCCGATCGGGCCAAGCACGCCGGCAGGGTCCACCAAGTCGATTATCTCCAGACCTACCCAACTACCACCACACATTCCGAGGGGGACGTGCAATGAGCATCGATATGAACAGCACCAATGACATCATCGGCCGAGAGGACATCGACGACTTCGAGGCGATTTTGTCTGTGGTCGGCACTGAAGAAGCCGATGGTAGACACACAGTGCACTCCGACTACGACACCATCTTCACGTGGGACTATGAAAAGGGAACCCGACCCAAACTCGACAAGCTCTACGAGAAAGCCAAGAAGGCCCAGTGGAATGGTCAGACCGATCTGCCCTGGGACACCGATGTCGATCAAGAGAAGCTGATCGTCGAAAACGCCATGGCCACCGGAGGGTTTACCGCCGGAGTCGACCTTACCGGTACTCCTGCTGAGAAATGGTCGGAGAAGGAGTGGATCCAGTTCGGGGTGGAGAGCCAGAACTGGACCTTGTCCCAGTTCCTCCACGGGGAGCAGGGTGCGCTGGTGTGCACGGCCAAGATCGTGGAGTCCGTCCCATGGATCGATGCCAAGTACTACGCCGCCACCCAGGTGATGGATGAGGCCCGGCATGTGGAGGTATTTGCCAAGTACCTCGACGACAAGTGCTCGGGTCACTACCCGATCAACGCCCATCTGCGGATGCTCCTCGACGACATCATCGCTGATTCACGGTGGGATATGACCTACCTCGGCATGCAGATCATGGTGGAGGGATTGGCGTTGGCCGCCTTCGGGTTCATGGCCCAGTTGACCGGGGATCCTCTCTTGAAGCAACTTCTGCGCTACGTGATGGCTGACGAGGCCCGCCACGTCGCCTTCGGTGTGCTCAGCCTTCAGGAGTACTACCAGGGCCTCAACGCGGCCGAGCTGCGTGAGCGCCAGGAGTTCGCCTTCGAGGCCGCGGTGCGCATGCGTGACCGCTTCCTCCAGCAAGAGGTGTGGGACCGTATGGGCATCGACCCCAAAGCCATCGTGCCGCTGATCCAGCAGGCTCCCGAGCGGGCTCAGTTTCAGGCCCTCCTCTTCTCGAAAATCGTTCCCAACTGTCGCAAGCTCGGTCTCCTCGACGCCGCCGACGGCTGGCTGCGGACCAAATTCACCGAACTGGGTGTGATCGAGTTTGAATCGTGGGAAGACACTGGCGAGGAGTACGACTCCTTTGCCGCGGTGCCTTCCCAGGACCAGGTGGCCTCGTAACGTCGCCCATGGTTATCAGCAGGGACCGGTGGCGTCCGTCCCTGCTGGTAGCCTGCCTCACCGTGGCGCCAACTCCGCAGATACACCTGACAAGGGGCTGAGACAATGGCGCGTTTCGGCTCGGTGGTGACAGCCATGGTCACTCCCTTCGATGACCATGGTGGGCTCGATGTGGACGGTGCCGTCGTCCTGGCCCGGCACCTGATCGCCACTGGGTCTGACGGCTTGGTGCTGGCCGGCACCACCGGCGAAGGTCCGGTGCTGACCGATGGCGAGGCGCTCGATCTGTTCCGGGCCGTGGCCGAGGCGGTGACCGTTCCGGTGATTGCTGCCACGGGCAGTAACGACACCGCCCACTCGGTGACGTTCACCCGTTCGGTGGCGGACATCGGCGTGGACGCGGTCCTCATCGTCACTCCGTACTACAACCGGCCGTCTTCAGCGGGGCTGTCGGCCCACTTCCGGGCGGTGGCGGCGGCCACCGACCTTCCGGTGCTCCTTTACGACATTCCGATCCGTACCGGTCGCCGCATCGGATCGGATCTGCTCACCACGTTGGCCTCTGAGGTCCCCAACATCGTCGGTGTGAAGGATGCCACCGGCGACGTGGCCGGGGCCGCCCGGGTGGTGGCCCAGACCCCCGAGCAGTTCGAGGTGTATTCAGGGGACGACTCGCTCACCCTCCCGTTTCTGGCGGTAGGAGGGGTGGGGATCGTCAGCGTGGCCTCCCACTGGGCGGGGGAGGCAATGGCCGAGATGGTCTCATCATTCAATGCCGGAGACCTTCGGGGGGCACAGTTGGCCAACCACCGTCTGGCGGAATCGTATGACTTCGAGAGCTCAGACCTGTTCCCCAATCCGGTCCCGACCAAAGCTGCCTGCCGAGCGCTGGGCCTTCCGGCCGGTCAGTGTCGTCTCCCTCATCCCGAGGCGCCCGAGTCTCTGGTGGCCGACGCGCGCGGCGTCATCGAGCGCCTGCACCAACCCTCACTGAATCGTCAATCGGTTGCCTGATCCGGGTCGGACCGAGAGGTCCAAGAAACAGGCGAACAAAGGCGCGGATCCGGCCCGGCGGCGATCACCCGGCAAGGACAACGTGGCCAAGGGCACCGATCAGAAAAAGCGTCAACCGCACCCGAACCCGTCGGCACATGTCGCCGTGGGTTCCAAAGGAGCGGCTCCGGTCCGTATCGTGTTCCTCGGTGGTCTCGGTGAGATCGGGAGGAACTGCGCCTGTATCGAGGTGGACGGTCGCATCCTCATCCTCGACGTGGGCATCATGTTCCCCGACCCGGACATGCCTGGCGTCGATTTGGTGCTTCCCGACTTCACCTACCTGCGGGAGAACGCCGATCGGGTGGACGCGGTCATCCTGACCCACGGACACGAAGATCACACCGGCGGGCTGGCGTTCCTGCTCCGTGATTTTCCGGTGGACGTCTACGGTTCCGAGCTCACTCTGGGTTTGGCCCGGAACCGGGTGGACGAGGCCGGATTGGCCAGTCAGGTCACCTGGATTCCTGTCCGCGACGGCGAGCGTCGGCGAATCGGGCCCTGCGATGTTGAATTCATACCGGTCACCCACTCGGTGCCCCAGGCGTTTGCCACCGCCTTTCATACTCCTCAGGGTGTGATCCTGCACTCGGGGGACTTCAAGATTGATCTCCATCCCGTCGATGACCGGCGCACCGATTTGGCCAGGATGGGAGCGTTGGCCTCCGACCCGGGTATCCGCTTGTTGCTGTGCGATTCGACCAACGCGGAAGAGCCGGGATTCACACCGTCGGAGACCACGGTGGGGGTCACCCTGCGCCGGGTGTTCCTGGCCCGTCCCGACCGACGATTCGTCGTGACCTGCTTTGCCAGCCACATCCACCGGGTCCAGCAGGTGGCCGACGCCGCCATCGCCGGTGGACGAAAAGTGGCAACCCTGGGTCGTTCGATGCAGAAAAACGTGGCCTTGGCCCGGCAGCTGGGCATTCTCGAGATCCCCGACAGTGCATTGGTGGATATCGAGCGGGTGGACACGCTGCCCCCGGGGCAGGTGTGTGTGATCTCCACCGGCTCGCAGGGTGAGCCGATGTCGGCCCTGTCCCGGTTGGCCGTGGGCGAGAACCGATTCTTCACACTCCGCGAGGACGACGTGGTGGTGATCAGCGCCCACCCGATTCCCGGAAATGAATGGTCGGTGGGACGGGTCATTGACAGTCTTCATCGCCGGGGGGTGGAGGTCATCCACTCGGGGGTGGAAGCGGTTCACGTGAGTGGGCACGCACGCCAGGGGGAACTGGCCATGCTGATGTCGGTGACCCGACCGGAGTTTTTCATCCCGGTGCACGGCGAATACCGTCACATGGCCAACCATGTGCGGTTGGCCAACTCGATGGGGATCAGCGGGGACCGGATCCTGTTGTGCGAGGACGGAGACGCGGTGAAGCTCGAGGCATCGGGTCTTCATCGTGACGGCAGCGTTCCCGGGGGGTATCTCTTCGTCGACGGAAGCTCGGTGGGTGACATCGGCCACGGAGTTCTGCGCGACAGGAAAGTCCTGGCCGAAGACGGCGTGGTGATGGCGGTGGCCACCATCGATCTGAAGCGGGGGGAAGTCGTCGGCGCCCCCCAGATAGTCACCCGTGGCTGGGCCTACGACGACGACACCGATCGTCTGCTCGATGAGGCGCGAGTGGCAGTAACCAAGGCGTTGGAGAAGGCTCTGTCCGGTGGAAGTCAAGACCACGAATCGCTCAACCGGGTGGCACGAAAGGCGCTCGGCCAGTTGGTCGGGAACCGGACCAAGCAGCGCCCGATGATCGTCCCGGTCATCGTCACTGTCTGACAACTCCTGGGGAGTCCCCGTAGTCGGAGAGCCCACGGAGTAACCTGGTTTCACTGTGACGACCGCTACGAAGCGACCGGCGGGTCGATCCGGCGCCTCGCGGTCGAGAGCCAAGGCCGCAGTTCCGGCTCGTTCCCGTTCAGGAGCAAAAGCCGCCTCGAAGAAGAGATCCATGCGCAAGGGTCGGGGAAGAGCGCGGACTGGGCGCGGACAATCCCGGCAACTACCGAACGGGATGGCGGCGGGGATGTGGGACGTGGTGGCCGCCCACGCCGCCGACGTGTGGGGGGTGGTGCTGGTGACGGCCGGCCTCCTCGGCGTACTGGCCCTTTACGCCGATGCATTGGGCCCGGTCGGCCACGGGGCGAGACAGGTTCTCGGTGACCTCCTGGGGTGGGGAAGATTTCTGGTGCCGGTGGTGGCGGTGGCGGTCGGTGTCCGGTTGATTGCCGGCCGCAACTCGGAAGAATCCGTTCCGGGTCGGGATCCCAGCCGAGCGGTGCTCGGAGGGACGCTCACCCTGTTGGCGACAGCAGGTTTGGCCGCGTTGGCAGGGGGATCACCCAGGCTCGGGGCGTCGACGACCAGCCTGTCGTCCGCCGGCGGTTGGGTCGGTGCGGTGATTGGCAACCCCCTCCAGGCCGGTCTCGGGGGTTTCGGCGCCGCCACCGTGTTGATAGCGGTGATGGTGGTGGCCATGGTGCTGTTCACCGGGGTGTCGGTCAAAACCGCCGCTCACGGCGTAAGGGTGGCGGCCCGGTGGGCATTCGATGTGGCTCGGGGCGGCCCCGAGGGGAGATCGGGTCGTGTCGAGACCGACGCAAATGATGACCAACCCACCGACCCCTTCGGCCGGGCGATATCCGGTGGAGACGAAGCAGAAGTGAACGAGGGGAATGCCGCTCGCAACCCCGACCCCGAGATGGCGGTGGTTCCCCAGGTGGCGTTGCCGGTGGCCGCCGATTCGGTGTTGGACCCGATGGACGGATCGGGTGGGCCTCCGGACGTGGCGACCCTTCCTGAGGCCGCCACCAAGGCCGGCAAGGCCTCCCAGCTCGAGATGAAGCTGGGTCCGGGTGCCGGAGGTTGGCGCCTACCCCCGCCCACCCTCCTGAAGAGGTTGAAGCCACAGGCTGTCGACGAGCGCGAAGTGGATGCCGGCGGCACCGCCCTGGTGCACGCGCTGGCCGCCCATGGCGTCGAAACCCGGCTGGTAGGCCGCACGGTCGGGCCGTCCGTGACCCGCTACGAGCTCGAGCTCGGGACCGGCGTCAAAGTGGCCCGGGTGACGTCGTTGTCCAAGGACATCGCCTACGCCATGGCCTCACCCGACGTGCGCATCCTTGCGCCCATCCCCGGCAAATCCGCCATCGGTGTAGAGGTTCCCAATCGCCATCGCCAGTTGGTGGCGTTGGGGGACATCCTGGCCTCGCCCGAAGCCGCCAAGGCCCATCATCCGTTGGAGGTGGCGCTGGGTCGCGATATCGCTGGCAATGCGTACATGGTGAACCTGGCTGACATGCCCCACCTGCTGGTTTCGGGATCTACCGGGTCGGGCAAGTCATCGTGCATCAACTCGATTCTCACCTCCATCCTCATCCGGGCCACTCCCGATCAGGTGCGCCTGATGCTGGTGGACCCGAAACGGGTGGAGCTGGGTCAGTACAACGACCTTCCCCATCTGCTGACCCAGGTGGTGGTGGACCCGAAGAAGGCGGCCAACGCCCTGTCCTGGGCGGTCAAGGAGATGGAGCGCCGCTACGACCTCCTGGCCGAGGCGGGGATGCGCGACATCACCGGGTACAACATTGCCGTCGATAGTGGCCAGCTCGAAGATCACGAAGAGGCCTACCGGCTCCGCATGCGCGGCACTGGGTCCGACGACGACGAATCCGAGCAGTCGCCCGAGGAAGACGAGCGGCGTTACCAGAGGCTGCCCTTCATTCTCATAGTGGTGGATGAGCTGAACGACCTGATGATGGTGGCCGCCCGGGACGTCGAGGACTCGGTGTGTCGGATCGCCCAGATGGCGCGGGCGGTCGGGATCCATCTTGTGCTGGCTACCCAGCGTCCGTCGGTTGATGTGATCACCGGAGTGATCAAGGCCAACATTCCATCTCGCATGGCTTTTTCGGTGTCGTCGCTGGCCGACAGTCGAGTGATCCTCGATCAACCCGGGGCCGAGCGGCTCATCGGCAAGGGCGACATGCTGTTGGTGACCGCATCGTCGTCGAATCCACAGCGTCTCCAGGCCCCGTGGGTCGGAGCAGACGAGGTTCGGGCCGTTGCCGCCCACTGGAAGCGTCAGCGGCCGATGGAAGTGGTGGCCGGTATCGACGAGGTGGCCCGAACCGGCCGGGCCGGCCAACGGGGTGCCGATGACGATGACGAGGAGTTGTTGGCTCAGGCGATGGATCTTGTGGTGAGGTCCCAGTTGGGGTCCACCTCGATGCTGCAGCGCAAACTTCGGGTGGGGTTTGCCCGGGCCGGCCGTCTGATGGATCTGATGGAGCGCGGTGGCGTGGTGGGACCTTCAGAGGGATCCAAGGCCCGAACAGTGTTGATGACTGTCGAGGAACTCGAAGAGCGTTGATCAACAGCACAGCGGAGGAATCGATCGTAGGACGATCGAGTTCCGAACCTACCGATCCACTTCCGGCCGACAACGGACGGCGTGGTGGGCGCCACAGCAAGCGTGGGTCACATCGACTCAGGTGGTCACTGGTGAGCATCGGGGTGGTGGTAGTGATTGGAATCGGGTTGGCCGAGGCGTGGCACGTGACCCGACCCCTTCCCGTGCCGGCATCGCAATCGTCGTTGGCCTCCGTGAAGGTTCCCGGTGGCCCGCCGGTCCTTCCATGGCCGTCCAAGGGACAGGGCGCGGTGCAGGTCCCGGCGCTGGGATTCGCCGCCAATTCGGATGAGACCACTCCGGTGCCTGTCGCCTCGCTCACCAAGTTGGCGACCGCGGTCGTGATCCTTCGCGATCACCCGGTGCCAGCCAACGCCAGTGGGCCTTCCATCACCCTGACTGCCTCGGACGTGGCGGAATATGACAAGGACGCTCACAGCGACGAATCGGTCATTGCGGTTGCGGTCGGCGAAGTGCTGACCGAACGCCAACTCCTCGAGGGGCTGCTGGCCCGATCGGCCAACAACATCGCCTTCACCCTTGCCGTATGGGATGCGGGGAGCGAGGCGGCGTTCGTGGTGAAGATGAACGCTTTGGCCGCCTCGTTGGGGATGACCAGCAGCCACTACGTCGATGCCAGCGGTTTCGACCAACACTCGGTGTCCTCCGCCGTCGACAGCCTGAAAGTGGCGGCGGCAGCCATGGCAATTCCGACATTTGCCGAAGTGGCGGCCAAGTCATCGGTGACGCTTCCCCTGGTCGGCACCCTTCCCAACCTCGTGACCGAAATCGGTTCCAACGGCGTGGTGGGGATCAAATCGGGGTACACCTCGCAAGCCGGTGGTTGCATGGTGTTGGCGGCCGAACGGGTGATCGCCGGTCGACCGGTGCTGGTTCTGGCCGTGGTGATCGGGCAACCGGTGCCGGCGCCCATCGTCCCCCCCACCACGACCACCACGACCACCACGCCGCCTCCGGCCACCACGCCGCCTCCGGCCACCACGCCGCCTCCGGCCACCACGCCGCCTCCGGCCACCACGCCGCCCACCACCACGCCGGTGCAAGATCTGATAGTTCCGGATCCGGAGCGTTTCACCCGGCCGGCGGCAGAGTCGTTGCTGTCGGCGGCCGAGGGCGCAGTGGTCCCGGTGCTTCTCAGCTATCCGGGCAAGGTGGTCGGCACAGCCACGTCCACCTGGGGAGGCATGCCTCACGAGGTGGCGGTGGCCACCTCGGGCCCGGCCATGGTGCTGGCGTGGCCGGGACAGACTGTTGTCGCCACCCACACATTGTCGGTGCCTCCCGGCGGGCGAAGCGGTGCACGGGTCGGGACGGTCTCCTATGCACTCGGAACCCAGCTCGAGTTGGTGCCTCTGCGCCTGTCCAAGACTCTTCCTGAACCGTCTTGGTGGTGGCGCCTGATTCACCGGTAGGCGATTCCCCGATGCTGTCCCGGACAGCCGGCCGCGTTGGTCCCGCCCCGAGCCGCGTGTGACGAGTACCCTGACGTCGTGCGAGCACGTGCCCCAGCATCGTCTGCCAATCTCGGCCCGGGATTCGATACCCTTGCCGTTGCCCTCGATCTATATGTCGAGGTCGAAGTGGAAAAGGCCTCCCGCCTGATCGTCCGATCGGTGGGAGAAGGTGCAGGCATGTCCGACGACCCTTCCCATCTGGCCGCCCGGGTGGCCATCGAGGTGGCGGGGACGGACCGACTGGCGATTACCGTCCGGTCTGAGGTTCCGGTGGGAAGAGGGCTCGGATCTTCCGCCGCCCTCGCCGCCGCCGCCGCGGCCGCGGCCGGGGCCAAGGATCCGTTGGCCGTGGCCGCCTACATGGACGGGCACCCCGACAATGCCGCTGCAGCAGTGGTTGGTGGCCTGGTAGCCGCAGCCATGGTCAAGGGTGCGGTGCGGGTAGTGCGCCTCACGCTCGATGTCAGCCTGGTCTTCGTGATCATCGTCCCCGATCTCATCTTGTCGACCGCCAAGGCGCGGTTCGCGCTCCCCAACGAGGTCACCCGCGAAAATGCCGCCTTCAATCTGTCCCGCATGGCTCTCCTGATCGCCGGGTTGGCCGACAGCCGGGTACTGCTGAAGGAAGCCACCGAAGACCGACTCCATCAGGATTTTCGGAGCCCGCTCTTCCCGGCGGCACCGAATCTGCTTTCCAAGCTCTCGGCCGGTGGCGCCCTGGCCGTGTGTTGGTCAGGGGCCGGGTCCTCGCTGCTCGGGATCTGCCGTGGTGCGGATGGGGCCAAGGTGCAACAAGCGGCCAAAGAAGCGATGGCCGAAGCGGATGTCCCGGGAAAGGCGCTTCTTCTCGGGCCGGACATGCACGGACTGATCGTCGATCGAGACGGCTCTGATGATTTTTGGCGTGATCGCCAGCCCTCGTGGTCCGCCGATGGACAAGGCGATACGGACGAGGCTGGCGGTACGGTTCCCGACGGCGGGGGCCAGTTCTACGACTTTGACGGGAACCGGTAGTTTCCGCCCGTAGAATCTTGGCCGTGCCGTCTTGCCCATCGAAAGAATTGCAGGCCATTCCCAATCCCCATCCGGGGCGCCGCTACGAGGTGCGCTGCGATACACCGGAGTTCACGTGCATCTGCCCGATGACCGGACAGCCCGACTTTGCCACGGTAACGGTGTCCTACGTCCCCGGCGAGTTCATCGTGGAACTCAAGTCGCTCAAGCTCTACCTCTGGAGCTATCGGGATGAGGGTGCATTCCACGAGGATGTGACCAACCGGATCCTCGATGATCTGGTGGGTGCGATCGCCCCCAATGAGATGACAGTGATCACCGACTGGCTGGTCAGGGGGGGCATTCACACGGTGGTGGAGGCTTCGCACCCGTAGGTCGTCATCGGGGCAATACCATGGGACGGTGATATCAGGCACCGATCCCGACCCAGGAGCTCCCCTGGGGCCAGGGCTTGCATCCCCCCAGCGGACATTTCATATCCAAACCTTCGGTTGCCAGATGAACGATCACGATTCGGAGCGGCTGGCCGGGCTGCTCACCGCCGACGGCCTGGTGTCGATCCCCGACCTGGAGTCGGCTGACGTGGTGGTGTTCAACACGTGCTGCATCCGGGAGAATGCCGACAACAAGTTCTACGGACATCTGGGAAACCTCAAGACCCTGCGCGAACAGCGACCCGACATGCAGATTGCGGTCGGGGGGTGCCTGGCCCAAATGGACAAAGGACGGATCCGGGAGCGGGCCAGTCACGTGGATGTGGTCTTCGGCACCCACAATTTGGCCAACGCGCCAGAGCTGCTGCGCCGGGCGGCTCGCTCCGGACCGATCGTGGAGATCCTCGACGAACCACTACCGGAGAGCCATCTTTCCGCCCAGGGGCAACAGGCCGCCGCCGTCGGTGCGGTACGCGACCTTCCCTATGCCGCCTGGGTGACGATTCAGATGGGATGCAACAACTCGTGTGCCTTCTGCATCGTGCCCTCGGTCCGAGGCGGTGAGGTATCTCGTCGCATGGATGACCTGGTGGCGGAAGTCCGGACCCTGGCCGACCGCGGGGTGACCGAGGTCACCCTGCTGGGCCAAAACGTCAACTCGTACGGACGCGACATCACCAAACGGGCACCCCTCTTCGCCGAGCTGCTCCGGTTGGTCAGTGCTGTGGATGGCATCCGCCGGGTTCGCTTCACCAGCCCCCACCCCAAAGACCTCCGGCCCGAGACCATCGCCGCCATGGCCGAGACACCCGAAGTCTGCGACCATCTCCACCTTCCTCTGCAGGCCGGCAGCAATACCACCCTGACGGCCATGCGCCGTGGCTACACAGCCGAACGGTACCTGGCCCGCCTGGCCGACGCCCGAGCCGCCATTTCCGATCTGGCGGTCAGCACCGATCTCATCGTCGGTTTCCCCGGTGAGACCGAAGACGACTTCGAACGCACCCTCGAGGTTGCCGCCGAGGCCAATTACGACAGCGCGTACACCTTCGTCTTCTCCCCCCGCCCCGGCACCCGAGCCGCGGCCATGCAGGATCGATTCGTCCCATCGGAAGTGGCGGCTGAACGGATGGAGCGACTCCGGGCGGTGGTTGAGCGCTCCGCGCTCGTCCGGCACAGGGCCCGAATCGGAAAGGTGGAGGAAGTGCTGGTGGAAGGTCCTTCCAAACGGGATCCGTCAGTCATTACCGGCCGCACCGGTCAAAACAAACTGGTTCATTTCGAGCCGGTTGAAGGGCGACGGATTGCCATCGGATCGTTTGCCGAGGTGCGGGTGACGGGTTCCGCCCGCCATCACCTGTTCGGAGAGCTCATCGAGGTCACCGCTCTGCCCCGACACCGCACCCGTATCCCTGTCGTTGCCGGCTGACTCCGTCCCACCGATGGGAGCATCGTCTCCCGGCGTGGTGGCCCTGGTCGGCCCCACCGCCTCGGGGAAGTCGGCTTTGGCATTGGCGGTGGCCGAAGCATCGGACAACGCTGCAACCGACGGTGGGACCGGTTGGCCATTTCGGGTGGAGCTCCTGTCGGTGGACTCCATGGCGGTGTATCGGGGTATGGATATCGGCACCGCCACGCCGCCCCCGGCCGTACGCAGCCGGGTGGATTATCACTTGATCGACCTGGTCGAGCCCACCGACGAGTTCGCCGTGCAGCAGTTTCAGGCCGCGGCCCGTACCGCCTTGGATGAAGTCTCGGCCCGGGCCCATGGCGCCCTACTGGTCGGGGGGACCGGACTCTATCTGCGTTCGATTGTCGACGATCTGTCGTTTCCGGGTCGCTACCCCGAGGTGGTGACCCGGCTCAACGACGAGTTGGCGGCCGGGGGACCGGAAGGGAGCCCAGGCGAGTGGGTGGTGATGGCGGCACTTCACGCCCGGTTGGCGTCCCTCGATCCGGTGGCGGCCGGTCGCCTGGAGCCCACCAATCGTCGCCGTCTGGTCAGGGCCCTGGAAGTGTCACTCGGATCGGGGCGACAGTTTTCGTCGTTCGGGCCCGGGTTGGAGGCGTATCCACCCAGTCAGGTCACCCTGGTGGGCGTCCGCTACGTCCCCGAGGAGACAGACCGCCGTATTGCTGAACGCTTCAACACCATGATGGACCTCGGTTTCCTCGACGAAGTGCGTTCCCTGGCTGCGTTGCCGGGCGGATTGTCGCGTACCGCCCGCCAGGCCCTCGGGTATCGCGAACTGTTGTCCCACGTCGAAGACGGAGTTCCGCTGGATGATGCGGTGGCCGAAGCGGTTCGGCGCACCCGCACCTTCGCTCGCCGGCAATGGGCATGGTTCCGTCGTGATCCCCGTATCCTGTGGTTAGAACCAGGTGAAGACGGGGTGGCTCGGATTGCCGACCTGTTCGGCCAGACCCTGCTACGCCAAGATCCACCGAGACGGTGGGAGACTGACCTCGACGCAGAGAACCAGAACCATGGATGACCATCGAACACTCCAGTTGACCAAGCACCACGGTGCCGGAAACGACTTCCTTGTCGTGGTCGACATCGAGGACCGGCACCGGGTGGCACCGGAGTTGGTGCGCGCCCTGTGCGACCGGCGGTTTGGAATCGGTGCCGACGGGGTGATCAGAATTCTGGCTGGTCGCGAGGGCTCCGATCTGTCGATGGATCTTCGCAATGCCGACGGCTCCGAGGCGGAAATGAGCGGCAACGGCATTCGCTGCTTGGCCCAAGCCGCAGTGGACGCCGGACTGGTGACTCCTCCCGATTTCAGCGTATGGACGCTGGGCGGCGTCCGGACCGTCGAGTACCGGACCGGAGACGCAGTCGGGGCTGCGGCGGCCTCGGTCGATATGGGCAAAGCCGAACTGGGTCCCGACCAGGCGCAGCAGTTTGCTGATCGCCGGGCCCGTACCGTCGACATGGGCAATCCCCATCTCGTCCTCCTGGGCCCCGATCCAACCAGCGTGGACGTGGCCGAGATCGGGAGCCGGCTTCAGGGCGTGCACCCCGGCGGCATCAATGTCGAGTTCATCTCGGTCGGTCCGACTCCCGACGATCTCGACCTCCGGGTATGGGAGCGTGGGGTGGGGGAGACCCAGGCGTGTGGGACGGGAAGCTGCGCAGCGGCGGCCGCGGCCCGCAGCTGGGGAATGGTCAGTGACCGGGTGCGGGTACACAACCCGGGGGGGACGCTCGAAGTGACCCTCAACCCCGATGGGATACGACTGGCCGGGCCGGTGCGCAAGGTGGCTGATATCGAGGTCACTCCCTCGAGTGTGCTGGGTGCGGCCCGCCGATGAGCCCCAACGATTCCGCCTTCACCGACACCCTGATCTCCCGGAAGTTCCGGGAGCGCATCGTGCTGGTCGGCGTTGTCTTCCCTCATACCACCGTGGCCTCTGTCGAAGCCGGCCTTGATGAGCTGGCCCGGCTGGTGGACACGGCCGGGGCCGATGTGATGGATCGGATCGTCCAGCGCCGGGCTACCCCTGATCCCGCCACCTTCGTGGGGAAGGGCAAAGCGGAAGAGCTCCTGTCGATATGCCTGGCCGTCGACGCTGACACGGTGGTGTTTGACGACGATCTGAGCCCGGCCCAACAGAGGAACCTCGAGAAGATCCTCGGCCGGACCGCCATCGACCGGACGGCGGTGATACTCGATATCTTTGCCCAGAATGCCCGCACTCCCGAGGGGCGCGCCCAGGTGGAGCTGGCACTGCTCCGGTATCGGCTTCCCCGCCTCCGGGGACGCGGCACGGCGTTCAGCCAGCAAGCCGGTGGGATCGGGACACGGGGTCCCGGTGAGACCCAGCTCGAAGTCGATCGCCGGCGCCTCGTGCGGCGGATGACCAGACTCGAATCCGATCTCCGGCAGTTGGACAGAACCCGTCGTACCCAACGCAAGGGGCGGGCGCGGTCCCGACAGCGCACAGTCTCTCTGGTCGGATACACCAATGCCGGCAAGTCGACACTCCTGAACCGGCTGTGCGGTGCCGACGTGCTGGTGGAGAACCGGCTCTTCTCCACTCTCGATCCAAGGACCCGTCAGCTCGCCCTACCCGGCGGCGAGACGGTGCTCCTCACTGACACCGTCGGGTTCGTCCGCAAACTGCCCCACCAGGTGGTCGAAGCGTTCCGGTCCACTCTCGAAGTTGTATGTGAGTCGGATCTCATCGTCCACGTGGTGGACGGATCGGCCCCCGATTTCGAGGGTCAGATCGACGCGGTCCGCTCAGTACTCTCCGAAATCGGAGCCGAAGGGCTCCCCGAGCTCCTGGTGGTGAATAAAGCTGACGCGGTGGTGGCCCTTGGCGAAGAAGCGGCCCAAGAGAGCAAGCGGCTCATGGACGCCCACCCCGGCTCGGTCATTGCATCAGCTCTCACCGGCGAGGGAATCGACGAGCTATTGACAGCCATCGGTGACCGGCTCCGGGTCGGAAACCGGGCGGTGGAGCTGGTCATCCCCTGGGCGAGAGGCGACGTATTGGCCGCCGTCCACCGCGAGGGTGAGATCGTCAGTGAGGTGGCCAGCGATGACGCCACCCACCTCCATGTGGTGCTGGACGACGTGGGCAAGGCTCGATTCCGGGAATTTTGCGCCTGATGAGCACCATCACGCCACATTCCACGGTCGGCTTCTCGCCTCCGCCGTATCCCTACGACCGGTTGACGGCTCTACGAGAGCGGGCGGTTCAGCGATTCGGTGATCTGGTCCAGGGGAGCACCGGAATCGTCGACTGTTCCATAGGCACTCCGTGCGACCCGCCGCCGGATGCAGTCATCGAGGCCGAGGCGTCGTCGGGAACAGAGCGGGGCTATCCCACGTCTCCCGGGTCGCGCGCCTATCGCCATGCCGCCGCCGGGTGGTTGTCCAGGCGGTTCGGGGCGGTTGTCGACCCTGAGCTCGAGTTGGCCGCTTGCGTAGGGACCAAGGAGTTCGTAGCGTCGGCCGCCCAGTACCTCCGCCTTCGTACTCCCGGGCGGGACACCGTCCTCTACCCGTCGGTGTCGTACCCCACCTACGCCATGGGGGCGTTACTGGGCAGTTGCCGATCCGTCCCGGTGAAGGAGCTCCCGGGGGGAGGACTCGACCTCGACTCGATTTCCGCCGGCGACGTCGAACGGGCCCTGCTGTTGTGGGCCAACACACCGTCGAACCCGACCGGGTTGCTCACCGATATGGATGCGGTGGCCGAGTGGGGCCGCCATCGTGGGATCCCCATCTTTTCCGACGAGTGTTATGCCGAGTTCACCTGGGATGGGCCGCCCAGGACCGTCTTGACCAACGGATTGGGCGGGGTGGTGGCGGTGCATTCCCTGTCCAAACGGTCCAACATGGCCGGGGTCCGGGCCGGCTTCTACGCCGGGGACCCCGATATCGTCGGTTACCTGCTCGATGTCCGGCGCCATGCCGGGCTGATGGTTCCGGGCCCGGTCCAGGCTGCCGCGGTGGTGGCTTTCGATGACGACTCGCACGTGGAGGTCCAACGGCAGCGTTACCGGGATCGGCTGAGCTACCTCCGCGGAGTATTGGCCGACGCCGGTCTCCCGACTCCGATGCCGGCAGGTGGCTTCTACCTGTGGGTGGCAGTTCCCACCACGGTCCCCGATGGCGGGTGGGGCCTGGTCGAAACGTTGGCATTGGAAGGCGGCCTGCTGGCCAGTCCCGGCGAACTCTACGGAGAGGGCGGTGCCGGCTTTGTCCGGGTGGCGATGGTCCAGCCGATGGAGCGGTTGCGATTGGTGGGCGAACGACTGGCGGGCAAGGACCTCTCCGGTAGGTAGAGGCCGATGACCACGACCGGAGAGTCGGATCGTCAGGGCTAACGTCTCTCCATGGCAGACCTTCAGTCGCACATCGAAGAGTTGTGGGCCCGGGTATCCGAGTTGACCCCCGACGACACCGATGCCCTGACCACTGTGACCGAGGCCATCGAGCTCCTCGATTCCGGCGAGGCCCGGATCGCCGAGGTGGACCCGATCTCCGATGAAGTGGTGGTCCACCAGTGGTTGAAACAGGCGATCCTGATGCTGTTCCGCCTCAAGTCGATGGAGACGATGGAAGTCGGGCCGTTCGAGTTCGCCGACAAGCTTCCCCTCAAGAGGAATTACGCGGCGGCGGGTGTCCGGGTGGTTCCGGGCGCGTCGGCCCGATGGGGGTCGTTCCTCGACCGAGGGGTCATCTGCATGCCTAGCTATGTCAACATCGGGGCCCGGGTCGGAGCTGACAGCATGGTGGACACCTGGGCCACGGTGGGCTCGTGCGCCCAGATCGGCGAACGGGTCCACCTCTCGGGCGGAGTGGGCATCGGCGGGGTGCTCGAGCCCGCCCAGGCTGCCCCGGTGGTCATCGAGGACGACGTGACGATCGGGAGCCGGTGCATGGTCACCGAGGGGGCCAGGGTCGGCCGCGGGTCGCTGCTGGGTGCCGGAGTGATTCTCAATCCGTCCATCCCGGTCATCGATGCCGAGACCGGCGAGGAACTGAGTCGCGGCCACGTTCCGCCGTGGTGCGTGGCCGTTCAGGCCTCCCGCCGTCGTGAGTTCTCCGGTGGGGAGTTCTTTCTGCCCTGCGTGCTGGTTATCAAACGGTTGACCGAGGGGCAACGCCACGACAAGGCGCAGCTGAACGACATTCTCCGTCAGCACGGCGTCTCGACGTGACCGATGCCATTCCGAGCGGTCTGCTCGGTCTGACCAGGTCGCTGGTGGCCATCCCGTCGGTGAGCCATCACGAGGGACCCATGGCCGACGCAGTGGAAGCGGCGCTGCGGCTCTGTCCGTGGCTGCTTGTGGACCGGGTGGGGGACAATGTGGTGGCCCGGACCGATCTCGGTAGGTCGACCCGGCTGATGTTGGCCGGCCATCTCGATACCGTCCCGCCTGCTGCCGGAAACGACGAACCACGGCTCGAGGGTGACATTCTCTATGGCCTCGGGGCAACCGACATGAAGGGGGGGCTGGCCGTCTTCCTCCACCTGGCCGGCACCATCCCCGAGCCGGCGGTGGATGTCACGTGGTGCTTCTACGCCTGCGAAGAGGTGGCCCGACGCGACAGCGGCCTTGAAGTGTTGTGGCACGAGCGTCCCGAGCTCCTCCAGGCCGATGCGGCCATCTTGGGGGAGCCCACCGGCGGTGTGGTGGAGGCGGGTTGTCAGGGCACCATGCGGATCCGGATGGTGATGGCCGGGGAACGGGCCCATACCGCCCGACCTTTCGCCGGGCGCAATGCCATCCACCGGCTCGGCCCCGTGCTTGATGCCATCGGCGCCTACCAGAGCCGCCGGGTGGTGATCGACGGCTGCGAGTACGCCGAGCAACTCCAAGCGGTATTGGTCGAAGGGGGAGTGGCCGGAAACGTGGTGCCCGACGAAGCGGTGGTGATCATCAATCACCGTTTCGCCCCTGATCGTGATGCCGCCGAGGCCGAAGCATCGGTGCGGGCGCGTTTTGACCACGTGATGGAGCCTGGTGACTCATGGGAGTTGGTCGAGGCGGTAGCAGGGGCGCCCCCAGCCCTCGGGGCTCCGTTGTTGTCCAGGCTGGTGGCCGCTACCGGCGCCCCACCCGAGGCCAAGGTGGGGTGGACCGACGTGGCATCCTTCGCCGCTCACGGGATACCGGCCGCCAACTTCGGGCCCGGCGACCCGCTGTTGGCCCACACGCCGGGTGAACATGTGAGCCTCTCCGAACTCGAACAGGCCGCAGATGTGCTTGCCACGATGTTGACGGGAAATTTCAACCATGGATGAGATTGAACTGCTGTCGGGTGTCCTGACCAAGACAACTACCGTCGTGGCCGGTGTGGGCGAAGATCGGTGGAGGCTCCCGACGCCGTGCGAGGAGTTCAGCGTTCATGACTTGATGAACCACATGGTGGGTTGGATTCAGGTGTTCGAGGCCGGTTGCCACGGGCGCACCTACGAGGGAGACCCGGCGGAGTACATCTGTGGCCATGATGCTGCCGCCGAGTTTGCCAAAGCGGCCAACAGTATTGTGGCCGGCTGGGAAGAGCACGGTTTCGACCGTCAGGTACGAATCTCGGGTAGTGGGATGATGCCGGGGGCGATGGTCTTCAACATGACGGTGATGGAGTACCTGGCCCACGGGTGGGACCTGGCCTCGGCCACCGGTCAGGTGAGTCCCTACGCCGAAGCCGAAGCGACCGACGTGCTGAACCTGGCCAAGGTGACGCTCCCACCCGAATACCAGGGCGAGGGCATGGCGTTCGGTGCGATTGTCCCGGTGAGCGACCGGGCCCCCGCCATCAATCGGCTGATTGCCTTCCTCGGACGTGATCCGGCCTGGGCGGAATCGCCGGCCCAGTAGGGTCGGGATATGGCAATTCCCACTCGCATACTGGGCACCGGCGGACTGGTGGTGTCGGCCCAGGGCCTCGGATGCATGGGGATGAGCGAGTTCTATGGCCCGGGCGACGAATCGGAGTCGATTGCCACCATCAACGCCGCGCTCGACCTCGGGGTCACCTTGCTCGACACTGCCGATATGTACGGGCCCTATGTCAACGAGGAGCTGGTGGGACGCGCGATTGCCACCCGACGCGATGAGGTCGTCCTTGCCACCAAATTCGGCATTGTCCGGGGGGAGGATCCCACCCATCGGTCGATTCGGGGTGATGCGGAGTATGTGCATCAATCGTGCGACGCCTCCCTGGCCCGATTGGGCGTGGACCATATCGATCTCTACTACCAACACCGAACCGACGGCACGGTGCCGGTGGAGGAGACAGTGGGCGCCATGGCTGAACTGGTGGCGGAGGGAAAGGTGGGTTATCTCGGTTTGTCCGAGGCGTCACCCGACACGCTGCGACGCGCCGATGCAGTGCACCCGATCGCCGCCCTGCAGAGCGAATGGTCTCTCTGGAGCCGTGACGTCGAGGGCGGGGTCATCGAGACGGCCCGCGAGCTCGGTATCGGGATTGTGCCCTACAGCCCGCTTGGTCGTGGTTTCCTCACCGGCCAGATCACTTCGCCCGATGACTTTCCCGAAGGTGACTTCCGGAAATACCTCCCCCGGTTCACCGGGAAGAACTTCGACAGCAATATCGAACTGGTCAATCGGGTCCGTTCGCTGGCCAACCAGAAGGGCGCAACGCCCGGCCAGCTGGCTCTGGCATGGGTCCAATCACGTGGTGAGGACGTGGTGCCGATCCCAGGGACCAAGCGGCGAACCCATCTTGCCGAGAATGTGGCCGCCCTCACCATCGAACTCACACCGGCGGACCTGGCGGCCATCGAAGACGTATTTCCGACAGGGGTTGTGTCGGGGGAGCGCTACCCCGACATGAGCTCGATCGGGGTTCCCAGCCCCAACCTCTGAATCGGTGACTTACAGGCGTCGCAGGACGGTGACCACTTTTCCATAGATGGTCACCTCGGCCGGGTCGAACTCCATGGGTGTCAGGCGCTGATTGGCCGGGGTCAGGACCACCTTGCCATCACGGGTGGAGAATCGCTTCACCGTCGCTTCCCCATCCGGTATCCCGGCCACCACTATGTCGTTCCGTTCGGCTTCGGGTTGCTGTCGGACCACCACGAAGTCGCCGTCCACAATGCCGTCATCCACCATCGAGTCGCCATGGACCTTCACCATAAACAGCGATCCCGTCCCGGTGAAGTCCTCGGGGAGCGGATACAACTCCTCAATGTTCTCTTGTGCGAGTACCCCGGTACCCGCGGCTACATCACCGACGAGGGGAACGTGGCGAATGGGACGCGAGTCCATCACCACCTTGGACGAGGGATCGAACCGGACCTCGATCGCCCTCGGTTTGGTGGGGTCTCTTCTCAGATACCCCTCGCGTTGCAACACTGCCAGGTGGGCATGGACCGTAGAAGACGAGGCCAAGCCCACCGACTCGCCGATCTCTCGCACCGAGGGTGGATACCCGCGGTCCCTGAGTGATTCCGAAATACAGTCCAGTATCTGTTTACGCTTGATGCTCAGTACCTGGGCCACGGGTCCCCCTGCTCTGTGCGGTCGGAGTGCTGCTCTCGGTGTGCTCGGCGACGCGGCATGTGACGGCGAACATCTGTTTGTAAGACGGTAACCCAGGGGATCCCAAAAAGCAAACATCCGTTCGAGAAACGCCTTGACACCGAACAGACGTTCGTGATTCGATATAGCCATGACGAACAAACGTTCGATGAAACAGCATCCGGTTCGGGGACTGGCCATGGGGCCGGGCCGGTAATGGCTGCACTCTCGATGCCATCGCCGTTGGCCCGGGCTGGGGGCCGTTGTCGCCAGGGTGGCGCGTCCTTACGGCTGATGAGTGGTGACCAAGTCATCCGACCGATGAGCGGTGCCGAGCCGCTCTCGGAGACTGCCGAGGGCCCGTTCCTGGTGGTCGTGCCCGATCGGCAACGGGCGTGCCGCACACGACGCCGGACGTCGCAGGCGGTCAGGCTTCGGCGCACGATGTTGGCGGTCACCGGTCTTTTCCTGATCGGCCTCGCTCTTCCGCTGGGCGGAACCGGTGATCACTCCCACACCCCCGGTTCTGCTCTGGCGGGGGCCGGGCATGCCGTTGAGTACACCGTGCAGCCCGGCGATTCCCTATGGTCCATCGCCGTTGCCGTGGATCCTTCCGCGGACCCCCGACCCATGGTGGCGAAATTGGCGTCGCAGACCGGGTCTTCCGGCGTGGAGCCTGGCGAGCGGATAGCCCTTCCCTGATCGCCGGCGAGGAGGGCCGGCCCGGCCCGGGGGCAATCATGTGGACAAAATGGAGGAACTACCCCCGCCGCTGGACTCGCCCGAGGCCGTTCGTTGCAGCACTAGCCTCGGTGCGTGCTGTGTCCCTGGTGCCTGACTGACGATGATCGGGTCGTCGACTCTCGGTTGGCGGAAGACGGTGCGGCGACCAGACGCCGTCGGGAATGCAACGGGTGCGGCCACCGGTACACCACGTTCGAGAGAATCGACGAGGTTCCGTTGATGGTCGTGAAGCGTTCGGGGCTCCGTGCACCATTCGATCGGATGAAGGTCATCAACGGCTTGCGAGCCGCGACGAAGAACCGACCGGTCTCTGAGAAACAGCTCGAAGGGGTGGCGCAAGCTGTCGAGGATGCCTTGCGGGAGGATGGCACTGTGCCAACGACTGAGCAGATCGGCCTTGCGGTGCTTGATCGGCTGAGGTTAGTGGACGAGGTGGCATATCTCCGGTTCGCCAGCGTGTACAAGGGTTTTGAAGGTGTTGACGATTTTCGGCGCGAGGTCGGGCTCCTGACCAAGACCACTGCCCCCAAGCAGATCGGGTCGTAGGCGTGGCGGAGCTCTTGGAGGATGCTCCCGCCCGGGCGCTCGCCATCTATGCCCATCCCGACGATCCCGATGTGGGTTGTGGCGGAACGCTAGCGGCGTGGGCGGCAAAGGGGAGCGAGGTCCATACCCTCCTGTGCACCGATGGGGACAAAGGATCGACCGACCCTTCGGCCGATCCGGGAGAGCTGGCCACCAGGCGAGCCGTCGAGGCTGGCGAAGCCGCGGCGCTGATCGGGCTGGCCGGCCAGGAGTTCCTGCACTATCTGGATGGGGAGCTCCATGACGATGACGGTTTGCGGCAGGCGTTTGTCTCGGTGATCCGTCGTCTCCGACCGGACGTCGTTCTCTGCCCCGATCCCACAGCCGTCTTCTTCGGACAGGACTATTTCAATCATCGGGATCACCGGATCACCGGATGGGCGGTCCTCGACGCGGTGGCCCCGGCGACGGCGCTACCCCTGTATTTCCCCGAAGCCGGACCCGCCCATCAGGTATCCACTGTGCTGATGTCGGGCACACTCGAACCCGACGTCTGGGTGGATATCTCGGCAACCGTCGAGGTGAAGGTGCTGGCGGTGGGGCGCCATCAGAGTCAGTTCCCCGACGGTGCCGAGTGGGCCAGGTCTGCGGTTCATGGGGCAGCCGAGGATGCCGGCCGGAATGCCGGGGTCCGCTTCGCCGAGGGGTTCCGGAGGCTGCGCCTCGGTGGATGACCTCCCGACCCATCCACAACCTGACGGCATGGCGCGCAGCCCGGGGAGCTGGGTTCCATCAGTTGATCGGGTGATACTCCACGTCGACATGGATGCGTTCTTTGCCTCGGTGGAAGTGTTGGACGATCCGACTCTGGCCGGACGCCCGGTGATTGTGGGGGGCGCCGGCAGCCGAGGTGTCGTGGCTGCCTGCACCTACGAGGCCCGGATGTTCGGTGTCCATTCCGCCATGCCCTCGTCGGTCGCCCGCCGACTGTGTCCGCAGGCCGTATTCGTCCACGGCCGATACCACCGTTACGTGGAAGAGAGCGCCAAACTGCACGCCATCTTCGAAACGGTGACGCCGTTGGTCGAAGGGATCTCCATCGACGAGGCGTTTCTCGATGTGACGGGGTCCGTGCGCCTGCTCGGGGATGGCCCGAGCATCGCCGCTGACATCCGCAGAAGTGTGCAGAACGACTTGCATCTGACCTGTTCGGTAGGAGTGGCATCGAACAAGCTGTTGGCGAAACTGGCGTCGAAAGCGGCCAAACCGGTGGCTGACCGATCGGGTGTTCACCCTGGGCCGGGAATCGTCGTGGTCGAGGTTGCCCGTGAACTCGAGTTCCTCCACCCATTGGCGATCGAGGCTCTGTGGGGTGTGGGCCCGGTGTCCGCCCGCCGCCTCAACGGGCTGGGAGTACGGACCGTCGGTGATCTGGCGTCTCTCCCGACCTCCACGCTTCAGCGGCATCTCGGAAAGGCGCAGGGCTCACATCTGGCCGGGTTGTGCCGAGGTGAGGATGCACGGCAGGTCATCCCCGACCAGAAAGCGAAATCCATAGGCCACGAAGAGACATTCCCATCCGACTTGTGGGACCCGGACGTCATTCGGGGCCACTTGGCCCGGATCGTGGATGCGGCTGCATCCCACCTTCGGGGAAGCGAACTCGGGGCCCGCACCATCACTGTCAAGATCAAGTTCGGTGACTTCACCATGGTCACTCGATCTCATTCGATGGTCACCCCGGTCGACTCGGCGCCGTCCATCGGAGTGATCGCCACGGCGTTGTTCGACTCTGTCGACCTTTCCCAGGGGATCCGACTTCTCGGGGTCAGCCTGTCCGGTTTCGGCGCTACCGGTGCCAACGAACAACTCTCCTTGGACCTGGGGGGCGCCGAAGGTGTGGTCCTCCACGCGGGTGTCGACGGCCATGGCCTTCAAGATGAGGTCGATGACCGGATATTCCGGGCAGGAGAGGAGGCTGAGCGCCTTCAACAGTCGTGGGGTGGAATTACGGCCGCAGTGGACAGCATCCGGGCTCGATATGGCCATGCTTCGGTGGGTTCTGCATCGTTGGTGGGGGTCGACGGGCTCCGGGTCCGGGATCGGGGCGAGTCCCAGTGGGGCCCGGCCGCAGAGCCAAAAGACGATCCCGACCAGGATCGGAACCTTCGAACGTGAGCCTTTCAGCGACGCCCGGGGCGGGTGGAGAGCGAAAAGTGATTCTGCGTTGTCAGGGCTTGTCGCAGTGCGCGATGCTTTATGCAAGGAGGTGCGCGATCATGGAGTCGAGGATGACAACAAGATCGATGACTAGACGGAGGGGAGGAGTTCTTGCCGCTCTCTGATCACGAGCAGCGAATTCTCCACGAACTGGAGGAATCCCTCTATCGGGAGGATCCTGCGTTCGCGGAACGAGTGCGCTCCGAAACCGTCTACCGGCACGCCGGCAGGTACTGCATCTGGTCAGCCCTGGTGTTCGTGGCCGCCCTCGTATTCATGTTCCTGACCTTCTCGAGTTCGGTGGTGCTCGGATTCCTCGGCGTCGTCATCATGTTCCTTTCCGCCGTGGTGTTCGCCAACAATGCACGGCGCATGGGCAAAGCAGGTATCGACGATATCTCGCGGTCGATTCATAACCGGAATATCGGCACCGCGGTTCATGATCCACGGGACTGGATCCGCGGTCGCCTCCATCGCGACGACTGAACCTTTGTCGGACGGCTTGGTGGTATTAGCTGTCGATGTCGGCGGTACCAAAATGGCGGCCGGCCTTGTCGATGACCGCGGCGCCATTCTGGTTGAAGCCCAAACCCGTACCCCGAGCGACGATGATCCCGAGGTGGTATTCGCGTCGATGTCGTCGATCATCGGTCAGGTCTTATCGGCACCGGCACCGTCACCGGTTGTCTGCGGCGTTGGCTGTGGAGGTCCCATGAGTGCGAAGGGCCAGACCGTTGCGCCCCTCAACATCCCGGGATGGAAGGACTTTCCCCTCCGGGCCCGGCTCGAGGCCCTGGTTCAGCTGCCGACCGCCGTGGACAATGACGCCAAAGCGCTGGCCTTGGGGGAGGGTTGGGTGGGGGCCGCGGTGGGGGTGAGCGACTATATGGCCATGGTGGTATCCACCGGCGTCGGTGCCGGGATTGTGCTCGACGGCCGACTGCTCGATGGGGCAAGCGGAAATGCCGGTCATATCGGCCACGTGATGGTAGAACCCGAGGGGAAGCGGTGTGTATGTGGGGCCCGGGGCTGCCTGGAGGCGGAAACTTCCGGACCGTCCATCGCGGCCATCACCGGGTGCCCTCCGACGGAGGCCTCGGACGAGGTGCGGAGGCGAACCGGCACGCTTGTCGGCCGAGCGGTTGCCTCGGTGGCCAACTTGTTGGACTTCCAGTTGGCGGTGGTGGCCGGCTCGGTGGCCCTGGGGTTCGGCGAGCCCTTCTTTTCGGCCGCCCAGACAGAGATCGACTCCCGGGCGCGGCTGAGTTTTTCCCGGGGGACCCGCATCGTCCCCGCCGGGCTCGGGGCGGACGGTCCACTGGTGGGAGCGGCGGCGGTGGGTCGACGGTCCGTATTCGGTCGAGCCGATTCTCCGGTGTACGGGTGACTGAGGAGTCAGTGGTGGCCTCACGGGCGGCGGCACCGACGGTTGTACTGGCCGTGGTGTTCCGTCCGAGTCTGTGGCTGACCGCCCTCGGTACTGCTCATCGATTGGCGGCTCCCGGTTGGTGGAAGCGACGCCCGTTCCTACCTCTGCCCGACGAACGGCTCTGGGCGTTCCGGATGGTCACAGCCTACGGACACGCTGACGCCATCCCTAATGGTCCGGACGTCGTGTCCTTCCTTGAATGGTGTCGGTCGGTCGGTAGATCGTCACCCCCTCGTGCACCGGCACCAACGTTGCACGATGTGGGGAATCGGGAGAATCGCCCATCGGCGGCTCGATAGGGCTAATTTCCGATCTAGTGATTCGACGGTCGAAGTCCGAGGCGAAGACGGTGACGGGGGATTCGATGGTGCCCGTCCCCGTCAGGTCCCCAATGTCACCCTCTCGGCGGGCATTGGTTCTCAACGCCACCTTCGAGCCATTGGGCATCGTGTCCTCGCGTCGGGCGGTGCTTTTGGTACTGGGGACCAAAGCCGAGCTGCTTCACACCACTGACCGTGTGTTCCGAGCGGAACGGGTGACAGTCCCCGAGCCCTCGGTGGTCAGGTTGGTGCGTTACGTGCACATCCCCCGTCAGTATCGGGTGGCTGTCAATCGTCGTACGGTCTTCGCCCGCGACGGTTCGCGCTGCCAGTACTGCGGGGCGGCGGCTGAGAATCTCGACCATGTCATCCCCCGGAGCAAAGGTGGCCCACATACGTGGGAGAACGTGGTGGCGGCGTGCAGGTGGTGCAACACCCGAAAGGAAGATCGACTACCCCACGAGGCCGGGATGGTGCTCCGAGCTACGCCGGTGGCGCCTCACCACCGTGTGCAGCTGCTCGCATCGTGTGGGGGAGCCAGCGACGATTGGCGTACGTATCTGGGCGGCGGCATCGACCACTTCGAGCCCCTGACTGCCTGAAGGCATAGACGACGATGGGGGACATGTGGTCGATCGAGGAGCGGGCCGGCGCGGCTGGAATGCTCCATGCGTCGTGGCCGGCGACCGAAACGCACCCATCACAACGCGCCATTGCCGTGTGCCGGGTGACCGGACCTGCCGTCGTGTTGGGTTCCACCCAGGCCGAGGGCGTGGTCGACTCCCGGCGAGCCGGGGCACAGGGGATCGAGGTGGTTCGCCGCCGGTCGGGTGGGGGAGCCGTCCTGGTGATGCCGGGCGATCCGGTGTGGGTCGACGCCTGGGTCCCGCGGGGGGATCCACTATGGAACGACGACGTGGGACGGGCTTTTGATTGGCTCGGAGACGCCTGGACCACGGCGCTCGAAGCCGTGGGGTGCGAGGGGATGTCCGCTCACCGGGGCGGGTACGCGGCATGCACGCGCTGGTCGTCGTTGGTCTGTTTTGGAGGGGTGGGGACTGGTGAGGTGGTCACCTCCGACGGGCGCAAAGTGGTGGGGGTGTCCCAGCGTCGGACCCGCAACGGCGCCTGGTTTCACAGCGCCTGCGTTCTGGAGTGGGACGCCACCGAGTTGCTAGGAGTCCTGGACCTCCCCGACGCCGAACGGACGTCGGCTCGGCTCGGCCTCGCCGACGCGGTGGCGGGGGTGGTTGACCTGGTGGGCACGTCCGACGGCGGAGTCATCGATGGGCCCACGATGGTGGCCGCCCTCGTCGAGGCATTGCCGTCGTGACATTTCGTTGCTGACCGCGGTACTGGTGGATCCCAACGTTCGAGGTCTGCTCCCAGGTCTGAGCACAGCCATCGGGTGAGGGCCCTGACCTCCATCACGTGATTCCACCCTGAGCCGACCCAGGGGTTGGCCGTCCCGTTCGACCCGAGGCGGTGGCGGGCGCACTGGTGGATGGTTTTCTCCAACTCTGTCGGGCCGCAGACGTCTCCCGTACCGGTGCAGCCGACCCTGATTTTGGTGATTGGGGAGCCAAAGTTGTTGACGAGTGGGGGACGGGGGCGTAAAGTGGTAGAAAGTGGTGTGAAAGGGAGGGATCCGAACAATCGGTTTCCGAGCACTACGAGGAGCATCGTGGGAGCAAGCGCCAGTGGCACGATTTTTCGGAAGGTACGAGCACTCGCTCGACGACAAGGGGAGGGTGATCCTTCCGGCGAAGTTCCGTGGACCCTTCGATCATGGCGGTTTTCTCACCCAGTACCAGGACGGATGTCTGTCGTTATGGACGCCGGACGAGTTCGAATTGCAGATGGAGACCATGCAGGGCCGGGCCTCGACCAGCAAAAGCGACCGCAACCTGGCTCGGTTGTGGGCGTCGACTTCACACGAGGTGGAAGTGGACAAGCAGGGCCGCATGGCCATTCCCTCCCATCTTCGGGCCTTCGCCGGCTTGGAAGGGGACGTGTTGGTCCACGGAGCCATCGATCGGGTGGAGTTGTGGAATCCCACATGGTGGGAGCAGAAAGTGCAGCCCGAGGAGCAGCGGCTTACCGAGGGCGACGACGGCTGAGCGATGCGGTCCGTCTCCACGTTGTCCGACATGTTGACGAAGGCGGGCGGCGCCCAGGATCCACAGGTTTCGACCCGTCAGAGATCGACGCTTACCCGAAACTCCCGAACGAAAGGACCCACGCCACTCGGACCATCACCACTTCCACATCGGCGGCCATCCCCGCTGGCAATGGGACCGACCACCGCCCGACGCCATATGAGGCGGCAATGGCGGCGGTTGCCCGACCCGATGTGCACATTGAACGCGTCTGGCTCATGCGCAGCCCTTCGACCGAACAGTTGGAAGAATCCTCCTCCGCTTGCTTCCACGCTGGTCGCTCGGGAACTCCACCCCCAGGCACCGCACCGGTCGTGGGGCTGCGAATGAGCCAGGCATTTCAGCACGAATCCGTCATGACCACCGAGGTGGTGGACCTCTTTGCCCCGGTTCCGCCGGGGCTGATTGTGGATGCCACCCTCGGGGGAGCCGGGCACGCCGCCGCCATCCTGGCATCACACCCTCATCTGAGTGTGCTCGGCATTGACCGTGATCCGATGGCTGTTGCGGCCGCTGCCACCGAACTCGCCCGTTTTGGCGAGCGGGCCATTGTCCGTCAGGCCCGGTTTGACGACCTCGCCGCCATCGTCCGCGGCGTGCAGATGGAGATGGGAATCCCCCTCGATTCGGTCAGTCTCTCCGGTGCCCTCTTCGACCTGGGAGTCAGCTCGCCTCAACTGGATCTCGCCGAGCGCGGCTTCTCCTATCGCCGGGATGCTCCTCTCGACATGCGGATGGATCCGACCTCGGGTCGTACCGCCGCCGATGTGGTCAATGAGTTCGACGAGGCTTCCTTGGCCCATTTGTTCGCGGAGAACGGTGAGAGCCGGTTCGCCCGACGTATCGCCCGGGCTGTGGTTGCCGCCCGCCCGTTCGCCACCACCGGGGAGTTGGCCGAAGTGGTGCGAGCAGCCATCCCCGCCGCCACCCGCCGCACCGGCGGCCACCCGGCTCGGCGGGTATTCCAGGCAATCCGTATCGCCGTCAACGAGGAGCTCGACCAACTCAATCGGGCCCTCGATGCCGCCCTCGACATGGTGGGTGCAGGCGGCCGGTGTGTGGTGATCTCCTACCACTCGGGGGAAGACCGGCTGGTCAAGGCCAAATTTGTCAACGCATCGACCGGCGGCTGCACGTGCCCGCCGGGTCTCCCGTGTGTGTGCGGTGCGGTCCCCGACTACCGGTTGGTGGTACGGGGATCACGTCGGCCGTCATCGGAAGAGATCGGCCGGAATCGTCGTTCGGAAGCGGCCCGGCTACGGGTCATCGAACGGATATCAGCGCCAGTTGGCCACTCCTTGGCCAATGGTGAGGTGGCCTGATGGCACCGCCTGCTTCTTCGGCCGCTCGGCGACCGGCGGTTCGGAACGCGCCGGCGCCGAGGCGCCCGCCGCTCCGGCTGTTTGAATCGGCGCCGAGGGCCCGCCATCGGTCACGCCGCCGCCCCACCATGCTCATCGCCAGTGTGTTGATCGTAGGGAGCCTGCTGTCCGTGGTGGTAGCCGATGACGTCGTTGCCCAAGGCCAGATCCGTTTGGCCAACACCCAACGCCTAGCGGCGGTGGCGTTGATCCAGCAGAAACAACTTCAGGTGGCGGTGGCCCAGCTGTCCGCACCGCAGATCGTCGTTATCAAGGCCCGACAACTGGGAATGGTGAGCCCCACCCAGTTCGTTGATCTGCCCTCGGTACCGCTGAACGTGGCACTGCCCGTCCCCAATACCGGGCAGTCATCTTCCGCTAAGACGCCGCCGACGACGCCGTGAGCCCCATCGTCCTTCTTGGACGCCGAACTCGAGCGTTGCGGATTCTGCTCTTCGTGGTGTTTGTGGCCATGATCCTTCGATTGGTGGCAGTTCAGGAATTCTCCCACCAGCGCTATGCCTCGCTCTCCAGCGCCGAACTGACCCAGACGGTGACGGTCCCCGCCGTTCGTGGCGGGATCTATGACCGAAACGGTGAGGTGCTGTCCGAGTCGGTCACCAAGCAGACAGTGGTGGCCGATCCGTACCTCATCAAGGACCCCGGTACTGTGGCGGCTTCCTTGGCCCCGGTCCTGGGCCTCTCGGCTGACAAACTCCGCTCCCAGCTGACCGAACACTCTGGTTTCGTCTACCTGGCGCATCGGGTGGCAGATCCGGTGGCATCGGAGGTCACCGCCCTCAACCTCACCGGAATCAATCTGGTGGCGGAATCACAACGGGTCCAACCTGTTGGGCAGCTGGCCCTGCCGCTTATCGGGACGGTGGGAACCGCAGGCTCCGGGCTCTCGGGACTCGAATACCAATATCAATCACTATTGGCCGGTATCGCCGGATCGAAGATTTTGCTTCAGTCGCCCAACGGGGTGACGCTGCCCGGTGCGACCGGAGCCGCGGGCACGTCGGCCAAAGCCGGGACGGGGATCGAGCTGACCATCGACGAATCCGTCCAGTACGTGGCCGAGCAGGCTCTCGGAGCCGAGGTGCTGGCGGCTCACGCCTTAGGTGGGACTGTCGTCGTGATGGATGTCAAAACGGGTGACGTGATCGCCATGGCCAACCTTCAGGCGACGACTTCGGGATCGAGTACTCCATCGACCGGATCCGCGTCGGCCGTCACCGCGTCAGCCACCTCTTCGACCTCCCCCCAGTCGTCGTCGGGGGCAACGCTCATCGCCCGAGCCGACACGCTCCCGAGCGGTGTCGAAGAAGCACCTTCGAACACGGCGCTCACCCAGGTCTACGAGCCGGGGTCTGTATTCAAGCTGGTCACGTTCTCTTCCGCGTTGCAAAACAATGTCATCAGTCCCAACCAGACATTTTCAGTCCCAGGTTCGCTGTCCATAGGCACCTATACCTTCCATGACGCAGAAAATCACGGAACGCAGAGCATGACCGCTACGGACATATTGGATCAGTCATCCAACATCGGGACAATCCAGATCGCGGGAGCACTCGGAAAGGACCGTCTGCTGGCCCAAATCGGCAACCTGGGATTCGGCAAGCCGACCGGGCTCAACTTCCCCGGCGAATCTCAAGGGCTGGTCCCCGGGCCCAATGCCTGGACGGGTAGTTCGATCGGGTCGACCCCTATCGGTCAGAACGATGCGGTCACAGCCCAACAGCTTCTGGATGCGTACAACGCGGTGGCAAATGGTGGCGTGATGGTCCAGCCCCGCCTGGTACGCGGCACTATCTCGTCCAATGGATCAATGTCCGCCGCCCATGCCTTGCCCACCCGGAGGGTGATCGATTCGACTACCAATGCTGAATTGACCACCATGCTCGAGGGGGTGGTGAAGAGCGGCACCGGTACATCGGCTGCCATCGACGGGTACACGGTGGCGGGTAAGACGGGAACCGCCCAGATCCCTGACCCCAGCCATCTGGGGTACATCCCCGGGGCGTTCTTCGGTTCCTTCGTCGGTTTCGCTCCCGCCGAGAAGCCTGTGTTGTCGGCGGTGGTGGTGCTCGACCACCCCACCCCGATCTACGGGGGCGCGGTGGCGGCACCGGTATTCTCTACGATCATGGAGTATGCCCTTCAGCACTACGGCATTCCCACCAATGCCGCGGCCACGACATCTACGTCGAGCGGAGCCATCGGGGGTACCGGGTCGGTGACGGTCCCGGCCGGCGCCGCCAAGGAAAGTGCGTAGATGATTGTGAGCGCTCGGGGAGCACACGTGGCTTCGATGCGAGTGCCCGCCGCATGCGCGTGACGGAGTTGCTCGGAAGCGTCGACGTCATCGGAACCCGTGGGGACCCGGGTGCGGTCGACGTGAGCGCCATTGAATTCGACAGTCGCCAGGTCGGGGTGGGATCCCTCTTCTGTTGTGTCCCCGGACGGACCTCCGACGGTCATGACTTCGCCGCCGACGCCGTGCAAGGTGGTGCCACTGCTCTCCTCTGTGAGAGGTTTCTCGACGTCGATGTTCCCCAGATACGGGTGGCCGAAGGTGGGGTCCGCCCGGCGATGGCCCAGGTGGCTTCGGCGTTCTTCGGGTTTCCTTCCCACCACATGGCCATGGTGGGGGTGACGGGCACAAACGGCAAGACCACTGTGACCCACCTGGTACTGTCGATTCTCGCCGCGGCCGGAAGACCGGCCGGAATGATCGGCACGCTGACCGGTGAACGGACGACCCCGGAGTCACCGGAACTCCAGGCCACGCTGGCCGGGATGCGGGATGAAGGCCGCCAGGCGGTGGCCATGGAGGTGTCATCCCACGCGTTGACCCAGCACCGTGTGGATGGAATCGTGTTCGATATCTCCGCATTCACCAACCTCAGTCATGACCATCTCGACCACCACCACACAATGGAGGCATACTTCGCGGCCAAGGCGAGCCTGTTCGCCCCAGAGAGGACCCGGTTGGCGGTGGTCAACGTGGACGACCCCTGGGGTGCACGACTTTCCCGGCAATTGGGCGGAGTCGGCGTGCTCAACGTTCGCCGATCAGACGCCTCCGACGTCGTGCTCACCGTTGGCTCATCGTCGTTCCAGTGGCGGGGGCGCCACGTGAGCTTGCCGCTTTCGGGGGTATTCAATGTCGACAATGCCCTTCTGGCCGCGGCCATAGCCACCGGCCTCGGAGTCGAGGAGGATGCCATCGTGGTCGGCCTCGCCTCGGTGACTCCGCCGGCGGGTCGCATGGATGTGGTGGCGCCCGGTCCCCCGTTCGCCGTCCTGGTGGACTTCGCTCATACTCCGGCTGGACTCGGTGCCGCGCTTGACTCCGCGCGTCTGTTGGCCGGACCGGGCAGAGTTGTGTGCATGTTCGGGTGCGGAGGTGACCGCGATCCCGAGAAACGCCCGATGATGGGGGAGGTGGTCGGCCGGCTGGCCGATGTGGTGGTGCTCACCTCGGACAACCCCCGATCGGAGGACCCCTTGGACATCATGGCCCAGGTTCGAGCCGGTATCGGCCCCGGAGTGGAATTGCTGATGGAGCCGGACCGGTCCACCGCCATTTCGCGAACCTTGGCCCTCGGTCGTACCGGCGACGTGATCATCTTGGCCGGGAAGGGTCACGAGACCACCCAGGTGATCGGGGACCGGATCATTCCGTTCGATGATCGGGCCGAAGCTCGTCGTGCTCTGGCCGCCCTCGACATGGGGAAACGCCGATGATCTGGTTGATGACCTCGGGCGGTGTGGCCTTGCTGGTGGCGGCACTCCTGACCCCTGTCCTCATCGGGTGGCTCATCAAGAACAACATCGGCCAGCAAATTCGCGAAGACGGTCCCCAGGTCCACATCGCCAAAGCCGGCACGCCCACCATGGGCGGTATCGGTATTGTCATCGCCGTCATCATCGGGTATCTGGCCGCCCGGGCCATCCCTGGTGCGAAATTCTCTCCCTCGGGGATGCTGGTGTTGTTGACGGTGTTGGGGGCGTCGTTGATCGGATTTGCCGACGACTGGATCAAGGTCCGTCACCGCCGCAGCCTGGGTCTGAACAAGCGAGCCAAGTTCGGCGCGCAAATCGCCCTGGGCCTGGGGTTCTCGCTGCTCTCTGTGTATTGGGCCCACGTGTCGACCAACCTGTCCTTCACCCGTTACGACTCCATTGGTATCCATATGGGTACCGGGATATGGGTGGTGTGGGCCACCGTGATTATCGCCGCCACCGCCAATGCAGTGAACCTGACCGATGGCCTGGACGGCTTGGCCGCCGGGTCTTCGACATTCTGCTTCGCGGTTCTGGCTGTGATCGGCTACTGGCAGTACCGCCACTTCGGGATCTATCACGTCGCCGATGCCCTCGATCTGGCCCTGGCCTCGGTGGCCTTGGCCGGCGCCTGCCTGGGGTTCCTGTGGTGGAACGCCGCCCCGGCCAAGATCTTCATGGGCGACACCGGGTCGTTGTCGATTGGATCAGGGCTGGCCGCTCTGTGCCTGTTGATGAACCTCGATCTACTGCTGGCCATCATCGGGGGCCTGTTCGTCATCGTGACCCTGTCGGTGGTGATCCAAGTGATCAGCTTCCGGGTCTTTCACCGACGGGTATTCCTGATGGCCCCGCTGCATCATCATTTCGAACTGATGGGGTGGCCCGAGACAACCGTGATCATCCGATTCTGGATTCTGGCCGGCCTGTTTGCCGTCGGCGGTCTCGGCATCTTCTACGGCGATTTTCTATCCGTGTACAAGTTGGCGGGATGATGGCGCCGGGCTTCAACTACGCACGAATTCGAATCAGATGAGACGGAGGTTCCACCACTTGGGTACCGGGCTAGGGGATGCTGGTGCTGTCTATGGTTGACACCTCGAGCATCCGAACACCATCTCGAAGCCCTTCGCATCGTTCCGCCACCCGTGGACGCCACCCGTCGCGCCCAACCCGGCGCCCGTCGACCACGAGTGCGGGGTCCCGCGGCGCGGGTGCCGCTCACCCGAGATCGGCCGCGGCTTCCTCGAGGCTCGCCCGTGTTCCCAACGTCACACGCCTGACAGTTCTGGTCGGGGTGCTGTGTGTGTTCGGTCTGGTCATGGTGGGATCGGCGTCCCCGGTTATCTCGATGGGCCTCTACGGGTCGACCTGGGCAATCTTTATCCGCCAGGTGATGTGGATGGGAGTCGGAGTCGCGGCGATGATGGCGTTCTCGCGGATCGATTACCGGAAATGGCGAAAGATCCGGGTGCCGCTGCTGGTGGGGACCATGGGGATGTTGGTGGCGGTGCTCACGCCGGGTCTGGGCGTCACCGCCGGTGGCTCCTCACGCTGGATCGGGTTCGGGCAGTTTCGCCTCCAGCCGTCCGAGTTGATGAAACTTGCGCTCATCGTCTTCGTTGCCGATTTGTTGACCCGTCGGGTGGACAAAACCTCGGACACAAAGTCGGTGATCCTCCCGGTCCTCATCATCTTGGGGATCTCATCGCTGCTGATTCTGAAGCAGCCGGACATGGGTACCGCCCTGGTTCTGTGCTGTGTCGCCTTCGGGATCCTCTTCATGGGCGGCGTTCCCATGCGCCCGATCGTCAAAATTCTGATCGCCTTTGTGGCGTTGGCCGTGGTGGTGGGGCTGGCTGACCCCTACCGGCGGGACCGAATCCTGTCGTTCCTCAACCCGGGTGCCAACCATTCCGGCTCGGGATACCAGGTCTGGCAGTCCCTGATCGGCCTCGGCTCCGGTCATCTGTTCGGTCTCGGTCTGGGTGGCGGCCGCCAGAAGTGGGGCCTTCTGCCCAATGCTCACACCGACTTCATCTTCTCGGTAGTGGGAGAGGAACTCGGCCTCGTCGGTGCGGTCGTGCTCCTGGGCCTGTTCTTCCTCTTTGCCTGGTACGGGTTGCAAGCGGCCACCCGGGCACCCGACCGGTTCGGGAGCCTCATGGCCATCGGCGTGACGATTTGGATCACCAGTCAGGCATTGATCAATATCGGTGCGGTCATCGGCTTCCTGCCGGTGACGGGAATTCCCCTCCCGTTCGTTTCCTTCGGAGGTTCATCGCTGGTGATCTCCCTGGCTGCCGTGGGCATTCTGTTGAACATCGCCGGGCACGAGCGCCTACCGCGGCCCGCGGCGCGCACGGCCCGACGACCGCCCTCGGCGTAATGGTGCGACGGTACGCTTTGATGGCGGGAGGAGGTACCGCCGGCCACCTGCAACCGGCGTTGGCGATCGCCGAATCCCTCGTCTCACGTGGTCATGATCGGGAGGCCATCGAGTTCGTGGGCTCTTCCCGGGGACAGGACCGAATCGCCCTCGACGGAAGAGGGTTCCCCTTCACCTTGTTGCCCGGCCGGGGGATCAGCCGCAGCATGCGGCCAAGGGTGATTGCCCAGAACCTGGGAGCGCTGGCCGGGTTGGGGATAGCCCTCATCCGTGCCTTGGGCCTGGTAGCAATCCGCCGCCCCCGGGTGGTCGTGTCGGTGGGTGGGTATGCGAGCCTTCCCGCTTCCCTGGGCGCACTGGCGCTGGGGGTTCCGTTGGTTCTCGTGAATGTGGATGCGGCCCCGGGTGTCGCCAATCGCCTTCTCGGCCGCTTAGCCCGGGCCAGCGCGGTGGGCTGGCCCGGTACCCGGTTGCCTCGGGCCGTAGTGACCGGGACGCCGGTGCGGACCGACATTGCTGCCGTCGGGCGCTCCGCGGACGATCGCCGGGCCGCCCGTCGGGTACTCGGACTGCCGACCGGCAGCCCGACGGTTGTGGTGTTCGGAGGGTCCCTGGGGGCCCGCAGCATCAACGCGGCGGTGGCGGGTCTGGCCGAACAATGGAAGGACCGGGATGACCGGTCGATCTATCACATCGTGGGGCGACGGGACTGGGAGGCGACCCAGGCGGCATCGGCATCGCCTGGACTCCACGACCAGGTGGTCCGGGTCCCTTATGAGGAGCGGATGGCAACCGTCTACGCCGCGGCCGACGTCGTCGTCTGCCGGGCAGGAGCGATGACGGTGGCTGAGTTGGCCGCGGCCGGCGTGCCTTCGGTGCTGGTGCCGCTGCCCGGGGCACCCGGAGACCATCAGACTGCCAATGCCCGGGTCCTCGAGCGGGTCAACGGGGCGGTTCTGCTCGCCGACGGCGACTGCGATGGACCTCGACTGGCCATCGTCCTCGACAAGTTGCTGGCCGAGGACGGGGTCCTCGACGCCATGGGTCGGGCGGCTCGCTCGCTCGGACGGCCCGATGCCGCAGATGCCGGGGCGCAGGTGGTCGAAAAGCATGCCCGGAGCGGTCCACAATGAAAGGGCGAACGATGAAGAACGAGCGCACGCCGCCGAGGCTCGATGTCTCCCGACCGATGGCCATCCACGTCGTGGGGATCGGCGGGGCCGGGATGAGTGCGATCGCCATGGTGCTCGCCACCATGGGCCACACGGTGACCGGAAGCGACCTGAAGGATTCATCGGTCACCGACCGATTGCGGGGCGCAGGGATATCCGTGGCTGTGGGCCACGACCCGGTAAATCTGGGAGCGGCCGACGTGGTGACCCGTTCTTCCGCCGTGAGCGATCTCAACCCCGAGGTGGCCGAAGCCGTGCGCCGGGGGATTCCGGTCTACCGCCGGGCCGAGGCGTTGACCGCCATCGCCTCCTTGCGGCGATGTATAGCGGTTGCCGGGACCCACGGGAAGACAACCACGGCTTCGATGCTGGCACTGATGCTGGTCGAGGCGGGACTGCGCCCTTCGTTCATCATTGGCGGCGAAGTCAATGAGATCGGGACCAATGCTGTCTGGGACGACGGAGAGTGGTTGGTGGTCGAAGCCGACGAGAGTGACGGGACGTTCCTGTCTCTGGATCCCGAGATCGCCATCGTGACCAATGTGGAGGCCGACCATCTCGATCACTATGGCTCTTTCGACGCGGTACAGGCGGCATTCGAGGATTTTGTATCTCATGCGTCGCTTCCGCCCGTGGTGGGTGGGGATGACCCGATAGCTTCGGAGATCGGACGTCGCAACGGGGCAGAGACGGTCGGGACCGGCACCGACTGCAGCCGGAGGATGGTCAACATCAGCCCGTCCCGTAGTTCGATCGCTTTCGATCTGCTCGATGGAACAGGGGCGCCGCTGGGTCATCTGTCCATTCCCGTCCCTGGGCTTCACAATGCCCGGAATGCGGCGGTGGCGGCGGTGGCCGGTCTGGCTGCCGGGGTTTCCTTCGATGCCGCAGCCCGTGCCCTGGCCAGGTTCGCCGGTGTAGCCCGTCGGTTCGAGTTCAGGGGCGATGCCAACGGCGTGACGTTCGTGGACGACTATGCCCATCTGCCCAGTGAGGTCAAGGCGATGCTGGAAGCCGCCCAGGACGGTGGCTGGCAACGAGTGATCGCGGTATTCCAACCCCATCGGTACAGCCGGACCCAAGCGCTGTGGGAGGAGTTCGGTGGTGCCTTCGCCGACGCTGACGTGGTGGTGGTGACCGACGTGTACGGGGCGGGTGAAGCTCCGATTCCCGGTGTGTCGGGTGAACTGGTGGCCGACGCCATCCGTCGGTCGAGCCCGGACAAGACTGTGCGATACGTGCCGGGGCGGAGCGAGCTACGCCAAATTATCCAGGAGATCGTCCGGCCCGGGGACCTGTGCTTCACCCTTGGCGCCGGCGACCTCACGTCGCTCCCCGACGAACTCCTGGACAGCCAGGGATGGTAGGCGGTCGGTGACGGCCGTCTCCGACGACCTGCGTTGCGTTGGAGAAGCGCTTGGGCACCGGGCCCAGTGGGATGCCCCCCTGGGCGTGCGCACCACCTATCGGGTGGGAGGGACAGCGGCACTCCTGGTCGAGCCGGCCGACGAAGATGACCTGGTGGAGGTGGCCAGGGCGGTCAACGGGGTGCCAGTTCCCGTGCTTGTCCTCGGCCGGGGCTCCAACCTCCTGGTGGCCGACGGTGGATTCTCCGGCCTGGTGGTGACGCTGGACAAAGGATTCGAGGAGTTGGCCATCGACGGCATGGAGGTTCGGGCGGGGGCGTCGGTCAGCCTTCCCGTACTGGCCCGCCGGACGACGGCGGCCGGGCTGTCCGGGCTGGAATGGGCGGTGGGGGTCCCCGGTTCGGTTGGCGGTGCCGTGCGGATGAACGCCGGTGGGCATGGTTCGGATACCGTCGCCACCCTGGTTGGCTATCGATGGGTGGATCTCATGACGGCTACGGCAACAGACGGCCCGGCCGCACGGTTGCAGAGTGGGTACCGCCACACCGTGCTGTCCTCCACCGATGTGGTTGTGTCCGCCACCTTCGGGTTGATTCCCGGTGACCCCGAGATCGGAGCGGCCACGATTGCCGACATCGTGAGATGGCGCCGTGCCAACCAACCCGGTGGAAGTAATGCCGGGTCGGTCTTCACCAACCCGGACGGTGACTCAGCTGGGCGGTTGATCGAGGAGTCCGGATTGAAGGGCTTCAGGCTCGGAAGTGCTGAGGTTTCGAAGAAACACGCCAACTTCATTCAGGCCGACGAGCGCGGCTCCGCTGATGACGTGGCCAGGTTGATTGCTCACGTGCAGGCAGTGGTGGCTGAGACGACCGGGGTGGCGCTCAGGACGGAAGTGCGTATGGTCGGTTTCAGTGGCCCGGGGTCGGGCGCCGGGTGACCCCGCCACCCCGCGGCACATCCACTTCGGGTCGTCCGTCCATCGACCCTCGGATCCGGCAACGGCGTCTTGCCGTGCGGCGACGGGTCGGTCGGCGCCGCCTCCGGGTGGTCATCGCCGTAGTGGTGGCGGTGGCGATCGTCGCCGGGGGAGCGGCACTGCTCCACACCTCGCTCTTCACCGCCCGGGTGGTGGCGGTGACCGGCACCCATCCGCATACCAGCACGGCCGCCATTGTGACGGCTGCCGGTCTGGCCCACCGACCCCTGATGATCAACGTGAGCCCCTCTGGTGCCGAGGCCCGGGTGAAGGCACTGCCCTTCATTGCCTCTGCTCGGGTCACCAGACACTGGCCCGACGGCGTGCAGATCGCGGTGAGTGAAAGGATTCCAATGGCCATGATGGCCGGGCGGGCCAACTCGTGGTCACAGGTGGACGGTTCAGGGCGAATTCTGGCGGTCCAACCGACCCAGCCGACTGGTTTCATTCAACTCGTGGTATCCACGGCCAAGGGGTCCGTGGTTCCGGCCGGGGTCGGAACCACGCTGCCTGCGGCAGCCGGACCCGGACTACAGGTGTGTCGGACTCTGCCTTTGGCCTTTTCTGCCCAGGTGCTCTCCATCACCGTGGCACCGGACACAACTGTCGACCTCGCCCTCAACTCGGGCCTCACGGTGGTCATGGGCACGGTCACCGATCTGACCGTCAAGTACCAGGACGTGGCCAGTATCATCGCCCACGCATCGCTCCAGGGGAAGAAGACCATCGATGTGACGGTCCCCGAAGCACCCACCGAGAGCTGATGATGACCCATCCCTCGTTGCGGGTCCGAGACGACGTAGACTCACGACGGCGTCGATGGTGCTTGACCAGGTACTCCACTAACCGTATCGTTGTGTCGAACTCGCTGGTTGGAACGGTTTCAACCTTTTGTCGAGGGTAAGGGAATAATGACCGTTCCTGCTCAGAACAATTACTTCGCTGTCATCAAGGTGGTAGGCGTTGGAGGTGGCGGCGTAAACGCCGTCAATCGCATGATCGACGCCGGCCTTCGGGGGGTCGAGTTCATCGCGACCAATACCGACGCGCAAGCACTCCTGATGAGTGACGCCGATCTCAAGTTGGACATCGGTCGTCAGCTGACCCATGGGCTCGGAGCCGGGAGCGACCCCGAAGTCGGGCGCCTGGCGGCCGAAGAGCACCGGTCAGAGATCGAGGAGGCGCTGAAGGGTGCCGACATGGTCTTCATCACCGCTGGCAAGGGCGGCGGTACGGGAACCGGCGCCGCCCCGGTCGTGGCCGAAATCGCCAAGAGCCTGGGCGCCCTCACCATCGGTGTTGTGACCCGTCCCTTCACCTTCGAAGGCCGTCGGCGCTCGGTCCAGGCCGAGGCTGGTATCCAGAACCTGAAAGAGAAGGTTGACACCCTCATCATCATCCCCAATGACCGGTTGCTGACCGTGTCGAGCGAAAAGACCACCATGGTCAACGCATTCAAGATGGCGGATGAAGTTCTCATGCAGGGCGTCCAAGGCATCACCAGCCTGATTACGATTCCCGGTCTGATAAATACAGACTTCGCTGACGTGAAGATGATCATGAGCAACGCCGGTACGGCGATCATGGGGATCGGATCGTCCACCGGCGAGGGACGGGCGGTGAATGCAGCCAGGGCGGCCATTACCAGTCCCCTCTTGGAGGCATCGATCGAGGGCGCCCGCGGCATCTTGCTCAACATCGCCGGCGGTCCCGATCTCGGCCTCTTCGAGGTCAATGAGGCAGCGGAGATCATTCACGGGGTGGCTCACCCCGATGCCAACATCATTTTCGGTAGTGTCATCGACGAAGAGATGGGCGAGGAAGTCCGGGTCACGGTGATCGCGGCTGGATTCGAACGCTGGGAGTCCGGCGGCCGCGGTGGGGCCGAGCCGGCGCCGTCCACGACCGGCCGTGACGAAGGTCGCAGCAAGGTGCTCGGCTTGGACACGGCACACGAGGATATTTTCGCCTCTCCGGCGGATGACGACCTCGACATCGGGGACGACGACTTTGACGTCCCGTCGTTCCTTCGCTGACCCAGAGCCCTTCTCCGGCCATCGTCACCGTTGTCGGTGACATCCGGGCCACTTGGTCGGATCGCTCGCACGGGGACCTGCGGTGGCGACCGGACGGGCATCAAGGCGGGGAAGCACTCCGGAGGTTCGCCACCGAGGCAACCGGAAACCCTTCGGGCGGCGGGTACCTCCATTGCCTTCGGCAGGTGCACGGGGCCGAAGTCCATATCATCCATGAGACCGGCGACGCCGTAGTGGATGATGGCCACCGGACCCGATCTGTCCTCGAAGGGGACGGAATGGTGTCGGCGTCGCCTTCGGCGGGGCTGGCCATACTGACCGCCGATTGCGCGTCAATTGCGCTGGGCAGTGAGGAAGGGGTGTTCGCGGCAGTCCACGCCGGGTGGCGGGGACTGCTGGGGGGAGTGATCGAGGTGGCCACCGCAGCCATGCGTGATCTCGGTGCCACCGTGGTGCACGGGGCCCTGGGCCCGACAATCCACGCCGAATGCTATGAATTCTCCGAGGATGATCTGGCCTCGGTGGCTGCCCGGTATGGCGACGGGATCCGCTCGGTGACCTCAGGTGGCCGCCCGGCACTGGACGTGCCCGCCGCCGTAGCTGCCGCCTTCGATGGTGCCAACGTCTGTCCTGTCCCGGGGATCGATGCCTGCACCTCCTGTAGCGACAGGTACTTCTCGCACCGGGGCCGCCGAGATGACGGCCGCCAAGCGCTGGTTGTCTGGTCGATAGCAGAATCCCCCCGACCATGACGCCGGCACAATTCAGTGCCGACTTCATCTCTGGCCGCCTGGCCGCCATTCGCCAAAGGATTTCGGCATGTTCACCAGATCCTGCAGCTGTCACCGTGGTGGCCGTCACCAAAGGCTTCAGTGAAGATGCGGTGCGGGCGGCCCTGGCGGCCGACATCCTCGATATCGGGGAGAACTATGCCGATGAGCTGCTGGTGAAGGCGACAGCGACGGAAGGAACCGAGCCCATCCCCAGGTGGCATTTTCTTGGCTCCATACAGCGCAACAAGGTTCCGCGCCTGGCACCGGTGGTTGCATGTTGGCAAGGGGTCAGCCGGGTGGAGGAAGGACGAGCCATCGCCCGACGGCGCCCCGGCGCGACCGTGCTCGTCCAGGTCGACATTGCCGGGCTTCCCGGACGGGGCGGTTGCGACCCCCAGGATGTACCGGAGCTGGTGTCGGTCCTGCGCGACGTGGACCTCGATGTTGTCGGTCTGATGGCTGTTGGCCGGCCGGGGCCACCCGAGGGGTCCCGTTCGGGATTTCATCTGGTGGCAACGATGGCGGACCGACTTGACCTGCCCGTTCGTTCCATGGGGATGACCGATGATCTTGAAGTAGCGGTGGCTGAAGGTTCGACGATGGTACGCATCGGACGGGGACTTTTCGGCGAACGACCACCCAAGGGCTGAAAGTGCCCGGGTATCCACCTACCGGGTGAGACACGCACTACGCTGTCGGGCGGAGGGAAAGATGGCAGCCTCATTTATGAAAAAGACGATGGCCTATCTAGGTCTCGTCGATGACGATTATGACGACTATGACTACGACGAGCCCCGGGGTCCCGGGACGTTGGGTCGCGCCCCTCAGCGCCCCAGACGGATGGACGAGAGGGATGAGGCGCTGCCGACGGTGGCGCCCAGCCGGATCCGGACCCTCTCGACGGAGCACACGCCCGGTCCCGTGCCTGTCGCCCAGCAGCCTACGATTGCGGCCCGCACGTCCTCGATCAGGCCCATGTCCGCAGAGTCAGTAGGGGCCAAGGTCCACGTGGTGGCGCCGAATCGCTTTGCTGATGCCCAGGAGATTGCCAACCGGTTGATGAGCAACCAGCCGGTCATTGTGAACCTTCAAAACGGCGATCGCGACCTACAGCGAAGGATGATCGATTTCTGCAGCGGCGTCACCTATGCGTTGGCGGGTGGCATGGAACGGGTGGCCGACGAAGTGTTCCTGCTGACGCCGTCAAACGTCAAAGTGTCGGACGAGGAGCGGCAGCGCCTCACCGAGCGCGGCCTGGTCAACCCCTGATCGAGAACCAGTCGGCTGGCGACCTCGCCGAGAGGCTCTGAGCTGTCATGTTGAGGTTCGTCGGTTACATCCTTCAGCTCTATGTATTGGTCTTGATCGCGTACTCCCTCCTGAGTTGGGTACAGCCCTCATATGACTCACCCATCCGGAGCATTCAGCGTGGGCTCGCCACGGTGTGCGATCCGGTACTCAATCTGGTGCGACGGGTCATTCCCACCGCCCGGATCGGTGGGGTCGGGCTGGATATGTCGGTCCTGATCGTCATCATCGTCATCGAGGTCGTGCTGCTCCCGCTGATCCTTGGCTAACCCGGGCATCACGTGAATGACTCTGTCCGGGAAGCGACTCCGAACCAAGGAGGAGCTATCCACGGGCCGTGTGCCTGGCGCCACTAGCATGCTCAGCATGGCTTCATCACAATCTGCTCTTGATTCGCTACGGACCGTCGAGTTCCGTGAGACCCTCAAGGGGTATCACCGGGATGACGTGGACGAATACTTGGAGAAGGCCGCGGCCGAAGCCGAAGGCCTCCAGGAGCAGCTGCGACAGACGAGTGAGCGCCTCCGCCAGGCGGGAGAACGCATCTCCCAACTGGAGGCATCGGCCGAGCACCGGCCGGCTCCCGACGTGGCCGACGACACGCTGCAGCGCACGCTTCTCCTGGCGCAGAAATTTGTGGACGAGACAAAGGCGGACGCCGAGGCGCAAGCTGCGAAGCTGGTGGCCGAGGCCGACGCCCATGCCCGGAGAGTACGGGCCGATGCCGAGTCGAACGTCGCGCAAACCACTGTCGACTCTGAGCGGCGCCTACGTGAGGAAGTCACCCGCCTCGAGAGAATCAGGGTTCAGCTGTCCGGCGATGTCGAGGCCATGGCTCGCCATCTCGAGGCGGAACGCCAGCGACTGAGGGCGGCACTCACCGAGGTCATCAAATGGGTCGATGACAACGTGCAGCCGGCTGCAGCCTTGGCGGGGCGACCCGGTGGCGGGAGCGGCCAGGCATCGGGTGGGAACGCCAAGCGCCCGGCACAAGGGTCAACCTCGGGTCAGCCCAGGCCACAGGCAGCGGACGCCAATCAATCGGCCGGTGCGAGGAGCATGCCGAGAACGGGCGAAGCAGCTCAGGCTCGCCCGAACTGAGCGGATGGTTGATCGGTGAGGTTCGACGGACTCTCTCCGCCACGCTGACCCTCGAAGCGGCTGGATTCTAGAAATACGCCTCTGCTGGTGCTGGCCTTGGGAGGTTTCGGGCCCTCGTAATGAGGCAAATAATGGCTCTCGCTCCTGAAGTGGGATGACGATGGCCATTCTCCCGCTAGGGTGCCCGGCACGGTATGTGGATATTCGGATTGCCGGAGGCAGCAGGGCACGGTATCGTCACCCGCTCATCACTACGTAGTGTTACTTGGTTTTTTTGGGTCCAATCGGGCTCATGGCGGATGCGATCGGTCCCTTAGGAGGTTGAAGTAATGACGACAACGAAGCTGGCGCCATTGGTGAAAGCAACGCCGGCGCGTAAGGGAGCCAAGAAGGTCGCCCCGGCTCCGAAGCCGGCCCCAGCCAAGCAGGTCGCCCCAGCCAAGCAGGTCGCCCCAGCTCCGAAGCCGGCTCCGGCCAAGAAGGCGGCTCTCTCTGTCCCTCCTGCGCCAAAGAGGCCGACGGTAGGTCCCTATGCCAAGGAGCCCAAGTTTCTCGATGAGCAGCGGGTGTTGCTAATCGAAGAGCGCATCGTTTGCCAGGGTCAGGCTGAGGATTTGCGAGCCGAAGCCGACTCGCTGGCTCAGGAACGTGAGCCCGGCGACGTACAGTTTGATGCCGAGGGTGGCGAAGGGGGAACGGCAGCTGTCGACCGCGAGCGCGACCTGGCCCTCTCGGCCCAGGCCCAGGCCGCAGTGGAAGAGATCGATGATGCACTTGGGCGAATCACCCGAAAGACCTATGGCACCTGCGAGCGCTGTTACCAGTCCGTTCCCAAGGCTCGACTCCGTGCGCTTCCCTATGCCCGGCTGTGTGTGGCCTGCAAGAGCGGGGGGCTGTCGCGACGCTGACCGGCACTACCGAATCGAACACGGTTCGACGGGTTGTGCTGGCTGGCACAACCCTCCGATTAGTGAGTGCCGTGTCAGTTGCCGCTCTGGCGGTGCTGGTGGATCAGTTGACCAAGTGGTGGGCTCTCGACCGCTTGTCTCGTGGGCCGATCCATGTGATCGGGACCCTCGATCTCGGGCTGACCCGGAACAGCGGTTCGGCGTTCAGCCTGTTTCAGGGGTTTGCCGCGGTGCTGGTGGCGGTGGCGGTGGTCCTGGTGGGCGCGTTGCTGGTGATGGTCTACCGAGCGCCGTCACTGTCCCGCGCTGCAGTGTGCGGGTTGATCATCGGAGGAGCCATCGGCAACTTGTCCGATCGCATGTTTCGTAACGAACACGGCGCCGTGGTCGACTTCATCGATCTCCACTTCTGGCCGACGTTCAACGTGGCTGATGCATGCATTGTGATTGGTTGTCTGCTGCTGGTGCTCTCTCTCCTACGCAGGACTCCCGGATCGTGAGTGATCTGTCCCTATCGGTGCCCCCGTCTCTCGACGGAGTCCGAGTGGATCGAGCGGTGGCGTTACTGGCAGATATCTCCCGTTCCGCCGTCGACGGCCTGATAGCGGGTGGTTGGGTGCAGGTGGATGGTGTGACCGTCCATGCTCGGAGCCGCCCACTTCGGGAGGGCGAGCTCCTGGCCGTGGAGCTTGGTGAGGAGGAAGTGGTTCCTCCTCCTCAAGCCGATGAGTCAGTGGTGTTCGGCGTGGTGTACGCCGACGCCGACATCGTCGTTGTGGACAAACCTGCCGGCTTGGTTGTTCACCCCGGAGCCGGGCATCGAACCGGCACCCTGGTGAATGGGGTACTTTCCCAATTCCCCGACCTGGCTACGTTGGCTGATGAGGTGGGCGCCGATCCTGAACGCCCCGGCATCGTGCACCGCCTCGATCGCGGCACGTCGGGTCTGCTGGTGGTGGCGCGGAATGCCGGCGCCTACCGCTCGTTGGTGGCCCAGCTGGGTGAACGCACGGTGTCCCGTCGATACCGTGCCTTGGTGTTGGGTGAGGTCGATGGTGAGTCGGGGGTCGTGGACGCCCCCATCGGTCGGTCGACCACGTCGCCTACTCGAATGGCGGTCTCGCGCAAGGGAAAAGAGGCCCGGACCCGCTACCGGGTTGAACAGAGATTCACCGAGCCGGTCCCGGCCACCCTGCTGGAGGCGACGCTCGAAACAGGCCGGACCCACCAAATCCGCGTTCACCTATCGGCGATCGGCCATCCGGTGGTGGGTGACGGGGTCTACAGCCGAGGTCGAACGTTGCCCGGGGTCACAGTGAGCCGGCCGTTTCTCCATGCCTACGCCCTGGCGTTCGACCACCCGGTGACCGGGGAGCGGATGGAGTGGTCGTCGCCGCTCCCTGCTGATCTCAGGGCAGAACTCGAACGCCTGTCGCATTGACGGGTACCGGCGAATTCTTCTCGCCGGTACCCGTCACCGTCAGGCTGCTTCGTGAGCCGCCTCGAGAGCCTCGCTGTCGGCCAGGATCCCCAGAGCCTCGGCTTCGGCTTGGCGTACCTTTCGGACACCCACCCCTAGCCGTTCCGCTGTCGTCTGGAGCGATGCGGGGTCAGAGCCATCGAATCCAAACCGATTGCGGATGACCGCTCGTTGCAAGTCGGTGAGCCGGTCCAGGGCGTTGCGCACCATCCCGAACGTGAGCTCGGAGGCGACCTCGTCCTCGAACTCGTTGCTGTCGGTCGACACCAAATCACCCAGCGTGGAGGTCGAGTCGGTGGTGGCCGGCTGGTCGAGGCTGGCCACCACCCGGGCGACCCGGGTGAGGTCATCCCGCACGTCGGCGGTGGTATTGGTGGCATCATCCAGCTCGGCGTCAGTAGGCGGACGCTGTAGTTGATGGGTGAGTTCCCAGGTGGCCGCCTCGACTTGCTGATTGCGCTCGGCTACCTCCATCGGAAGGCGGATGGTCCGACCATGCTGTTGGACGGCTCGCTGTAAGGCCTGGCGGATCCACCAGGTGGCATAGGTGGAGAACCGGAAGCCGCGTTCCCAGTCGAACTTGTCGACAGCCCGCATCAGACCGAAGGTGCCCTCTTGGATGAGATCGGGAAGGTCGACCCCGCGGTCCTGATACCGCCGGGCCCAGTGGATGACCAGGCGCAAGTTGGCCGCCGCCATCTCCCGGCGGGCATCCTCGTCACCGGCCGCCACCCGTTTGGCCAATTCGGTCTGTGCTTCATGGTCGGGAAGCGGGTGATGGTCGAGATCGCGGAGGAAGAGGCCCAGGCTGTCTGCATCGGCTCCGCGGCTGCGCGCCGCGGTCGGCGAGGTGGCGGCGCGCCCCTTCCCCGTGCCGGTCGGGGCGTTCGTCTTATTCTGACCGTTGCTGGTGGTCAACGTGCGAGTTGTCATGCCTGGTTTCACCCTTCTCATGTGGGTTGCACTACTCTCAACGCCCGGGGAGCGCCGGACATTCCTGCAGTGGCATGGCGCATGCGATTCTCCCGGTTGAATAACTACCCGTTTCCCGGCCGGTTTGCACATCTACGTCCGAAATGGTCGGTCAGCACAATGAATTACCAGGATAATCGGTGTTTCGTGGTACGTCACGGTGAAACGGAGTGGAGCCTCCATCACCGGCATACCGGGCAGACCGACCTGCCCCTCTTGCCCACGGGGACGGTTCAGGCCGAAGCGCTGCAGACACCGCTGTCCTCCCATGAGTTCCACTCGGTCCTGACCAGCCCATTGGCCCGGGCCAGGGAAACCTGCCGGCTTGCCGGACTCGGGAACAAGGCGGAAATCGAACCTGATCTTGCCGAGTGGGACTACGGCTCCTTGGAAGGGCTGACGACGGCTGAGATCTTGAGGGAAAGGCCACAATGGGATCTCTTCACCGATGGCGCTCCGGGTGGCGAGACGATTCAGGAGGTGGCGGCCCGGGTTGACCGGGTCATCGAGCGGATCCGGGCCACCGATGGCGATGTGGTGTGTTTCGCCCACGGCCACGTACTTCGGGTGTTGGCCGCCCGCTGGCTTGGCCTCGACCCGAGGGAAGGGAGGTGCTTCGCCCTCGATCCGGCTTCCATCAGCATCCTGGGCTGGGAGCGTGCCTGTCCAGTGGTCGTGCGCTGGAACCTCAATTGATCTCGCGAGCCGCCCCTCCGGGCTGGCGGTCGATTGGGCGATCGGGTGAAAGCGACTCTCCGCGGAACATCCGGCGTGGGCCCGACCAGCGGGCGGGCGGGGCATCGAGGATGGCCGCCAGGGCGTAGGCCACGCTCTCATAGTTGACCCGCCACCCCCGGAAATGGGCCCAGGCATCGTCGACCTCACGTGAGATCGGGTACCCGATTTCGTGGAGGCGCATGTAGGCGGCGTCGAATTCCTGGCGCGGCAGCGCGATGTCGTCATCCGAGTTTGGATCGGGGTTAAACGGGATGCCGATCACCTGGGCGATGTCACGGAGACAGGTGAAGCCCATCCGCACGCACATCCGAGCCTGGATGGGGGTTCCCTCCGGGTCGACGGCGAGGGCGATGGCGGCCGAGTCCATGACGGCAATGAGGCTGACCACCCAGGAGTTCTGCGCCCGGGGCGATCGCAGGTACATCAACGACGGATAGCTGGTGTGGCTCTCGGCAACATCCGCGCCCCACCGTTCCCAATCGGCGTACAAATCGGGCAGATCGGCAATGAGACCAACCAGGTGGTGACGGATCAAGATCTCCGGGCCCCAGGCCGGTGCCCCGGCCCGACTCTCGAGGAGGGTGACAAACGTCTCCCGGCGGTTATATGCGCTGTAGATGGTGGGCAGATAGGCGATCTGGAGCGCCACCAAGACCATGCCCGTACCGGCAGCAACGAAGTCGACCGTTTGGTTGCCGTTGCCGACCCCGTGGGCGAAGCCAAGGGTGGATACCGATGAGCCCGCCTCGATGAACGCGGCACTGAGAGCGCCGCTACCGAGGCCCCAGATGGCCAGCATGAATCCGATGACCGAGGTCACCAGCCAGGTGCCCAGCTGGGCCATGAGGGCCACGGGCTCGCTCAAGGCCAGAATTCGGTCCTTGGCCACATAGGAACGAGCCAGTTGGGCCAGCCGGCGGAATGCCACCCTCACCGACCGCATCGGCATCGTGGCCACCCCGGTGGCCGCCCGGGGGACAATCAGGATCCGGATGGTGCTGGCGGCGTTCATCACCAGCACCACGATGCCGAGTGCCAACACCAGACCCCTCACGACGGTCATGGTGTCATTGCTTCACGGGATCTGGCCGCCGAACCCTGGTCAGTTGGAGTTCTTGGGGAGGGCGGATACCCGGCCCTGGGCGCGCCTCACCATGTCTGCCAGTCTGAACGAGTCGAGGTGGGTCCGCATGTGCTCGCCGACGTCGGCCCAGACATCCAAGAGGACGCACTGGCCCTCATGGTCACACGCCCCGTTTTCGTGAGCTAGGCCGAAGTCTCCGGCCACAATGGGTCCGTCCACGGCACTGACGATCTGCGACAAAGTGATGTCCTCGGGCGAGCGGGCCAGCGCATAGCCGCCCCCCACGCCACGTTTCGAGCGGACCAAGCCCGCTCCTTTCAGCGCCAACAGAATCTGCTCGAGGTAGGGCTGGGGGAGACCTGTCCGCTCAGCGATATCCCGGACCGCGGTGGGACCGTCGCTCTCGGTATGCAGGGCCAAGGACAACAGAGCTCGGCTGGCATAGTCTCCCCGGGTCGAAACCTTCACGTGGTCATGCTATTGCCTGGGACGGTTCGGCACGCGAGTGGTGGTCGGACCTAAGGCAGGTGGGGGATCGGATCAGTGACCACCGAGTCTTCCTGCGGCCAGATCCTCGGCCATGGCCCATCCAAAGGTCACCAACCGGCCGCCGGATGAAGCATTGTTCTTCTCGAAGATGATCGTCACCTCTTCAGGTACCGGAGTCTTTGAACTGCCGATATCAAACCCCCCGGATTCGCACCCATCGCCCTTGATCAAAAAGGTGCGGTCGTCGATGCGGGCCTCGGCACCGAATCGCTTGGCCAGACGACGTCCCCAGGCCCGCTCCTCGCCGGTGGCTTTGTGATCCGGCCCCGGAACCACGTCAGTGAGGCCGGCGAAGGCGCGAAAGCCCTCGGGGGCCAGAAGGCGGGTGCCGACCAGGACGTCTTCGTCAGGGAATGCCAACAGCGCCCGACGGTATTTGTCGCCCATCATGGACCGGAGGACCGTGTCGGCCCGGGCGGTGCGGTCGATGGTGCCCACGCCTATCAACAACGACGGCGTGCCGCCGATACGTTCAAGGGTGGAGAAGGAATAGCCCCGGAGTTTGTTCCCCTCCCGGGCACGGGTTACCAATACCCACTCCTCGCGCTGTTTCGACAGGAAGCCGATGTCGAAGTGGGGTTCTCGTATCGCGCAAAGATCGGCCATTTCGGCCAACTCGGCGTCACTTAGTGATGTGCAGTCCTTGGTCTCCACCTGAATGGACATAAGCCGTTCCATACTCCTCATTTGCCCTGCGGCCTCAGCCGGCGACTCGGGTCCGCCACAAGCACCCCGGGCACCGCCAACACGGGCCATCGGTGCCCCTGAGCGGGAGCCGTCCGCCAATTTTACGGGATTTGACGGCACTTGTCCCATTCAGTGTCCGCCGGCCCCATCCAGGGGCACCCAAAAAGCCGGTGAATGAGGGGTAAACACGGCTGTGGCCAGGGAATTCGTGAATATCGAGTCAAAGGGTCAACTCTGGATGGCGTTGGGACCGAGGAGCACTCTCAGCTCACCGATCAGCCCCCGGCGGCTGTCGACCCTGAATTCGGGCGGTAGTCGGATGACTTTCTGCCCGACATGGAGAAACACCGGGGAGTCTCCGGGGTGCTCGGAAAGTAGCCGCTTCAACGCAGTGACTTTGGTGTCGGTGAGCGCATTGATCGGAAGAGAGATCCGAAGGTCGATCGAGCCATCGGTGGTCAGATTGGGGCGCTGAATCTCGAGGCAGATCAACTTCACCTGGTCGTCGCGCATATCGATGCGGCCCTTGACCAATACGATGGCGTCATCGTCGAGAAGGGCACCGTACTCACTCATCGTCTTGGGGAATACGAAGACATCGATGGACGCCTGCAGGTCCTCGAGTACAAAGCTGGCCATGAGGTCGCCTTTTTTGGTGTAGCGGCGCGAAAGTTCGGTGATGACACCGCCGGCCAGGCGAACCTGGCCCTCGCTCCCGTATCCACCGGCGCCGGAAGCGCTCTCACCCCCGGGGGCCTCGGGGTCGATACTTCGGAGTTCGGCCAGGGTGCAGTCGGTGAGCCGGGAGAGCGATCCCTCCAGGCCCATCAACGGGTGATCGCTGATGTAAAGCCCGAGCATCTCCTTCTCGAAGGCGAGGCGTTGGGTCTTCTCGAACTCGACATCGGGAATGGGGATCCGGGTATCGCTGAATCCCACGGTGTGCCCCTGGGTCTCGACTTCGATGGAGGCGAACAGCGACACCACCCCAGCGTCGTGTTGGCGCCGGCGCTCGAGGGTGAGATCGGTGATCTCTTCGTACACAAGAAAGAGACCGCGGCGTGGATGACCCAGAGAGTCGAATCCTCCGGCCTTGATCAACGACTCGATGGTCCGCTTATTCAGCACCTGGGGGTCGACCCTTTGGCAGAAGTCATAGAAATCGACAAAGGGCCCGTTTTTTTGGCGTTCGGCCACGATGTGGCCCACCAACCCCTGGCCGACATTGCGGATAGCGGCCATCCCGAAGGTAATGTCCCCCAAGGTCCCTTCTTCCGACGTGTCACGTCTCGAGTAGTCGGCCGCGAAGTCGGAGAGCGAGCGGTTGACATCGGGGACGAGTACCTGAATCCCGAGTGAGCGGCACTCGGCCAGATAGACGGCCGTCTTGTCTTTGGTGTCCTTGACCGAGGTGAGCAGAGCGGCCAGGTACTCGACGGGGTAATGGGCCTTCAGCCACGCGGTCTGATAGGCGATGTAGCCGTACCCGTAGGAATGGGATTTGTTGAAAGCGTAATCGGCGAATGGCTCGATGATGTTGAACAAGGCAGTGCCGAGTTTTTTGCCATAACCCTGAGTTTCGCAGCCGATGACAAACTTGTTCCGCTCCGCCTGAATGAGGACCCGGTCCTTTTTACCGGTCGCCTTGCGCAAGTTGTCAGCTTCAGCCAAGGAGTAGCCGGCGAACTTCTGGGCGACCCGCATGACCGACTCCTGGTAGATCATGAGACCGTAGGTATCGGCCAAAATCTCTGCCAAGTCGTCGTGGAGGTAGGTGACCGCCTGTCGGCCGTTCTTCCGGTCGGCATAGTCGCGGTGCATATTCGCCGCCATCGGCCCGGGCCGATACAGGGCAACAAGAGCCGCCACATCATCGAAGGTGGTAGGCGCCAGCGATCGCATCAATGATCGCATGGGTCCGCCTTCGAGCTGGAACACACCCATCGAATCGCCCTTGCGCAACATGGCGAATGTCTTCTCGTCATCGAGGGGGATGCTGTCGATGTCGGGGCGCTCCCCGGTGGAGACCTGAATCAGGTCGAGCGCTCGTTCAATCACCGAAAGGTTGCGAAGCCCGAGGAAGTCCATCTTCAACAGCCCGAGATTCTCGACGCCGTGCATCTCGTACTGGGTGACGACGGGGGCGTCATCGGGGTTGTTGCTGTCGGGTTTTCGTTGGATGGGTACGTACTCGGTGAGCGGTTGGTCGGTGATGACCACCGCGGCGGCGTGGATGCCATCTTGGCGACGGAGGCCCTCGAGACCCTTGGCCACGTCGATGACCTCTTTGGCTTCCGGGTCGGTCTCGTACATGGTGCGAAGTTCGCCCGCGGCGGCGAAGCCCTCTTCGAACCCTTCGGTCTTGGTCAGACAGGCGTTCAACGGCGTGTCGCGCCCCATCATTAGTGGCGGCATGGCTTTGGCGATCTTGTCGCCCACCCCGTAGAGCTTGCCGAGCACCCGCGCGGCGTCACGCACCGCCGCCCGCGCCTTGATGGTCGAGAACGTGACGATTTGGGCCACGTGGTCCGACCCATACCGCTCGGCCGCGTACTTGATCATGTCACCGCGGTAGCGCTCGTCGAAGTCCATGTCGATGTCGGGCATCTGTGTCCGGCCCGGGTTGAGGAAGCGCTCGAACAGGAGGTCGTAACGGATGGGATCGAGGTCGACGATCTTCAGGCAGTACGCCACGCAGCAACCCGCCGCCGATCCTCGCCCCGGCCCCACCCGGATTCCCCGTGACCGGGCAAAGTGAATGAGGTCCCAGACCACCAGGAAGTAGGCGGAAAATCCCATCTCACCGATCACACCGAGCTCGTAGTCGAGCCGTTCGAGTACGGGAGCAGGGATGGGGTGGCCGTAGCGCTCCTTGGCCCCTTCGATGCTCAGGTGACGGAGGTACTGGGCAGCGCGGACCTCGTAGGAGTCGCCGACGAACTCGTCGGGGACCGGAAACTGCGGAAGACTCGGGTGACCGAACTCGATCTCGACGTTGGCTCTCTGGGCGATGAGCAAGGTGTTGTCGCAGGCTTCGGGGAGTTCGCCGAAGAGATGCCGCATCTCCGCCGCCGACTTCAGATAGTGTTCCGCGCCCTCGAACTTGAAGCGCTTCGGGTCGGCAATGAGGGCACCGGTCTGGACGCACAACAACGCGTCGTGGGCAACATGGTCTTCGCGGTGGGTGTAATGGCTATCGTTGGTGGCAAGGAGGGGAGCCCCGATCCTCCGGGCGATCTCCACCAGGACCGGATTGGTCTTTCGCTGGGCCGGCAGCCCGTGATCTTGGAGTTCGACGAACAAATTGTCCTTGCCGAAGATGTCCTGGAGACGAGCGGCCAAACCCTCGGCCTTCACCTGATCGTTGGCCAGGAGTGCCTGGAGGACCACCCCGCCCAGGCATCCGGTGGTGGCGATCAGTCCGGCGTGATGCCGTTCGAGCAACTCCCAGTCGACCCGAGGCTTGTAGTAGTAGCCCTCGAGGTAGGCCGCCGATGACAGTTTCAGCAGGTTGCGGTATCCCTCGGTGGTCTCGGCCAGCAAGGTGAGGTGGTAGTAGAGCTTTTCCCCGCCCTCGACATCGCCTCCGGTGTCGTCCACCTTTCCTCGTCGCACCGGCCGTTCGAGTCGGGACTCGGCCGCCATGTAGGCCTCGGTGCCGATAACCGGATTGATGCCGGCTTTGCGACAGGCGGCGTAGAAGTCGAGGACTCCGTACATGTTCCCGTGATCGGTGATCCCGAGGGCCGGTTGGCCGTCCTCCACCGCCGCCCGAACGAGATCGTCGACCCGGGCGGCACCGTCGAGCATCGAGAACTCGGTGTGGGTGTGCAGATGTGTGAACGACCGTGATGCCAACGAACTGGCGCCTTCCTCGTCATTTCGACGATCACCGACCCAGCTCCTCCACAGGCTGTGGAGGAGTTACAGCGGTGTGATTCCGACCATAGCGCGAGCCACCACCCGGTGGGGACCCGCACCGGGGGCTGGGCCCGGGTCAGAGATAGGTGCCGGGACGGGAGACCGGTGGCCCACCTCCCGGCGGCAAGGCCTGCTGACGCATCTCGTCGAGCTGGGCACGAGCGACCACCTGCTGGGCCACCAAGGTGGCCTGAATCCCATGGAAGAGCCCCTCGAGCCAGCCCACCAACTGGGCGTGAGCAATGCGCAGCTCGGCGTCGGACGGGGTTGGGGTTTCGAAGGGAATGGAGACCCGATCGAGCTCGGCGGCCAGGTCGTCGGAGAGGCCATCGGCCAACTCCCGGACCGACTGTTCGTAGATTTCGCGAAGGCGTCCCCGACTGAGTTCGTCCAAGGGGGCTTGGCGGACCTCTTCGAGGAGCTGCTTGACCATGGACCCGATACGAAGGAGCTTGGCCGGCTTCTCGATCGACTCCGTCCGCTTCTCGTCGAGGGCGCCATCGTCCGATTGCTTCTCTCCGGCCGTATCATTCACCGGGTCGACGACCTCGGGTTGCAGGGCGGGCGGATGTTCAGCCGGGTTGGGTCCGTCGTTGTCCATGGTCAGATATTGCCATCTGACGCGATGGCGACCAAAGGGACCAGCATTTCGTCGGCGGTCAACGAACCGTGTCGGGCCGCCAGGGTGGTCTCCCCGGCGTCGGCGGGGTCGAGGAAGGCAATGGGCGCATGAGGTATCAGTGCGACGTCGCCGAGCCGATCGATCACACCGTCACGGAGAGGTCCGCCGAACCATCCCTCGTCGATGAGTTGATCCCGACTCATGACCCAAGTGGTGTCGTGATACTGCTCAGTCACCGTGGCCAACAGGTCATCGGCGGCACCGGGCCGGGCATGCAGCCAGCGGAACCGGCCCTCGCCCGACAGAAAACGGGTGCCGGCCATCGTCTCGCGGCCCAACAACTCCACATTGGCCCCCACCTCGATCTGGCCATGGTCGGCGCTGACCACCAGCACCGCCCCCTGGGCCAGCTCGGAGGCGATATCAGCCACCAACCTGTCGACGGCGACCAACTCGGCGTCGTAATACTCGCCCAGCCCGTGTTCGTGGGCCACCTTGTCGATACCGTCGTAGTAGGCGTAGACGAATGGTTCCCCGGCCCCGAGCAGACGGCGGATTTCGAGAGGGAGCGACGAGGTGATCTTGTACCCGGCCAGCGGAGAGGCCCCGAGGTGGGCGGCGGTGAACCCGGTGCCTCCGAATTCGCCCCGGGAGACCACCGGCACCGGATGGGTTGCTCCGGGGAACGGCGGGTACGGCTGAAAGGCGGAGGCCGGTAACTCCTGGCGGGCGTCCCGCGGACGGTAGGTGCCCACTGTCCACCGGAGCACGTTCATGATCTCCGCGTTCGGGGTGGCCAACCGGTACCCCAGGAGACCGTGATCGGCGGGCGGACGACCGGTGGCGATGGACGTGAGCGCACAGGCGGTGGTGGTCGGAGCCACCGAGGTAATCGATAGTTCACTGCCGGCGGCTCCGGTCAGGGTGGGAGCCAGCTCACGACGCGCGGTCAGTTGCTCCCATCCCAGCCCGTCCACGATCAACAGAACAATCTGGTTCGCCTCACGGGCCGGAGAGGGGAGCCAGGTCGGAGGTTGTCCGGCATCGCCCTTGCCCCCCGCGAACCCTGACAACAGGGCCGGTACCAGGGTGGCCAGGCAGGCGCCGTTGTAGTCAGGAAGGATCGGTACGGCCGATCCGAGGGAGAGAGAAGACGCCGACATGACTAGTGACTGTAGGCCACCCGGCGAACCCGGTCAGTCCGGATCGACCAGGAGGCGCACTTCCGAAACCGTCACTGCATGTCCGCCCAGGATCACCCGGTTGTCATCGAGTCGCATGTGGACGATGCCTCCCCGGCGGGACACCTGGGCCCCGACCAACTCACTCCGACCGGTGCGGGTCGACCACCACGGGGCCAGGGTGCAGTGGGCCGAGCCGGTGACCGGGTCCTCAGGAATCCCGACCCGGGGAGCGAAGACCCGGGACACGCAATCGATGCCAGGTTGGGAGGCGGCCGCGGTCACGATTATGGCCCGGGTATCGATAGCGGCTAGAGCCGTGAGATCGGGCTGCAGCTGTCTGACGGTATCGGGCTCAGCACACACCACCATCAGATCGGAGGCGCCACCGAGGACGTCCCCGACAGTACCGAGGGCGGCGAACAGACCATCGGGCGGAGCACAGGCTGTCGGCGGGTCGGCTGGGAAGTCCATCTCGATCAAACCGTCGTCTCGGAGTGCACAGGTGAGTACCCCGCTTCGGGTGTGGAACTCTCCTCCCCCCACCACGTGGGCCGAAGCCAACGTGGCATGCCCACAGAGGTCGACTTCGGTGGTAGGAGTAAACCACCGCAAGTCGTACCCACCGTCGGGGCGGGTGACGACGAACGCCGTCTCCGAGAGGTTCATCTCGCCGGCCACGTCGCGCATCCACGTTTCAGGTGCCGGTCGGTCGAGCCGGCACACCGCGGCCGGGTTGCCGGAGAATGGACGATCGGTGAATGCGTCGACCACGACGAGTTCAGTGGACACGATCAACCCCGGGGCAACAGGGCCCGGATGGTCTTGTAGCAGTGTCCGTTGCGCGGGGTGGTGATTGATGCGACCAGATAGTGGGGTTTGAACCCCAGGGCAGACGCCAGTTCCTTGCCATGCAATCGGTCCGTTCGGGCTACATCGAGAGCGCGGTCGGCTCGGGGGTCTTCGACGGGTAGCCAGTTGTCGCTACGTCCCCACCCAAACCGGATCCACACTTCCCGTTCCCGTTCGCGGCGGAACAGGACGGGCCCCTTGGTCGGCACCAACAGGGCCAGCGAGGGTCGAAATCCCCTGAACTCCCAATAGGGCGCGGAGGCGCCGGGGAAACCCAGCACGTGCTCTTCGACCGGCGCAGCCAGTCGATGGAGGAGACGGCGATTCCGACGCCCGTGGAACGTGCCGAGGTGTCGTGGAAGCCCAGTGACGGTCACCGCTTCGGGCTGGGCCAGATCATCGCGCTCGGGCTCGTCCGCCAATACCGCTTCGACCACGTCGAACGGAACCAGGTCGGGTGGGTGGCCTTCGGGCCACCGCACCCTGGCTCGGACCAGCGTCCCCGACGCCAGGTCAACGCCGGTGGTGTCCTCTTCGTGACACGACAGCACCAGAATGGTCAGCGAAGCACCTCCCGCCACCTGGATCCGGTCTCGAGCCTTGACCGCTCGCACCACCGCCCGGGCGGTGCCACTCCGGGGAGTCCGGGGCGACCGACCCTGCTTCCGTTTTTTCGGGGGCGGAGGCAGACTGGGAACTCCGACCGGGGGTGGCAGGCCCTCGTTCACCGAAAGATCCCGGGCAACTGGATCGACAACGATTCAGGATCGGATGCCGGCATCTGGCACGCGTAATGCCGACACACGTAGGCCAGGCCCGGGTCTCGCCCCTCCCACAGCGGTGACGCGGTGGGTTCCCCCCATGCCATCACTGCGTCAGGAATCCATTGTCGGCGCACCACGTCGAGCAGGTCGGGTCGATCGCCGGTAATCACCACTTCGGTGAGTCCCCGCCGCAACAGGTCGGCCGCCACCACGGTGTGGGCGAAGGCGGTGGGATGGCGGATGAGGAGCTCGCCAACCAGGTCGACGATCTCGTGGGCTGCCTCCGTGTACCGGTCGAACCCGGTGAGAGCCCCGAGTCGCACAAATGCGACTGCCGCCACCCCGTTGGCCGAGGGAGTGGCGCCATCGAAGACGTCCTTGGTCCGGACCAACAGGGCTTCCGCATCGTGACCGGTGGTGAAGAAACCACCATCGCCGTCATCATGAAAGAGCTCGAGCAGTGCATCGGCGGTCTCGATGGCCCGGGCTGTCCAAATGGCCCGACCTGTTAACTCGGCCAACCGGGTGAAGCAGTCGACCAAACATGCGTAGTCGGCGGCATAGGCGAGATGTTTTGCTCCACCTTCCCGTTGCCAACTGCGAAGCCACCGGCCGTCGCCGGCGCGCCGCAGGTGGTCATAGAGAAAGCCGCCGATGGACACTGCCGACAGGGTCCAGTCAGGATTGTCGTTGGCGAATGCAGCCTCGGCCAGGGCCGAGGCGTACATGGCGTTCCACTCAGTGAGGACCTTGTCGTCCAGGCCGGGCCGGACACGCCTGGCCCGGGCCTCGAACAACAGGCGCCGGCCCGATTCCACGTCCACCGAGCCACCCAGCGGTGCCCCGATCGGGCGTCGCAGAATGGTGGTTCCTTCAAAGTTTCCGGCGGTGGTGAGGTCGAACCAGCTGGTGACAGCCTCGATGATGGCCGTGGGGTCCTCGCCCGGGCGCAGGGATCCGCTTCTGACTCCCTCGTCAGCTTGGTCAAGGGTCCAGACGTAGAACTTGCCCTCCACCCCTTCGGAGTCGGCGTCCTCAGCGGAGTGCACTCCCCCTTCGGGCGTGGTCAGGTCGCGGGCGACATAGGAGATGATGTCCTCGACCACCCGGAGGTAGTCCGGCTGCCCCGTGGCCTGCCAGCCGTGTAGGAACGCCCGGAGCAGTCCGGCCTGGTCGTAGAGCATCTTTTCGAAGTGCGGGACCAGCCACTGGTGATCGGTCGAGTATCGGGCGAATCCGCCGCCCAGGTGGTCATGGATACCACCGCCGGCCATGGCATCGAGGGTCAGGGTGGCCATCGCCAGCGATGAATCGGGATCGCCGTCGGTGTGCCGGCGAGAGTGCCGGAGAGCGATGTCGATCAGCGTGGGTTGAGGGAACTTCGGAGCGGGACCAAAGCCGCCCCACTCGCGGTCGAATCTACTGTTCAGTTCCTTGGTGACCACATCGATGAGGTCGACTCCGTCGTTGGATCCGCCGAGGGAACCAAGCGACGACGACCGGCGGCCGGACTTGGTGATCACTGATCGGGACGCAATCGCCCTGCAGAGTTCGTCGGCCTGTTCGTCCACTTCGCTCCGCCTATTGGTCCAGACGTCGGACAACGCGGCCAGGACCGACCGGAATGACGGTGAGCCATGGCGGTCATCGGGCGGAAAGTAGGTCCCGCCGAAGAAGGGGCGGCGATCAGGGGTGAGGAACACGCTCATCGGCCAGCCACCCGACCCGGTGATGGCCTGGACCGCCTCCATATAGACGGCGTCCACGTCGGGACGTTCCTCACGGTCCACTTTCACGCTGATGAATGACCCGTTGAGCGCGGCGGCGGTGTCGGCGTTCTCGAACGATTCGTGGGCCATGACGTGACACCAATGGCAGGCGGAGTATCCGATGGAAAGAAAGACAGGGCGATCTTCCGCCCGGGCCCGGTCGAACGCCTCGTCACCCCATGGGTACCAGTCCACCGGATTGTCGGCGTGCTGGCGGAGGTAGGGGGACGTTTCCTCTCCAAGGCGGTTCACCCAGCTGATGCTACGGGACGAGATGGGGCGACGATCCCCGGCCCAACTTCCTCATGCCGGCCCAAGTCGTCGGCAAACGGTGGTATCGAGGCGAGCACCCAGTTCCACGTTGTGCGTCCAGGCCCATCAGACTATTGGCCCCGGAACCGAACCCTCGACATCCACGACACCGTCCGCGGCCGCGTGGCGGGCGAGAAGATCTCGCTTCCGCACTTTGCCCGCCGGGTTCCGGGGTAGCTGTTCGACGAAGAACACCTCACGTGGCACCTTGAAGCGGGCCAGGTTGTCACGCACATACGATTTCACCTCGGTGGCCGTCAATCCAGAGGGTGTCGTTGGCACCACATAGGCGATCAGTCGTTGTCCGTGGTCAGCATCGGGCACGCCGATGGCCGAAGCCTCGGAGATTCCGGGGTGACCGGCCAGCAGTTCCTCGATCTCCCCCGGAAAGACGTTTTCCCCGCCTGAGACGATCATCTCGTCGTCACGACCGTCGACAAAGAGTCGGCCACCTCCATCGAAGTGACCTACGTCACCAGTAGAGAGCAGCCCGTCAATGGAGTCTTTGGTGCCGCCGCCGGTGTAGCCGCTGAACCCTTGGCCATTGCCCACAAAGATCCGCCCTGTCTCACCTGGCGCCACCTCTGTGCCCAGTCGGTCGAACAGTCGGACGGTTGTGCCCACCGGCGGGCGCCCCACGCAGCCGGGAGCCGCTCTCATGTCTTCGGGGGTGGCGATGGTGGCGTACGCCACCTCGGTGGACCCGTACAGGTTGTACAGCACATCTCCGAACGCATCCATGGTGCGGCTGGCCAACGCCCCTTCCAGTTGTGCGCCGCTGGTGGCCATGAATCGCAGTGCGCTCAGATCTCGGCTCGCCGGTCCTCCGTCTTCGAGGGCCAGCATCCGGTTGATCATGGCGGGGACCACCACCAAGCCTGTGCAGCGATGGCGAGCCACGGTATCGAGGACCGCGGCCGGGTCGAACCGGCGCGAGGTCAGCAGGGTTGAACCCGTCCCGATGGTCAGCAGCCCCGAGAGCAGCCCCCAACCATGGAACAGGGGCGGCGCCACGTACACGGCCTCCCGTCCGCGGTAGGGGATCTTCGAGAACACCGCACCGGGCATGGTCAGTGACCGGGGCTGGCTTCGGCGCGCACCCTTCGGCGTCCCGGTGGTGCCGCTGGTGAGCATGACCATGGTGCCAGGTTGAGAAGGCGCCGGGCGACCCTTGGTGTCCCCGAGCGAAATCAACGAGTCGAGCGTCCCGAGGGCTGCCGGCCCGTCGGTCCAGGCGATGAACCGACCTAACAAAGCCTCGACGTCGGCCACGATGGGCAGGAACTCTTCGTCGACGATGAGGGCTTCGACGCCTTCGCGGGCACAGACGTCACGGGCTTGGGGGGCGGCGAAATCGGTGTTCAGATAGAGGATCCGATATCCGGCTTTTGCCCCGGCGAACGTCGCATCGAGCAGGCCGCGATGATTGCGGCACAACACGCCGATGGTGGCGCCGTCGCCCAGTCCCTCAGCCGCCAGGGCATCGGCCAGGGCATTGGAGCGAAGGCTGAGTTCGCGAAACGAAAGTGGCCCCCGTTCGTCGATCAATCCGAATCGATCACCGTGGCGAATGGCGGCTGCCATGATGCCACCCCCCACTGGTCCGAACCGCTTCAACGCCAGGGCCATCTCGGCCAACCGGAGCGGAGGCTCCGGACCGATCATCCCGGCTCGGGCAACGGTGGCCAAGGCATATGCCTCGAGCACCACCTTCTCACCCTCGGACATCAGCCTCCGGAATACCTGATCGAGCACTTCGAATCCCTCCAACCTCGAGAACCACCGGCACGGTCCACGTCCATGCCGTCGGCGAATTGCAGTATCGCGCCTTCGACAACGCAGTCGCCGGGAAGAATCTTCTGTTTTGGTAGTTCTGATTGGTGATGGTCGTCGTAGGGTTCTCCCATGGATCTTCGACTGGATGGAAAGACAGCCCTCGTCACCGGTGCCTCCCGGGGAATCGGGATGGCGATTGCCCGGCAATTCGCGGAGGCGGGGGCTTCGGTCATGCTCTCCTCCCGCAAGGACGAGGCTCTGGCCGAGGCCAAGAGTGCGATCGACGCGACCAAAGGTGAGCGGTCTGGTGAAGTGGCGTGGCATGTGGCCAACGCCGGCGACCCCGACCAGGGCGCGGCCTGCGTGGGCGCCACCGTCGAACGGTTCGGATCGGTGGACATCCTGGTCAATAACGCCGCAACCAACCCCTACTACGGGCCGTTGATGGACATCGACACCGGTCAGATCGACAAGACCATCAGGGTCAATCAATCGGGATACCTCGAGTGGACCCAGGCGGCATGGCGAGCCGGGATGTCCGAACGCGGTGGCGTTGTGTTGAACCTGGCTTCGATCGGTGGGCTATCGGTGGAGCACGGGATCGGCTGGTACAACGTGACCAAAGCCGCGGTGATCCATCTCACCAGTCAGCTTGCCGGTGAGCTCGGGCCCAAGGTCAGGGTCAATGCCGTAGCGCCGGGCTTGGTGAAGACCGATTTCGCCAAGGCTCTGTGGGAGCCGGCCGGTGACCAGATCGCCCGGCGTCTGCCCCTACGACGTCTGGGTGAACCCGATGACATCGCCAAGGCCGCCCTCTTTCTCTGTTCGGATGCTGCCTCGTGGATTACCGGTCACACCCTGGTCATCGACGGCGGAGCCCTGAACATCGCCAGCGGTGGGATCGCCTAATTGCGGCCGCGGCCAGTGCATCGTCAGCTCAAACCATCCCGTTGCACCTTGCCGCTCCGAGTCCGGGGCAGGACGGCCACCACTTCCAGTTCCTTGGGTGCGGCCCATGGTGCGATGTGTTCGGACACCGCTGAACGCAGAGACTCGAGCGTCGGTGGCGCCGAAGCATCCACGGGCACCACCCAGGCCACTACCCGCTCGCCCCACTCAGGATCGGGCCGTTTCCAGATGGCGACCTCGGCAACTCCGGGGTGGCCGGCCAGGACGCCTTCGACCGCCTCCGGCCATACCTTTTCCGCTCCGGTCACGATGACCTCGGCGATCCGACCGTAGACCGACAGGACCCCGTCCTCGGCCACGCGCCCGGCGTCGCCGGTGGGGAGCCAACCTCCGGGCAGCCTGGGATCCGTGCCATCCCGGTAGGCCCGCATCAGCATGGGACCGCGCACCAATACCTCACCGTCGGCTCCGAGGTCACCGTCACCGATCAGGATGTCTACGCCATCGAGAGGTGAGCCGTCGTAGACGACCCCTGACCCGGTCTCCGTCATCCCGTAGGTGGTGACCACGTTGTCGGGGAGCCGTTCGGGAGGGGCGGCACCCCCGAGGAGGATGGAGCGATACCTACTGGCGTCCATGCGGCCAAGGGCCGTTGCCACCAGTGAGACGAGTGTGGCACCAAGGCGGGCCTCGCGATCCACCTCGGCTGCATCGAAACGTTCGAACAGCGTGAACGGGGTACCGGTGGCGATGGCCCGGGTCACCACTGACAAGCCGCCGATGTGGGCCAGGGGCAGACACGCCACCCATCGATCACGGGCCGGGTCCACGTTTATCCGCCGCGAACTGGCCATCGCCGACGCCTCGACGGCCTGATGGGTCAAGACGACTCCCTTGGGCGCTCCGGTCGTCCCGCTGGTCGCCACAACCAGAGCGTCGCCCTCGACGCTGGGAAGGCCACCCGACCGGGGATGAGATCCGAATTCGTCGATTACCGCCGAGGGTCGAAGTGCGTCCAGTAGGCGTTGGACGGCAGCCCGAGGCAGGCGGGGGTCTACGGGGAGAACGGCGTCCCCCGCATCCCACGTCCGCCGCAGGGCATCGACAAAGCCCTGGCCGGCACGGAGATCGAGTGCCACCACGTCAGGCATGGGGCTAGCGTAGGTGACCGCCCGTGTAGCGGCGTGAGGAGAAAGTCCGAATGGTGATGGCAGGTGGTGGAGGCAGTGGAACCGGTAGCTCAGGGTCGGGGGCTCGGACGGTGATCACGGGGGAACCGGTGGACCCGGTGGATGGCTATCGGAGCATGCCGCTGCCCGAATGGGAACGACGTGGTGACTATAGGGACATTCACTTCGACGTGGCCGAAGGAATTGCCAAACTGACCATCGCCCGTCCGGAGGTTCGCAATGCCTTCCGACCCCAGACTCTCTTTGAACTTTCGGATGCACTCAGAATTGCCCGCGACGACTCGTCGGTGGGGGCTGTCATCCTGACCGGCGAGGGACCCGACGCGTTTTGCTCGGGTGGGGATCAGAAGGTCCGGGGTGATGATGGCTATATCGGCGATGACGACGTCGCTCAGCAGGGGATCGGCCGCCTCAACGTCCTGGATCTGCAGATCGAGATCCGACGCTTGCCCAAACCGGTAGTTGCCATGGTCGCCGGCTATGCCATCGGTGGGGGTCACATTCTCCATCTGGTGTGCGACCTCACCATTGCCGCCGACAATGCCCGCTTTGGCCAGACCGGCCCGAAAGTGGGGAGTTTCGACGGCGGCTACGGCGCCAGCCTCTTGGCTCGCACCATCGGTCTGAAGCGAGCCAAGGAGGTGTGGTTCCTCTGTCGTCAGTACGATGCGGCAACTGCCCTCGACTGGGGACTTGTCAACGAGGTGGTGCCCCTGGACTCCCTCGAACGCGAGACGGTCGCCTGGTGTCGGCGAATGCTGTCCTTGTCGCCCATTGCCCTGCGGATGGTCAAGGGCGGGCTCCACGCCGCCGACGACGGCCTGGCCGGTCTTCAACAGTTCGCCGGAGACGCCACCATGCTCTTCTACATGAGCGAAGAGGGTCAAGAGGGTCGTAATGCCTTCCAGCAACACCGGGATCCGGAGTTCGGTAGGTTCCCTCGCCGCCCATGAGCATGGTGGCGACGGAGGTACCGGTGGACCGGAACATGCAGCACCCGGACGAATCATGGTCCCTCCCGGCCGCAAGGGTCCGGGCCATTCGCTCAAACGCGGAGGGAATCAGATCACGAAAGCCGGGGGGGCATGGATGACCGGGCCCGAAATGGCGGCGGCACGCGGTGGGCCCGGACCGACCAAACGGTGGGTGGTGGGTGCCCGCCCGAGGACGTTGCCGGCGGCGGTCGTGCCGGTGCTGGTCGGGACGGCGGCGGCACATCCACTGAGCCCTGGTTTGCCGACCAGCTACGCGGCGTTGACCCACGTGCTGGCGCCATCGCTCTGGGACTCGACGTGGTGGCGGGCCCTCGGCGCTCTGGTGGTGGCGCTGGCTCTCCAGGTCGGCACCAACTACGCCAACGACTACTCCGACGGCATCCGAGGGACAGATGACCAACGGGTGGGTCCGGTCCGTCTGGTTGCCTCAGGTCTGGTGTCACCACAGGCGGTCAAGCGGGCGGCAATGTTGGCGTTCGGGATCGCCGGTGGCGTTGGCGTGGCCCTGGCGTGGGCGACCTCGTGGTGGGTGCTGGCGGTGGGTGCGGCCTGTTTGGCCGCCGGGTGGTTCTATACCGGGGGTCCCCGTCCCTATGGCTATGCCGGATTCGGCGAACTGTTCGTGTTCGTGTTCTTTGGCCTGGTGGCAACGGTTGGCACCTATTACGTCCAGACGCTCCGGCTGGGTGGAGGATTGGTGCTGTCGGCCTCCGTGGCCGTCGGTCTCCTGGCGACGGCGCTGCTGCTGGCCAACAACCTTCGGGATATCGACACCGATCTGATATCGGGGAAGCGGACGCTCGCCGCCCGGGTAGGGCGCCGGACCGCGGGCTGGTTGTACGTCGCCTGTATCGTGGTCCCATTTATCGGAGTGCTTGGCTGGGGGCTCCTAGCGGCCACCGGGGCGATCGCAGGTCAGCACCCGGTCTTTGCCTTTTTGCCGCTCCTTGCCCTACCCCAGGTCATTGCGCCGATTCGAACCGTCAGTGGCGACGCCACCGGCCGAGCTCTCCTGCCGGTTTTGGCGGCTACAGGTAGGCTCCAACTCGTGTTCGGCGCCCTACTCGCGGGGGCTGTCTGGCTGTGGTCGACGTGACGTCAGCGACCCGAACCCAGATGAGCGCTGATCTGCTCGGCCACCAGGGCCGGTTGCTGCAGGTGGGGGGAGTGACCGACGCCGGCAATGACCACGTTGGTGGCGTTCTCGCCGATGGCGTCGGCCATCCGTCGCCCGAGGCCGGTGAATTTGTCATCATGCTCGCCGGTGAGGATCAGGACGGGCATGGTCAAACGGTTGAGTTGTGCCCACAGAGGGAGTTGGGTGCCGGTTCCCGCCAACCTCAGACTCGATGCCAGCCCGGGCCCGGTATTGCGGCGGCGTTCGGCGAATCCGTCGGTTTCGGTGGGAGCACCCGACAACAGGGGGTTGTCGAGCCAACGGCGCAGGAACGAGTCGAGTCGAGCCTGGCCACCGCCGGAAGAGTCAGCGCCACCGCCACCGGGGAGCGGAGGGTCGAGTTGGTCGGCCAATCCTTCGTCCTGAGCCCGCCGGGCGGCCCGGTCATCGGGATCGTCGATGCCGGCGGTACCCGAAATGAGCACCAGCGAACTCACCAGTTCGGGCTGGGTCAGAGCCAGATGGAGACAGAAGCGGGCGCCCATCGAATAGCCGAGATAGGCGGCGTTGCCTCCGAGGGCGCCCAACAGGTGGGCTCCCTCGGTGAGATCGGCGAGCACATGGGCCGACCCCCCGTGGCCCGGCATATCGACCAGCATGAGCTCGTGATCTGTGGCCAATATGGAATCCATCGAGCCCCACACCCGACAGGTCTGGGTGAATCCATGCGCCATGACAGTCCGGGGCCCATTGCCCATCACTTCGGCGTGCAGCGAAACGCCCACCATGTGGGATGTCTTAGTTGGGTTCATGGGTTCGGGAACGGGCGACATGACAAGAATTGTCCTCCTCCATGAGCGTATCGACACCAGAGCCGGCACATGGAGACGGCGACACGCAGATGGAGTTCGCCGCCACCCTGGTGGACGAGTGGGTGCGGTGTGGCGTGTCCCACGCCGTCATTTGCCCGGGGTCCCGGTCCACGCCGATGGCGGTGGCACTCATGCATCACGCCGGCGTGGACGTCCACGTTCGTCTCGATGAGCGGTCTGCAGCGTTCACTTCACTTGGGATCGGTCTGGCCACCGGTCGCCCGGCGGTGATATTGACCACGAGTGGAACCGCGGCAGCCGAGCTCCACGCCGCGGTGGCGGAGGCCGATCTGGCCCGTGTCCCTCTTGTGGTGTGCACCGCCGATCGACCACCCGAGCTCCGAGATGTCGGGGCGCCCCAGACCATCGATCAGCAGATGATCTTCGGTCGGTCGGTCCGCTGGTTTTCCGATCCCGGTGTGGCCGATGCGGCGAGCCGTTCCACCTGGCGTTCCCTGGCTTCCCGGACGGTGGCGGAAGCGGTCACAGGTCCGGGCGGACCGGGACCAGTTCATGTGAATCTGCCCTTTCGGGAACCACTTATCAGGAAGGTCGAGGTTGGGAAAGTCCAACCCGGCCGGCCCGACGGGGCCCCTTGGTACCAGGTGGAGGTGGAACCTCAGGCCCCGACCCCCGCGGTGGTCGCCCAGATCGTGCACGCCGGCAGGACCGGCGTACGAGGGTTGATCGTGGTCGGTGCCGGTTGTGGTGACCCTGATGAGGTGGCCGCGGCTTCTGCCGTTTTGGGATGGCCGGTGTTGGCCGACCCACGATCGGGGCTCCGACGCCCGGGGTCAACCCTGATCGCGGCGGCCGACGGCATCCTCCGCTCCGATATCTTTGCCGCCAGCCACCGTCCCGAGCTCGTCCTGAGGCTGGGGGCGCCATGGGTGTCGAAGGTGGTGAACAGCTTTCTGGCCTCTTCGGATTCCGACGGTGTTCCGGTGATCGCGGTGGTGGCGTGGGGACAGTGGGTGGACCCCGACCGCTCGGTCACGACCTTGGCGTCAGCGGACCCGACCGCCGTCTGCCGGGCCATCGTGGATGGGATGCGGGAAGCATCGGAGGCTGACCAGGGCGACCGGGGTCAGGTACAAGACACAGCCTGGCTCGATAGTTGGCGAGCAGCGGAGTCTGCTGCCCAAGCTGCTCTCGGAGAGAGCCTGGGCGATCCGGTGACCACCCACCATGGTCGATCCACTCCGAAGGCCGGCTGGACCGAGCCAGGGTTGGCCCGGCGACTCTTTGCCGCCCTTCCCGGAGGGGCCACGCTGGTGTCCTCGTCGTCGATGCCGATACGCGATATCGAGGCATACGGGGCACCACGCCCCGATCCGCCGCGGGTCCTGGCCAACCGCGGCGCCAACGGCATCGACGGAGTGGTCTCGACAGCCCTGGGCGTGGCGCTGGCCACCGGTCCCACCGTTGCCTTGGTGGGGGACCTGGCATTCTTCCACGACGTGTCGGCGTTGATACGGGCCGTGGGGTCCGACGCCCCGTGCACGGTGGTGGTCGCCGACAACGGTGGCGGAGGAATTTTCTCGTTTCTGCCCCCCGCAACTGTGCTGGACGCCGAGTCATTCGAGACGCTGTTCGGAACCCCGCAGGCCCCCGACGTGGGGAAGGTGGCGGCAGGGTTCGGGATAGCTGTCGATGAGATCGGACCTGACGACGGGCCTGAGGCCCTGGGAGAGGCGCTGAACCGGCGGATAGAGGACGGCGTGCTGGCGGTGATCCGGGTACGCCTACCGGGCCGGGCGGAGAACGTGGAGATCCATGCCGACATCAATCAGGCGGTGATCGACGCAGTCGAGTCGGGTGCTTCGGCCAGTTGGTAGGCGACCAGTCCTGATCGACCCGGTCAGCAGGGTGTCGGATCGAACGACGGGAAGGCAGACGGGGCACTGGCGGCGGGGGGGGTTGAGGACACCGCGGTGGCAGGACTCGTCGCCGCCGCGGTGGTGGGGGTCCCGACAGGCGGCACCGGGATTGGATTACCGTAGGAACTCAGGGGTGGTGTGGTGACGGTTCCAGCCGGTCCGCCCAGGAATTGGGTGAACATCTGCTGGGCTTGGGGTTGTTGAACCACTTGGACCGCCTCTCCGCCGTAGGGCGCGTAGCTGGCTCCGATCGTGGGCAACGTGTAGTTCTTCAGGCTCGAGCCCGAAAAGGCGTGGTAGCGCTCGGCCAGGCTCAGCAACATCCCTGCGCTCATCTGGTTGTCCAGGGTGACGTCGTGGGTGAGCGACGCGATGAATGACGCCGCGGTGACCGGGTTGTAGGTCGACTTGGCCTTGTTGACCACCGCCTCGATCATCAGATTCTGGCGTTGGATGCGACCGAGATCCGATGAGTAGTCGCTGTTCCACTTGCCATTCTGGTAGTACTCGAAATGCCGTGACCGGGAGAGGGCCAGCGCCTGGGCGCCGCCAAGGGTCTGGCAGCCGGTCGTTTGAATATTGAGACCGGTGCAATTGCTGTACACGCCGTTGGCATTGCAGTCGCCGTAGTCGCGGATCGGAACCGGTACGTTCATCTTTACCCCGCCCAGTCCGTTCACCGCGTCCATGAGCCCGAAGAAGTTGACGACTATCCAGTGACTGATGGGAATCCCAAACGTGTTCTGAAGGGTGGTGACCAGTCCATTGGCACCGGTCCCGCTCGGGTTCGGGTCGTTCGGCCCCGAAGCGAAGGCGGCATTGATCTTGTTCTTCGACGACACACCCGACGAGGCCGGTACGCCGGAAAGGGTGACGAACGTGTCGCGGGGGATGGACAGGATGCTGGCGGTGCCTGCCTGGGGATCGACATGGACGATCTTGATGGTGTCGCTGCGCTGTCCACCCGCGGTGGTCTGGTTGCCGAACTGCTGTGCCTGTGCGCTGGTCTCGCCGGTCCGGGTGTCCGAGCCGAGCACCAGCACGTTGTACGGTGCTCCGTTGGCCACCGCGACACAGCTGGGGCAGACGGCGGTATTGATCTGGGCCCATTCGTACCGGAAGTAGCCATATCCGGCAGCAGCGAGCACAATAATCAGCGAGAGCACAATGATGAGGATCCGAAGGATCCGTTGGCCCGGCGTACGACGGCGCTTGGCCGGTTTGAGGCGGTGTTCGGGGACAGGTCGGGTCCCACCCGCATTGCGAGGAATAGGGACCTGGCCCCCGAGGATGGGTCCGGGAAACTCGCCGTTACTCGGCATAGGCCCGGTGCATCGAGAGCCCCCACAGCCTGCTTATCGGCGACGGCCAGGTTCCCCTGCCGCCAGTATGGCGAAGAGTACCGGGTGGGCCCGATTGAGAAAGATCGATGGATGGCAAGGTCGGTTGGCCTGTCGCTCGTTTCGTCGATCGGCCGGGACGTCTCATCCCACCGACTTTGTAACTGCAAGTTTCTCACGCTCGGAACCAGGGTTGGCGTCACCCTCACTTATCACCAGCCGCGCGAGGGCGCCAACTTTATCAGTCGGAAATCTTCAGGACGTGGAAGGCACCCACGAACCGTGGAACCCGAACGGCACCCGGACGGGCAGATGCACAGTGGCCACTGGCGGGCCCGAGAATGATGTGGCGTCGAGGATCACCAGATCGCTGGCGTCACGAGTGGCGTCGTAGACAACGCTCATTACCCAACCTTCGTCTTCGCCTCTCCCGTCATCGGCCCGAACGAATATCGGCTCGCCCGATGCCCGATGTTCACCCGGGTCGTACCGGGTGGTCTCGTCCCGCTGGAGGTCGTACTTGATGAGACCTGTCTGATCGCTGGTGTCGAGTTGGGCTCCAAGCAGGGTGCAGTAGCCGTAACGGTGGGGGAGGCCGGCCACCGTTACGTCCATCCGAGGAAATTCCACCAGTGCATCATCGAGTCTTTCTTCGCTCACCCGATTTCCGTTCGGATCGATCGTCCATCGAGCCAGTACCGGTTTGTTCGAAGCGATGATCTCGCCGGGCTCGGTGTCGAACGCGGAGTCGTAACGAACGACGTCCATGACAATGACATCCCCGTCGTCATAGGCATTGAGGACATGGAAGACATACACCGGGTCAATGCCGATCCACCGGATGGCCCCATCCCCATGGTTGCGGGGCATCACCCCGATCCGACTCCCGGCGTCGGGCATCCATCGGAAGGGGAGTGAACGCCCGGTGGAGGCGAGGTCGAGATCGAACACCACCGGAAGATCCATGAAGACGACCTGAGTGGCCGTGACCCCGAAGTCGTGCATCATCGTGGCCCGGGGGATGTCGACCTCTTGGCTGTGGGTGAGCGTACCGGTGGCATCCACCGTGTGATAGCGGAGAAATGGTGGTCCGAACACGTCATAACCGAAGAAGAAGAGCTCTCCGGTGACCGGGTCGACCTTGGGATGAGCGGTCATCGGGGATGCCAGCGCCCCGTCGAAATCGTGTATCCGTGCCCGCTCCCGATCGGGGGAAAGTGCGTGGGGGAAACCCGACTCCACCAGAGCCAGCGTCGCACCACCGTGCCGGATGACGTGGGTATTGGCCGGGCCGTCGAGAGGTTCACTCGGTCCTTTGGGGGAGACAGTGCCCAGTTCGGCCGCCAGTTTGCGGGTCCTGACCCAGCGGTTGCGATAACCGACCGCTTTGCCGCCCGCCAACGAAATATCGTGGATCATCCCGTCGCCACTGAACCAGTGGTATTCGGTGTCATCGGCAGGAAGTACTGCCGGATTGGGGCCGTTGCGGAGGAGGTGACCCTCCAGATCCGGTGGGATGATGCCGGTGACCGGCAGTTCGTGATCTTCCGTCAGCTCTTCGAGCACCGGTGCGAAGTTGCCATCGAGGTAGGGGTTTGTCACCGCGAACTCCTTGTTTCATGGGCAGAAAGCCGCATCGGCCATCGGCCACCGGTCCCGTGAGCGTATCGGGCCAGTACAGGCGGGGTGCTGTCATCGTGATGGTGGGGGCGCTCGGGAGGTGGCGATTTGGCCGCCGGCCTCCGGCGACGTGGCAGGCTGAGACCATGTCCAGACTTGCCGAGGACCTCCGCTTTCGGGGGCTCATCCACCAGATGACTGACCCCTCCCTCGAGGCACGCCTCGATGCCGATCGGCTCACCGCCTACACGGGGTTCGACCCCACCGCCGACAGTCTCCACGTGGGCCACCTCCTGCAAGTCTGCAATCTGCGACGCCTTCAGGTGGCCGGCCACCGGCCCATCGCATTGGCCGGAGGAGGGACGGGTTTCATCGGTGACCCGGGCGGGAAGACCGAGGAACGGTCTCTCCTGTCGCCGGATGTGCTCGAGGCCAATCTCCATGGCATCCACACCCAACTCGCGCGCTTCCTCGACTTCGGTTCCGACGCAACCGGCTCCCAGGCCCGGTTGATGAACAACAGCGATTGGTTGACCGAACTCCGTCTCTTCGATTTTTTGCGAGATGTGGGCAAGCACTTCACCGTCAATCAGATGGTGGCCAAGGATTCGGTCAAGTCCCGGCTCGATCGCGATGGGCAAGGGATCTCGTTCACTGAATTCAGCTACATGCTTCTTCAGGCCTACGACTTTCTCCACCTGTTCGACCAGTGCAACTGCACCCTTCAACTGGGAGGGAGGGAACAGTGGGGCAACATCACCATGGGCATCGAGCTGGTGCGAAAACTCCGTCACACCGAAGTGTGGGGTCTGACCACCCCGTTGGTACTGAAGGCGGACGGGTCCAAATTCGGGAAGACAGAATCCGGCACGGTGTGGCTCGATGCCAACAGGACGAGCCCCTACCAGCTGTATCAGTTCTTCGTTCGCAGCGAGGACGCGGTGGTCGGGGCCTACCTTCGGTACTTCACCTTCCTCTCTCACGACGAGATCCGTGGACTCGACCAGGTCACCGCCGACCACCCCGAACGGCGTGAAGCCCAGCGGGAGCTGGCCCGCCGGGTCTGCCTGCTCGTCCACGGTGAAGAGGAAACCGAACGGGCGGAACGAGCCGCCGCCGCCCTCTTTGGTGAGGAGGTGGCCCGGCTGGACGAGCGGTCTCTCCTCGATGTCTTCGTCGACGCTCCCTCCACACAGCTTGCCCGAAGCCGTCTCGACGGCGAAGGCCTTTCCCTGGTCGACCTGATGGCGGAGACGGGCATGGTCCCTTCCAAAGGTCGGGCCCGCACCACCATCGAGCAGGGTGGTGCCTATGTGAACAACCGGCGGGAGGTCGATGTGGCCCGAACGTTGGTGGCTGACGATCTGGTAGCCGGTCGCTACCTGGTGGTGCGTCGTGGTCGTAAGGACTACCACCTGGTCAGCTTCGCTTGAGCTTCGCCTGAGCCTGGCCTGGCGGTGGCGAAGGAGTGCCGTGTCGACCTCGCCCTACACTTCCTCCATGAGTGCAATATCCGAACCAACCTCGGACGCGTCGACGGTGAGGTTGACCGCCGGGCTCCCCGAGACAGTATTGCCAGGCGAGTCGGACGCCATCCTGGCCGATCTCGGCGCGGCATTGGGCCAACCGGGGGAGCGGCGTCGTCATGCCGTGGCCGATGTGGTGCGATCCAACCCGACATCGTTGGCGGCGTGGGCCGCCTTGGGCTCTCTGGCCCGGGACGACGTGGAGGCGTACGCCTGCTTTCGCGTCGGATATCACCGCGGTCTCGACGCCCTCCGTTCTACGGGCTGGAAGGGGTCGGGCACGGTGCGTTGGGCCCACGAGGAAAATCGCCCATTTCTCCGTTGTCTCGATGGCCTGCGTTCCGCTGCCGGTTCCATTGGCGAACAGGTTGAAGAGGAGCGTTGTGCGACATTCCTTCGCCAGCTTGACTCTTCGTGGCGGTTCGATCGCACGGGATTCCCGGCCTGATCATGGGTTCGTTCACTCGGGCTCGGTTGCGGGTGGTGGGTGCCACCTTCGCGGTGATGTCCCTGGCATCGGTCGCCCTCGCCGGCTGTTCGGGACAGGAACAATCGGGGACGCCCGCCCAGCAGGTGTCTGTCTGGGTGGCCGGAGCCGGGGCCGGGTCGTCGATCGGCACCATCGAAGTGGATATCAAGAACGTGGACCTGGCATTCAGCCAGCACGATCCTTCCGGCCAGATCCGGTCGGTATGTGCGTTGCTGGCCAGTGACGCCGGCATCGGCAATGGCAACCTGCCTACCCCTGACCAGGAGTTGAGCAACGACCTGAGCACCGCCTATGCGACCGCCTATGACGCCGGGACCGACTGCTACAAAGGAGCGGGGAGCAATTCGAAGCTGCTGGCCACGTCGGCAGCGGGGCGGACGAGAACCAACACCCAGTTGACCACGGCGTTGGATCGGATCACGTCAATTACCGGACACGTTCCCTCCACCACCACTACCACCGCCCCGCTGGGCTCGAACGTTGATCCGTTCGGAAACTGAAGCGGCGCGTGCGCGGTTGCAGAGAGGAATAGGACGTGCCCACCGAAACCGGTATCGCCGGGCCCATTCCCGAGGGACGTGACCCCGAGGAGTATGACCGGCTGAGACGACGGGTGTTGTGGTCGATGCCAACAGGGCTCTTCGTGGTAGGAAGCAGATGGGGTGATGACGTGAACCTGATGACCGCCAACTTGGTCATGCAGGTGTCGACGACCCCGAAGCTGGTGGCAATCGCCGTCGAGACAGGTGCGGTAACCCGGCAATTGGTCCAAAAAAGCGAAAAATTTTCGATCTCCATCCTCGCCCGCACGGACCGGGCCATTGTGCGCCGATTCGTCAAGCCGGCCAGCGAGGTGGAATTCGGGCCGGACCGGGCCATCACCGCCATACAGAGTGAGCCGGTCGTGGAAGTGTCAAAGGGTGTGCCCATCCTCGCCTCCTCGGTGGGTTGGCTGGCCTGTGAGGTGCGCCAGACCGTGGAGTTGGGGGGAGGCACGGGCCGGGAAGGAAGTCACATCCTGTTCATCGGCGAAGTGGTCGACGTCGGTGAGGTGACCGACGACCGGGAACCCGACTCGGACGCCAGCGACGCCGACCATGCCGGTACGGGGCGGCCAGAGGTGCTCCGGATGGAGGACACCCGTATGAACTACGGAGGTTGATGGGCACCCTCCACCGACGCCGAACTCAGTTCTCGGGCGAAGCGTCCTTCGGTCGCAGGTCGATGCGGAGGGTGAGGATTCCGTCCACCATGTCGGCTTGGGCGTCACCGAGCATGGCGTAGTCCATAAAGTCGACTTGCATCTGCTCCTTGAACCGCAGGCGCTCGGGGCCTTCGATAGGAGGGAGACCGCGGGTCCGGACGGCATTCGCCCTGGCTCGGAACCTGTCGATCATCGCTTGGGGGTCGAATCCTTGGGGCACCCACCGATCGTACAGGCCGTTTTGCGTGACACGACCACCCGTGTGCCGCACTACACTGAGGAGGAATTGTGAACGGCGGTCACCCCGGCCCGGTGGGTCGTGTTGGGTACCGCCTAGGCCGGGGACAAGGAGTTGTTTCGGTGAAGAAGGGACGGCATCGCCGCTTCGAGGAGGCACGCAGTCTGAAGCGCTCCGTCGCGACCGCGAACCGGAGTTGCCCCGAATGTGGTGCGGAACCCGATGACAAGCACGCGTCATGGTGTTTGGCTACCGAAGACGAGTACGACGAGATTCTGGGGACGGCCCCGAGCCGGGCTACGTACGCCGAGGATGACCCGCTGGCCGAATGAGGCCGTTGAAAATTACCGTCGAGCGGTGGGATGGGGCAGCAGGGAGACCTTGGTCCGGGGAGTCATTCGCTCGTCGAGGTAGGCGCTGAGGCGGCGGTAGACCTTCTTGCCGGTCATCGTCTCCAGCTCCGTCTGCATGCTCACGTACACCGGTTCGTGCCCGATGAAGGCGGCAGGATCCTCGGTGCACCACCAATGGAATTCTTCGCCGCCCTCACCCCAATGCTGACGGTCCCATTGGCGTATCACTGACGTTACGTGACCATCGGGCGACGAATCGTCCTCACGCCGGAGTGGAAGCTGCCAACACACTTCCGGCTTGAGCTCGACGTGGCTCCGGCCTTGGCGCTCTGCTGACTTGTGGAGGGCACACCCGGCTCCGGCCTCGAAGCCAGGCCGGTTCAAGAAGATGCAGGCCCCGTCGACCATGCGGGTGGCCAGTTCCCCGTCGGCCAACTTCTTCACCACGCCCTTTTGGCCCTGCCGGTGAAACTGCCAGAGATCCGGGGTCAGCTGCGCTGCCGCCTTTTCGACGGTGCGGGCATCTTTTTTTCCGGTGAAGTGGGCGCCGTAGGAGCAACACCCCTGGACAAGTTCCGGCGCCGGTCCGGTGAGAACGCCCTGGCATCCCTGGCCGTAGATGCATGTCCAGGCGCTGGTGAGGAAGGTTACGTCGAACTGCCATGTCCGCTCTTCGTCAGGGTCCTTGAAGCTGACCCATTCGTGAGCATCGGCGGGTACTTGCGATCGAACTGGGGTCACGCTCTTATGATGGCAGGCATGAGCGAAGTGCGTGACGACCGTCGCCCGATACTGACCGTCACTGTCGCTGCCCGGGCCTCCGTGCTCGATGCCCGCGCCGGTGAGGCCGACGCTCCATCACTGGCCTTGTGGCTCGAGATCACCGGTACCCGCGACGACGCCTACTCCTACGACATCTACTTCCGTTCATCGGCGGATGCCGAGGTTGGTGACGTGGTGCAGCACAATGACGATCTGGCGGTGGTGGTGCCGAAAGGCAGCATTGACGGACTCCAAGGAGCCGTCTTGGATTTCGTGATCGACGAAGAGGGCGAAGGAGGTCTGGTGGTGGTCAACCCCAACACCCCGGCCGATTCGGCTCGGTCCGGCCTGGCCCCTCCGGCCACGGTCGACCTGTCTGATCCGATTGCCCAGCAAGTGGTTCTGGTCCTCGAGAAACAGGTGAATCCCAGCATCGCTGTCCATGGCGGGCGCGCCGACCTGGTGGCCGTGGAGGAACTGGCTGTCTACCTCCGCCTCAGCGGTGGATGCCAGGGCTGTGGCATGGCAAAGGCCACTTTGTCCCAGGGCATCGAAGTCATGCTGCGCGAAGCCATTCCCGAGCTGACTGCCGTCGTTGATGTCACCGATCACGCCAGTGGTGCCAACCCGTTCTACGAACCGGCACCCATCTGATCGTTGGTGGCCCGGGTTACATCCCCGCGGGTCCGGTCACCGTGTCGGGGTGGCGAGGTGATCCTCGAACCAGGCAAGGGTGCGCTTCCACCCGTCGGCCGCGGCTTTCGGGGCGTAGGAGGACCGGACGTCGCAGTGAAACCCGTGCTCAGCCCCGGGATACCTGACGACGCCGGTGTCCACCGGGGAAGCGGTTGCCAGTTCCTCTCGCAAACGTTCGACATCCGCCACCGGGATGCCCTTGTCCTCGTCGCCGAAGAGACCCAGCCAAGGTGTCTTCAGGGTTGGGATCAGTCCGAGGAGCGAGCCCATCCGCTCGTTGCGCCCGGTGACGATGGCGCTCCCGTAGAAGCCGACTGCGCCCCCGAGGGCATAGGTTCCCGCCACCAGAAAACTGGCACGGCCGCCCATGCAGAATCCGACAGCTCCGGTCTGGTCACCGGCCCAACCGGCATCTTCGAGATGTTTGAGCGCCGCGCCCACGTCGGTGATGATTCCCTCATCGGTGATAGCCCCCATGTGCTCCATGACCACTGAGAAATCCTCGTATCCAAACACCGGTGCGCCGGTCCGATGGAAGAGGTGAGGGGCGACGGCGTGATAGCCCGCCTCGGCAAACCGGCGGGTGACATCTTCGATGTGAGGGTTCACCCCGAACGCTTCTTGGATCACCACCACCGCTCCTCGGCGCATTCCTTCCGCTTCCTCGGGAATGGCTTCATAACACGGCATCGGGCCGTCGGGAGTGGACAGGGTAAGAGTTCGGGTTTCCATGGGGAAACACGATAGAGGAGGATGATTCCCCCTTCGAACGGGTCGGTCCGGTACGTTTCTGCGGGTGAATGTTGTACTTGTCGCAGGGACGACCATTGCCGGTCTGGTGGCTGGTGGGGTGTTGGACCCCCTCGGCCAACATCTGGCCGAGCGCAGCCACCGAGACGACGAGCGGAAGCGGGCCGAGGCGGCGGAGACGGCCGAAAAGCTTGATGCTCCGGACTCGAAGACAGTCACCGACCCGGTCACCGAAGCCGTCCCCGACCGCGACCTTCACCATGTGGTGGTCCAAGGGCGATCAACCATGCGGACCCTGGTGGCAGCCATCGTCACCGGAGGGCTCTTCGCTTCCGCGGCAGTGCACTTCGGAGCCGATCTGATCCTGGCGCCGTTCTGTGTGTTCTTCGCGCTGTTGGTGGCGGTGTCTTTGACCGACCTTTCCTACCGCCTGGTTCCCCGCCGGTTGATTTATGGCACCCTCGTCCTCATGGTCCCGTTACTGGTAGTGACCTCGGCGGCCGATCATCAATGGAAGCACTTGAGCGGGGCGGCAATCGCCGGTGTGGTGGCGTTTGGGCTCTTCTTTGCCATCTGGTGGTTCATGCCGCAGGGGATGGGGTTCGGCGACGTCCGGTTGGCCGGGGTGATCGGCATTGCCACTGGCTACCTGAGCCTCATTCACGCCTACCTGGCGTTCTTCGGTGGGTTCGTGATCGGCATGGTGTTCGGCCTGGTCATGATGGCAGTGCTGGCCTCGGGTCGGAAAACCCGGATCGCGTTCGCCCCGGCGTTGTCGGTCGGGGCCGTGCTGGCCGTGTTCTTTGGAACCCACCTTGCCCACAGCTTCTTTGGGACCGGGTAGATCCATGGCCGTCGTCGGCGACCGATGGGTGAAGGCCATCCCGGACCAGAGCGACTCGGCGCCCCGAGTAGATTTGCCTGGATGCTGCGCTATCTGACCGCTGGAGAGTCCCATGGCCGAGCCCTGGTGGTGGTGGTGGAAGGCATGCCCGCCGGTCTGTTGGTGACGACCGAGGATATTCAACGCGGTCTGGCCCGCCGGCGGTTGGGATTTGGGCGGGGGCCCCGCATGCGTTTCGAAGCCGACGAGGTGAGCCTGGTGGGGGGCGTCCGCCACGGTCGTACCCTCGGGTCGCCGATCGCCATTGAGATCGGCAATACCGAGTGGCCGAAGTGGGAGGAGGAGATGTCCCCGGCTCCCGGACTTCCGTCCAAGGTACTCACCCAGCCTCGACCCGGCCACGCCGACCTGGCCGGAATGCTCAAATACGGACTGAACGATGCTCGCGACGTCCTCGAGCGGGCTTCTGCCCGCGAAACGGCGGCCCGAGTGGCGGCCGGAACGCTGGCCAAATTACTTCTGGGACAAATCGGCATCGATATCCTCAGCCACATTGTCCAGATCGGCCCCGAACGCTCCGATGCCGGGATGCTGCCGACCATGGCCGATCTGGGCCGGATCGACGAATCCCCGGTCCGATGTGCGGATCCGGAAGCTGAAGGCCGAATGGTGGCCGCCATCAAGGCGGCAGCCAAGGACGGGGACTCGCTGGGTGGTGTGGCCGAAATTATCGCCTACGGGGTTCCTGTCGGTCTCGGGAGCCACGTGCACTGGGACCGTCGCCTGGACGCTTTGTTGGCCCAGGCGCTGATGAGTATCCAGGCCATCAAGGCGGTGGAGATCGGGGAGGGTCGGGCGCTTCCGGCGCTGCGCGGTTCGGTGGCCCATGACGCCATTCGGGTCGCCGACCTCGCCTCCGATGATCGACTGGCCGGCGAACTCGGAGGCGGTTACATGCGAGACACCCACCGGGCCGGCGGGGTCGAAGGGGGGATCTCCACCGGTTCCCCCATCGTGACCCGGGCCTCGATGAAGCCGTTGGCCACATTGAACCGTCCGTCACTCGAAACGGTTGACGTGGTGACGAAGGAATCAACTGTGTCGTTCAAGGAGCGCACCGATGTGACGGCGGTGCCGGCCATGGGCGTGGTGGCCGAAACGATGGTGGCCTTGGTCCTCGCCGGAGAAGCGCTCCGTAAGTTCGGGGGCGACTCAGTGGCCGAGTTCCGGCGGAACCGTCAGGGATACCTGGAGGCGTTGGGAGAGACGCCCTCGGCGGCCGATGCCCCGGTATCCGATGCCTGACCGTTTGCTGCTGGTGGGGATGATGGGAGTGGGCAAGACCACTGTCGGACGAATGGCCGCCACCCGGCTCGGTTGGAAGTTTTTCGACTCCGATGCTCAGGTGGTGGCCGATACCGGCCGTACAGTGCCGGAAATCCTCGCCGAGGATGGGGAGGCGGCATTCAGGGCCGAGGAGAGCCGGGTACTGGCCGAGGCGGTCGCTGACAACGATCCGGTGGTGATATCGGTGGCGGGTGGAGCTGTTCTCTCCGGGGCGAACCGCGCCCTGTTGATGGCGTCGGGTGTCGTGGTGTGGCTACGGGCCGATCCGGCCACCCTGGGACTTCGGGTGGGCAGTGGAGAGGGTCGCCCGCTGCTCGGGGACAACCCGGTGGAGTCATTGACCGCCCTCTACCAACTGCGTCGTCCCCTCTACGAATCGGTCGCCCGCCTGGTGGTCGACGTCGATGAGCTCACCGCTGGTGAGGTGGTTGACCGGGTGCTGGCCGAGGCGGGCCTGGTGGGTGCTGAACCCGGAGCTGGAGCGTGATCACCATTACGGTCGAGCTCGGTGATCGCCGGTACGACGTGGTGGTGGGTGATGGGGCTCGTCACCTGTTGGCGACGATGATTTCAGACGTCGTTCCGACAGCAGGGCGGGCCGCGGTGGTCACCCAAGCCGGGATTCCGGTGGATGTGGATCCGGGACTGCCCTTCGAAGTGTTCACCGTGCCTGACGGCGAGGCGGCCAAGTCACTCAGTGTGGTCGAAGCACTGTGTAGGGGTTTCGCCCGTGCGAGGATCAGCCGCAGTGACGTGGTGATCGCCGTCGGTGGAGGCGTGGTGACCGACGTGGCCGGATTCGCGGCTGCCTCGTTTCACCGGGGTGTCTCCTATGTGAACGTGTCGACGACGCTGCTCGGCCAGGTGGACGCGGCCATCGGGGGTAAGACCGGAGTCAATATCCCCGAAGGGAAGAATCTGGTCGGTGCGTTCTGGCAACCCAAGGCGGTGCTGTGTGACACCGAGGTGCTGTCCACACTTCCGCCCCGGGAGTGGGCCTCGGGGCGAGGTGAGATGGCCAAGTACGCCTTCCTCGGCGCCACAGGCGATGCAGGTACTTCGGGCCAACCTGGCGCATCGCTGCTCGATGTCGCGCTCAGCGACCAGGTGGCCCGATGCGTGAGCATCAAGGCCGAGGTGGTGGCGTCCGACGAACGGGAGGGTGATCGCCGGATGATCCTCAACTACGGGCACACCCTGGCCCACGCGTTGGAAGCGGCGGCTTTCGGACCCGACCGGAGGTGGGATCTGCGCCACGGTGAAGCCGTGGCCATCGGCCTGGTGTTCGCAGCCACGTTGGCCCGAAGGCTCGGACGCATCGACGACTCCCGGGTGAACTTGCACCGCCGGGTGGTCCGAGGTTTTGATCTGTCCGGTGATCTGCCGGCCGGAGCCGACGCCGAGGAACTGGTGACCTTTATGGCCCGCGACAAGAAGGCACATCATGATCTGACCTTCGTACTCGATGGGCCCAACGGGCCCGAACCGGTAAGGGACATCGAACCAGCCGAGGTGGTCGCTACCCTGGCAGAGATGGAAAGGTCATCATGAGCTCGTCGGGACTCATCGTGTTGCTTTCGGGCCCCAACCTGAACCTGTTGGGCGAGAGAGAGCCGGCCATCTACGGGCCGGAGACGCTGGCCGACCATGTCGCGACCGCTACCGGTACCGCCACCAAGCTGGGATTCGAACTCGAACACTTCCAGACCAATCACGAAGGTGAGCTGGTCGAAGCGGTGCAGGGAGCCCGGAGGAGAGCGGTGGCCATCATCATCAACGCTGGTGCCCTTACCCACACGTCGTGGTCGCTCCACGATGCCCTGGCGGCGTTCGAAGGGGTGGTGGTGGAGTTGCACCTCTCCAACCCCGCCTCCCGCGAACCGTTCCGGCATACCTCGGTGGTCGCCCCGGTGGCCGATGGGTGCATCGCCGGATTTGGGGGTTTGGGGTACTCCCTGGCCGTGGAGGCAACCCACCGGCTCCTTATGGCGCGATCGGGGTCGTGAGTGGCGGGGGTCGGGAAGTCCGATCAGCTTTCCCCGATGTCGGTGGTCGGACGGCTGGATCGATTGCGGAAGCTGTTCGACGAAGCCAGCGCGGAGGGTGGTGCCATCGAGGCGTTGCTGGTGACCACGCCGGCCAATATCCGCTGGCTCACCGGGTTCTCGGGCTCGGCCGGCCTCTTGCTGGTTACCGCGGGCCGCGCCGTGCTGACCACTGATGGGCGGTATCGGACCCAGTCGGGCGAACAGATTCGAGCATCTGGAGTGGCCGATGAGGTGGCCGTTGTAGTGGGAGGAGTTCAGGCTCAGCGTGAGGCGTTGGCCGGAGCCGCGGGATCGGCGCTCCGCGTCGGACTGGAGGCCGACGACGTGACGTGGGCCTCCCAACGTTCATGGGTCGACGTCTTCGCATCCTCGGAACTGTTGGCGACCCGGGGGCTGATTGAGTCGCTACGGGTGGTCAAGGACGCCGACGAGATCATCAGGATGGAGCGGGCCGCGGCGATCGCCGACGAGGCATTGGCAGCCGTGTTACCGATGTTGGCGGCGGCCGGGTCCGGCACCGGCGCTGTTGGTCCTCTGACCGAGTCCCGGTTTGCCGCCGGCCTTGACCACGCCATGCGCATGGCGGGGGCAGAGGACAGTGCGTTCGAGACCATTGTGGCCTCCGGCGAGAACTCGGCCAAGCCACATGCTCGGCCGGGTGACCGCCGGATACAAAGGGGCGACCCGGTGGTGGTCGACTTCGGCGCCGTCTTCGATGGGTATCGCTCGGATATGACCCGCACCTTTTGTGTGGGTGGCGAACCCACCGGCGAGTTGGCCCGGGTGTTTTCGGTGGTGGCCGAATCCCAGCGCTCTGGGGTGGCGGCGGTGCGCCCGGGCATAGAGACAGGATCGGTCGACCTGGTCTGCCGTCAGGTGATCGACGATGCCGGGTGGGGAGAACGGTTCGAGCACGGAACCGGCCACGGGGTCGGCCTCGATATTCACGAAGCCCCGTCGGTCGGGCCAGGGTCAACTGCTATCCTCGCCCCCGGCGCCGTGATCACCGTGGAGCCCGGTGTCTATGTGCCCGACACCGGTGGGGTCCGCATTGAGGACACCCTGGTTGTAACCGCAGACGGCAGCAGATCCCTCACACAGTTCCCGAAAGAAGTCCCTGTCTGATGAGAAATATCGCCTAATGGCTGTCTCGACCAACGACCTGCGCAATGGAATGACCCTCAACCTGACCGAAGGCTTGTTCGCGGTGGTGGAGTTCCAGCACGTGAAGCCGGGGAAGGGCGGCGCCTTCGTGCGCACCAAACTGAAGAACGTCCGAACCGGCGCAGTGATTGAACGCACCTATCGGGCCGACGAAAAGCTCGAGCAGGCCATCATCGACAAACGGGCGATGCAGTTCCTCTATCGGGACAGCGCCGACTATGTGTTCATGGACACCGTCACCTACGAACAGCTTCAGGTGACGACCGCCTCCCTCGGTGACGCCGCCAACTACCTGAAGGAAGGTGACGATGCCGTGCTCCAGTTCTACGGCACCGAGATTGTCGGGGTCGACCTGCCGGCCGCGGTGGAGCTGACGGTCACCGAGACCGAGCCCGGGGTGCAAGGCGACCGCGTCTCGGGAGCGCGCAAGCCAGCCATCGTGGAGACCGGCTTGGCACTGCAGGTTCCGTTATTCGTCAATCCGGGTGAGAAGATCAAAGTGGATACCCGGTCCGGGGAGTATCTGACCCGGGCCTGAGGAACCGAAGGAGGGCTGCCATCGACCACGCCCTCATCGGCCCACACGCTGCATCTGCACCTCACCGTGTTCCATCATGGAGACGTCACCCCGACACCAGGCCCGAGAACGGGCGCTCTCACTCATGTACGAGGCGGAGCTGAAGGGCAATCCTCCGTCGGAGATCCTGGGCGCCCTCATGGTGCCGCCCGATCCCTACACGGTGGAGTTGTTGACGGCGGTGGAGGAGAGACAGGCCGAGATCGACGAGTTGATCAATTCGGCCGCCATCGGATGGGACCTGGCTCGGATGGCGGTGGTCGATCGAAACGTCCTCCGTTTGGCGGTGGCAGAGCTGTTGGGCTCATCCGAGGTGCCCACCGCCGTCATCCTCAACGAGGCGGTGGAGCTGGCTTCGGGGTACTCCACCGACGACTCCGGGCGTTTCGTCAACGGGGTCCTGTCCACCCTGGCTACCCGCATCCGGGATTGATAGGAGAACGGTCCGGCCCGTGTGGCCGGACCTACTTATGCCGCGGCCACCTCAGCCCCGATTACAGCCCTGGCTCGGCGGTTCGAACGATCAAAGACCTCGCTCGGTCCCATGGCCCATCGCAAGGTGCGGCATAGCCCCCAGGCGGTGAAACGGTTGGCCACCAACTCGGGCCACGGTTGCCATATGCCCAACATGCGTGAGGCCCAATCGGGAAGGATGGCTGTGGCGGCGCGGACCAAGGGGGTATACGCGGCCTGTTCCACCGGACCGCCGATGTTGGGTGCCAGTAGGAATTCGAGGCCTTTGGCGGCCTGTGTCCCGAACTGCAGTTCCGGCCGGATGGCGGTGAAATAGTCGTCGACCCCAATGGCATCGGTGGGAACATCGGTTGCACCCAGTCGGCGCGCCACTTCTGCTACCTCGGCGAAATATCGATCTATATCCGGTGCCCGCAGGGGCCGGACACCGAAGAGCTGGTGGGCTCGGAGGAACTGAGCATGTTCGGCCACGTGCACCCAGCAGAGGAGGTCAGGATCGGAGGCGGCATAGGGAACGCCGTCGGGACGGACTCCCGATACCGACAGATGCACGTATTTGACAATATCGATGAGCTTCTCCGCTGTAGCCGTAGATCCGAAGATGGTTCCGCCTACAAAGGTGCCGGTTCGCTGGAGTCGGCCGAGCGGATCCTCCTCGTAGACGGAAAAATCGGCCACACCGGCCATCGCCCCGGGATGAAGCGTCTGAAGCAAAAGAGATGACACCCCGCCGATGAGCATGGCGGGCATGTCCGAGTGCACCCGCCAGGTGACCGACTCCGGTCCGAACAGACCCGGATCACCAGGGGAGTCGTCGAACGACACCAGCGGCTCACCGAACTTGCTGCGCATCGTTGATGCCATCATCCCGCGGATCGGGCCCATGGGGTCGAGTTTCAAATTCCGTTCCTCCCGGAGAATCGAGGATATTAACTACTAGCGGTAGGTTATACTGGATCCATGGGAGAAATCGCCATTTCGTCCCAACCAACCCGCCGGGGACGGCCTCCCGGGCCTCGGCCCGATCCCGCACACCGTCGCCGTCAACTCGTGACGGTGGCACGCGGTGCCATCGCCCGGTTGGGACCCGATGCGTCGATGGCGGCCATCGCCGGGGCGGCGGGCTATACCAAACCGGCACTGTATGCAGCGTTCAAGGACAAGGCGTCGCTGGCCGACGCACTGGCGGCCGAGGTGTCGGATGAGTTGGCCCTGCGCATCGGGACGCTGGTGTCGGAAGAGACTGAACTTCCGGTGGCGCTGCGGGGGGCCATCGATGCCTTCTGTCAATTTGTGGAAACAGAGCCCGCACTCTTCAGATTTCTGGTGCAGGGAGCGGCAGGATTCGGCCGTTCCCTTGGCGACCGCCAACTGCTCGTATCGGTGGGCGAGGTGGTGGGCTCCATGATGGCGGATGGCCTCCGCGACTCAGGGGCCGACCCCTCTCCAGCTGCCACGTTGGGCTACGCCCTGATGGGATCGGTCTTTATGGCTGCCGACTGGTGGGTGGACTCGAGGACCGTGTCACGGGCCGAGTTGGTCGATCAACTGACAATGTTCGCGGGTAGCGGACTGGCGGCGTTCGCGGGTCCATCGGCCCAGGGGACCGGCGACGACCCTGGAGTGACAGGTGACGCGCACAACTGAGACTCGCGGTATAGTCGACATCTGACCGTGAAGCGGGTCCCGTGAGGCCCGAACGGACAGGAGGAGCCGGTGGCCGAACGCGAACGCAGTCATACCCGACCGCGGGGCGCAGTATTTGTCCCCAGAGCTCAAGTGATGTCGGCAGCCGACGTCCACCGAGCCATCACCCGGATGTCCCACGAGATCGCCGAGCGCAATCGGGGCCTCGAGCATCTGGTCCTGATCGGACTCCAAACCGGTGGCGTTCCCATTGCCGAGCGCTTGGCGGCCAGCCTCGAAACCGTGGAGAGCACCACCATCCCGGTGGGCATCCTCGACGTCGCCTTCTATCGCGATGACATCGGTCTGCGCCCGGTATTGCCTGAGGCGGTGACCGACATCAGTTTTGATCTGACCGGGGCCACCGTGGTGTTGGTCGACGACGTGCTCTTCACCGGACGGACCGTTCGGGCCGCCCTCAACGCGGTCAGCGAGTATGGACGGGCCCAGGCCGTGCAGTTGGCGGTCATGGTCGACCGAGGCCACCGTGAACTGCCAATCCGGCCCGACTACGTGGGAAAGAACCTTCCCACCCGACGCGACGAGATGGTCGACGTCACCGAAGACGGTGTGGCGCTCGGGGATGTGGTGGGTCGGTGAATCAGTTCCCTCACCATCTCTTGAGCATCGACGATCTCGGCCCCGATGGCATCGGCGAGGTCTTGCGGGTGGCTGACTCCTTTGTGGAGGTTGGCCACCGGGCAAATCCGAAAGTGCCGGCCCTGCGGGGTCGGACGGTCGCCACCTTGTTCTTCGAGGACTCGACCCGGACCCGGGTCTCGTTCGAGACGGCGGCCAAGCGGCTGTCGGCCGACGTGCTCTCGTTCGCGGTCGGATCATCTTCGGTGAAGAAAGGCGAGTCACTCCGCGACACGGTGGAGACCATCGAGGCGATGGGAATCGACGCCATCATCATTCGCCACCCGTCCTCGGGCGCCCCGACCCGAGTAGCCGGCTGGGTCACCAACTTGTCTGTCATCAACGCCGGAGACGGTTGGCACGAGCACCCGACCCAGGCTCTCCTCGACCTCTATACAGTTCGCCAGGCGTTGGGCGGTGGCGATGAGGGTATGGATCGGTTCAAGAGTCTGCAGGTGGTCATCGTGGGGGACATCCGTCACAGCCGGGTGGCCCGTTCGCAGGTCGCCGCCTACGCCGCCCTCGGGGCCGAGGTGACGCTGGTGGCGCCACCCACCCTGCTTCCTCCCTCGATCGATGGGTGGCCTATTGCCGCGGTCAGCCACGACATCGACAATGAGCTCCCCTCCGCCGACGTGGTATCGCTGCTTCGGCTGCAGTCCGAACGGGGGAGTGGTGAGTTTGTGCCCAGCCTCCGCGAATACACGACCCGGTTCGGGTTGACCGGGCGCCGGGCGGCAATGCTGAAACCCGAGACGCTGATTCTTCACCCTGGGCCCATGGTGCGGGGGGTGGAGATCGCCTCGGAGGTAGCCGACCTGCCTGCCGCCCACATCACCGGACAGGTGAGCAATGGGGTGGCGGTGCGGATGGCAGTGCTGTTTCTGATGCTGGGACAGAGTCCGGTCGAAGGAAGTTCCAATGTCTGAGCCGAACCGGTCTGATCCCACCCTCATCATCAGAGGTGGCATCGTGATCGATGCCACCGGTGAACGTCGGGCCGACGTGGTTGTCGCCAACGGCCGGATCCAAGAGGTAGGCGACGGGCTGGTGGTGCCCACCGGGGCCACCGTCCTCGATGCCGGACGCTGTGTGGTCTCACCCGGATTGGTTGACCTCCACGCCCATCTTCGCGAACCGGGCCACGAGGAGGCTGAGACCATAGAGACCGGCACCCGTGCCGCGTCATTGGGCGGATACACCGCGGTGGTGGCGATGCCCAACACCAACCCGCCCCTCGACTCGGCGGACGCGGTTCGCAACGTCGTTGAGTTGGCCCGCACGGCCACTGCCCAGGTGGCGGTGGCCGGGGCGATCACCGTAGGCAGGGCAGGGCAGCGTCTGGCCCCGATGGCCGAGCTAGCGGCCCTCGGGGTGCGCCTCTTTACCGACGACGGGGCCGGGGTGCAGTCGGCCGGCCTCATGCGTCGTGCCCTCGAGTACGCACGCGGTCTGGGGGCCACCCTGGCCCAGCATTGCGAGGACGGTTCCCTGGCCTGTGATGGTGCCATGCACGAGGGGGCCTGGTCGAGCCGGTTGGGTATCCCGGGTATGCCGGCTTTGGCCGAAGAAGTGATGGTGGCCCGGGATATCGCCCTGGCCCGGGTGACCGGATCGCGGATCCATTTTCTGCACTTGTCCACCGCGCCGTCGATCGAGTTGGTGAGACAGGCCAAAGCCGCCGGATTGCCGGTGACGGCCGAAGTCGCTCCCCACCATTTTTCGCTGACCGATGCATGTGCTGCCGGGTACGACCCGGTGTTCAAGGTAAACCCGCCGCTGCGACCCCAATGCGATGTCGACGCGGTGAAGGCGGGACTCGCCGATGGGACCGTCGACGCCATCGCCACCGACCACGCCCCCCACGCCCCTGAGTTCAAGGACCTTCCCTTCGACCTGGCCCCTCCGGGCGTGCTCGGCTTGCAGACGGCGCTGAGCCTGGCCATCACCGAGCTCGACCTTCCGCTCACTCGCATACTCGCTCTACTGAGTTGGCAGCCGGCGGCCATCGCCGGCCTGGACCCTTCGAACCGCGGAGGCCAAGGAGGCCCGATCACCCCCGGAGCCGAGTCGAACCTGTGCGTCATCGATCCCACCGCCACCTGGACGGTTGACCCGATGACCCTCGCCAGTCGGAGCCGCAACACGCCCTACGCCGGTCGGACCCTCACCGGGCGGGTGCGACACACGGTGTTCAGGGGGGAGCCGGTGGTCATTGACGGTGAGGCGCAGCGATGACCGGACGGAACGGAACCGCCCCCCGCCCCGATGCCCTGCTGGTACTGGCCGACGGAGAGGTATTCGAGGGCGAAGCCCTGGGGGCGGATCCCGCTGGACTTGGACATGGCGGCGAAGGCATCGCCACCGGCGAGGCGGTGTTCAACACAGTGTTATCGGGTTACCAAGAGGTGCTCACCGATCCGTCCTATGCCGGACAGGTCATCGCCTTCACCTATCCCCACATCGGCAACTACGGCGTCAACCCGACCGATGACGAGGCCATCCGGCCCTACTGCCGCGGGATCATCGTGCGCGCCCTGTCCGATCGCCCGAGTAGCTGGAGATCAACGGCAACGCTCGAGGAGTTTTTGGTTCGACACGGCATCCCGGGCATCACCGGGGTGGATACCCGACGCCTGACCCGTCACCTTCGGGACAAGGGGACCATGCCCTGTGCCTTCGGGACAGCGTCCGAATCCGATCTGTTGCATGCGGCCCAGGCGGCAGACGCCACCGACGGTCATGACCTGGTGTCGGCAGTGACCACCTCGACCATCATCGTCAGAGGTAACGGCCCGTACCGGGTGGTGGCCTACGACTTCGGCATCAAGGAGGCAATGCTTCGCCAACTCGGCGAGCTGGCCACCGTCACCGTGGTGCCGGCCTCGACCCCGGCCGAGCAGGTCCTGGATATGGAGCCCGACGGGGTCTTCCTCTCCAATGGCCCCGGTGACCCGGCCGCGCTCCCCGGGATCATCGCAGAGATCGGGAAGCTGGCCGCCGACGGCACCGTGCCGGTATTCGGGATCTGCCTGGGTCATCAACTTCTGGCCGCGGCTCTCGGCGCCATCACCTACAAACTGCCGTTCGGGCACCACGGCGGCAATCATCCGGTAAAACGACTGGCGACCGGCCAGGTGGAGATCACCTCGCAGAACCATAACTATGCGGTGGCCGAAGGGTCTCTGGCGTCGGCCGATGTCACCCACGTGAACCTCAACGACGGGGTCATCGAGGGTCTCCGTTGCCGGGACACACCGGCATTCAGCGTGCAATATCACCCCGAAGCCGGCCCCGGACCCCATGACGCCCGCTACCTGTTCGAGGAGTTCCGACTCTTGATGGACCGCAGCGGAGCCACGCCGAATACCGACAGCGACATGAGGAGTGCCTGATGCCCCGCCGCCACGACATTGAGTCGATTCTGGTCATCGGGTCCGGACCGATCGTCATCGGTCAGGCGTGTGAGTTCGACTACTCGGGGACCCAGGCTTGTCGGGTGCTCGCCGACGAGGGGTTCCGGGTGGTGCTGGCCAACTCCAANNCCGGCCACCATCATGACCGACCCCGCCATGGCCGACCGGACCTATGTGGAGCCGCTCGATCACGATGTGCTGGCGGCCATCATCGACCGGGAGCGACCTGACGCGCTGCTTCCCACCCTCGGAGGTCAGACAGCCCTCAATTTGACCATGTCCCTGTCGGAACGCGGCGTCCTCGACGCCTACGGGGTGGNNGCCATGGAGGAGATCGGGCTGGCCGTGCCGGCCTCGGGATTCGCTCACTCCCTCGACGAGGCGTTGGTCATCGGCGAGTCGATCGGTTATCCGATCATGGTGCGACCCAGCTTCATCTTGGGAGGTGCGGGCACCGGCATCGCGGTGGATCGCCAACGGTTGATCCAACTGGCAGCCGAAGGCATCGATGCATCGCCGATCGGAGAGGTGCTCATCGAAGAGTCCATCGCCGGGCAGAAGGAATTCGAGCTCGAGGTGATG
>PLZF01000077.1 GCA_003152015.1 Acidimicrobiaceae bacterium | reverse complement strand
AGGGTGAGCCCACCCGTCGAGCCGAAGAACTGGGCGTTACCGAAGCTGAACACGCCACCGTCGGCTGCCACCAACCAGTAGCCGAGTCCGTCGGGGGTGGCCGCCATCCCCACCACCGGCTGGTTGAGGGTGAGCCCACCCGTCGAGCCGAGACAGGGAGCCGAACCGAGTGTCCCGACCTGCCCTTGCTCGTCGGTCTCCCAATATCCGTCGACCCCGTGCGATGCCATGGCCACCGCCGGAGAGTCAAAACTCACGGAACAGGAGTTCACCGCCGCAACGGGAGCCCCCCCAGCGGAACCAGAGGAGAGTCCGAGCACAGCGAAGCAAGCGAAGAGGAGGAGGGCCACTGCGCAACTTGCGACCAAAGAGCAGCGAGCCAGGGACTGTCCACCGAACCGTTCACTAAGCCCGTCTAGCTCGCCAAACATTGGTTGACGGCCCACCCGGTGGTCATGTCCAGATTTTGGAAACATGACCAGGATCTTGCTTCTCGGCGTCGGGACTCCCACTTGAAGGAATCCCTGCGTCGAACGGCACCCTAGGGGAGCCTCGAACTCTGATGGCGCGACATCATCGGCGACCTGCGCCTCAACTCTGTGTCCCATCGGGACCACCGATCTTCCTCCGAGAGCGGAGGAGCTGCAGCTAAAGGCTTGCTGCCTAGCCCAAGATATACCACCCTGCGTTGCCTCGTTTGCGTCCGCAACCTCTCGAACATGGCTGACCTCCCAATGCCCGATGCGCTAGCAGGGTCATTGGGTCGAACGTGCGGTCCACCAACTCGACCCGGCCAAGCACCGCCGCCTCCGGCAGCTCGAGCCACGAGCCTCACGGTCCATCCACGTCGGCGGACTGAGGTCGAATCCAGCGCCTTCCCTCGTCTATGGGCGATCATCGACTGTCTTGGCGGACTGGTTCATGTCGATGTTGCTCAGGTCGATCCGCGGTCGGCCGCATTCGGGGGCAGAGCCAGGCGGGAGGCGATCGCTCGATGGGTGACCTTCCGATAGAGGGCTTCCATGGCGAACGATCCGCCGACGAGCCCGCCGACGATGACCACGCCCCAGAGGTTGCGGCTCCGCTCCTCAAGGATCAGAGCAACCAGCGAGGCGGCGCATGCCACAGCTGCAGCCACAGCCAGTGCGCGCTGTGTTCTGCGTTTGGCCAGGCGAGCAGCGGCGATGTTCACTGCGGCGAAGATGATCAAGAACGCTGCACTGCCAGTGAGGGCGATGCTGTTGAGGTTGAAGGCATTGGCGACAACAAGAGTGAGACCAGTGGTGACCAGCAGACCCTCGACGGGTCGGTCCCAGACCTTCTTGTCGAACGCCTCTGGAAGCTCACCGGAACGGGCGATCGTCCACGACAGTCGGGCGGAGCCATAGAGGGTGGCATTGATGGCCGACGTTGTCGAGAGCAGAGCAGCGACCGCCACAAGCACGAATCCGACCTGACCGAGGCTCGGACGGGCAGCTTCAGCGAGGACGTAGGAGCTTGCGCCGCGCACCTGAGTGATGGTGAGGGTTCCAACGGTCACGATTGACACCAGCACGTACAAGACGATCGTGAACCCAACGGAGAGGTAGAGCGCCAGCGGGAGCGTGCGACGGGGATTGCGCACGTCCTCGGCGGCATTGGAGATGAGCTCGAAACCCTCGTAGGCGACGAAGATCACCATGCCTCCTCCGACGATGGCGAGAGGATCCGGCCACGCACGCGGGGACAGGTGGGACGGGTGCACACCATGAAAGGCCGCGGCCACCACGAGGAGCAGGATGGCCACCTTGGCTGCGACAATCCATTCCTCGGCGCGACCCACGACGGAGGCCCGGGCGACGTTGAGGACGGCGATCACGATGATGACGCCGCTGAGGAGGAGATGATCGACCACGGCCGACGGGGACCCTGGGAGGAGACTGTCCGCATATCCGGCAAAGGCAGCGGCGTACAGGGAGATCATCACGACGTAGCTGAGCCACAACAGGACATTGAGTCCACCAACGAAGATACCCGACCCGAACGTCTCGTTGAGAAAGGTGACGGTTCCGCCGCGGCTCGGGTAGGCGACCGAAAGCCGGGCATAGGAGGTCGCGGTGAGGAGGGCCACGCCTCCGGCGATGAGAAACGCGATCGGAGCTCCACCGCGGGCCAGCTCAATGGACAATCCGAGAACGGCGAAGATGCCGCCACCGACCATTCCGCCGATCCCGATCGCGACCGTGCTCGCTAAGCCGAGCGTCCGCCGCGGCCGATCGGGTGGCACTGTAGAGGTCGTAGCTTTCGGCGCCACGGGAACCTGCTTCTGTTGGTGAACGCGCTGCATCTCGTCGACGAGATGCGAGCGAAGGCGGCACGGGAGAACATACCTGTTGCCGGCGATAGGTCCCTGCTGAAACTGAATTGACGGCGCCAAGATCTGACTAGACATGCGACCAGCGCGAGTGAAGTACACGCCTAGGGACTCCGAGAAGGGCCGCAGGTAGCCGTTCACCCGACGTACTGGGACATTCAGCCCCGTGACACGCCGTTCAAGACAGCTTCAGTGGCGTGCATCGGGGCGCAGAGTGGCACAGGCGCCAACGTGAGAACTCTCAGGCGCAATGCGGGGAGTTCTCGGGGTCGTACACCTGTCGGTTCAGTTCTCGCTCCCTGATTCCGTCAAACTGGCACCGGATCCCGAACCGACCAGATGATGTGGAGGACTGGTAGAGCAAGTGCAGTGTTGATCGTACGCGGCGATGCCCCCAACGCGCCGGTGGGCCAAACGTCCCAGGGTCGCCGCAGTAGGGGTCTTCACCGTTGTAGTCACTGGGTCACCAGGAGCACCGAGCAGACGATGCTGGGCGTGGCCTCACACTCATTCATTGGAATCCGGTGCCCGGCTTGTATCGCTTCACCACCGGTAGTAAGACGGTGGACAGTAGTTCCGGCTGAGATCTGTGGCCCAGTCGACGACATCGTTGCTCCAGACCCTGGCGGCGGGCCCCGAGCGTTGTGCTCGAAAGACGGCCGGAAGCAAGGGAGCAACGTTGGACACCTGCCCGTCGGGCTGCCAGGTCGAGGTCGCCTGCAACGACAAGCGAGCGACCGTCGTCGAAGTGGGCGGCGGGATCCGCCGCTGCAAGATCGGTGGCCGATTCATCTTCGACCCGTACCCGTTCGATTCCATGTTGGACGGCGCCTGCGGGCTCCGCTCATCCCCTGGCCCAACCGCTTGGCCGACGGGCAGTACCGCTTCGACGGCGTCCAGTACCACGTGGCACTCACCGAGCCCGAGAAGCACAGCGCCATCCATGGTTTCCTCCGCTGGCAAGCGTGGCATGTCATGCGCACGTCGACCGCCACTGTGGCGATGGGGGTCAGGCCGCACCCGATGGAGGGCCATCCATTCCTCCTCGATGTCGAAGTGGACCGCTCCCTCGACGGCGACCGGCTGACGGTGACGACGACCGCCACCAACGCCGGGGTGCTGGCCTGCGCCTATGGCGCAGGCCAGCACCCCTACCTGTCTCTAGGGGTCGGTCTGGTTGACCAGTGCACGCTGCAGCTCGAGGCTGGCGCCCGCATCGGCTCCGACGACGAACGTCACCTGCCCACCGGCGCCGAAGCGGTCGATCGCACCACCTACGACTTTCGCGAGTCACGCCTTTCCGGTCCTACGGCGTTGGACTTCGCCTTCACTGACCTCATCTGTGGCGCAACTGGCCGAGCCTGGGCTCGCCTCGGAGGAACCGATGGCGGACAAGCAAAGCTCTGGGCTGACGAGAGCTACCCGACGATCGAGTTCTACGCCGGCAACACCCTCGCACCCGAACGGCGACGGAGTGGCCTCGGTGCTGAGCCGATGGCGTGTCCGCCCAACGCCGCAGCCAGCGTTGACGCTTTGACCCGGTTGGAGCCCGGCCAGAGCGTGTCCACGCCATCGGGGGCGCGTCTCACATGAGCGAGCCCACGCCGAAGCCAGCCGACGTCCTGGTCATCTTTGGGATCACTGGGGACCTCGCCAAGAAGATGACCTTTCGGGCGCTCTACCGCCTCGAAGCGGCCGACCGCCTCGACTGCCCGATCCTCGGCGTGGCCAAGGAGCCCTGGTCCGAAGATCATCTGCGCGCCACGGCACGGGCCGCCCTCGAGGCGACCGGGGAGCCAGTGAAAGACGAGATCTTCGATCGACTCGCAGGCCGGCTCGGCTACGTGCACGGCGATTTCGCAGACCCCGCCACCTACAAGATGCTGGCCAAGGCGCTCGAGGGCTTTACCCGGCCGTTGTTCTACCTCGAGATCCCGCCTGCGCTGTTCGCACCGGTAGTGGCGTCCCTCGGTCAGGCCCATCTCACCGGGGTGGCCACGGTGATGATCGAGAAGCCCTTCGGCCACGACCTCGCCTCGGCCCGCCAGCTCAACGACGAGCTGCACCAGGTGTTGGGCGAAGACCAGATCCTTCGCATCGACCACTTCTTGGGCAAACAGCCCGTCCTGGACATCTCCTTCCTGCGTTTCGCCAACGCGCTGCTGGAGCCGGTGTGGGATCGCGACCACGTGGCCGCCGTACAGGTCACGATGGCCGAGGACTTCGGGGTGGAGGACCGGGGCGCGTTCTACGATCCGGTCGGGGCGCTTCGCGACGTGGTCCAGAATCACCTCCTCCAGGTCCTGGCCCTCGTCACCATGGAGGCACCGGTCGGGCCCGGGTACCGGGCACTGTGGGACAGGAAGATCGACGTCTTCCGAGCCATGGCCGACGTCGATCCGGCCCGCTGCGTGCGAGGCCAGTACGCCGGGTACTCGAAGGTTCCCGGAGTCAGCAAGGGCTCGAAGACCGAGACCTACGTGGCGCTACGCCTCGAGATACAGAGCTGGCGCTGGGCGGGCGTGCCGTTGTTCATCCGGGCCGGGAAAGCGCTCACGACGAGTGCCACCGAGGTGAGAGTGATCTTCCGCCGCCCACCACGGCTGTCCTTCTTGGACGAGCCACGCCACACCAATGCCAACCAGCTGATCATCCGGATCGACCCCGACCCGGGCGTGCGCCTGGTGATGCTCTCCAAAGGCGCAGAAGGCAGAGCGTCGAGAGACGTGCACATGGACCTCCCCTTCGCCGCCGAGCTCGGCCGCCCCCCCGAGCCCTACGAGCGGTTGTTGCACGACGCACTCATCGGCGATCACTCCCTGTTCACCCGGGAGGACTCGGTTGAAGAGACCTGGCGGGTGCTTCAGCCGCTGGTGGACCATCCACCCGCACCGCTTCCCTACGCGCAGGGGTCGTGGGGTCCACCTCAGGCCGACGAGCTGCTGAGAGGCCATCCGCCATGGCAGCCGCCATGGCTCCCCGATGCGAAGAACCCGGACGACTGACTCCGGTGCGCACGGCCATCACGGATCGGTCGGGACCAATAGCTCAGGGGACCGAGCCGCGTCACGACCGACCAACAGAACGACAGACCAAGGAGAACAGATATGCCCACGGACAACCCGATGCAGC
>PLZF01000065.1:19199-20106 GCA_003152015.1 Acidimicrobiaceae bacterium | reverse complement strand
ACTATCAGCCCCTCGCCCCGAAGGCGGCGGTCACGTAGCCTGCATAGGTTCGGCTGTCCACGATGTCTCGCGACATCACACGGGTGGAGGTGAAGGGACTCGAACCCTCGGCCTCTACAATGCGAAAGTAGCGCTCGGCCGCGCATCGAACCCGGGGGTTAAGAGGAACTCGACGAATGGCCGACGCTCAGCATCATTCCGATGCGCGGTCATCACCTGGCGGACGGACCATTCAGCGAGACATGGGCCATCCTGTGCAGCCACCGCCTCGATCCCGGGGTTGGACAGCATTCAGTAAACCCATGGCTTGTAAGCGGGACCGGAAACGTGGTTTCAGGCCGTGAACCCCCAGCTCAGAGGGCCGACAGGCTAGTTCTGCTCGGGTTCACTCGCTCGGTCAACCGTCGGTGATCGAAGCCGACAGGACTGCTCACGATAGCAAGCAGAGGGTCACTTATGGTCGAGCTACTGCGTCGCGAGACCGGCGGTAGGGGGCAGGCTCTGGCAGGCCGGACTCATCTGATGACTATGGGGTGTTCGAGGACGCGCTCGAGCTCCGCGAGAGCCTGGTCGGGGTCGGTCACCTTGATGGTGCGCATGCCGAGGGCGCGGGCTGGCTTGAGGTTGACCCCGAGGTCATCTAGGAACACCGACTCCTCGGGCTCCACGCCGACCGTCGCGCAGGCGAGTTCATAAAAGCGGGGATCGGGTTTGCGTACCCCCAGGACGCGTGATTCGAGGACGGCATCGAAGAGTGCGCACACCGCGGCCACCTCTTCGGAGACGCCGCTCTCGGCCGACGCAAAGTTGTTCGTCAGGCAGGCTGTCTTGTAGATAGTCCGGCATGTTTTGATGGCGGCGACCATCTGGGGACGGATTTCGCCCCCAAGCCTCTCGAGCACAAGGC
>PLZF01000065.1:0-19145 GCA_003152015.1 Acidimicrobiaceae bacterium | reverse complement strand
AGATGACACCGCCGAAGTCAAACATGACTGCCCGTATCGCCACCCGCTCCTCCCTGAAGTCCGCTCCCAGTATGACGGCAAAGTCGCCGAGCCGGCGTTCTGGGACGGTTACGACCAATGGCCATCCACGCAGCGCAGGCCGAGGGTCTGCCGATCAGGTGGCGTCCAGGGCGCGGTGGGTCAGCTGAGTTCGCGAACCCTGAGGGTGTCGACGTGCTGCTGGAAGGCAACAGCTTTGCCACCGTCCATAGTCCACACGTGGACCATCTTCACAACGGCCGGCTCTCCGGAGCTCTTGTGCTTCCACCTGTAGCTCCCGAGCGCCACGACTGTGTCACCGTCGGCGACGAACTGCTCGGGCACCACCGCGAAGTCATCGCCGATTTCCCCGAGTCGCATGAACACCCCTTCGAGCACTGCCTGAGGACCGACGTACGTGCCAGCGAGTGGAAATCCGTCGGCCTCGGTCCACTGGATGTCGTCGGCCATGGCGCCGAGGGCGGCGGGTACGTCGCCCGTTGCGAAGCTCGCATAGGCGTTTTCGACGATTTCCTTGTTGGTGGCCATCTCGTGTCCTCTTTCCTGTCGGCACAGTTGCCCGCCTAACCACCGTAATGCACTCGCTTGAAATCGGCTGCCGGCGTAGAGAGGCAACTCCGGCGAGGTTTCTGGGTACCCTCGAAGTGCCGTTACACGGGTGATCCCCGGGCCCTGGACTGGGAACTATCGAACCACACTCAGCTGGGCCCGTCGACTTCCTTGATCAGTCCGTCGAACAGCTCGACCCGTGCTGCTTGATCTTGTTCGACGGCGTGGTCCCGCTGACGCCGGAGGATCGGGATGAACTGCGGCTACCCGGACACTCGATGTTCGGTCCGGGTTCCAGAGCTCTATCAGGGTGCCGAAGCTTCCCTTTCGTCACGTCCTGGCCTTGGCGCTCGTCATCCAGGTGGCATCTGACGGATATGGACGAGCATTCACCCTGGGCATCGACGTCGATCGCGTCGACGAGTTGCCGGTGANNTGGGCCATCCTCTGCCGCCATCCCCCAGTTCCCGAGGTTGCTCGGGATTCAGTAAACCCATATCTCCCGGAATGCCATCCGCTCCTGGCCTCTCTCGCTAAAACAGCAGCTCAGCGGCATGATCGCTGGTTTCCGACTTTAAATGCCCCAGAACCGCGGCGCGACGATGGTTGACACGGCTAACGCTGTAAGCCATACTAGCTATCAACGTTAGCCTCCCAATGAAGGGCGAGTGAGAGGAGAGAAGGATGGACAGGACTGCCGCCTACAGAGAGCCTGGGTTCCTCATGAGGAAGATCATGAACCCCTTTGTTCTCGTCATGATGCGCGTGGGTCTCAGTGTCTGGGGAAGCCGGATCCTGGAGGTCCGGGGTCGACAGAGCGGTATGTCCCGGCGCACGCCGGTGAACCTGCTCGACATCGAAGGACGTCAGTACCTTGTGTCACCTCGCGGTGACACGCAATGGGTCCGCAACGCTCGTGCGGACGGCGGTCGCCTCGCGTTGATCCTCGGTCCGCGACGGGACGAAAGAATTGCTCAGGAGCTGTCGGACAGCGAGAAATCACCGATCCTTCGTGCCTACCTTCGGAAGTGGAAGATGGAGGTGGGAATCTTCTTCGACGGTGTGACGGCCGATTCGGAAGAAGAGGACGTGTTGCGGATCGCTCCTGACCACCCTGTGTTCCTTCTCTCGGCGGCAGGGAACTGACATGAACTCGGGCCAGATTGAGACCTTGTCGCGCCCAGATGTTCAGCGCGGCATTCACGAACTGCCTGAGCTTGCTGAGACGTCCGCCGCGATGCGAGTCGCCGCCGATGCGAACCTGGGGCTGCGGCTCTGTGTCGAACTGGGGGCGTACGCTTCACTGGGCTATTGGGGTACCTCCACCGGAGGCTCGACGGCTGCCCGGACATCGTTGGCCATCGCCGCTCCGCTGATTGCGATCATCATGTGGTCACTTCTGTTGGCCCCGAAAGCGAAGTGGCACCTCAGCGAGCCGGCAGCCCTTGTCCTGGAACTGTCGATCTTTGCTACAGCGGCCATCGCTCTCGCCTCCTCAGGCCCAATCATCCTCGCCACCGTCTTCGGCGTGGTGGCTGCCGGCAACACTCTTCTGCTCCGATTCTTCAGACGAGGGCGCCAAGAGGCAACAGGGGGCGTGAAGGGCGAACAAACGAGGTGACCGCGGATCCGCTCACTCTCGAACATGAGCTGCCGCCCGATGAGGAGCTGGTCCCCGGTGAGGTGCGGCGACCCAATCATCCGTCCGCACGCCCGAGGCGCGTAGCTCAGACCGTCGCTGCGGCCCGCAAAGTGTTGGAAGACGAAGGGCCTGGCGCGCTCACCATGCGCAGACTCGCCGATGAACTGGGCATCCGAGCGCCGTCGCTCTACAAGCACTTCGACAGTAAGGCTGCCGTTGAGTTGGCCGTCATCGAAGACGCCATGTTCGACATCGGCGATGTCACCCATAGAGCCATACATGAGCCTGGAGCCATGGGTCCGTTGCTGAGCTTGCTCACCACCTACCGCACGTACTGCCTGTCACACCCGAACCTCTATCGGCTTGCCACCAGCGGGCACCTTCCCAGAAAGAGTCTGCCTCCAGGGTTGGAGGATTGGGCCGGCAACCCGTGGTTCGTCGTCACCGGTGACCCCCATTTAGCGCAGGCCCTCTGGTCCTTCGCTCACGGCATGGTGGTCCTCGAACTTGACGATCGTTACCCACCGGGCTCCGACCTCGAGAGCACTTGGCGAGCCGGAGCCGCAGCGTTCGAGCGATTGACGGCGCAGAGGCAGGGCGACGGTTCTGGCCGGGTTGCGTGATCAATCGCGGGTCGCAGGCGAGATGGCGAGATCGGCTTTGCAGAGCACGCGTGGGCCAGCCTGATCTTACTCATCATTCAATAAACTCCTGTCTCTGAGCGGACGCATTGCGAGTGCGTAACAGGGCCGGAACTGAGCAACGCTGAACATGCCGAACCGCACGTCTAACGAGTGTCTCGACTGGAGCGCACCGGAGAAGCACGATGCCACGAAGGGCGCCGGCCGGCTTGTTCCGGCTTGACTTCGCCCGTTTGATCTGGACAAATCGTCAGGTCAGTTGGGGTCCCGACGCGCCTGCGATTGCTTCGAGTTCGCTGGCAGCGCCGGCTCAGGCGGTCTATCAGCCGTTCTGCGGCGTGGCGGAAGTGTTCGTCGGCGAGGGCAAAGTAGTCGGGGTCGTCGTGGGCGTGGGTGTCGTGGTCGTCGTGGGCGTGGTCGTGGACGGGGGGTTGGTGGGCAAGGTCGTGCAGCCGATCGAGGCCTCGGGTCCCGGCGCCTGGTCGGCCGGCAATGTGGCAACGGCCGTTCCGCTCTGGTCGACGCCGATGACCATCGCCCCAGTCAGCTTGGGGTCACCTGCCACCGCCAGCACGACGATGCCGGAGCTCGGTGCCATGGCGTCGACAAGGGTGCCGCCTGACGACAGATGGACCGATGCCACGCCGCTGCCCACCCACACGGCGACCCAGCCCGCCGGTGCGCCTTCCTCGGTACCGAAGGAGCCCACTCCGAGGATCTCCACCGTGTCCGGAGAGGGTGCCGCCGTGGTCGGTCGAGGTATCGAACCGATCCCGACCGCTTTGTCGGTCGACAGCTCGACCACCAACTGCCCGCACTCGGCGGTGGGCTGGGGCGGTACCGTGCCGGCTGTCCCGGACCCTGTGGTCCCCGACCCGGCGGGCTGGGAGGGCAGAGTCTCGGGCGTTCCTATCGCCGCGCCGGGCGAAACATCGCCGCCCCCGGCCGTGCCACTCTGCGCTTGCGGAGTCACCAACGGCTGCGCACACATGGCTCCCTCCGGGCACGGCGCCGGCCCGGGCAGGCGGCCCACTGGCGGGCAGGGCACTGTCTGCGTGCAGCCCCCGGTCTTGCCACCCCCGGACCCGTAGGCACGGATGGTCACGCCCGATGAGGTGGTGCGGGTGAATAGGAATGTATACGGCGTCTGGCCGGCAATGGACGGCAGGTTCGGTGCACCGGCAGAGTTGGGTGCCAGTGACGCGCCGCCCCGACCGGGGATGGTCGTCGACGGTACCGCGGCCAGCGGCGTAGTGGTGGATCTGCCGCCGACCAACTCGACGCCGGTGAGAACGCCAGAGCCGGCAACAATGACAGCGAGGGCCACCGCTCCGATCGCCAGGGGGCGTCGCCGCCCGGACCGCCCGACCGAGCGCTCCATGAGCGCACCGGGGTTGGGGTCGGGCTGGACGTGTGCCGTCTTCCCGGCGAAGTGGGCACGAAGGCGGTCCTCGAATGCGTCGCTCATGGTTCGATCACCTTTCTCAGATCTGCCAGCGCCCGGTGGATGAGGGAACGAACGGTGCCGGGGCGACAACGCAGGGCTCGGGCAATGTCGGCGTCGGGCAGGTCGCCGTAGTAGCGCAGCATCACTGCGGCGCGCTGGCGGGCTGGGAGCTTGGCCAGGGCGTCCTCCAGTTCGTCCGCAACGAGTTCAGAATCCTGAGCCACCGGAGGGGGAAAACGGCGCACGCGGGCAACGCGGCGGTGGTACGACGCACACGCATGGACGACGCTCCGGCGGACGTAGGGGAGCGGGTCGTGCACCGCTGTCCAGCGCCCGTGCAAACGGACGAAGCAGTCCTGCACCAAGTCGGGTGCAGCGTCGGCCGATCCGCTCAGCAGCGTGGCCAAGCGCACCAGGTCGGCATAGTGGCCAGCGTAAAATTCGCCGAAGTTCGTCCTCGCCACCCCAGCCAGGCGCACCGGGGCACCCGGGGCAGCAGCAGTCTGACCGCCCGGGGGAATCGCCGCCGCGGGAGCGGCACCGGCAACACCCGTGTGGTCCCCTGCGTCGGCGTCGACAGTGCAGCCCAATTCACCCATCACTAATTAAGACGCCCGAGCAGGCCGGGACGTTGCAAGGGATTTCTTTGCGCCAGCTTCGTCGAGCACAGCCATCGTCAGTCGGCGGGCGTGAATCCACAGGATAGGGGCATCATATGTACCGGCGAGCCCATGCGTTCGATGCAACGACGGCTGCACTGCAGCGGTCGACAGCTGACCCCCGCAGGTGGATCCGTCAGGGCGTGTGTTGTTGAGTCGGTAGCCGACGCGATGAGAATGTTCACCGATTACTGGATTGATTTGAGGTCTAAGGACTCCCAGCCGTGGGCCATCCTGTATCGCCATCGGTAGATTCCCGAGGTTGCCCCACGCCGCCGGTCCACGGCCTCGTCAGAACGACACGCCGCTCGGTCGATTGGGCGCGGGGACACCGTGACCGATTCGGCGTTATACGGGGGCCCTCCCGTCAGTGATGTTGGCGTTCCGAATGGCCCAACAGAACCTCGGGCCACGACTCCGAGGTCGCGTAGCCAATGACCCCATGCGCGCCGGGCATCGGACAGCTTGGCGAGGATTCAGTAAACCGATGTCTCCGCTAAGAGGCTATGAAGGGCGAATCCGCAGTCAACGCCATGCTGGGTGCCGGACGATGCCCTTCTTACTCAAGATTCAGTAAACCACTGCTCGACGAGGACCAATTACGAGTGCGAAACAGTGTCGGGAGAGTCGATCTCCGGCCGGATGACGGGACAAAATCCCTAGTCAGAGCTTGGATGGCGATTTCGACACCCACAAGGTCATGGAGGTCAACTTCTTCGGCGTGGTAGCCGTGACCGAGGCGGCCATGCCCCACCTCCGGGCCTCCGGTGGCCGGGTCTTCACGGTCAGCAGCGTCCGGGGAGCAGTGGGCCAGCCCTTCAACGAGGCCTCCTGTGCGGCCAAGTTCGCCGTCGAGGGGTTCTTGGAGAGCCTCGCCCCCGTCGGCGTCGGCGTCGGCGTGGCCATCGCGGAGCCGGGCGCGGCGACCACCGAGTTCGTCAACAACGTGAGCCCGGCCTCGGGGAGTCCCCTCTCCGAGGCCGGCAGGGACAGGAGGCCGCCCACCGGTGCGGGTTTGCCGTCCAACAGGGACGTTCGGCCCTACCAGGCACGCAGCGATGGCAGCACGATGGGAGCAAGGCGGGATCAGGCGATCCCATCGAGCAACCGAGGAGCAGGCCATGACGGTCCGACTGGCGATCAACGGCTTCGGGCGGACGGGGCGATCGTTCCTGCGAGCGGCGCTGACCTCCTCCCACGAGTTCGAGATCGTGGCCGTCAACGACCTCGGCGCCCCAGAGGCGCTGGCCCAGCTGCTCGCCCGGGACTCCGTGCACGGCCGCTATCCCGAACCGGTCCACGTCGACGGCGACACCATGGTCGTCGGGGCACGCCGGATCCGGATGCTCGCCGAGGCCGACGCTGCCGTGCTCCCCTGGAGCGAGTTCGGCGTCGACGTCGTCATCGAGTCGACCGGCAAGTACACCAGCCGGGACAAGGCCCAGGCCCATCTCGAGGCCGGAGCCTCCCGCGTGGTGATCTCGGCTCCGGGGCAGGACCCCGACGCCACCTTGGTGGTCGGTGTGAACGAGGAGGAGTTCGATCCGGCCCACCACTTCATCATCTCGAATGCGTCGTGCACCACCAACTGCCTGGCCGTCCTGGCCAAGGTGCTCGACGACGCGTTCGGCATCGACGACGGGTTCATGACCACGGTGCACGCCTACACGGACGACCAGCGCCTGGTCGATGCGCTCCACAAGGACCCCCGGCGGTCACGGGGAGCGGCGATCAACATCGTGCCGACGACGACCGGCGCGGCCCGAGCAACAGGACTAGTGCTCCCCAGTGTGGCGGGAACTCTCGACGGACTCGCCCTGCGCGTGCCGGTGCCCGACGCGTCGATCACCGATCTCGTCGCCAACGTGCGTGCCACACCGAGCGTGGGCGAGATCAAGGATGCCTACCGTGCCGCCGCCGGTTCGGGACGCCTCGCTGGACTGCTCGAGTACTCGGAGGAGCCCCTGGTCTCCTCCGACATTATCGGGTCGCCTGCGTCGTGCATCTTCGACTCGGATCTCACCATGGCCCACGGGCACCTCGTGAAGGTGCTCGGCTGGTATGACAACGAGTCGGGCTACTCGAGCCGGCTCGCCGACCTCGCCGCCATCGTCGGCGCCGCTGCCGGCAGCTGACGGGAGCGGGCGTCACCATGTTCCAGGTTCGTATCCATGGGCGCGGCGGCCAGGGCGTGGTGAGCGCCGCGGAGATACTCTCCGTGGCCGCGTTCGCTGAGGGACGCCACGCGCAGGCCTTCCCGAGCTTCGGATCCGAGCGCATGGGTGCGCCGGTCGTGTCCTTCTGCCGCATGGACGATCGCCCGATCCGCACGCGAGAGCCGGTGGTGGAGGCCGACGCCATCATCATCCAGGACGTTACGCTGATCCACCAGGTCGATCTCTTCGCCGGACTCTCGCCGGAAGGCTATGTGCTGGTCAACACCTCCCGAAGCTTCGACGAGCTCGGGCTCGGCGAGTTCTTCGGCCAGTTCCACTGTGATCGCCTGGTCACCTGCCCGGCGACCGAGTTCGCCCTCGAGGAACTCGGTCGTCCCCTGCCGAACGCGGCGCTGCTCGGCGGGTTCGCGGCACTGACCCGTGAGATCACACTCGACGCCATCGACACGGCGGTCCGCGATCGCTTCGCGGGCGCAGTCGGTGAGCGCAACGTCGCCGCCGCCGCCGCCGCCTATCGATTCGTCACGCTTGCAGAAGAGGAGTTGGTCCGTGCTGCGACAGATTGAGGGCTCCCGTGCCGTCGCCGAGACGGTCGCGCGCTGCCGGCCCGAGGTCGTCTGCGCGTATCCCATTTCGCCCCAGACGCACATCATCGAGGCGATCGGCGCGATGGTGAAGGCCGGCACTCTCTCGCCGTGTGAGTTCATCAACGTCGAGTCCGAGTTCGCGGCAATGTCCGTTTCGATCGGTGCTTCGGCGGCGGGTGCACGCGCCTTCACCGCCACCGCCAGCCAAGGGCTGCTCTTCATGATCGAGGCGGTCTACAACGNNATCTGGAACGACCACAGCGACGCCATGGCCGTCCGGGACTCGGGATGGATCCAGCTCTTCGCCGAGACGAACCAGGAGGCCGCTGATCTCCACGTCCAGGCCTTCCGCCTCGCCGAGGAGCTCTCGGTCCCGGTCATGGTGTGCATGGACGGCTTCATCCTCACCCATGCGGTCGAAGGCGTCGATGTGCCAGAGCAGTCCGACGTCGACGCCTTCCTCCCTCCCTACGAGCCCCGACAGGTGCTCGATCCCGACGATCCGGTCTCGATCGGTGCGATGGTCGGCCCCGAGGCGTTCGAGGAGGTCCGCTACCTGGCCCACCTCCGCCAGCTCGACGCGCTGGAGCGGATCCCCTCCCTTGCCGCGGCGTTCGCCGAAGCATTCGGTCGCCAGAGCGGCGGTCTGGTCCGTCCCTACCGGACCGAGGACGCGGAGACCATTGTCGTCGCGCTCGGATCGGTGCTCGGGACCATCAAGGACGCGGTCGATGCACGCCGAGATGCCGGTGAACGGGTGGGCGTTGTCGGGATCACCTCGTTCCGCCCGTTTCCCAGTGACGCGGTGCGGGACGCGCTCTCCGGTGCCCGCCGGGTCGTCGTCGTGGAGAAGGCATTCAGCATCGGCTTCGGCGGCGTGCTCTCGACCGATGTCGCCATGGCGACGCATGACGCGGACTGCTCGCTGCGAACGGTCGTGGCCGGGCTCGGCGGGCGTGCCATCACCCGCCGCTCGCTCGAGGAGCTGCTCGCCGCCGCGTCCCGGGACGAGCTCGACTCCCTCACCTTCCTCGATCTCGACCACGGGATCATCGAGCGTGAGCGCGCCCGCATGACCGCGACGCGACGGTCTGGCCCATCGGCGGAGAACGTCCTACGCGACCTCGGGACCGTCGCGTCCCGGATCGGCTGAGGAGGAATCGTGACCACCCAGCCCGTCCGCTTCTACCAGGTCGGGAGCTTTGCCGTCGGCAACCGCCTCCTTCCTGACGACGAGCGGACCGTCCAGTCCGACCCGAACCGGACCAACTCGCTCGACTCGGGGCATCGCGCCTGCCAGGGATGCGGCGAGGCCCTCGGCGCCCGCTACGCCCTCGACGCAGCGATGCGCGCCACCGGGGGCCGCCTCGTGGCGGTGAACGCCACCGGGTGTCTCGAAGTGTTCTCCACCCCCTACCCGGAGACCTCGTGGCGCATCCCATGGCTCCACTCGCTGTTCGGGAACGCGCCGGCCGTCGCCACCGGGGTCGCCGCGGCGATGAAGGTGAAGGGAAAGGGCGACGTGCGAGTCGTCGCGCAGGCCGGGGACGGTGGGACGGTCGACATCGGCTTCGGGTGCCTGTCGGGGATGTTCGAGCGCAACGACGACGTGCTCTTCATCTGCTACGACAACGAGGCGTACATGAACACGGGCGTGCAGCGCTCCGGCGCGACACCACCGGCGGCGCGTACGGCGACGACCGAAGCGGTCGGCCCGGAGCCGGGCAACGTCTTCGGACAGGGGAAGGACCTCCCCCGCCTGGCGATGGCACACGACATCCGGTACGTGGCGACCGCCACGGTCGCCGACCTCCACGACCTCGAGGAGAAGGTCGAGCGCGCCATGCAGCTCCACGGCGCCCGCTACCTCCACATCCTGGTGCCCTGCCCCCTCGGGTGGGGCTCGGCCCCGAACGACACGATCCTCGTGGCCCGGCTCGCCAAGGAGACCGGGCTCTTCCCGGTCTTCGAAGCCGAGCACGGCAAGGTCACCGCCGTGTCGCCGATCCGCTACCGGACGCCCGTCGAGGCCTACCTGTCGATCCAGCGCCGCTACGCCCACCTCTTCGGTGAGCGCTCGCGCACCGACATCATCGCCCGCATCCAGGCGATCGCCGATCAGAACATCGCCACCTACGGCCTCATCGACGACGAAGCCGACAGCAGCGATCCGAAGCAGGTGACGGCGTAATGGAGCTTCCGTTCGCAATCACACTGGACGTCGGCTCGAGCCACGCCAACCGGACCGGTTCGTGGCGTGTCGAACGACCGATCTACGTCGACCGGCTCCCGCCGTGCAACGATGCGTGCCCGGCGGGCGAGAACATCCAGCGCTGGCTCTACCAAGCCGAGCCAGGTGACTACGAGATGGCTTGGCGCCAACTCGTCGAGGACAACCCGTTCCCCGCGGTGATGGGTCGCATCTGCTACCACCCGTGCGAGACGGCGTGCAATCGCGCCCAGCTCGACGAGGCGGTCGGGATCAACGCCATCGAACGGTTCCTCGGTGACCTGGCGATCGAGCGCGGTTGGTCGCTGCCGCCGGCGGTGACCGACAGCGGGAAGCGGGTCCTCGTCGTCGGGGCCGGCCCCGCCGGGCTGAGCGCCACCTACCACCTGCGCCGTCTCGGCCATCACGTCCGCCTGGTCGACTCGGCGCCGAAGCTCGGCGGCATGATGCGCTACGGCATCCCCGCCTACCGACTCCCTCGTGCAGTCCTGGATGCCGAGACCACACGCATCGTGGCGCTCGGAGTCGACGTCGAACTCGGCCACACCGTCCAGGACATCGAAGGTGAGCGCCACGATGGCGGCTTCGACGCCGTCTTCCTGGCCGTCGGCGCCCAGCTCGGCCGACGCGTGGAGATCCCGGCCGGCGACTCGTCCCGCGTCCTCGACGCGGTCTCCCTCCTCCACCGGGTCGCCGAAAACGATCCGCCGTTGCTCGGTCGCCGGGTCGTCGTCTACGGCGGAGGGGACACCGCCCTCGACGCCGCCCGGACGGCGCGCCGTCTCGGCGCCACCGACGCCGTCGTCGTCTACCGCCGCAACCGCGAGCGCATGCCTGCCCATGGGGACGAGCTCGAGGAGGCACTCGTCGAGGGCGTGACGGTACGCTGGCTCTCCACGGTGAGCCGATTCGACGGCGACCGACTCGTGCTGGAGAAGATGCGCCTCAACGATGAGGGGTTCCCCGAGCCGACCGGTGAGCTCGAAGAGCTCGACGCCGACTCCCTCGTGCTCGCGCTTGGTCAGGACACCGATCTGTCGCTCCTCGACCAGGCACCCGATGTTGTGGTCGATGACGGCGTCGTCGAAGTGCTCCCGACGATGATGACGGGCGAGAGCGGCGTCTTCGCCGGCGGCGACTCGGTGCCGTCGGAGCGGACGGCCACGGTGGCGATCGGACACGGGAAGCGCGCTGCGCGCGGCATCGACGCATTCGTCTCCGGCCGTGCGCCAGTCAATGCTGACCGGCACGAGCTCGCCACGTTCGACCGCGTGAACACCTGGTACTACTCGGACGCCCCGCGAACCAGGCGTCCCGAGCTCGAGCGGGCCCGGCGGCAGAGCACCTTCGACGAGGTCGTCGGGGGCCTGACCGAGGAGAACGCGCTCTTCGAAGCTCGTCGTTGCCTCTCGTGCGGTAACTGCTTCGAGTGCGACAACTGCTTCGGCGTGTGCCCGGATAACGCGGTCATCAAGCTCGGTCCGTCGCTTCGCTACGAGTTCGACTACGACTTCTGCAAGGGCTGTGGCATCTGCGCGCAAGAGTGCCCCTGCGGTGCCATCGACATGGTCCCGGAGCGAATCTGACGTAGCCGCGCACAAGGGGCGGTGGTTGACGAGTCCGCCGAAGCGGTGGCGCCCGAGGCCCAGCCGAGCGCCCTCACCTGGTGCATAGCCAACGCCTCGGCTGCCTCAGGCTCGCGCCGGTGAGCGGAAGGCACGGAATAGCGGCCCGGGACCAGCGTGCCGTGGAGCGAGGCGAGCCTTGCAGTCGACGACGACCGCCCCGGCTGAACTGACGAGGATGGGGTTGAGGTCGAGCTCGACCAGTTCGGGAACCTCCTCGGCCACCCGTGCGATCGTCTCGAGAACCGCCACCAGGGCTCGGCGGTCGACGGGCGCTGCGCCCCGGTAGCCATTGAGAAGGGGAGCGGCGTGCAGAGATGCCACCAACGTCTCGGCGGCACCGACATCGAGCGGCGGAACCGCGAAGGCACGGTCGCCGAGCAGGTCGGTCATCACCCCGCCGAGGCCGACCATCACCACCGGTCCGAAGACCGGGTCGGAAGCGAGCCCGATGATCGCCTCGACGCCCGACGGCGCCATCGGTTGGATGACCGCGCCGCCCATCTGCGGTCCGATCCGGCCTGCCATCGCCTCGTACGCCTCGCGGACCGCCTCGGGGCTGCCCAATCCCACGGCGACCCCGCCGACGTCCGACTTGTGGACGATCTCGCCCGAGCGCGCCTTCAACGCGACGGGGAACCCGATGGATTCGGCGACCGAGCCCGCCTCTGCTGCGGTCGTAGCAGCACGAGTAGGCAACACCGGCACGCCGCACGCCTCGACCAGACGCGCGGCCTCCTCGAGCTCGAGCCAGCCACCTGTCTCACTCCTGGCGAGTGCCGAGGACACGATCTCGTGGATCGCCACCTGGTCGGAGACCTCCCAGGATGTCGCGGCCGCGGACCGGGGGCGTCGGCGCCACTCCGCGTAGGAGTAGACGTGGGCGAGCGCCGCCGCCGCTCGTTCGGGGGAGGGAACCTCGGCGATGGCCAGTGCACCGCTGGAGCCGGGAGCGGCGTCTGTCCCCAGGATGCACGCGACCACCGGCTTGTCCGAGCGCTGCGCAACGTGGGCGACGACCTCTCGTGCGGCGGCTGCCCCGAGCGCGACGAGATCGGTGGTGACGACGATCGCCGCGTCGACCGCGTCGTCGTGAAGGACGATCTCCAGCGCGTTCTCGAGGACCTCGGCCCCCCCATCCGCGGTCATGTCAACGGGGTTGGCGACGGCTGCCGAGTCGACGACGACCTTGCGGAGCGCGTCCTTCGTTGCGTCGCCGAGCTCTGGAACGGAGAGCCCGCCGGCCTCGCACGCGTCGGCGGCGAGGATGAGCGGGCCACCCGAGTTCCCGACGAGAGCGATCCGGCTCCCTGCGGGCAGCGGCGTGGAGAGCAGGAGCGCGGAGACATCGAGGAGCTCTTCGAGGCGGTCGACCTTGATGACGCCGGCGCTCTGGAGAAGCGCCGAAACGACGACCTGCGGCGTGGCGGCGGCGGCGGTGTGCGATCGCGCCCCCCGGGCGCCGGCAGGTGTCCTTCCCGCCTTCAGCGCCACGATGGGCTTCTTCTCGCCGACCCGCCGGGCGATGCGGGCGAACTTGCGCGGGTTTCCGAGAGACTCGAGATAGAGGGCGATCACCGAGGTCCGGTCGTCGCGTTCGAAGTAACAGAGCAGGTCGTTCAAGCTCACGTCGAGATTGTTCCCGACGGAGACGAAGCTCGACAGGCCGAGGCCGGCGACCCGGGCCTGCTCGGCGAGCACGATTCCGACCGCACCGGACTGCGAGACGAGCGCCAGGCCCCCGGCGAGCGGATCGAGCGCAGCGAAGGTGGCGCTCATCCGGATGTCAGGGTCGGTGTTCACGACACCGAGGCAGTTCGGGCCGACGATGCGCATGCCCTGCCGCCGGGCGACCCTGAGCAGCTCGGCCTCGACCTCGGCACCTGAGCGACCCGTCTCTCCGAAGCCCGCGGTGATGATGGTCGCCGCCCGCACACCCGTCGAGGCAGCTTCGCCGAGGACACCGGGTACCGCCGCCGACGGTACCGCGATGATCGCCAGGTCGATCGGCTCGGGAAGCGATGACAGTGTGGGGAACGCGGGCACGCCACAGACCGCCCGGGCCGACGGGTTGACCGGGTAGACGCTCCCCGAGAAATCTCCGGCGAGAAGGGATCGGACGACCTCGTGACCGACGTTCCCCGGGTGCCGTCCCGCCCCGATGACGGCAATCGAGCGCGGGCGGAGGATCGCCGAGATGCTGGCGACCTCCGCGGTCGCCTCCCGCTCGTCGCAGGACGCACGGTACTCGGGCGTCGGCCGGAGATCGATCTCGGTCCGGACGGTCCTACCGTCGTTGGCGCGCGTGCACCGGAGGCCCGTGGCACCGAAGACCTGGAGCATGGCCGAGTTCTCCGCCATGACATCGGCGACGAAGTGCACGATCCCCTTGGTCCGTGCGTACGCCGCCAGGCTCTCGAAGAGCAGCGTGGCGACCCCGTGGCGCTGATAGGTGCCGGCCACCACGAAGGCGACCTCCGCCACCGGCTGGGTGGGCCCGAGGCGGTCGTAGCTCGCGAACGCGACCAGTTGACCCGACACGATCGCCACGAAGGCCATCCGGGAGTCGTAGTCCACCTCGGCGACGTGCGATACCTCGTCGGGGCCCCACGCCGGATGGGCACCGAGGAGGGCCTGCTGGATCGCATCGTGCGACAGGTTCCTGTCGGAGGCGCCCAGCAGCGCCGCGTCAGCCGGCTGGATCGGACGGACGAGGACCGCCTCGCCGCCCGTCAGCAGCCCGTCGAACTCCCACGACGACGGGTACCCGGGCGGGTCCGGTGCCCCGCGTGCAGCTCCATCCCCAGTGGACATCACCGCCTCCTCATCGACAGTCATCGTCGCCGCCGACGGTCGAGGTGACCAGGGTCGAATTGCCCGAACTGCCTGACGAGGATCATGGCATCCCGTGTCGGGACCTTCAACCTCTGGCGTCCTCTCCTGGCGCCGGAGCGGCAGCGGGAGACCGGCCCAGCCGCGCCTCGACCTCCAGGACTTGCCGGGTCGTCTTCAGCACCGTGTCGGGGTTCAGGCTCATCGAGTCGATCCCGAGCTCCACGAGGAACTCGGCCATGTCCGGGTAGTCGGACGGCGCCTGCCCGCACAGGCCCGAGTGCATGTGGTTGCGCTGGCACCCCTCGACGGCGAGGCGGATCATCTCCTTCACCCCCTCGTCACGCTCGTCGTAGTCAAAGGCAACGATCTCGCTGTCGCGGTCGACGCCGAGCGTGAGCTGGGTCAGGTCGTTCGAGCCGATCGAGAAGCCGTCGAAGTACTCTGCGAAGCGGTCGATGAGGATGACGTTGTTCGGGATCTCGCACATGGCGTAGACCTCGAGGCCGTTCTCCCCACGACGGAGGCCGAGCTCGGCCATCCGCTCGAGAACCTGCTCAGCCTCCGCCACGCGACGGACGAAGGGAAGCATGAGCACGACGTTGGTGAGCCCCATCTCCTCGCGCACCCGAAGCATCGCCTTGCACTCGAGGGCGAAGCCTTCGGCGTAGGCGGGATGGGCGTATCGGGACGCGCCGCGAAAGCCGAGCATCGGGTTGGCCTCCGCTGGCTCGAAACCCGCCCCACCGAGGAGGTTTGCGTACTCGTTCGTTTTGAAGTCCGACATGCGGACGACAACCGGCTTGGGCCAGAAGGCGGCGGCGATCGTGCCGATCCCCTCGGCGAGGCGCTCGACGAAGAACTGCTCGCCGTCGCGGTACCCGCGGATCAGCTGTGCCAGGTCCTCGCGCGCCTTGCGGCCGGTCACCTGCTCGGGATGCAGAAGCGCCAGCGGGTGGGCGCGGATCGACTCGCTGATGATGAACTCCATGCGTGCGAGCCCGACGCCGTCGTTCGGGAGGAACGAGGTCTTGAAGGCGAGGTCGGGGTTGCCGAGGTTGATCATGATCTTCGTCACCGGGCGGGCCAGGTCCCCCACCTCGCTCCGCTCGACATGAAAACCCACCTCGCCCCGGTACACGAAGCCCGCATCGCCTTGCGCGCACGAGACCGTGACCGTCACGCCGGTCGGCACCGCCGTGGTGGCGTCTCCGGCCCCGACGACGGCGGGGATCCCGAGCTCTCGGGCGATGATGGCCGCGTGACACGTGCGCCCGCCCCGATTGGTGACGATCGCCGCAGCCGTCTTCATCACCGGCTCCCAGTCCGGCGTCGTCGTGTCGGCGACGAGGACCTCGCCGGGGCGGAACTGCGCGAGGTGCGCGACGTTCTCGATCACCCGCACCGTCCCCGAGGCGATCCTCTCGCCGACCGAGCGCCCCTCGGCGACGACCTCGCCGGCGTGCTCGAGGACGTAGGTCTCGAGGCTGGACACCTGGCGCTGCGACGCAGCCGTCTCGGGCCGGGCCTGGACGATGTAGATCTTGCCGTCGATGCCGTCCTTCGCCCACTCGATGTCCATCGGCCGCCCGTAATGGGTCTCGATCGTGACGGCGGAATCGGCGAGCTCGAGCACGTCCACGTCGCTCAGGCAGAAGTGCTCTCGATCGGCCTTCTGGGTGGGGATGTTGCGCGTCGTGTGCTTCGTTTCGCCCTCGACGAGGACCATCTTCACGGCCTTGTCGCCGAGGAGGCGACGCAGCACGGCGCGATGGCCGGCGACGAGGCTCGGCTTGTGGACGTAGAACTCGTCGGGGTCGACCGCGCCCTGCACGACGTTCTCGCCGAGGCCGTATGCCCCGGTGATGAACACCACGTCGCGGAAGCCGGACTCGGTGTCGAGCGTGAACATCACACCGGACGAGGCGAGGTCCGAGCGCACCATCTTCATCACCCCGATCGACAGCGCCACCTTGTAGTGGTCGAAACCCTGATCGATGCGGTAGTGGACGGAGCGGTCGGTGAAGAGGCTGGCGAAGCACCGCCGGCAGGCGTCGAGCAGGCTCTGCTCGCCCCGGATGTTGAGGAAGGTGTCCTGCTGGCCAGCGAAGCTCGCGGTCGGCAGGTCCTCGGCGGTCGCCGACGAACGCACGGCGAGGCCGACATCCTCCCCGTACTCCTCCTGCAGCCGTCGGTAGCCGGCGAGGATCTCGCTGGCCAGGTCCGATGGGAGGCCCGCGCCGTAGACGAGCTCACGTGCACGCTTGGCGCGGCGAGCGAGGTCGGCGACATCGCTCGGGTCGAGGCCGTCAAGCGCGGCGTGCAGTGGCTCTAGAACGCCCGCCTCCTCGAGCATGTATCGGTAGGCCTCCGCGGTGATGGCGAAGCCGTTCGGCACCCGCACCCCCTCGCTCGAGAGCTTCTGGTACATCTCGCCGAGCGAAGCCGTCTTCCCACCGACCAATGGGACGTCCCCGATATCGAACTCTTCGAAGAAGCGGACGTAGATGGGCTTGGTCATGATCATGATCGTTCCTCCTCTAGCGGTTGAAGCAGACGGGTGGCTGAGCCTCTGCCAGGTCGCCGGTAGCATCGAGATCGCCCGGTGGCATGCACCGAGTGCGCCCTCTGTACCTCACAACTGTCAGTATCACGAAGTCCGGGGCGTCCAACTAGGGGCGAAGGTCACTGGCGGGGCTACGTGACGCTCGACCCGGTGGTCCGGCCCGTTCCCGGTGCCGGGCGACGATCCACGGCAGGTCGGGGGTCCGACCGAGTCCTTCGGGCAGTCACCGGCAGAGGCGGATGGCGGCATCGGCCCTGGTCGGCCCCGGGCAGGCGCACTACGGAGGGCCGGGGCGGCGCACCCGCCTCACACCGTCAGCGCCGGTTGGCGGCCACCAGTTGCGTGGCTGCTGCCGAGGCGGAGGGCTTGCGGGCCACCCGCTCGGCGACCAGGTCCTCGGTCAGCGTCCGCTCACCGGCACGGGCGGCGGCAGCAATGAGGGCCAGGTCGATGATGTCGCGTTGGGCGTGGCTGCCACCGACGGCGTTGGCCACGGGGCGGAGGTCGATGAGCAGGTCGAGGGCCCGGTCGGGCTGGCCGGCCGCGAAGGAGCCAAAGCCCTCGACGAGGGCCAGCCTGACCCGCTCGGCCACCTCGCGGTTGGTTCCCACTGTCCGGCGACGATTGTTGGCCACCAACTGCTGGTTGCACTCGTGGCGCCCGGAGAGGCCGAGCGCCATCACCGCGTACCAGTCGTTGAAGAGTTAGACCGGATCGTCCACCAGGAGCTCGATATCCGCAGCCAACTGGTCGGCTCGTCCACCGACATCGATGCCGAACAGGGAGAGCCTGTGGGTGCCGAGAAGCCCATCCGGCCAGCTCATGCCACCAGCCGGTACTCGTGAACGAGGCCGCCGAGTTTGTCGCTCCGTCGTAGCTGGGCCGGGTCCGGATGGCTGATCCGCAGTGGCCTCCCTCCCACGGCAAGCGGCACCTGCTGACCGAGGGAGCGGTACGGACGATGTCCGTTGTCGTGATCAACGAACTCGCTGAGGACCGCTTCGAGCTGAGGGCGATGGAGCACAAGCATCGAGTCGAGGCACTCACGTCGTGCGGTCCCCACGAACAGCTCGCCGAACCCGTTCGCACGGGGGGATCGAATGGGCGTGCGGATGATCCGGGCGGCATCGGCACGTAACACCTCGTCGAAGCTGGCGGTGAACTTGGTGTCGCGGTCCCGGATCAAGAACTTCGTCGGACCGGCCAGATCGGCCGGGGTGAAGCTGAGATTGCGAGCCTGCTGGGTGACCCACTCCGCCGCTGGGTTGGTGGTGATGCCGGTTGCGTACACCCTCCGGGTGTCGAGTTCGATGAAGAAGAGCACGTAGAGCTGGCGCATCAGCACCGTGTCGACATGGAAGAAGTCACAGGCAAGCATCGTCGTTGCTTGGGCACGCAGGAACTCCGCCCAGGTCGGCCCAGAGCGTCTCGGCGATGGCTCGACGCCGTGACGACGCAGGATCGCCCACACGCTCGAGGGTGCGAGAACCACGCCCATCGTGGCCAGTTCACCGTGGATCCGGCGACAACCTCAGGTGGGGTTCTCCTTGGCCAACCGCAGCACCAACTGGGCCGTGCCCGCCGTCAGAGCTGGCCGACCGGTGAGGCCCTGCTGAGGATACGTCCATCGGCACCGAACCAGGTTCCGATGCCAGCCGAGCATCGTTTCTGGCTGGACGAAGAACCGACCCCGGCAAGCCTTTGGCACGAGCCGACTCAACCCGGCCAGGACCGCCCGGTCCGCTGGCCGCAACGCCGGACGCTCGACTTGGCGACGAAGGACCGCCAGCTCATGGCGGAGAATGACCACCTCGACGGCCAGTTCGCCTCGTTCGCTCCTGCGAAGCCGCAGCAACAGGAGGAGGCGCACGAACGCCACGTAGAGGAAGGACAACGCCACTGGGCAATCTTCGCTTGCCCAGTGGCCTCAGGGAAAGTCCAGGTGGACGTCGTGGATGGGGTTTTCGGCACCCACAAGGTGTCGTCCATGGCGCAGGATCAAGCATTCCCGACCGGTTAGCACGAGCGAGCTCGAGAGGCTGTTGGGTGCTTAACTGGCGCTGTGGGTGTCACGTTGCGAACCGCCCGTGGCCGTCTCCTTGGGCTATTCACATTCGCTGCCTTGGTGGCTCTGCTGGCCGCGTGTGCAAC
>PLZF01000041.1 GCA_003152015.1 Acidimicrobiaceae bacterium | reverse complement strand
CGTCTCGACCGTCGTCCCGTCCAAGAGATTCCCGATGTGCCTGGCCGCCCGACGATCTTCCGCCGACAAGGGGTCGGTGTAGTGGCGCGCCATATGGACGGTCGCCCAACCCAGCCGGGCCTGCTTCTGGCGCTCCGGGATCACAGTGTCGAGCGATGTCGCTTGGAAGTGCCGCAGCGAGTGCAGATGGAGGTCGGAAGGGAGCATCGCAGCGATCCGTGCCTTGTTGAAGGCCCGGCTGAGAGTATCGGGGTACGGCGGGATCTCACCGTCTGGGTCTGCCGAAAAGATGAAGCCGTCTTCAGGCACGGCAACCTCTGCCAGTGCGGCCAGGGCTTCCTGTTCGACCTGCAAGATTCGGAGAGCGTCGATGGTGCCAGGGTCGACCGCCACCTGGCGGATGCTGGCTCGGGTCTTCGGCGACTTGATTACCGCTCCCCCGTCAGCCGGAATCACCGACTTGTCGATTGTCACGATCGCTTCGTCCCAGTCGATGTCCAACCAGCGGAGCGCGCATGCTTCGCCGCGTCGCATCCCGGTCGCCGCAACTACCCGCAGCGCCACCGAGTACCGGCGATCCTGCTCGGCCGCAGCCTCGATGAGCGCCAATACTTCTTCGGTGCTGGGTGCCCGGACCGGCTTGGGCAAGTCGTCCAGTCCCCACGACGGAAGCTCGGTGTCGGTGACCGGATTGTGGAGTTGATTCCCACTCCACTTCCGGGCCAGCCGGCAAGCACGGTGGAGCACGGAACGGACGTAGCGGACGGTCTCGCGGCCAGCACCATCATTCTTCAGCTTCCGGAAGTATTTCTCCACGTCGTAGGGACTCAGGGAGGCGATTCGCTTCTTGCCGATGGCATTCTCGATGTGGAGTTTCCAGATGCTCTCGTACCGACGAGAAGTGACCGGGCTGAGATCGTCCCAGCCGTTGGCCTTCCATCCGCTAATCGCGTCGTTGATAGTGGTGGTCGGGCCCCAGGGCCGACTGGCCTCGTCGGGGACGACCTGGGGGGCGGCGTCCTGTGCGAGGACCAGGCGAGCGAGCTCCTTTTCTGCCGCTCGCTTCGAGCCCTGGAACGTGTGGCTCCGATGTCGGATCCGGCCGTTGGAGTCACGCCCCACGTAAACGCGCAGCTGCCAGGTGTTGGGGCCTCTGTCGGGACGTTTCCGAATGCTCCCTGCCACGCTGATTCCTCCGGTCGATTCCTCCGGGCCAACAATTGTTGGCCCGGGTGTTGGCCCGAAGTCTACCGAGGAGGTGGCCCTCAGAGTGATACCACCTCTGAACTGGGGTTTTATGGTGGGGCTAGGAAGAATCGAACTTCCGACCTCAGCATTATCAGTGCTGCGCTCTAACCGACTGAGCTATAGCCCCGCAAACAGCATCGTGACGCTACACCAACGTCCGTCGTTTCCGACACGGACCACCGGTGTGGCTCGTCCAGTTACTCTTCGATAATCGTTTCCGTCTCCACCGGGGCCACGGCGGCGACCGCGTCACCGTGATCGAGGTTCATCACCCGCACGCCGGTGGCGTCGCGACCCTGCGAGGCGATCTCCCGCACCGGCATCCGAATCACCACGCCGCCCGTCGACACCAAAAGGATTTCGTCGTCCAAGGCAGCCATGAACGCGGCCACCACTTTCCCGCGCTTGGCGGTGAGCTTGATCCCCCGGACGCCCTGGCCACCCCGGGCCTGGCGATTAAAGCGCTCCAGCTTTGTGCGTTTGCCGAAACCCGCATCGGTCACCAGCAGAATGTCGGCATCGTCCCGGGCCACATCACAGGACACGACCTGATCACCCGCCTTCAGCCGGACCCCACGCACTCCGGTGGCGTCGCGGCCCATGGACCTCACGTCGTTTTCCGAAAAGCGAATCGTCATCCCGGACTGGGTCACCAAGAACAGATCGTCGTCACCACTGGTCTCCACCACCCGCACCAGCTCGTCGCGGTCCCGGAGGTTGATGGCGATGAATCCTTCGCGTCGCGACTTGTCGTACTCGGCGAACGAGGTCTTCTTGATCTGGCCCAGTTTGGTGGAGAACACCAGAAAGTGATCAGCAGAGAAATCACGGGTGCCGATGACGGCTTGAATCTTCTCGCTCGGCGACAACGGCAACAGGTTGACGATGGCGGTCCCCCGCGCCGTGCGCTCCTTCATGGGGATCTCCAGCGCCCGGAGTCGGAAGACACGGCCGCGATTGGAGAAGAGCAGCAGATGCGCGTGGGCGGAGGTGTGGACCACGTCATCGATGAGATCCTCTTCTTTGAGTTTGGCCCCCTTCACACCTCGGCCACCCCTGCCTTGGGTGCGGAACGCGTCGGCCGACATCGCCTTCACGTACCCGGCCCTACTCATGGTGACGACCAGGTCCTCGTCGTCCACCAGGTCCTCGACGTTCATGTCGCCGGGGTCGTGGGTGACAATCGAGCGACGCTCATTGGCGAACTTGTCTCGGATCTGGCCCAACTCGTCGGCGATCACCGCCCGCAACTTCACCGGATCGCCGAGGATCGCCTCCAACCCGGCAATCTCCAGCAGCAGCTTGGCCATCTCTTCTTCGAGATTGGATCGACCGAGACGAGTGAGACGAGCAAGCGTCATGTCGAGGATGTGGTTCGCCTGCTCTTCGGAGAACTCGAACGGTGCCGCCTCCAACGCTTCGAGAGCCGCCGGCCGGTCGTCTGATCCCCGAATGGCGGCGATCACCTCATCGAGCATGTCGATGGCCTTCAACAAGCCTTCGACCACGTGAGCCCGGGCCCTCGCCTTGTTCAACAGGAATTGTGAGCGGCGGGTGATCACCTCAACCTGATGCGCCACGTAGTGGGTCAGGATCTGGGCCAGGTTGAGGGTGCGCGGCACCCCGTCCACCAGGGCCACGGCATTGACACTGAAGGCGGTTTGCAGCGGAGTCTGTTTGAACAGATTGTTAAGCACCACGTTGGCATTGGCATCCCGCTTCAGGCGGATGACCAGACTCGTCTTACCGCCGGCCGAATCGTCCTGGAGCTCGGCGATGCCGTCGAGATCACCGGCACGGACCAGGTCCTCGATCTTCTTCGACACCGTGGCCACCGAGGTTTGATACGGCATCTCTGAGACCATGATGCGAGTGGCCCCGTCGCGGCCTTCCTCGATTTCGGCCACCGCCCGCATCTTGATCGAGCCGCGTCCCGTCCGGAACGCGTCGAGGATGCCTTGACGACCGAGAATGAGCGCGCCGGTCGGAAAATCCGGGCCCTTGACGAACTCCATCAGGTCGTCGGGGGTGGCATCGGGGTGCTCGAGGATGTGTTTGGTGGCGTCGATCACCTCACCCAAATTGTGGGGAGGGATGCTGGTGGCCATTCCCACGGCGATGCCCTGGGAGCCGTTGACCAGAATATTGGGGAACCGGGCCGGGAGGACGACCGGCTCTTCGGTGGTGGCGTCGTAGTTGGCGATGAAGTCGACGGTGTCCTGGTCGATACCGGCCATCAATTCGAGTGCCAACGAATCGAGCCTGCATTCGGTGTATCGCATGGCCGCCGGGCCTTCGTCCGGACCGGTACCGCCGAAGTTGCCGTGGCCGTCGATCAGCGGGTGGCGCATGGAGAACTCTTGAACCATGCGGGCCAACGCCTCGTAGATGGACGAGTCGCCGTGGGGGTGGTACGAGCCCATGACGTCCCCCACCACTTTGGCGCACTTGGTATGGGGTCGGTCGGGCCGATGTCCCTGATCGAACATCGAGTAGAGGATCCGTCGGTGAACCGGCTTCAAGCCGTCCCGGACATCAGGCAGTGCACGCGAAACGATGACCGACATGGAGTACTCGAGAAACGAGCGCTCCATCTCTTCCTGAATCTCGATGGGCTCGATGAAGCCCGACACCGCTTCGTCGGTGCCGGTTCCGCTTCCGTCGCTTCCTCTGTTGTTGCGTGCTGCCATTCCCTGTCCTTACCCTCGTGCTATCGACCCGTCCCTGGTACTGGAGCCGGTCCCATCGGCAATCTCAAAAGTCGAGAAACCGGACGTCCTTGGCGTTGGTCTGAATGAACTGGCGTCGTAGCTCGACGTCTTCGCCCATCAGGACCGAGCAGACTTCGTCGGCCAGCGCGGCCTGTTCCACCTCGATCTGCAACAACGAGCGGCGCCCAGGGTCCATGGTGGTGTCCCGTAGCTCACTGAAGTCCATTTCACCGAGACCTTTGAGGCGCTGAAAATCGGCCTTGTGATTGGGGTGCTCCACCAGAAACGCGTTCCTGGCGCCGTCGTCTTTGAGGTAGACCTTCTCTTTGCCCACCAGGGTCGAATACAACGGTGGTTGGGCCACGTACACAAAACCGCCTTCGACCAACGGCTTCATCTGGCGGAAAAAAAAGGTGAGCAAGAGCGTGCGGATGTGCGAGCCGTCCACATCGGCGTCGGCCAGAATGATGATCTTGTGATAGCGAATCTTGGTCACGTCGAAGTCGTCGGCCAGTCCGGCGCCAATGGCGGCGATGAGGGCCTGAATCTCGGCGTTCTTCAGCATCTTGTCGATGCGGGCGCGCTCGACATTGAGGATCTTTCCCCGAATGGGGAGGATGGCCTGTCGTCGTGGGTTACGGGCGTCCTTGGCCGAGCCGCCGGCCGAGTTGCCCTCCACAATGAACATCTCGCTCTCGCGGGGGTCCCGTGACGAACAATCAACCAGCTTTCCCGGAAGGCCGGCGCCATCGAGCGCCGACTTTCGACGGGTCAGGTCCCGGGCGGACTGGGCGGCAACCCTGGCCCGGGATGCGAGGGCGGCCTTCTGGATGATCTGGTTGGCCTCGCGGGGGTTCTCCTCGAACCACTCGGCCAGCTTCTCGTTGGTGGCTTTCTCGACCAGCGAGCGGACCGGGACATTCCCCAACTTGGCTTTCGTCTGGCCTTCGAACTGTGGCTCTTCCAGGCGGACCGAGACGATGGCGGTAAGGCCTTCGCGAATATCCTCCCCGCTGAAGTTGGGGTCCTTCTCTTTCAGAGACCCTTTGGCTCGCGCGTACTTGTTGGCCACATTGGTGAGGGACTTCTTGAAGCCCTCTTCGTGCATACCGCCGTCAATGGTCGAGATGCCGTTGGCAAACGAGTGGATGCTCTCGTAGAAGCCGGTGTTCCACTGGAGGGCGACTTCGACCTCCATGGTGTCCTCCCTCCTCCCGAATGCTCCGACCTTGCGGAAGAGCGCCTCTTTCGAGGTGTTCAGGTGCCGTACGTAATCGATGATCCCGTCTTTGTATTGAAAGGTCTGGGACGCCTTGCCGTCGGGACGTTCATCGACGAAACGGATTTCGAGGCCTTTGTTCAGGAACGCCATCACCTGCAGTCGTTCCAGCACCGTCTGGGCGCGGAACTCGATCTCATCGAAGATGGCCGGATCCGGCCAGAAGCTGATGGTGGTTCCGGTGCGTCCCTTGGGTGCAGCACCCACGACCTCCAACTTGCCCTTGGGCCTGCCTCCGTCGACGAACTCGAGCAGGTGGTGGTCGCCATCCCGATCGATTTCGAGAAGGAGACGGGTGGAGAGGGCATTCACCACCGACACTCCGACTCCATGGAGGCCACCGGAGACCTTGTAGCCGCCCCCCTCACCGAACTTGCCCCCGGCATGGAGAACTGTCAGTACCACTTCGGCGGCCGAGCGCCCCTTGTGTTTCGGCATCGGTCCGGTTGGTATGCCCCGGCCATCATCACTGACCCGGACGCCTCCGTCGGCCAACAGGGTGACGACGATACGGGTGCAGTGGCCGGCCATGGCCTCGTCGACCGAGTTGTCCACGACCTCCCACACCAGGTGGTGGAGACCGGTCGGACCGGTGGACCCGATGTACATCCCGGGTCGCTTCCGGACCGGATCGAGGCCCTCCAGAACAGTAATGTCCTCGGCGCCGTAGCTGTTCTCCGACACTGTGCGCTTGTCCTCTGATTTCAGCGCCATGGGCGCGCCCTTTCAAACCCGGTCTGGTCAACGGGGAACCTGGGTGCCCGGGCCGTGGCGCTGATGGCGCTCCTGTCGCTGCCGGTGGACCCCCTGATTCCGATGCTCCAGTGTACCCCGAGGGTGACCCTGTTCCGGCCGATGGTTGGGACCACAGCCCGGTATCTCAGCGGCGCACGCGGACTTCCAGGTGATCCGGCCTCGGACTCCCGGTGGCCTCTGCCACCCGGTCGAGAAGATCGTCCCCGAAATGACGGACTTCGGTGGCCCACGCCGGATGGTCGACGTTGACAACCAGGGCTTCTTCATCGAGTCGAACGGGTTGCACGTGGCTGGACACGGCCGGTCCGACTATCTCTTCCCACTTGGCGAACAGGCGGCCGAGCCCGAGGGATCCGCCCAGCCCGAGGTGGTTGGAGAGCGCATCGAGGGAGCCGTCGAGGGATCGTGGCCCGCTATCCCCTCTGCGTCGGCTCATCATCCATCTCCTCGGTCTGACACCAAGACGTTGACCATCCCGGCCGGCTTCACCTCATAGGTCGTCGCCGCGGCTACTTCCGGGGGCGGAGGGAGGGCTGTCGTGAGGATCGACTGGCCGGGAGGCAGCCCCTCCAAGAGGGCCCGGGTCCGGTACGGGTCGAGTTCGGAGAACACGTCATCCAGGAGTAACACTGGGGCAGATCCCAGTCGTTCCGTGGCCAACTGGTGGGTGGCCAGGCGAATGGCGAGGGCCAGCGAGCGCTGCTCGCCCTGTGAGGTGTGGGTGCGGCCGGCCAGGCCGGACAGGGTCAACTCCAGTTCGTCACGGTGGGGGCCGACCAAGGTGATCCCCCGTACCAGGTCGTCGGGTCTGGACGCCGCCAGAGCATCCCGCAACGTCCCGGACCACGATCGCCGATAGCGAAGGCCCACGTCCACGGCCTTCCCGGCCAGGCGGGAGTAATGCTGTTCCGCCAGCGGTGTGAGTTGTTCGGTGAGGGTCTCTCTCGCCTCGACCAGCGCGGTCCCAGCCAGGTCGAGACGGGCGTCCCACACGTCGAGGGTGGCCTCCACCTCGGGGCTCAGACGCCCCCCGGCCCGGCGAAGGAGGGCAGCCCGCTGCCGGAGAACCTTGTCGGTCTCATCGGCGTGGAGGGCTGTCTTGGGCGCCACCGCGGCAAGCGTTTCGTCGAGGAAGCGTCGCCGTTCTGCCGGCCCCCCCCGCACCACCGCGATGTCGTCAGGCGAAAATACAGTGATCCGCAGCGCGTCGCCGAGGTCGGACCGGCGCTGGACGGTCTGCCGGTTCACCATCGTTCGGGAGCGCCCGGACGCCGCCAGTTCGGCCTCGATGTCCATCGACCGATCGCCAACCATGGTGACCGCCCGGAGAATGGCCCGCTCTGCGCCGATCCGGACCATGGCTTCTTTGGGAGAGCCGCGTAGCGACTGAAGGGTGGCCAGGTATCCGACGGCCTCGAGAAGGCTCGTTTTGCCGGCGCCATTGCTACCGGTAATTACGGTGGTTCCGGTTGGGTCGGGGGTGATGGTGGCGTCGGCGAAGTTCCGAAAATCCGAAACGCTCAGTGAGGCGAGATACATGCATTGACCGCCGAGGTCCTGTCCGCCGTTGGCTATGAGACCCGGACGGGCATCAGGAGATATTGGAATTCGGACTGTTCGGCTCCTTTGACGGTGGCCGGCTTGGTGGCGTCGATTGTCTCGAGGAGCACTTCGTCACCCATGACTGCGTCGACGCCGTCGATGAGGTAGGTGGGGTTGAAGGCAATGGTGAGGTCGGTTCCTTCGAAATCCGCATCCACGGTTTCGCTGGCATCACCAACCTCTTGGGAGACAACCGTGAGGTCCACTCCGCCCTGGCGCATCGAAAGGCGTACCGGTGTCGTGTTGTCCCGGACCAACAGCCGCACCCGACGTAGGGCATCGAGGAGCGAGTCCTTTCCCACGTGGAGACGGTTCGGGTATTCGGCCGGGATGAGCTGGCGGTAATCGGGGTAGTTCCCATCAAGAAGTCGGGTACTCACTTGAACATCCCCGGCGGTGAAGGTCACATCGTGCTCGCCAATGGACAAACCCACCATCGGTCCCGAGCTGCCGCCATCGGCGTTGTCGGGAGCGCCCTTGGAGTCCTTGGCATCCACGTTGAGCGCTGACAGCCGTTGGAGTTCCGCCAGGGCCCGGGCCGGCACCAAGATCTGGGTCGTGTCGAGTGCCTCGTTGCTACCCTCGATATCCCGGAGTGCGAGCCGGTACGAGTCGGTGGCCACCAAGCGGATACCGGTTCCCTCCGCGGCTATCAACACCCCGGTCAGGAGGGGGCGGGCATCATCATTTGATGCCGCCCGGACCACCTGGCGGAGTGCGTTCACCAGGCTGGTGGCCGGAAGAAGGGTGGTCGGCGCCGGGGGCTCGGGAAGTGAAGGAAAGTCGTCAGCGGGGAATGTCCGCAAGCTGAAACGCGATCGGGCAGCCGCGATTTCGATTTTGTCCTGTTCCGACTCGATGGTGACCGCTCCTGGTTCCAGTGAGCGCACAATATCGGTGAGGAGTTTGGAGGGTGCGACACAGACGCCGTCGGACAAACCGATGGCTTCGGTCGACACGTGCACGGTGAGATCGAGGTCGGTGCCGATAACCATCAACCGGTTGCCTTCGGATTCGATCCGGACCCCGCTAAGGGCCCTTGCGGCCGTGGTGCGTGAACTGACGGCCCGTCCGGCCGTGGTCAAAACCTCCACCAGGGAGTCGCGTTCGCAGCGGAACTTCACCAAGGAGTCCTTTCTCGTGTTGTTGGTTTCTTGCTTCTTAAAGACTTAAATTCAAGAGTGGTGGTAATAAGGGCTGTGGATTGTGGACCGACCGTGGTCGGTGCAGCGTAGGACACGTTTCTCTTTCCACTGTTCATCCACTGTTTCCCCATGCGCCAACTGATTTCGGGGCCAGACACCGGGGAGCTATGGACAACCTCGTCCGAACCCACAGACCAACCACAGGGTAGAGACCAGGTGTCCACAGGACATGCACACCCAAGCCAAGGTAGAAGGAGAGAGACCTCCGAACTAATGGAGTCGTCTGACACCGTGGTCAGGTTCCGCTCTTGATCCGGAGGATCAATTCAGTCACCTGGTTGTAGATTTGGTGGCGCTCCTTCATCAGGCTGGTGATCTTTTGTACCGCGTGCATCACGGTGGAATGGTCTCGACCCCCGAACTCCCGGGCAATAGCCGGGAAGCTGTAGTCGGTGAGTTCGCGGAAGACATACATGCTGATCTGCCTGGCCGTCACCAGGGGCCGGCGCCGATTGGGCCCTCGTAGCTCGTCAATGCTGAACCCGAACGTCTCCGCGGTGGCATCGAGGATCATTTGTGGGGTGATCCGGCGGGGTTGGTTTGCGGACACGATGTCGGCAAGGACGGTTTCGGCCAGTTCGAGGGTCAACGGCTGATGGTTGAGGCTGGCGAACGCAGTGGCCCTGATCAGTGCCCCTTCGAGCACCCGGATGTTGTCCTTGACGTGAGTGGCGATGAACTCGAGGACCTCATTGGGCACGAAGACATGTTCCCGTTCGGCCTTGGTCTGGAGAATGGCCAAACGGGTTTCGAGCTCCGGAGGCTGAACTTCGGTGATCAATCCCATGAGAAAGCGGCTCCGGAGCCGGTCCTCGAGCGTGGCCATCGCTTTCGGCGGTCGATCCGAGGTCAGCACAATCTGCTTTGACGCTCCATAGAGGGAGTTGAAAGTATGGAAGAACTCCTCTTGTAAGGACTCCTTCCCTTCCATGAACTGGACGTCGTCGATCAGCAGCACGTCACACTCGCGGTACCCGCGCTTAAAGGCAGTGGTGGTGTTGGTCCGGATGGCGTCGACGAATTCGTTCATGAACGTCTCGGTGGACACATAACGAACATGTCGGCCCTTGAAATTCTCAAGCACGTAATTCCCGATGGCGTGGAGCAAGTGGGTCTTTCCCAAGCCAGCGTCGCCGTAAATGAACAACGGGTTGTACGACTGCGCCGGGGTCTCCGACACCGACTGGGCGGCAGCGTGGGCGAAGCGGTTGGATGAGGCGATGACAAAGGTGTCGAAGGTATAGCGACCATCCAGCGCAACGGACGGAAAGCGACTGTTTTGGCCTTGACGGCCAGCGTTCCAACGGTTGGAGTTGCTACTCGACGCATCGGAGATCGGGGTCGGTCTGCCTGGTTCTTCGGGGTCGGTCTCGGCGGTGGCGTCTTCGGCTGGTTCGTGTAACGGCGCCACCACCTCGAGGCGAATGTCCAAGGGGGCCCCCACGGTGCTGACCACGGTGTCCTGGATCAGGCCGAGGAATCGGGACTCCACCCGATCGCGAATGAGCGTGTTGGGAACTCCCAACACAATTTCATTGCCCGCCATGGAAAGCGGTGTAATTCCCGCCAGGTATGCCCGCCAACTGGCTTCGGAGACCTGCTCGCGCAGGGCCTCCGAACAGAGACTCCACAACCCTTCGGTGTCATTCACGTGGGCCTCCGCCCTTGAGCAGCCAAAACGGTCCACAAGTTAATCCACAGATGTGGATTACCGCCGACCGTGTTTCGATTCATCCTGGATGGGGAATAAGGCGGGGTCGCTGTGCTTGATTGCTGCATGTCGTTCAATATCGCAAGAAACCAGGGCCCTGGAGCTTGGCCACTACCGGGTTTCTTGCTGTGTTCGGAACGGTACACCGTGTACACCGGTTTTGCCGACGAGATGGCCGACTAGAGCGTCGGCCCTGTTCGCGCCTACGATGTAGGGGATTGCCCTAGTCGACGTGACGGGCCCCCCTGCCGCACTGGACGTTCGAGTCCACGGTTCAGGGCGAGGAAGGAAGTGGAATTGTGAAACGTACCTATCAACCCAACGTGCGAAAGCGGGCCAAGACTCACGGGTTTCGTAAGCGGATGTCGACCAAGGCGGGCCGGGCTGTGATCCGTGCGCGCCGCCTGAAGGGCCGCGCGCGGCTGTCGGCCTGATACCGGCGATGTCGGTTGCCCATTCAGCCGGCGTGGGAGTGGAACGGGTCCGGTCGCATAGCACCTTTGGTCTCTTTCGCACCTCGGGCACAGGTGGCGCATCAGGTCCGGTACGTGTGAAGTTCGTACGGCAAAACTCCTGGTCAAGGCCGCAAATTGCCTATGCCCTGGGAAAGAAGCTGGGAGGGGCGGTGGTGAGAAATCGCCTTCGTCGTCGCCTTCGGGCGATCGTGTCCGGGTTGGCCGTGGCTCTACCCCCAGGTGCATATCTGGTGAGCGCGGGACCAGGAGCCACCGAGCTTTCTTTTGACGAATTGGGGAGGGCGATGAGCCAAGCAATACGGAGTGCAACCGGAAACCGGGCGGCGGGGCCGAGCGAAAGAAAAGATGAGGGAACGTGATGGCAATCACACTGGAAGCCGAGGAGCAGGTGGAAACCCCCGCCGTGGTTGACGCTCCATCTCCATCTCTCGGGATGGCCACCCGAGCGCTGTTGGCCATCATCCACTCCTATCAGCAACTCCGAGCCGGGCGCCCAACCGGGTGTCGCTATCTCCCCACCTGTTCGGCCTACGCCGACGAAGCCATTCGCCGGCATGGCCCGGGCCGGGGGGTCTCTCTGGCGGCCCGGCGCCTGGCGCGATGTCATCCATGGGGTGGACACGGAGTCGATCCGGTTCCTGAGGGGAGGGCGCGATGATTCAATCTTTGAGCCACGCCATAGGAGGGGTTTTCCAGCCACTGCTGAAGGCGGTCGCCAATTTTCTTGCCTTGTTGTACTCGATCATCCCCGTCTACCCGATCGATATTGCTCTTTTGACCATCGTCATCATGGCGGTTCTCACCCCGCTTACCGTCAAGAGCACCAAGAACATGGCGGCGATGCAGGCCTTGGGGCCCGAGATGAAGAAGCTGCAGCAAAAGTACAAGGGCGCCGAAAACAGGGCCCTGCTCAACGAAGAAATGATGAAGCTCTACAAAGAGCACAAAGTAAACCCCGCTTCTGGCTGTCTTCCGATGTTATTGCAGATGCCAGCATTCCTTATCCTGTACGACGTAATTCGAGGCGTAACCAACACGGTTACCATTCCGGCCAAAACGGCGATTGTGGGCGGGATGAAGGTGGTGACCCCGAGCCACATCACCGCGGTTCCCCGTTACATAGGCAGCAATACCAAGATGTACCACGACATCGTGGTCGCCCACGGCCAGTTGAACGCCTTCGGAATGGACTTTGCCCAAAAGCTCCTTTCCCACCGCAGCTCGTTCATTGGCGGTGCCCCTTTCCTGTTGTTGGTGGTGGGCTCTGTGGGACTGCAATATCTACAAATGAGCCGCTTGAATGCCCGGAACCCGAAAGCGAACCAGGCCAATCCGCAGGCAGCAATGTTGCAGAAATATATGCCGCTTATCTTCGGACTCATTTATCTAAATGTCTCCGCGATTATTAACATTTATTTTGTCTTTTCCAGCGCGATTCGCATCGCCACGCAGGAAGTGCTGTTCCGTAAGGGGATTGTGGCCGGACCTCCACCGGCATCGACGCCAGGTTCCAAAGCCATTCCCCCGAAAGGACCTGCGGGCTCCAAAGCGGACAAATCGGAGCGAGAGATATCGAAGGTCAGACCTCCGGCTTCGTCGAAGACGGGTCCCAGAGCTTCGGGGCGCAGTGGAACGGGGGGATCCACCCGTTCTACGTCGAAGCCCACGCCTGGAAGTGCGCGAAGTAACGGTTCCAACGGCAAGGCCAAGTCCACGTCGGGCGGAAACCGCGCCACGCCAAGCACAAACAAGACCAATTCCTCCGAGACGACGTCGTCGAGCGGTTCCGGGGCAGCCCGGGTCCCGAAGACGGGCGCGGCGCCTGGGAACAACACCAGCAGACCCAACCGCGCGGCTGGGTCACCGCCAGAAGACGAGACCAATCAGAAAGAACACCCTCGGTCGAAGGCAAAGCGCGAACGAAAGGCTCGATAAGCAGTGGAGTGGGTGGAAGCCAGTGGAAAGTCATTAGGCGAGGCAAGGGATAACGCCCTTGATTTGTTGCGGGTTGCGGAGGACGACGCGGAATTTGTGGTGCTCAGCGAGCCAAAGGCCGGCCTGTTCGGGCGCTTGAGAGGCGAGGCGAGGGTCCAGGCGAGAGTTCGGCCGGTCACTCCGCCTCCGAAGCGGGGCCGGCGTCAACGGCCCGAGCGGAAGCGATCTGGGAGTGGGGGCGGAGAGTCATCCCCTGGGGACCGTTCATCGCGGAGCAATGGTTCGGGTGAAGACGGGCGCCAGGGGCAACAACCCCGACAGGGTGGTTCTCAGGCCAAGGGGAGCGCTGGATCGAGCCGAGGCAAGTCAGATGCCGCAAACGGGTCCGAACAGAATCGCCGAAGCCGGGGTGGCTCAGAGTCGGGCAACGGATCATCACGCTCGGGCTCGGAGCAATCAGTCAAGCAACAATCCGGGCGTGGTCCGGAGGAGAAGGAGGGCATTGTGGAGGAGTCACTAACCATCGGCCAGCAGGGAGAATCTGCAAAAGACTTCATGGCCGGGCTGATCCGCGAGTTTGGTCTGCAGGCGGAGCTTGACGTCCGGGAACTGGATGAAGAGACCGTCGAAGTCGCTGCCACTGGCGACAACCTCGGACTCCTGGTGGGCCCTCGAGGCTCGACCCTGTCGGCTGTGCAGGACCTGACCCGTACATTTGTACAGCGTCAGTCTGAAAGTCGCACGGACCGCATCCTGGTTGATGTGGGCGGATACCGGGAGAAGCGGGCTGCAGCTCTGCGCCGGTTCACCGAGGGAATCGTGGCCGCTGTGAAGGAATCAGGCTCGGAGCGGGCGCTGGAACCGATGAGCGCGGCCGATCGCAAAGTTGTTCACGATGCCGTAAACGAGGTCGAGGGAGTACAGACCCGATCCGAAGGGGATGATCCGTCGAGGTACGTCGTCATCGAGCCAGCATCCTGACAGTTGCCGGGTTTCCGGAGAAGTGTTCCTGCAGCATCGGGCTATGCCCGATGCTGCAGCTGTTTTCAGGCCCATTCGGTTTTCAGGCCCATTCGGGCCTGCTGTCCCTGATCGTCTAGATCTACACCATGCCCCAACTCCCGGTAGGCGAAGAGAGAGCCAAGGCGGACCTCGTGGATCATGTGGGTCCGATCCTGAAGCGTTCGGCCCTTTTGGGTTTTTTGGGTGGGATGGCCATCGATGAGCAAATCGATCATGCCCTCGGGTTCCGTCGAGCGGTCGAAGCCGAGCTGAACAGACCGCCGACCTCCGCCCTCGATCTTGGGAGTGGTGGAGGGATCCCGGGTTTGGTACTCACCGCGGTTTGGCCGGCTACACAATGGGTGTACCTCGATGCCAGCGAGCGGCGAACAGACTTCTTGAGAGAAGAGGTCGAAACATGGGGTATTTCTGAACGGGTCAAGGTGGTGAGGGGCAGAGCCGAAGAGATGGGAAGGGACCCTACCCTCCGAGGTGCCTTCGACGTAGTCACCGCTCGATCGTTTGGATCTCCGGCGGTCACCGCTGAGTGCGCAGCGCCATTTCTTAGGCTCGGTGGGCTGCTCGTGGTGTCAGAGCCCCCAGACACCGATCCGACGGAAAGATGGCCGGTTGAGGGGCTTGCGGTGGTTGGCCTAGTCCCATCGTCAAGCTATCGCCATGAGGGAAGATTCGGCTTCCAGATGATAGAGAAGCAAGTGGAGACTCCGGACAGGTTTCCCCGACGCACCGGTATCCCGGCAAAAAGACAACTGTTCTGAGTGATGGGTTCCGGGTGCTCAGTTCCGGCATCCGTTGTTTCGAGAGTCGACCCGGATCCGGTAGGGGAGTTCGGAGCAATGTTTCACGTGGAACATTTGCTCGTCACTCCCCCACCCGCATCTCTGGATTCGATGGGCTGACGAAACCGCCGTGCCGGTAACCGGCGCGATTTCAAAAGACTTTCCGGAATCACTCGGGAGCCCCGTGCCGTGTCTGGATAGGACGTACTTGTGTTGATTTTCGGTACGATCTTGAATCCTCCAGTCAAGGCTCGTTTGGCGGCAGGTCTGGGTATCTCTAATCGGACGGGTCTCTGCGCCGAAGCCGTCGGCTACGTGAGGGTCTCTTGCGGAGGCATCCACTCAGCGGTCACCCGAGTTCCTAACAACTGCCATTTCCGAAATTCCACTCCACACGCCGATTCTTGGGTGTGAGTGTCAAAGGTTGGGCGCGCCCTTCGATGGAGGCAATTCACAGCTTGGCATCGAAGAAATAGAGCAGCTAATCCAAAACATTTCATCAGAGCATGTACCGTTGACCTGGGCTTAGTCGAGGGTTGGAGTGTTCCACGTGAAACGTTCCTCCCGAAAGACTTGACCTACCCCCCAATGAAAGGGAGTATGTGTCCCTTGACCCCTGATGCTCTGAGGAGACGATGATGCGCGGCCGCCGCAGAGATCGAAGCCAGTCTTCCCTGCGAGGGATGAAGGGACCAGCGCCATGGTCGGGAGAGACCGACCAACAAAAGGCCTTGCCCGAGGACGTAGTCCCATCGGGTGAGGCATTGCCTGAAGAGGTCGAGACTCTCGCAGAGGTTGCGCCACAAGCAGTTCCCACGCCCATTGCGGAGCCGGTCGGAGTGCCAGAGTCTGCTGGGGAGAATCAACCCGAGCCTGAGACAGCTGCTGAGATAGCCCCGCCGGCAACCAAACAGCCAGTTGCGAAGCCCGAGCCGGCCCCAGTTACGAAGCCCGAGCCGGCCCCAGTAAAGGCTTCTCAGACAGTGGGATCTGAGCCAAATGCGGAAGCCGAGCCAGCTGAGGTTGCGAGCGGCCGCATAGTCCAGGCGGCGTCGGGAAATCCACTTCCCCGCATCCTGGCGATTGCCAACCAGAAGGGCGGCGTCGGCAAGACGACTACTTCGGTCAACCTCGGGGCTGCCCTGGCGGAGCTCGGGTTCAGGATTCTGGTGATAGACCTCGATCCTCAAGGGAACGCCACCACCGGCCTGGGTATCGATGCTCGCAATTTCGAGCGGTCCATGTACGACGTCTTGATGAGGGACACCTCGTTAGAGGACTGCATCGAACCCACCAGTACCAAGAATCTCTTCGTCGCCCCGTCCACCATCGATCTCGCTGGTGCCGAAATTGAGCTCGTGCCGGCATTCAGCCGTGAAACGAAGCTGAAGCGGGCCATCGAGACGGTGATTGATGACTTTGACTTCATCCTCATCGACTGCCCTCCCTCGTTGGGCCTCATTACGGTAAACGGACTTGCCGCTGCCGATGAGGTCCTCGTTCCGGTTCAGTGCGAGTACTACGCCCTCGAGGGTTTGACCCAGCTGATGCGCAATGTGCATCTGGTGGCATCCAACCTCAACGCCGGGCTCGATGTCTCGACTGTCGTGCTCACCATGTACGACGCCCGAACCAAGCTCTCGGACCAGGTGGCCCAAGAGGTCCGCCAGTACTTCGGCAACAAGGTGTGCCGCAGTATCATCCCCCGGACCGTGCGATTATCGGAAGCCCCGTCGTTTGGACAGCCGATTACGGCATTCGACCCGATGTCCCGTGGGGCGATCGCATATCGGGAACTAGCTAAGGAGGTCAGCGGTGGCGCGTCGTAGCGGACTGGGCAAAGGACTCGGTGCGCTGATCCCGACCGAGGTTGTGAGCGACCGTTCATCGTCGCTCCGGGAAGTTCCTCTCGGCAGCATCAAGCCGAACCCGCTGCAGCCCAGAGTCCAATTCGACGAGGACACCATGTCTGCGCTGGCTGCATCGATCAAGGAGCTCGGCATCTTGCAGCCGGTTCTGGTGCGCGAGGTTTCCGGAGGTGGGTCTGACCAGTTCGAGTTGATTGCTGGGGAACGTCGCTGGAGAGCTGCCCGGCGAGCCGGTCTGCAGACCATCCCGGTGCTGATTCAGACATCTACCGATGTCCACAGCCTCGAGCAGGCTTTGGTAGAGAATCTCCACCGACAGGATCTCAACGTATTGGAGGAGTCCGCCGCCTATCAGCAGTTGATCGAGGACTTCAACTATACCCACGACCAGGTGGCGTCCAGGGTGGGAAAGAGCCGGACGGCAGTCACCAATACCCTCCGGTTGTTGCACCTGCCGGCGGCAGTCCAACGCCTGTTGGCCGAGGGACAGATCAGTGCCGGTCACGCCAGAGCCCTGTTGGGAACGCCCGACCGGGCGTATCAGGAGTCACTGGCAAAGTTGATCGTGACCGACAGCCTGAACGTGCGGGCGGTCGAGGAGTTGGTGAGAGAGCGGTTAGCAGCCGACGAGCCACTCGAAGCCGCAGAAGGCAGCGCCAAAGGCAAGGCGGGCGCCACCAAGGGCGGCACAAAGCCAGATCCGGGGGAGCAGAGGCGCCTGCCCCCTCCGGGGATTCTCGAATTGGAAGAGCTGCTCTCTACCCACTTGAACACCCGGGTCAAAGTGGAAATGACCGCGAAGCGGGGGAGAGTGGCGGTCGAGTTCGCCACCCTCGAAGACCTTGAGCGAATCTATAAGCTGATGGTCGGTGCCCAGGAGAACAGGGGAGTCTCCGGTTAGAAGCTCACGCAGAGTGGGAATACATGACATAATTACATAGCGTAGAGGGTTACGGTTACTCAGAGTGGTATTTGTGCCTTAACCCTCAGTTGAGATTCATCCACACCCTGTGTATGAAGTTGTGGATTACGGTGACGACACGGTCTGATGTTGAGGTCGACAGTCGTCGGATTGCCCGAAGGTCGGGGTTGTCTTCATGCCCGCTTGTGCCTCAATCCCAGGGAGTATCGACCCACTCGCTAAGGGCCTCGACAATCGCCCGGGCCAAGGTAGGGGTCTGTTCGACAACTACCGAGGCCGGACCGATCTCACAGATCACCGCCGGCATCCGGGTTTCACGGAGGACGGGCAGGGACATACCGTGACTGCCTCCATCGGTCACGCCGAGTTTGGCCGGCAGGGTGTTCTGGAATAACTCGGCCAGCCGCCGCCCTCCCAGGGAGGAGTAGCGGTACCCGGTGTAGTACGCGGTCGAACAGTGTCGCTTGGTGGCATCCAACCGCAGTCCCACGTATACCTCGGCGCGACCCGCGTTGGCCTCTGAGGCCTGAATGGAGCCGTCAGGATGGTGATGGGTCGTCACCAGCGCGCTGCGGCCCACCAGTAGTCGCCTGAGTGCTCCCACAGTGGCATCGAGGCCGCCCTCTTCGCCGATCGCCAGCCGCCGCCCGGCGAGCGTTCGGGGCGCCTGGCGAAGCAGCTCCCGGTCCCGAACCGAGCTCACCAGCTCGGTGCCCTCGTGGAGGGACCCGCACCGGAGCAGCTCGGTCACAGTGGAAGCCCCGGCGATCCCGTCGACCGGGAGACCGGCGTTCCGCTGGAAGTCACCCAGACCGGCAGAGGTGAGGTCACCGAAGATGCCGTCCACTCGCCCGGTATCGAACCCGAGGGCACTCAAGCGCTGCTGCAGCTCCGCCACGTCGTCACCCCGAAGCATGGGGGTCCGCCGGTAGAGAAGCCGATCTCCCAGGCATCGCCCGGCTTCCACCAGGGCGGACCAGGTCTGCCGGCCACAGACGCCATCGACCCGCAGGCCACGCCGGTATTGGAAGGCCTCGACGGCCGTCCGGGTGCCGTGCCCAAAAGAGCCTGCGGTGTCGAGTCCGATCGACAACCTCAATGCCCTGAGGCGATGTTGCACATCGACGACGGCCGGGCCGGCGTCGCCGACAGCCAGGTGAATGGAAGGAGCAGCACTCACGCTGGGGATACCGGCGGAGTCGCCGTGGAAGCGCCCCTTTCGGGGGCGAAACCCTCTAGAGGTGGGCAGCCAACTCCTGGAGGAGCTGACCCTTGCCCTTGGCTCCCACGATGCGGGCCGCAGGCTCGCCCCCCTTGAAGAGAATAAGGGTGGGGATGCTCATCACATCGAACCGGCGGGTGACGTCGAGGTTGTCGTCGATGTTCAGCTTGGCGATGTTCAGCTTGCCCGCCTGCTCGGTGGCGATCTCTTCGAGCACCGGAGCGATCATTTTGCACGGGCCACACCATTCGGCCCAGAAGTCCACCAGGACAGGAATGTCTGAGGACTTGACATGTTCATCAAAACTAGCGTCGCTCAGCGTGGTGATCGTATCGCTCATGGCTGGTGCTCCTCCTGGCCGCTTTTCGACCGTGTGTCATGCATTTTTCGGTGCACGATGTAACAACGATACCCGGGTCGATTTCATTCCAATCGTCCGGCCCGAGAGGAAGCGGAAGCTCAGATACCGCCGGTCTGCTCTTCGATCCAGCGCTCGGCCCCGATAGCCGCCATGCACCCTGACCCGGCCGCGGTGACGGCCTGGCGGTACTCGTGATCCTGGACGTCTCCACAGGCGAAGACACCTTCGACGTTGGTACGGGTCCCGTCGAAGGTGCGGATATACCCGTTGTCCTCCAACTCGAGCTGGCCCTTGAACAGCGATGTGTTCGGTTCGTGGCCGATGGCCACGAACAGGCCGGCGATCTCCAGGGTGGACACTTCGTCGGTGGTGATATCTCGCAGCGTGACTCCGGAAACCTTGTTTTCCCCGAGCACGTCTTCCACCACGGTGTTCCAACGGAAGATGATTTTCGGATGGGCGAAGGCGCGCTGTTGCATCACCTTGGAGGCGCGGAGGCGATCGCGCCGGTGGATCACCGTGACCGAATCGGCGAATCGGGTGAGGAAGAGGGCCTCTTCGAGCGCCGAGTCACCACCGCCCACCACCGCGATGTCCCGTTCGCGGAAGAAGAAACCATCACAGGTGGCACAGGTCGACACCCCGTAGCCAAGTAGACGCTCCTCGCTGGGCAGGTTCAACATCAGCGAACGGGCCCCGGTGGCGATGATCAGCGCGTCGGCCCGATAGGAGGGCTCGGCGGCATCGGGATCACCGACCCACAGCCCGAAGGGACGGGCCGACAGGTCAGCCCGGGTGACCTTGGCCGTGACGTAGTCGGTGCCGAAGCGAGCCGCTTGCTCCCGGAAGGCCTGCATCAACTCGGGCCCCATGATCCCGTTCACGAACCCGGGAAAGTTCTCGACCTCGGTGGTCAGCATCAACTGGCCACCGGGTTGGTCGCTGGTAGAGGAGGGCTCGCCTTCGATGACCAGGGGAGAGAGTTGGGCCCTCGAGGCATAGATCGCCGCGGTCAGGCCGGCCGGGCCCGACCCGACGATGACGACCTGCCTCGACTCGGTCACTTGGCCGACCTCGTTCCGGGACTCCCATTCGTGCGCAGGTTCCATGCCACCAGGCCGATGGCGACGAAGACCGCCCCGACCAGAAGGTCGGAGGCCCACACCCGTCCGGCGAAGGCGTAGACGGTGAGGAGGCGGACCAGGGAAATCGAGACGAAGACCACCGTCACCGTGGCGGCGGCCGACACAATGATGCCGAAGACGAGGGCACGGGCCACCAGGGTCAAGGGCCGAACCGTCTTGTCCCTCAGCAGGCTGACCAGCGTCTCGACAAGATCGGCCCCTCGAGCGGGCCAATCCCCAGCTCCGCTGGAGTCAGAAGGAAGAGTTGGTACCTGACGCGGGTGCTGATCCATGGGGCGAGGATAGCCGGATGATGCGGCCCACCTGCCGTAGGGCGAATCAGGTCGGGCTCAGTCGGCGGTAATCAGGCAGAGCCCGATGGTGCCGGGACCGGTATGGGTTCCCACCACCGGACCCAGGTCCACCACCACCACCGGATGTTCCGATTTCACCCCGTCCAGCATGGAGAGAAAGTCGTCGATGTCAGTGGCGGCGCCGTTGCACACCGCCATCCGGCTGATCGGCCCGGCCTCTTGTGCTTTGCCGGCCAGATAGCGCAACGAACGGGAACGGGTGCGCTGCTTTGACTCCTCGCCGACGATCCCATCGGTGACCGTGAGCACCGGCTTGATGGCCAACAAAGTACCCAGCAGGGCCTTGGCCCCACCGATCCGGCCACCCTTTTCGAGATGCTCAAGGTTGTCGACGGCCCCGAACACCTGGGTTTTTTTGATGAGCGCCTCGGACCGGGCCACGATGTCCTCGGGAGAAGCGCCGGTGGCCGCCAGGGCGGCGACGTCGAGGACAATCAATCCCTGGCCCATGGTGGCCGTCCGGGAGTCGACAGTCAGCACACGAATGCGGTCCTTCACCGAGTCGGCCGCGGTGCGGGCTGATTGGTGGGTGCCGGAAACGCCGCTCGAGATGGTGATGCAGACCACCGCGTCGTACCCCTCGTGAGCGGCGGCGAGGAACGCCTCTTGAAAGGCACCGGGCGAGGGGGCAGCAGTCTCCGGCAGCACCGGGCTGGCCGCGCACCGTGCCCAGAAGTCATCGGCCGACAGGGTGGCACCGTCGACGAACTCCTCGGAGCCGAACCTGATCGACAACGGCACGACAGTGATTCCCTGCTCCTCGGCCAGCGCCGCCGGTAGGTCACAGGCGCTATCGGTCACCACCCGCACCCGGGCCATGGAAATCCCCCTCGTCGTCATCGTCCGGCTCACGTTCGCCCCTCCGCAGATGGCGGATCATGGTGTCCGGGTTCTCGCCGTCGAGTCTGCCACGGAACGATGGGGATGGCGGTGGCGCCCGCTGATCGTCATCAGCAGGCCCGGTGGCTTGCCGGTAGGCACTGTCATGGGTTCGGGCGCCCGACAACGACATGGCCCGACCATTGGTCCGCCGGGCGGCGCGGGCTCCGGCCACACTTGCGGTGGCCAGGTAGGCGAGGGCGCCGGCCACCACGGCCAGCACCACCCGGGCCAATAGCCCTATCCCGTGGGTCGAATCGGACACATTGACGGCCAACACCGTGACCACCGCCATCACCAATGAGGCTCCGATGACCCGTTTGACCGGGCGGGTGAGGCTGTCCCCGCCGAGCCAGCCGATTTTCCGCCGGATGACTCCGAGGGCGACGATGGCCGCCACCGTGTAGGCGATGGAGATCGAGAGGGCCAGGCCCCGGACGCCCAGCGGTCCGACCAGGGCCACCCCGAAGATGATGTTGACACTGTTCTCCACCAGGTAGAGGTAGAAGGCGGTTCGGGTGTCCTGCATCGACTGCAGTACGCGGATCATGTAGAGGAACATGCAGAATCCGGGGAGGCCCAACGAGAGCATGGCCAATGCCGCCGCGGTGCTCGCACCCTGGGCGGCCGTCTCCGACCCGTGGACCAACACCAGGTCGATGAGGGGATGGGCGAGAATCAACATCCCGACCGAGGAGGGAATGATGATGGCCAGCATTCCCCGCATGCCGAAAGCCAGACGGTGGCGGAATCCGGCGGTGTCCCGTAGCGCCCAACGGGCGGCCAAGGACGGGGTCACCGCGCTCATCACCGAGACGGCCACCACGCCGTAGGGGAGTTGGAAGAAGATGTAGGCGTAGGTATAGGCAGATACTTGACCGGGAGGTCTGACCCCGTCGGCCAGGGCCAGAATCACCACCAGCGCCACCTGGCTCGAGACCACGAAGGCGAAAGTCCAACCGCCCAGGCGGACGATGGTCTTCATGGCCTCGTGGGTCGGTTCCCACCGGAACCGGATGTGGAGGTTGGCGCGCTTCAGGGACGGAAGCAACAGCGCGGCTTGGATGGCAACACCGAGGGTGGTGCCGAGCCCGAGCAGCACCAGAGCACCACGCTGATGGGTCACCGAGGCCAGGGTCGGATGGGGGACCAGGGCGTGGAACCAGAGCAGCACGATGATGACCACCACGTTGTTGGCGATGGGCACGAACATCGGGGCGGCGAATTTCCGCCGGGCGTTCAACAGCGCGGCGAACAGGCCGATGAGGCCGTAACAGGCCAACTGGGGCACGAACCAGCGGAGCAGGCTGACGGCCACGTGCCGTTGCTGGACGACGTCGGTGTGATTGGCCACGGTATAGAGGTCGATGATGGACGGCGTGAGGAACCAGAAGGCCACCGTCGCCGCCACCAGAATCACAATGGTGACGGTGGTGACCGCGGAGATGGCCCGCCACGCCTCCTTGCTCCCCCGGGTGGCCAACCTGTCGACGAAGACAGGAACGAAGGTGGCCGACAGGACACCACCGATCACGATGTCGGTGATGATGTTGGGAGTGGTGTTGGCCAGGTTGTAGGCATCGGCCGCGCCGAACTGGCCGAGGGCGAGGGCGAGGGCAATGAGTCGACCCACCCCGGTGATGCGGGACAGGGTGGTCCCGATAGCCATTCCGACGGTGGCACCGGCCAGGCCTCGACCCCTGGTGGGCACCGGATCCGCTCCGGGGACGGCACCGACTCCGATATCGGTCACGATGGTGCCGCGGCGTCTTCGGTCCTCTGCCTCTTGCGACGGCGGATCCCTGTCCGTACCCACCAGGCCAACAGCACGGCGACGGCGCCTAGAGAGAGGAGCACGCCGACCACCGACGTTGCGGTGGAGCGCACGTTGATGACCCCACTGGTGATCACCAGACCCCCGGTCGGCGACCGGAAGGTGATCTCCAACTTGAACTCGCCCGAGGTGCGCGCCTTCACGTTGATGTAGAAGTTGTTGGTGGAGGTGGTGAGAGTGGCCGGTCTCGAGAGCCGCCTGGTTCCGTTGGCGAATAACAGTTCGTCGCTGGTGAGGGTAAGCGTTCCGGTCACCGGATACGGAGCCTTCGAGTCGATGGAGACCGGAATCAGCCCATTGCGCGAGGTCAGGGTGACCGTTTGATCACCCGAGACGAAGACTTGAGCGAACTGGGCGTTGATGGCGGCATTGACGTTGCGAAGCACCGATGCCTGCTGTGACGACTTCAAGTTCTCGGACTCGGACGCCAGCACCAGATCACCAAGTTGAACCGGCAAGGTGCGGGCAACCGGCGAGGTGGGAGAGATGGAGGAAGTGAGCCCGGCGATGCGATCTCGTTGGTTTCGGACGGCGCTGACCGGCAGCCCGGTGCCGGCCGACGAGCCCGACGAGCCCGACGAAGAGGTGAGCCTGCACCCATTGCGACACGGGGCCGGCGAGGGGAATGCTTGAAACAGTCCCGCAACGGTGACCGCCTGGGTGATCGGGTTGTTGGCGAGATCGGCCACCAGTGTGGCGATCAGGATCGGGTTGGCGGTCCATCCGTTCGGAGGCACGGCCACCACGGCCCGGGCGGTCGAAAGATTGGGGTACTCGAAGTAGATCTGAGCCAGTTCGCCCAGGAGTTGAGCGGCGGCCAGCACCGGGTCTCCGGGGTCGACGGTGAATCGGTCCGACAGGTCGGCATTGGAGGTGATGGCGGTGAACGACGAACCGTGGGAGGAGTTGATCGTGAAGGGTTCGGCCCCTGAGCCGTTCACCGGCGATGACATGACGTCAGCAGCAGGCAGAATGAGCTGGTTGTAGCCGGTAGCCGCCAGTTGGCCGAGCGTGTTGTCGTCGAGCCCGTCGTTGGTGATCCACGGAGAGGAACCGCCCGGGGCAGGTGGGGTGGCCGACAGGTTGATCCCGTCGTCGGCCAGGATCTGATCACCTCGGTTGAGTTGGGTGAGAAGTTCGGAACCCAGTTCGGCATCGACCAGCCCGGAGGCATCCACGGGCGCGTAGGGGGATAGAGCGAACTGATGGACGGCCGGGGTGGCGGACAGCCCGGCCAGGGCACTCACCGTCGAGGGGTGGCCGCCGGAGGTGAGGGACTGCAAGGTCTGTGCATTGGCAGTGATGGTGACCGGAACCGTGGCGCCGGCCCCGGTGGAAAGGGCCGCGACGAGTTGGTTGATGCCGGCGAGGGCATCGACAGTCGGTCGGGTCAAGGCGGCGGAGGGGGTGGTCAGCAGTTGGGCCGTGGTCGGGTGGGACGTCGGTCCGACCGAGGTGGACACCGGTACCACCATGGCGAAACGAAGTTTTTGGGCTGCGGGCATGGTGACGTAGACCAAGAAGGTGGTGAGCGAGGCAACGGTGGTGTTCGAGGTGGTGTTCACCAGTTGCAGTCGGACCGGAAAGACGCCGGCCTGGCACGAGGTGCCGGCGGAACGGAGGCCGATGACCGGGTGGCCCGGACTGATGGTGCTGCTGGCGGACCCGGTGGCGTCCACGCCGAGAGAGAGGTCGACGCCGGTGGCGTCGGGGTGGAGGCCTGACCAGGGCAGGGGCGAGGCCGTGCGAGAAATAGGAGTGCCCGACGGGCTTGACGAGGTGGCGGCCTGGTCGAAGCTCGAGACTGATGAGAGGCAGCCGTAGACAGCCACCGACACCCCCAGGTCCGCCACCGGCGGGGCACCGGGGCCGGCGCGCAGCTTGATATCGAACGGTTGACCCGGACTCACCCAGGGGGATTGATAGGTCAGGGACAGTGATCCGGGGGATGTCGACGCCGGTGCCGCCGACGCGGCCGACGCCGAAGCCGCGCTCAAGGACGCCGCCGGGGAGGCAGGCGCCAGGGCGCTAGCGATCGGTGGAAGGCCCAACGGGTCGATCATTCCGACCACCATCGCCACTGCCAGCAGAACGACGACAGCAACGAAACGGGCACGACGCAATCCCACCCCGATGACCGGGGCGGGGCCGTCCCCGGTTGGCCCGAAGCCTCGGGGGCGGTTGCCACTGGGGCACAGACTGCCTGGTTCCCGACTCACCTCGCACGGCAGCCTACGCCAGGCGCACTACCCTCGGCGGCGTGTTCCCTGAGCGACTGAGGCCTCTGGTGGAGGTGACCGCGGACCTGGCCGACCGATTCCAATCGGCCGATCACACCCTCTACCTGGTAGGGGGCTCGGTGCGGGATGCCATTGTGGCCGGGGACGGACCGCCCCCCGCGGTGGGCGATCATGATCTCGACTTCACCACCGATGCCCGGCCCGATGCCATCGAGGAGTTGGTGACCGGATGGGCCGACGCGGTATGGACCCAGGGCAAACGCTTCGGCACCATCGGATGTATCCGCAGGGGGCAACGCTACGAGATCACCACCCACCGGGCCGAGGCGTACCGCCCCGACTCCCGCAAGCCCGACGTGGTCTTCGGGGATCGGATCGAAGACGACCTGTCCCGTCGGGACTTCACCATCAATGCCATGGCACTCCGGCTCCCGGATCTCGAGCTGATCGATCCCTGTGACGGCCTGGCCGACCTGGCGGTCCACCGGCTGCGTACCCCTCTCGATCCCGAGGTGTCCTTCGCCGATGACCCGTTACGGATGCTCCGGGCGGCACGGTTCGTGGCCAAACTCGACCTCGAGCCCGACCCGGCATTGGTGGAGGCGGTGAGGTCCGGGCACCATCGGCTGGCGATCGTGTCGGCCGAACGGATCCGGGACGAACTGGACAAGATGATGATGGTCCCGGTGCCCTCGACGGCGCTGTGGTTCGTGGTCAGGACCGGCCTGGCCGATGCATTCTTTCCTGAGCTCCCGGGGCTGGCCCTCGAACAAGATCCGATCCATCGTCACAAGGACGTGCTGGCCCACACCTTTGCCGTGGTGGACAAGACGAGCCCCGACCGGCTCCTACGTCTGGCCGCCCTCTTCCACGATGTGGGGAAGCCGAAGACCCGGGCCTTCGTGGACGGGGGGGTCACGTTCCACCATCACGAGGTGGTGGGGGCCCGGATGACACGCCAGCGGATGCTGGCTCTCAAGTACCCCAGGGACGAGGTCGAGATGGTGACCGAACTGGTCAACCTTCACCTCCGCTTCCACACCTATGGCCTGGGTTGGACCGACCGGGCGGTGCGCAGGTATGTGAGGGACGCCGGCCCCCTGCTCGACCGGCTCAACGAGCTGACCCGGTGTGACTGCACCACCCGGAATGCCGCCAAGGCCAAAGCACTTGGCCGTCGCATGGATGAGCTCGAAGCTCGTATCGACGAGCTACGTCAACAGGAAGAGCTCGACGCCATTCGGCCGGACCTCGACGGGGCCCAGGTCATGGCACAACTCGGGATACCGCCCGGGCGCGACGTGGGGAGGGCCCTGGCCTTCCTTCTCGAACTCAGGATGGACGAGGGTCCGCTCGGCGAGGCCGAGGCCCGCGAGCGTTTGGCTGCCTGGTGGGGGGACGCGTCGGGGGGCTGAGCCCACCCTCGGCGTTTATTCCGGGGCGATCAACCCCTCGGGGCTCAATCCTCGGGCCACACCGGGCCGGCCTCACCGGCGGCAAACGACTCGACCATGTTGTGCGCCTCGTCGTCGTGGTACTGCACCGGGGGCGACTTCATGAAGTACGCCGATGGTCCGACCAGCGGTCCGCCGATGCCCCGGTCGAGGGCGAGCTTGGCGCAGCGGACGGCGTCGATGATCACCCCGGCCGAGTTGGGGGAGTCCCACACTTCGAGCTTCAACTCGAGGTTCAGGGGAACGTCACCGAAGTTGCGACCCTCCATNNGGATGTAGGCCCACTTGCGGTCGTGGAGCCACGGCACGTGATCCGACGGCCCGATGTGGATATCGTCCTCGGAGAGGACGCTGTCTTCGATCTGGCTGGTGACAGCCTGGGTCTTGGACACCTTCTTCGACTCGAGCCGGCTGCGCTCCAGCATGTTTTTGAAGTCCATGTTGCCGCCCACGTTGAGCTGATAGGTGTGGTCGAGAGCCAGGCCCCGGTCCTCGAACAAGCGGGTGAGGATCCGGTGGACGATGGTGGAGCCGACCTGGCTCTTGATGTCGTCGCCGACGATGGGGAGCCCGGCGTCGTGGAACTTTCGCGCCCACTCGGGGTCCGAGGCGATGAACACCGGGATAGCGTTGACGAACCCGACCCCGGCCTGCAGGCAGGCATCGGCGTAGAAGCGCTGGGCCTCCTCGGAGCCGACCGGGAGGTAGCTGACCAGTACATCGGCCCGCGAGTCCTTGAGGGCTGCCACCACGTCAACAGGTTCGGCCGGCGACTCTTCGACCGTCTCGCGGTAGTACTTGCCGAAGCCGTCGAGCGTCGGGCCGCGCTGTACCGTCACGCCGAGTTCGCCCACGGAGGCAAAGCGGATGGTGTTGTTCTGCCCACCGAAGATGGCCTTGCCCAGGTCGGTCCCTACTTTGGCCGCGTCGGCATCGAATGCCACCACGAACTCGAGGTCGCGAACGTGGTAGTCACCGAGCACCACGTGCATCAGGCCGGGGACTGTCTCTGTCGGATCGGCGTCCTTGTAGTACTCGACGCCCTGGATGAGTGAGCTGGCGCAGTTTCCAACGCCGGCGATAGCCACTCGGATGGTGCTCATAGTTCAGTTCCCTTCGCTGCTGCGGAGCGGCTCCCGACGGTTCGGGTGCTGCGGTTGTCTGTTGGGGGTGTTGCCTGCTTCTGTTTCTCGGACTCAATGAGGCTGTCCAGCCAGGAGATGTCGTGTTGGGTGGTTTCGGTCCTGTGTTCCACCAGTGACCGGGTGTAGCTGTCGAAGTCACCACCGGCGGCGGCGCGGGCCCGGTCGGCGGCCAGTCGGCGAATCAACTGATCCCGTCGGCGCTCCAAGAGGCCGAGTCGGGCCTGAGGGGCCAGATGGCGGGCGAAGGCCAGGCGAAGACCAAAGCTGCGGGCCTCGTCGGTTCCTACAGGCTCCTCGGCGGCCAGCAACTCTTCAAAGACCCGTCTCCCGGTATCGGTGATCCGGTAGACCTTGCGCGATCGCTTGGTGCCCCGGGTGGTGCCGGCCCGTCGCGACCGCAGGGCGGCCCGTTCGCCTCCCAAAGATCCGGTGAGGGGGATCGGAGCCGACGCCGGAGTGGCACCGATCGACTCGGTGCCGACTACCGCTCCCGATAGTTCGAGGCGTGACAGCGCGGGATACAGCGAACCGAACGAGATGTTGGCGAAGAGCCCGAGCTCGTCGCGAAGACGCTTGCGGATCTCGTAACCGTGGAACTCGCACTCCGAAAGAAGACCGAGAATGGCCAGGTCAAGCACGTCAGTGTCCCGCGGCGTCTGCACACGCGGGGGCGGGGCGCCACTCGGGATGGGTGAGATTCATACCGACATGATATATCAGACCGATATATCAATGCAACATACGTATCGATAACCGGTGGGTGGCCGTGGATGGACGTGGATGGCACCGACTGAGGCTGTACGCTGCGGCGTGCTTATCGAGACGACCAATGTTCTGCCCCCCAAGGACATCAACACCACCTGGTACCTCGATCTCAATCACTTCGCCCGGCAGACCTCCTGGGCCCACGGGTTCATGCATGCCTATGCGCTTTGGGCCGGGTTGACGGTTCTGGCGGTGCTGATGGTATTCGCCATCGTCACGGCCCGACTCCGGCCCGACGCCCCCCGGTCGCTGGCCATACCGCTGTTGACCGCGGCATCGGCGTTCGTGGCCCTGGGAGTCAATCAGCTGTTGTCCCATGGCTTGGGGGAGTTGCGCCCCTACGTTGTCCATCCCTCCGCCCTGGTGCTGGTGGGTCGGGTCAACGACTTCTCATTCCCGAGCGACCATGCCATCGTGGCCGGCGCCCTGGCGTGCGGGCTCCTCCTCTACGACCGCCGCTACGGCATTCCCGCTGCGGTGCTGGCGCTGACATTGGCCTTCGCCCGGGTGTACGTCGGCTCGCACTACATCGGTGACGTGGTGGCCGGCCTCATTGCCGGAGCGGTGATTGCCGCCGTGGTCATCTTCGGGCTGCGCCCCCTGGTGGCAGCGGGGGCCGTCCGGCTGGCCCGGACACCCCTCCGGCCATTGCTCCAGGCCCGGACCACCACCGACGGCTAACCCCAGCCCCCTCCGGGCACGGGTTCGTACCACCTCCGGCACCACCAGCGCCGAGTGCCGGGAGTCGGTTGTCGGAAAATCATCAAGATCCGTGCCCTTTCGCACGGTCGAAGGGTTACCCTGAGACGTGTGAGCTTCCGACCTGGAGGGCTCGGAGGTGTGCAGACATCCCCGACCGGAGGACAAGTCGAGTACCGACTCGCCCGAAACTCTGTCGTCAGTGAGTACCGCAAGGGTCGGTTGTCCAAGCTCGATGTGTGTGACGCCCATCCTGAATTGCTCAGGGCAGCCGGGCATCTTGGTCTACCCACCGGTGCCCCGTGCCCGATCTGCGAAGAGTCCGAGTTGGTGGACGTGACATTCGTCTTCGGTTCCCGCCTTCCCTCCGGGGGACGCTGCGTGACGTCCCACGCCGAGCTCACCCGCTACTGGCGACGGAAAGACCCAGTCGTCTGTTACGTGATCGAAGTGTGTAACGCCTGCCGCTGGAACCACCTGGTCCGTATGTACCCGGCCGGTGCCGGGGTCGAGGCGGTGGCGCGCCCTTCCCTCGGCGCCCGAGCGGCGGCACGTCGCGGCTGAGGTCATCGACGCCTATTCCCTTCGGCCCGCCCCCGAAGTAACCTGACATCGCAGCACACTTCTGTGCCACCGTTCCGGTGTCGACCATGCCGCCGGCAGCCTCGTGGCGCTGGACGGCCGATCAGGAGGATCACCATCCATGTCCGACATCCGGCCGGCACCCATTACCGTTCCCTCCGTTCGCGCCTCGAAGCGCCGCGACGGTCATCAACCCCTCGTCATGGTCACCGCCTACGACGCCCCCGGGGCCCGTATCGCTGACGGCGCCGGTGTCGACCTGATTCTGGTCGGAGACTCGGTGGCCAACAACGTCCTGGGATATGAGGACACCCTGCAGGTCACCATCAACGACATGGTGCATCACACCGCGGCGGTGGCCCGGGCCAAACCGAGGCCACTCATCGTGGCCGACCTGCCGTGGTTGAGCTACCACATCGACGCCGCCGACACAGTCAGAAACGGCGCTGCCCTCATTCGGGCCGGCGCCGGGGCGGTGAAGTTGGAGGGAGGCCGCAAACGGGTCCCGATGATCGAGGCGTTGGTGGCAGCGGAGATACCGGTGATGGGTCACCTGGGGCTCACCCCTCAGTCGGTGCACACCATGGGCGGCTACCGGGTGCAGGGGAAAGATGACGCCGCCGCCGTGGGGTTGGCCGCAGACGCCAAGGCCATTGCCGCCGCCGGCGGTTTCGCCATCGTGATCGAGGGGGTTCCCGAAGGGCTGGGAGCTGCCATCACCCAGCTCCTCGACATCCCCACAATCGGGATCGGAGCCGGCCCGGACTGTGACGGACAGGTGCTCGTCTTCCACGACTTGCTGGGCCTGAACGCCACCACTCCCAAGTTCGTCCGGCGCTATGCCGAGCTGGCTGGGCTGGCCACCGACGCCCTGGCCGCCTATGCCGCCGATGTGCGATCGGGGGCCTTCCCGTCCGACGCGGAGGTGTACCACTAGGCACCGGCTAGAGTGTGCGAGTCGTTCCGGCCGCGCCAATCACGTGGCTTTCAGTTCCGACCTGCCCCAACCGTGGGGCTCGGGTGCACTGTCACCCGATCCAGAGGGAGGTGAGCCGCAGATGCGGCCATACGAAACAATGGTTATCTTCGATGCTGCCGCCGCCGAGGCTGCGGTCAACGGGGTTCTCGAACGGGCACTCGATGCCCTGAAGGCGAAGGACGGCAAGCCCGGTCGGGTAGAGCGGTGGGGGAAGCGCACCTTTGCCTACGAAGTCCAGCACAAGCGTGAGGGCTACTACGTCGTCATCGAGCTCACCGCCGAGCCACCCGCCGTCGCCGACATGGAGCGGGTCTTCGTCTTGGCTGACGAGGTGCTTCGCCACAAGGTGATGCGGTTGCCGGACAAGGTTGCCGGCCGACGGGCGGAAGCCGCGGCTGCCTCTTCGTCGAAGGAGGGTTGACCGATGGCCAACGGAAACAGCGTGTCGCTGGTGGGAAACATCACCCGCGATCCCGAACTTCGGTTCACCAACACCGGCCAGGCCACCGCCAGCTTCGGGTTGGCGGTCAACCGCCGGTGGCAGAACCGCCAGACCCAGGAGTGGGAAGAGGCCACTTCGTTCTTCGACGTGGTGTGCTGGCGCGAGATGGCGGAGAACGTCGCCGAAAGCCTGTCCCGTGGTTCCCGGGTGATCGTCACCGGACGCCTCGAGCAGCGAAGCTGGGAAACCCCTGATGGGGACAAGCGGTCCAAGGTGGAGGTTGTCGCCGACGAGATCGGCCCCAGCATCCGGTGGGCGACTGCACAGGTGACAAAGAACGAACGCCGCGGCCCCAATCAGGCCGGCGGTTCCAATCAGGCCGGCGGTTCCAATCAGGCCGGCGGTTCCAATCAGGCCGGTAGCGCCAATGCACCCGAGGGTGGAGGCGGACGCAGTCCCTCACCTTCGGGTGGCAACGCCGGTGAAGCCGCCGGCTACGGATATAGCGAGGAGCCCTTTTAACCATGCCGCGTAATAACGATCGTGGAAGCAGTAGTAACAGCAATACCCGCCGTGCCCCCAAGGACACCGGCCGCCGCATCAAGAAGAAGCCTTGTGCCATCTGCAAGGACCGGATCGCCTGGGTTGACTACAAAGACGTCAACATGCTCCGCAAGTACATGAGCGACCGGGGAAAGATCCGGGCTCGTCGGGTGTCGGGTAACTGTGCTCAGCACCAGCGCGACGTCGCCCTCGCCATCAAGACCGCTCGTGAGCTCGTGCTGCTGCCCTACACGCAGCGGACCACCACCGAACGACCGGGCGGCCGGGGCGGCCGGGGCGGCCGGGGTGATCGTGACGGTGGCTTCAGTGGCGGTCAAGGCGCTTCCGGTCGGGGTCGGCCACGTTCTGACTCCGATGAGGAGCAGGGAAGGTCTTCTGGCGGTACGTCTGCTCCTGCCGGCGATACTGTCGCCGGTCCTCCTGGCGAATCGGCAACTGGTGCCGATGCTGTCGCTACCGATGCTGTCGCTACCGATGGTGCCAGCGAAGACGTGGCAGTGACCACCGAGGCCGAGGTTGTCGGCGCGGAAAGCGAGGGCTGACATGCGTGGCATGAAGGTTTTATTGCGTAGCGATGTTGACGGGGTGGGAAAGCGCGGCGACATCATTGACGTATCCGGCGGATTCGCCCGCAACCACCTGCTTCCCTCCGGCAAGGCCATCGTGGCCACGGCCGGAACCGAGGGACAGGCCGCCGCCATGCGGAAATCGCGCGACCTCCGCGACGCTCGGGATCGCGATTCCTCAGAGACGATCGCTCGGACCCTGGTGGGTAATACCGTGACCCTGCCGGTTCGCGCCGGTGTCGGCGGAAAGCTCTTCGGGTCCGTATCCGGCGCCGACATTGTCAAAGCCGTCGAGGCTCAGACCGGTGCGGTGGTCGATCGCAAAAACCTGGTCCTTCCCGAACCGATCAAGATGATCGGCGTCCATAACGTCCGGGTGGAACTGCTCGGAGGCGTGGTCTTCGAGTTGACCCTCGACGTGGCGGCCGCTGAAGCCTGAGCCGTGGCCTGGCGTCGGCCGGGTTTCACCAATGTGCACACTGCCGGCGGTCCATCCGCCGGCAGTGTCGCATCTGAAGTTGAAAGACGTCGGGGTCCCCTTAGTGGAGATGGCAGAGCGACCGCCGACTTCTCTCAATCTCCACGTCCCGGCGAAAGGGTCGTTTCAAACGGAGAATATGACACCCGGTGTGTTGGAAGCGCCCCGAAGGGTGGCATCGAGAAGACATCCGATTCGCCGGGACGTGGCGCCAACCAATGCGCCATTGCTCTCGGGCCCGTATCCGGAGTCTCGTCACACCCACCTGGGATGATCGTCAGATGATCCCATCTGTCCCCAGAAACCGAATCCTGTCCACTGATCGTCCACAACCATGACGCCTGATTTCCCCAAGAAGACACCCTTACGTTCCACAGTCCTTAGCCGCGAGGGTTAGAGAACAATGGTTCAGGCTTTTGACGACACACGCCCGCGACGGCTCATCACTGCTCCGGGCGGCCGAGGCGGATCGGCCGGGCGCATCCCACCCCACAACCTCGAAGCCGAGGAGTCGCTCCTGGGCGCCATGCTGCTTTCCCGGGACGCGATCTCCTCCGCCATGGAGTTTTGCAATCCTGAGGATTTCTACAAGCAGTCCCATGGTCACATTTTCGCCGCCATCACCTCCTTGTACAGCCAGGGAGAGCCGGCTGACTGGGTCACGGTCACCGAGGAGCTCCGACGGCGGGGCCTTTTGGAAAATATCGGCGACCCGTCGGTGTTCGTGTCGTTGCAGGCCAATACACCGTCGATCGGGAACGCCGAGAACTACGCCAAGATCATCGAGGAGCACGCCCTTCTCCGCCGGTTGGTCGCGGTAGCGGGCGAGATTACCGAGTTGGGCTACAGCCTCCCCGAGGATGTTTCCGAAGTACTGGATAAGGCCGAGAGCCTGGTCTTCGACGTGGCCCAGCGTCGGGTGGTGGACTCGATGACACCCCTGCGCGACCTGCTTGGAGAGAGCCTCGATCATTTGGAGGTCCTGTTCAGCCGCGGTGAGGCCATCACCGGTCTGGCCACCGGATACACCGATCTGGACGAGCAGTTGGCCGGGTTGCAGCCCTCCAACCTCATAGTGGTCGGGTCCCGTCCTGCCATGGGTAAGACCAGCTTTGCTTTGGGCATGGTGGCCCATGCTGGCATCAAACTCAATAAGCCGGTGCTGCTCTTCTCGTTGGAGATGAGCCACATGGAGTTGACCCAACGCCTGCTCTGCTCCGAGGCGAAGGTTGACGCCACCCGCATGCGGACCGGCAAACTTCACGACGCCGACTGGACGAAAATCGGCAACGCCATCAGCCGGATGAGTGAGGCGCCGATCTTCATTGACGACAACCCGAACCTCACGGTCATGGACATTCGGGCCCGGGCTCGGCGACTCAAGAGTCGGGAAGGGCTGGGCCTTGTCGTCGTCGACTACCTCCAACTCATGACCGGCCGGCACGGCGCGGAGAACCGTCAGGTCGAGGTATCGGAGATCAGCCGGGGCTTGAAGATCCTCGCTCGCGAGCTCGAGGTGCCGGTGGTGGCCCTCTCCCAGTTGTCCCGTGGTTTGGAGATGCGACAAGACAAGCGACCGATGCTCGCCGATCTTCGTGAATCGGGGTCGATCGAACAGGACTCGGACGTGGTGTTGTTCCTCTATCGCGACGAGATCTACAACCCCGACTCCACCGAGAATCAGGGGATGGCCGAGATCATCGTGGCCAAGCACCGTAACGGGCCGACCGGCGTGACCCGTCTGGCCTTCATCGGCCAGTACGCCCGCTTCGACAACATGGCACGGATCTAACTGAGCGGTCGGGTCTTACGGGCCGGTCGCGACAGCCATGAGGTGCCACCAGTTGGGCCTTGAGGTTGACCGAAGCCCGGCGCAGACTCAGCCGCCGAGCGCTTTGCGGATCGCAGCGATCCGGTCCGGATTGGCATGCCACCAGGTCCATTTGCCTCGCTTCTCACCGGTGATGATCCCGGCGTCGGCGAGGACTTTGGTGTGATGAGAGATGGTCGGTTGGCTCTTGGCCAGAGGTCCTTCGAGTTCGCAGGAGCACACCTCGGGGCTCGAGGCAACGATGGACAGCAATCGGAGGCGAACCGGATCGGCCAGAGCGGCCAAAATTCGGGCGAGTTCCGTGGCCTCGCTTTCGGCGAGAGGCGCGGTTGTCACGGGCGAACACCAGACGAGGTCGTCGCTGTCTGCGTCGAGTGAATTGGCTGCCCTTTTCACCGTCAGTGATTCAGCCATTTCATCCTCCCATCCGAGAATACATTGACAGTAGTCGATGCGACTGGCATAGTGAACATATCGACGTGTGTCGATGCTACCAGGAGGTGCGTGCGTGTCCCGTGTCCAGCTTGCCTTGAACGTCGCTGATCTTGACGAAGCTGTCGTGTTCTATTCCAAGCTGTTCGCCACCGAGCCGGCCAAAGTCCGCCCCGGTTACGCCAATTTTGCCGTAGCCGACCCACCGCTCAAGTTGGTCCTCATCGAGGATGCCACCAAAACGCCGGGCACGCTCAACCACCTCGGCGTCGAGGTCGCGTCCACCAACGAGGTGACCGCCGCGCAGGTCCGTCTGGCCGCCGGCGGATTGGCCACGGCCGTCGAGGAGCAGACGGAATGCTGCTACGCCCTACAGGACAAAGTGTGGGTCGACGGACCCGGGGGGGAGCCTTGGGAGATCTACACAGTCCTGGCCGACGCGGACATGCCCAACGGGCAACTCCGAGCCACGAATCCGAGCGGAGCGGCGTGCTGCGCCACCCGGCCCGACCTCGCCGGCGGTACTCCTGTGGCCGACACGTGCGGCTGACCCCGGCTTCGGCGCTCGAGAATGCGCAGTGAGCAACGTTGTCCCCGAACAGGTGACCACCGGTGTGGATATCGACAAACCGGTGGGCGCCCGTCTCTCGTTTCTGGATCGCTTCCTTCCGGCGTGGATCATCATGGCCATGGCGGGCGGGATCGGCCTGGGCCGCGTCATACCCAGCCTGGGGACGCACCTGAACGCCATCCAGGTCACTTCTGGAACTTCGCTTCCGATCTTCATCGGCCTATTGATCATGATGTACCCGGTGTTGGCCAAGGTCCGCTACGGCCAGCTCGGCTCGGTCACCCGGGACCGGCGGATGCTGGTGTCGTCGCTGGTCCTCAACTGGATCATCGGCCCTGCCCTGATGTTCACTCTCGCCTGGTTGCTCCTTCCCGATCAGCCCGCATACCGGACCGGGCTGATCATCGTCGGCCTGGCCCGGTGTATCGCCATGGTCCTCATCTGGAACGACCTCTCAGGTGGTGATCGCGAAGCGGCCGCGGTACTGGTGGCCATCAACTCGCTGTTCCAGATCGTCGCCTTCGCCCTGCTCGGCTACTTCTACCTCAGGGTGCTTCCCGGATGGCTCGGCCTCAGTACCGTGGGGCTGCACCTGTCGATCTGGAAGATTGCCGAGACGGTGGCCATCTTCTTAGGCGTCCCCCTCGTCGCCGGATTCCTCACCCGCACGCTTGCCGAGCGCGCCAAGGGGCGACAGTGGTATGAGAACGAGCTTCTGCCTCGACTCAGCCCGTTCGCCCTTTACGGGCTGCTCTACACCATCGTCATCCTTTTCGCTCTTCAAGGTCGCACCATCACGAGCCACCCCGTCGACGTCGCCCGGATTGCCCTGCCACTCCTGGCTTACTTCGCCATCATGTGGTTCGGATCGTTTGCCTGGGGACGGGCGATAGGCCTGCCCTACGAACGAACAGCCACCCTCGCCTTCACCGCCGCCGGCAACAATTTCGAACTGGCCATCGCCGTGGCTATCGGTGTGTTCGGAGTGACCAGCGGACAAGCCCTTGCCGGGGTCGTAGGCCCCCTCATCGAAGTCCCGGTCCTCGTCGCCCTGGTCTACGTGTCCCTCTGGGCCCGACGGCGCTTCTACTCCTCGCCAACGGAGCCGATATGACTGATAACCAGATTCCCGAAGTCCTCTTCGTCTGCGTGCACAACGCCGGCCGTTCGCAGATGGCCGCAGGGCTCCTCGACCACCACGCCGCCGGGCAAGTCAAGGTCCGCTCGGCTGGGTCCACTCCCGCCGACACTCTCAACCCGGCGGTTGTGGCCGCCATGGCGGAGATCGGTCTTGACATCAGCCACCACCACCCCAAACCGCTCACCGCCGAAGCCGGTCGAGCCGCCGACGTCATCGTGACCATGGGATGTGGCGATGCCTGCCCTGTCTACCCGGGCAAGCGTTACCTCGAGTGGGAGCTTCCCGACCCCGCCGACCAACCTCTGGAGGTGGTGCGGGTCATCCGCGCCGACATCGAACGTCGAGTGCAAGCCCTCATTGATGAGCTGACCGGGAAGTAAGCCGAGTCGCCACGGTGGTCCTGATCAGCGAAGGCAGACGTCGCGCAGCTGCCACCGCCCACAGCGACATGAGTGTCTAGGCGGCGGCGCTTCCCGGGGTGGACGGTGGGTTGATCCGGTCGAGGATGTGCTCGATGGCCTGGTCCTGGGCTTCGAGGTGCTTTTGGATCTGCAGCGCCTCGTGGAGCACGGCGTCTGCATCCTTGTAGGTGGCTTCGGCCCGTTTGTCCGACGCCGCGCTCTGGATGTTCTGACCCACGATGATGATCGACAGCAGCACCAACTGGAGGAAGGTTTGTGCGATCCACGAGATGATCGCCGGTCTCCCCAGTTTGATGGCGTCAGGAAGGCTGATGAGGGCCAGGATGGCAAAGGCATAGGCGCACCACATGGTGCCGACGCCGTTGGTGATCTTGATCGCCAACCACGAGTTCGCCTTGGCCGCCGGACCGGTCGTTTGGAGTTGGTCGGCGACCTTGATGGGAGCTTGAGAGTGACGCTCTTCGATGTGCGGATGGGGTACGTGGGTAAAGAGGGTGGACATGCCACCGATCATGGCAGCCGCCGTTGGAAATGTCGGTGATGATTGCTTCGTCAATGCTCACGTGGCGCGGCCAGTCGCCGGGTGAAGGCGCTGACGTGGTCACGGCCGAGATCGCCGATTCGGGTGCAGGCGAACCACGGTTCCGATGGGAGGATGGCCGACACCGGAAAGAGCTCGACGATGCGTTCTTCTGCCAGTTCCTCCAAACACACGAATGTGGGCAGCAAGCTCACCCCGTGGCCGCACTCCACGGCTTTGACCACCGCCCGGAGATCAGGGGCGACCAGTCGCAGATCTCCGGCGAACGGATGCTCCAAGGCCGACAGCCAGAACCGGCGAGTCATCGGTAGCTCGGCGCTGTAGGCCACCCAGGGCATTCCCACCAGCCACGACGCCAGCTGATCCATCGACGTGAGGGGAGGCGCCCGCATCATCTGCGGGGCTCCCACCAGAACGAACTCTTTGGTGTTGATCGGGGTCGAGGCCACCGCTCGTCGTCTCGGGGTTGTACTGGTCACCGCTATGTCGAGTTCACCTCGTTCGAGCAACTCGATGACCTCGTCGTCGCCTCCGAAGGTGGCCACGATGGCCGGTCCGGACGGATCGAACCTGGGAACGACTTCGAAAGAGAAATACTCGGCGGAAGAACCGAAGCGGATGGACGGCGGGGGAGTGGTCGCCGCTCCACCGTCCAGGCCTACCAACACCGGCTCGAGATGATCGAGCTGTTCGGCCACTTGTGCGTACAGCTCGCGACCGCGGCGGGTGGGCTCCACTCCGGTGGCTGTCCGGATGAAGAGCGGGATGCCGGCGTTGCGCTCGAGGCCACTGAGGTGCTGGCTGGCTGCGGGTTGGGAGAGTCCCCTCAACGCCGCCCCGGCGGTCACCGATCCTGCCCGGTAGATGGCCACGAAGGTGCGGAGCCACTCGGATGCAGGCATTCGTTCAGCTTATATCAGATGTCACTAATACTTCTTTGCGAATGGGGCGAAGCCGGCCCACACTGGAACTATGAACACCGTCACCGACGAAGAACAGCACCAGGACGGGCACAACGTCCCCTATACCCACGGCCATCACGACAGCGTGCTGAGGTCGCATCGCTGGCGCACCGCCGAAAACTCGGCCGGCTACCTGCTTCCCCACTTGGCTCCGGGGATGTCCCTGCTCGACGTGGGGTGCGGACCGGGGACGATCACCAGCGACCTGGCCGCTCTTCTGGCGCCGGGCCGGGTGGTGGGACTCGACGCTTCGGTCGAGGTGATCGAAGAAGCGCGCCGGGCGGCCGCCGAACAGGGGACCGCGGGATTGACCTTTGAGGTGGGTGACCTCTTCAACCTCGACTACGAGGACGGGACCTTCGACGTCGTGCATGCCCACCAGGTCCTCCAACACGTCGGGGACCCGGTGGCGGCACTGGTCGAGATGAAACGGGTGTGCCGGTCTGGCGGAGTGGTGGCGGTGCGTGACGGTGATTACCCGTCCATGACCTTCTTTCCTGCTTGCCCCGAGCTCAAAAGAAGCCTGGAGGCCTATCGGGCCGCCACCCTGGCCAATGGCGCCCAGTGTGACGCCGGCCGGAAGATCCTCAGCTGGGCCCACCGAGCCGGTTTCGCGTCGGTGGTCCCGTCGGCGTCGGCCTGGTGTTACGCCACTCCCGAGGAGCGGAGGTGGTGGGGCGATCTATGGGCCGATCGGGTGACCACGTCATCGTTGGCCGACCAATTGCTGGCCCGCCAAATCGCCACCGAAGATGATCTGGCTAGTTTCGCCGCCGCCTGGCGGGGTTGGGCGTCCGAGCCCGACGGTTGGTTTGCCATCCTGCACGGGGAGGTCATCTGCACCGTGCAGCCGGAACGCGGGTACGCCGTGTAGCCGGCATGCCGGGTTGTCGGGCAGGCGTTCCCCTCAGTTCAGCCCGCGTTGCACCCCGGCAAGGAATCTGTCGGGAGCTTCGATCATGGGGAAGTGGCCGACACCGTCGAGAACCTCAACTCCGGCGTCGGGTCGGGCCTGGCCGAGGCGGTCGACCATGGCGACCACCGCGATTGGATCGTCGGCCCCCCACACAATGCGCAACGGTGAGGGATGGTCTTCGATGGCGCCGGTGAACCGTTCTTCGTTCCGGCGCCGCTCCTCGATGTAGCGGATGGTCCGGGGAAGGAGAGACAGCCCACCGGACCGGGCCGCCAGCTCACAGGGGCCGGCAAGCTCTGCTGCACGTACCGAAGACGAAGGGCTGAAGGTGGCGGCCAGACCACCGGCCAAGGTGTCAGCGTCCATCGGCGCATCGTCGCCCAGACGTTGATCGGGCAAGCTCAACAGAAACTCCTGGCCGGCAGTGAGATGAGCCAGCTCCATGTAGATGCTGCCGTTGGTAATCACCCGCCGCACGATCTCCACCGGCCAGCGCCCTTCCTCCTGGCGGGCCAGGAGTTCGCCCCCCACGCTGTCCCCATAATCGTGGGTGAGCAGAGAGATCTTGCCGAGTCCCAGCCGTTCGGTGAGGGCCACCACCACGTCGGCCTGGAGATCGACGGTGTAGGCCAGGTCGGGTTTCGCCGACAATCCGAAGCCGACCATGTCGAAGAGGACCACCCGCCGATCCCGGGCCAGGTCGTCGGCCACCAGGTGAAAGTCGAAGGACGAGGTGGGAAAGCCGTGGATCACCAGCAGCGGTTCGCACCTCTCGACCCCGGACCCCTCGGCCTCGCCGGGCTCAGCCTCACCCGGCTCGGCCCCGCTTGGGTCGATGTCGATCACGAAGACTTCGTGCCCGGCGAGCGGGATACGCCCACCCCGCTGCTCCCAAGCGTCGGTGGCGGCGGTCACCCGAGGAGTCGCTCAGTGAAGAAGGCCAGCACTTGATCGAGGGCGGCCCGGGTAGGGGTACCCTCCCGGTCATCGAGGTCTTCGGTGAGGACCGAATGGGCCATGGATTTATGCCCGTAGGGATTTCCGGGGGATGAGTCGATCTCCACCGCGATGAAACCGTCGCCCAACACCTCCCGGAGGTGTTCGAACCGTTCGGAAGGACTGTGCCGATCGCCGGTGAAGCGCAACCCCAAGACACACGTTCCGGCCGCCACCCGATCCTGGACGACCTTGAGATCGGCGTCGGAGATCCCCAGACCTTTCTTATGGCTCTTGCCTATCGGAAACGGCAGGGACGGTTGGCTCAGCACCGGTGCGACCACCACGTCGTCGACCATCATGGCCAGTGCGAACCCTCCGGTGAAGCACATCCCCACGACACCAACTCCCGGTCCCCCACAGGTGGCGTGCTCGGCCTTGGCCAAGGCCCGCAGCCAGGTGGTGATGGGACTGGTCTTATTCAGCGCCATGGTGGTGAACTCGCGGGAGATGCATCCCTGGGCCAGCGACTTGGCCGCGTACCCCATCGTCGGTCGGCGCCCATCCTCACCGAACACGTGAGGCAGCACAGCCGTGCAGCCGGATGCAGCTACTTTTCGCCCGAACTCGGCGACGCGGGGCGTGATGCCCGGAATCTCACTGATCACGATCACCGCCGGCCCCGTCCCTGTCCTGTACACGGTTCGGGTGGTGCCCACGGCGGTGAATCGGCTCTTTTCGAATCCATCCAGTGCGTCGACCATGCGCTGACGCTAGTCCGGTACCCGCCCGGTGGCCCTGACGCCGGACCTGACGGTGGCCCGACCAGTTCCGGATGGGATCAAGATCGCTTCACGCGGTCGACAACAGCCCCACCCCCAGCGACACCCGCACCGGAAGATGATCAGAGCCCGAGCGCTCGGCGATCCGGGCGTCGATCACCGATACCGAAGGGGTGACCAGCACGTGATCGAGTTGGCTGTGCGGGCGGAAGGACGGCCAGGTGCGTCCGCGGACCGCCCGTCGCCAACCCGGGAAGAGTGCGGCCAGCGGCGGTCCCCACAGGTTCATGTCACCGGTCAGGGCGACGGCGGAACCTCCGGGGTCGGGTAAGAAAGACCGCAATTCGCGGAACTGCACCGGGGAGCGTTGCAACAGGTGGGACATGTGGGTGCCGACAACTGTCAACGCCTCTCCGCCGACCGAGACGGTGCAGGCGATGGCCAGCCGGCGGGACGGGTCCCGCTTCAGTTGGCCCAACGGCATCACCACCACGTCGGAGACCGGAATGCGGGTGAGCATGGCCATCCCCCACGATCCGGTGGTGAAATGCGGATGAAGGCGATCGAAGTTGCGGCGGGAGCGCCGGGGGTCATCGAGGCGGAAGGCAATATGGGCGTAGCGGGGCCGCGGCCCCCACCGATGATTGGCTGCCGGATTGGGACTGAAGAGCCGGCCTCGAGCCATTCCTTCTTCGATGACGTCGTAGCCGAGGTGGTCACCCACGGTGGCGGCCGTGCTCAGCCCTCCGCCCGTTGGAGCCCATGATTCCTGCAGCACCAGCACATCGGCGTCGAGAGCGGCGCACTCCGCTACCACGTCAAAGGGACGACCCCATCCGTCGACGCCGCCGTGCACATTGAAGGTGGCCAGGGTGAGCTGGGGCCGGTCACCGGTGCCACCCACCCGGCCATCGGTGCCGCCCGCCCGCCCGACGCCCTCGTCCACCCGCCCGACGCCCTCGTCCACCCGCCCGACGCCCTCGTCCGCCCGGCTCAGAGTCGACCCAGGGTGGAGGCGGCCGCCTGGAGGTCACCGCGGAACTGGGGGGCTGCGATCTCGGCCAGGGCGTAGGCCCGCTCCCGTACCGTCAAGCTGTAGAGGTCGGCGGCCCCGTGCTCGGTGATGACCACCCCTGTGTGGTGACGCGGGGTCGAGACGACCGAGCCCTCGGGCAGGGCGGACACGATGCGTGACCGCAGCTCGCCGTTGACGGTGGCGGTCGAGCGCAGACAGATCAATGAGTGGTCATCGTCGCCCAACCCGGCGCCGGCCACGAAGTCCTCGTGACCGCCCACCCCCGAAATTTGGCGACCGTCGATTACGTCCGCCACCACCTGGCCGTAGAGGTCGAGGCTGAGGGCGCCGTTGATGGAGATGAGCGAGCGGTTGCGGGCGATGATGGTGGGGTCGTTGATCACGTCCACCGGCAGAAAGGCGACCTCAGCATTGTCATCCAGCCAGGTGAAGAGCTCGGAGGATCCGAGGGCGAAGGTCGTGACCGATACCCCGTCGAAGAGCCCCTTGGCCGTGTTGGTGACCTTGCCGGACTGCTGCAGAGCCATGAGGCCGTCGGTGAACATTTCGCTGTGGATCCCGTAGCCTCCCCCCGCACCGGTGGCCAACTGATGGGCGATGATGTTGGGGATGGCGCCGATGCCGATCTGCAGGGTGGCCCCGTCGGGGACGAAGGTGCAGGCCACGTCGGCGATGGCATGGTCGATCTCATCGGGAGGGGCTTCGGAGAGGGCATAGGGCTGGCCGTCGGCCTCCACCAGTACGTCGATGAGGTCCACCGACAGGGTATTGGTGTACTCCGGGGGGAGGGACCGGGTCCGGGGGAAGTTGGGATTGACCTCGACCACCAGCAACCGGTCGGGGTCTTGGCCCGCTCTCACCAGCTCCTTGTAGGTGCCCCCCAGGTGGAGGGAGAGGTTGACGTTGCCATCCTTATCGGGTGGTGTGGCCACCGCGGTCATGATCCGGGGAGCGAACCGGCGCAGGATGGGGGCGAACTGGCGGAACCCGCCGGGGACCAGCTCCACGTTGTAACCCTGGCCCAACAGGACCCGCTCGGCTGGACCGAAGAAGCCACACCTGTACGACACCTTGGGGTGGGTGAGCACCATGTAGTACCCGAGCAGCAGGGCACCGCCGAGGGTCAGGTCCTCCCAGTCGTCACGAGTCCCGAGGGCGGTGAGGAAGGCATCGGGATTGGCCGGTCCCAGGCCGAAGCCGATGGTGTCACGGGGCCGGACCAGGGCGGCGGCCTCGGCAGGTGTGCAGATTCGGGGTGACATGGGTCCTCAGTGTGCCACCGGGTCGGACCGGCGTGTGGATCATGTGGACGGAGTCCTGTGTCATCTAACGACAGCGGCGGTGAAATAAACGCGATTTCAGGTGCAAATCACCCATGCATTCTGGCAGGTCTCCGCTACCGTTCAGGCGGGCTTGTTTATGTGCTCATACATTCCTCAACCGCGGTAAGCCACGGATCCGGGGGGAATGATGTTCGTAGCACGCAGCATGGCCACACGAGTTCGTGTCGGGGCGATGATGGCCGTGGTGGTCGCGGTGGGAGCGGTCGGGACGGTGGTGGCCGGTGCCTTTACGGCGGCGGCTGCAGTCCCATCCGGCCCCTAGACGCTCAGCATCGCCTACACCGGTGGGGCACAGTACTTTCAGGTACCACCCGGGGTGACGTCGGCGACCTTCGACCTCTACGGTGCCCAGGGTTCCAGTGCCACCGGTGGTCGGATCGTTGACCACCCCGCCGGCCAGTCCCATCGTGGGGTCGGCCAGCCAGTAGGTCCACCTCGGTCGGCCACCGGGTCGGCGTACTCCGGGTGTTTGCTGACGTCGTGGGCGACGCACGGGCACGCGCTCGTTCCGGCCCTACCCGTCGGGGTGTCGGGCACTCCCGGGTTCCCGTAAGGTCGGGGACCTGGACGTTGTGGACGATGCTGCCGACCCGGTACGCCGATGAAGATCGACACCATGCTCTCGGGTCTCGAGGGCGCAGCCGGCCATGCCCGCCGACTGGAGGAGCTGGGTGCGGACGGGGCGTTTACCTTCGAGGGACCGCACGACGTCTTCACCCCGCTGATCCTGGCCGCCGGTACCACCACTTCCCTCGAGCTGGCAACCAACGTGGCCATCGCCTTCCCCCGCAACCCGGTGCAGCTGGCCCACCAGGCCTACGACCTGCAGCTACTGTCGAACGGGCGGTTCACCCTGGGGCTCGGCACCCAGATCCGAGCCCAGGTGGAGAAGCGGTACGGCGCCCAGTTCGAGCGGCCCATCGCCCGGATGCGCGACCTGGTGGCTGCCCTCCGGGCCATCTTCGCCACCTGGGAGACCGGCGACCGGCTCGACTACCGGGGCGAGTTCACCTCCCACACTCTGATGCCGCCCATGTTCAACCCGGGGCCCAACCCCTTCGGTCCACCACCCATTGCCCTGGGAGGGCTGGGCCCCCAGATGGTGCGGCTGGCCGCCGAGGTGGCCGACGGGCTGCTGGTGATGCCGTTCAACACCGGGAGGCACTTCGCCGAACGCACCGTGCCGGCCATCGACGAGGGGGTGGCTCGTGGCGGGCGGAAGGCGTCTGACCTGACGGTCACCGGGGAGGTGATCGTCTGCTGCGGGCGCTCCGACGTGGAGTTGGAGACGGCCAGGCTGGCCGGCCGGTGGCTGCTGTCGTTCTACGCCTCGACCCCCTCCTACCGGCCGGTGCTCGAGGTCGAGGGGTGGGGGGACCTCCAGCCCGAGCTCAACGCCCTGTCCAAGTCGGGCCGGTGGGATGAGATGCCCGGGATGATCGACGACACCATGCTGGCCACCATCGCGGCGGTGGGGACGCCGAAGGAGGTGGCCGCCGACATCGCCACCCGGTTCGGCGACCGGGTCGACCGGGTGGGGTTCTACACCCCGTACCTGGTGGCCGAGGATACCCTTGGCGAGCTGATCGGCGAGCTGCGTGCCGCATCCGAGCACCCCGAACGAGACAAGGAGGTACCTACGTGAGTACCGAGCCCCCGATGGACTACGACGAGTTCTCCCTCTTCGCCGACAACGCCTCCGAAGCCGGACTCCCCTGGCATGGCGATCCCGTCGTGCGCCGCACCTGGGTCGAAGTGGCCCCGGGCCGACGGCTCAGCGCCCTGGTGTGGGGGACCGAGCCGGCCGAGCTGGTGCTGCTCCATGGCGGCGGACAGAACGCCCACACCTGGGACACCGTGGCGCTGGCCCTGGACCTCCCACTGGTAGCCATTGACCTCCCCGGGCACGGTCACTCCGACTGGCCCGGTGACGCCCGGGCTCTCGACCCGGCGGCCATGGCCGACGACGTGGCCCAGGTGATCGGCGCCTTGGCCCCTGCGGCACGGGTGGTGGTGGGGATGTCGCTGGGGGGGATCACCGCCATCGTCCTGGCCACCCGTCACCCCGAGGTGGTACCCCGACTGGTGCTGGTCGACATCACCCCGGGAACCGACCGGGAGAAGAGCTCGGACATCCTGGCCTTTCTGGCCGGGCCCGAGACGTTCGCCAGTTTCGACGAGATCCTCGAGCGCACCATTCTCTTCAATCCCACCCGCTCCGAGTCATCGCTCCGGAGGGGCGTCCTCCACAACTCGGTGCAACGCGAGGACGGGACGTGGACCTGGCGTCACCAACTGGGCCGGCCCTCGGGTTCCTCCGGTCTGCACCTCGAATCAGTGGAGTTCACTTCGCTGTGGGATGACCTCGGGAGCATCACCGCCCCCACCTTGTTGGTGCGTGGCGGGCTCTCGCCGGTGGTCGACGACGCCGACGTGGCCGAGTTCATCCGGCGTCGGCCCGACGCCGAGGTCATGGTGGTGGCCGAGGCGGGGCACAGCATCCAGGGCGACCAACCACTGGAGCTGGCCCGGATCCTCGCCAGCATCTTGGACGAAGACTGAGCCCTCGGCCGACGGGAGGCCGCACATGGGGTGTCTAAGCGGCGGCCGCTAGGGCATCGGTGCGCTCATCGGCGGCTGCGTCCGGCACGGCCAACGCCGCGCCGAGCACATCACCGATCTCCGCGGCCAGATGGAAGGTCATCTGGTCCCGAACTGCTTCAGGAACGTCCTCGAGGTCGGGGCCGTTACGGGCAGGAAGCACCACCTCGGTGAGACCGGCCCGGTGGGCGGCCAGCACCTTCTGTCGCACACCACCGATCGGCAGCACCCGGCCCTGGAGCGTCACCTCGCCGGTCATGGCCACCGCCGAGCGCACCGGAATGTCCCGGAGCAGGCTCACCAGCGCGGTGGTCATGGTGACCCCGGCCGACGGCCCGTCCTTGGGGGTTGCCCCGGCGGGGACGTGCACGTGGAACCGCTTGCCCACGAAGAGGTGGCTGTCGATATCGAGCTCCTCGGCGTGTGACCGGACATAGGAGAGGGCGATCTCCGCCGACTCCTTCATCACGTCACCCAACTGCCCGGTGAGGGTCAGGCCTTCCGGCCCGTCCATCATCGAGGCCTCCACGTAGAGGACATCGCCACCGATGCCGGTGACGGCCAGACCGGTAGCGACCCCGGGCACTGCGGTGCGATCGGCGGCTTCGAAGAAGAAGCGCGGGCGACCCAGCCAACCCCGGACGTCATCGGCGTCGACAGCTACCGGTGCCTCGCTCTCGCCCGAGGCGATGCGGGTCGCCACCTTGCGCAGCAGCCGACCGAGCTCGCGCTCGAGAGACCGCACGCCGGCTTCCCGGGTGTAGTCGGCCACCACGTTGCGCAGGGCCTCATCGGTGATGGTCACCTCGTCGACCCTCAAAGCGGACCGCTCGAGTTGGCGGGCGACCAGATGGTGCCGGGCGATGGCCACCTTCTCTTCCTCGGTGTAGCCGTCGAGGCGGATGATCTCCATCCGGTCGAGCAGGGGCCCGGGAATGGTGTCGACCATGTTGGCGGTGGCGATGAACAGCACCCGCGACAGATCGAGCTCCACCTCGAGGTAGTGGTCACGGAAGGTGTGGTTCTGGGCCGGGTCGAGGACTTCGAGCAGAGCCGACGACGGGTCGCCCCGGTAGTCGGCACCCAACTTGTCCACCTCGTCGAGGACGATGACCGGGTTCATGGTCTGGGCCTCGCGAAGCGCCCGCACCAACCGGCCCGGTTGTGCGCCCACGTAGGTACGACGGTGACCCCTGATCTCGGCCTCGTCCCGCACCCCGCCGAGGGCTACCCGGACGAAGGAACGCCCGAGGGCCCGGGCCACCGACTCACCCAGGGAGGTCTTGCCCACTCCGGGCGGACCCACCAGGGCCAGGATGGCGCCGCTGCCGCGACCGGCCACCGGGGCCAGGCCGCGCTCGGCCTGCAGTTTGCGGACGGCCAGGTGCTCGAGGATGCGCTCTTTCACATCGCCGAGGCCGTCGTGGTCCTCATCGAGGATGCGGGAGGCTTCATCGATGTCCAGACGGTCGTCGGAAAGCTTGCCCCAGGGGAGCTCGAGCACGGTGTCGAGCCAGCTGCGGATCCACCCGTTCTCAGGATTCTGCTCACTGGTGCGTTCGAGCTTGCTGATCTCGCGTTCGACTGCCTTGCGCACTGCCTCGGGCAGATCCCTGCCCTCAATGGCTGTCCGGTAATCGTCGGGGGCGTCCTCGTCGTCGGGATTGATCTGGCCGAGCTCCTTGCGGATGGACTCGAGCTGACGCCGTAACAGGAATTCGCGTTGGGTCTTCTCCATGCCCTCCTCGACGTCGTTCTTCACCCGCTCACGCAAGGTGATGTCGGCCAGGACCTCGCGAGCCCAGCCCAGCACCAGACGCAGGCGTGCCTCGACATCGATGGTCTCGAGGACCTCTACTTTTTGGTCGAGCGACAGGTCGGGTGAGTAGCCGGCCACGTCGGCGATCCGGCCCGGGACGGTGACGTCCCGGAGGCGCTCGGCGAACCGACCGGCCCCGCGGCTCAACAGAATGTTCTCGAGGACGGCGCGGTACTCGCGGGCCAACTCGATGACCTCGTCGGACGGCTCGGGGTCTTCGATGGCCTCGACCTGGACCCACAGCGCCTGACCGGTGCCGGGTACCGCGGTGCCCAGGGTGGCCCGCTCGGTGCCCCGCACCACCACCGCCTGCATCCCGCCCGGCAGCTCTCCGGTCTCCATCACTTCGGCGATCACACCAACTCCGGCGTAGCGCTCATCGATGAAGGGAACGATCACCAGGCGACCGCCGGATGCCCCGGCCGCCCCCACCGCGGCCTTGGCGTCTTCGGACTCCAGAGCCATGTTGAAGACCATCCCGGGCAGCACTACGCCCGAGGTGAGGGGGAGCAAGGGCAGATTCTGGTTGATCTCGTCCACTGTCTTTTCCACTGGTACTCCGTTCGGCTCAGCTGTCAGTTGTAACTGTTGCTATATCAACCGAATGCCGATGTGAGTATTCCCGGCCGGTGCCTGGCCGGTGGCCGCCATGGGTTTCAGATGAGCGTGCCGAGCGCCAGCCCGGCGATGGCGGCACCCAGCCCAGCCACCAGGCTGACGAGCACGTTTGTCACCGCGGCGGCAGGCGCATCGCTCCCGAACAGCCGAAAGGTGTCGTAGGTGAACGTCGAGAACGTGGTGTAGGCGCCGATCAGACCCGTGCCGAACACCGTCACCCAGTTGGCGGCCAGGCCGTGATGGAGAGCCGACCCGGTGAGGAAGCCCAGAACCAGCGAGCCGGTCACATTGATCAACAGGGTCCCGTAGGGAAAGTCGGATTCGACCCTCTCCTGGACCAACCGGTCGACCAGATACCGGAGGACCGCCCCGGCTCCCCCGGCGATCATCAGACCGCCGATGATCACGTGGTCGCCCCCGGATCGGGAGTCGGACCGGAGCCGTAGGAGACCACCTGAATCGGCTCCCGCACCACGAGACCACTCACGTCCAGGTCACGGATCTGGGGCAGAAAGGCGTCGATCTTCTCGGTGGTGTCGATGATCTCCACCATGATGGGCAGGTCATCGCTGAGACTGAGGATACGGGTGGTGTGGATGTGATTGTTGGCGCCGTACCCTTCAAAGCCCTTCCACGCCGAAGCACCGGCCATGCCGGCGGCATGGGCCCGGTGGATGATCTCCGCGTGCATGGCCACGTGATGATGGCGGTCTGACTCGCCGATATAGATGGTGAGGCGTTCGGCCGGTCCGGAGAGAGTGGTCATGGGGTTGTCCTTTGTTCGGGTTCGAGTTCGGGATGGGCGTCGAGTTCGGAGTCAGGATCGGTACTCAGCAGACCTGAGGTGCCGACCCGCCGGCTGCGGGCCAAAAGGACACCGAGCCCCACTGCCACCACACCGGCCACCACCGAGGCGAACAGGTAGACGACGCCCAGAGTCGGATAGCCGTCCTGAGTCCGCCGGACGGCTTCGACCATCAAGGTGGAGAAGGTGGTGAATCCGCCGCAGAACCCGATGGCGGCAAACGGCAGGACGTAGCGGGTAGGGGGCCACCGTTCGGCCACCACGGTGATGATCACCCCCAGCAGTAGAGAGCCGACCACATTGACGGCGAATGTGGCCCATGGGAATCCATTGGCGGAGACGACCACCGCTTGGTTTACCTCGTAGCGAGCCAGGGTGCCGAGGGCACCGCCGGCGGCGATGACAACGATGCGGAGTACGGACGCGGCGTCCCGTCCGGTGGCTCGCTTCGTCGGTGAGGGCACAGACTCTCCTTCCGGTGTCACGACTCGCGGTGTTCCGGTAGGAGCCATCAGCCGTCGCCGGCGGTTGGGGCGAGCTCCATCGCCTCGCTCAGTGTAGAGCGGCCATGTGTGGGCGGGTGGCAGGATGCGGACATGGAGACTCAGCTCATCGGGGTGGACACTTCTGGTCGCCAGGTGGTCGACCTGACCGGAGCAGTGTCGTCGTTTTGTGAGGGCAAGGGAGACGGGCTGGTGCACGTGTTCGCCCCCCACGCCACCGCCGGGGTGGCCCTGATGGAGCTGGGGTCCGGGTCGGAGTCGGACCTGGTCGAGGCCGTCGAACGCCTGCTGCCCCGGGACGACCGCTACCGGCACCGGCACGGCGCCGCTGGACACGGTGCCGACCACGTCCTCCCGGTCTTTATCAGTCCGTCCATGGTGCTGCCGGTATTCGACGGCACCCTGCAGTTGGGAATATGGCAAAAAGTGGTGCTGGTGGACACCAACGAGGACAATCCCCATCGGACGGTGCGCTTCAGCTTCGTGTCCGGCTGACCGATCGGCCCCGGCTGGAATGATCGGGGAGCCATCGGCGTTCACCTTAGGTAGTTCGTAGTGTGCCGAGGCACCCGAAACACCCACCTGTCAGTCGAGGACTTCGTATGCCCCGTATTCACATCAGCCAGAAGGTCGCGGTAAGCGTCGTCTTCGTCTCCGCCATGTTCATGAGCATCATGGACATCACCATCGTCAATGTGGCCCTGCCCAGCATCGGCAAGCAGTTCCACGAGAGCACAGCCAGCCTCGACTCCATCGTGATCGGGTTCCTGGTGAGCCTGGCCGTCTTCATTCCGGCCGCCGGATGGCTGGGTGACCGGTTCGGCATGAAGCGAGTGCTGCTCATCGCCATCGCCATCTTCACCGCGTCCTCGGTGTTGTGCGGTATGGCCGGGACCCTCTCGCAACTGGTGCTGTTCCGGGTCATCCAGGGGGTGGGCGGGGGCATGTTGACCCCGGTGGGGATGGCCATGCTGTTCCGCGCCTTCCCGCCGGCGGAACGGGTGAGGGCCGCGAGCATTCTCACAGTTCCCACAGCCGTCGCCCCGGCCGTGGGTCCGGTGCTCGGAGGACTGTTGGTGACCGATCTGTCGTGGCGGTGGGTCTTCTTCGTCAACCTCCCCATCGGGATCCTGGCCTTCCTGTTCGGCTTCATCTGTCTGGAGGAGCAACGCCATTCGGTCAAAGGCCGGTTCGACATCCCGGGATTTGTGCTGTCCGGGGTGGGTTTCGCCCTGCTGATGTTCGGTATCAGTGAAGCACCCAACCGGGGATGGGGCTCGCCGATGATCGTCGCGGCCATTGTGGTGGGCCTGGCCATGATCATCGTCATGGTGGTGATCGAGCTGCGCACCAAGGCCCCCTTGCTGCACCTGCGACTGTTCGCCGACCGACTGTTCCGCTCCACCAGCCTGGTGCTGATTCTGTCGATGATGGCGTTTCTGGGCGTGCTGTTCGTGGTGCCCCTCTTCTTTCAGTTGGCTCTCGGGCTCTCGGCACTGCAGTCAGGGTTGAATACCTTCCCCGAGGCCATCGGCATCATGGTCGGCGCCCAGTTCGCCAGCCGCTACCTCTACCCCAACCTCGGGCCACGCCGGCTGGTGGTCGGCGGGTTACTCGGGGTGGCGGTGTCGATCGGATTGATGACCCTGATCGGCTTCGGCACCGACTTGTGGTGGATGCGGCTGCTCATGTTCACCATGGGACTTTCGATGGCGCAAGTATTCATCTCGAGCCAGGCGGCATCGTTTGCCACCATCTCCCATGCCGATACTGGGCAGGCGTCATCACTGTTCAACAGTGAGCGCCAGTTGGGAAGTGCCATCGGTGTGGCCATTCTCTCCACCGTGTTGGCCGCGGTGGGCACCGAACACGTGGCGAGGGGTCACCTCACCGCCAACCTGGCTGCGTATCACGTGGCCTTCATGGCGGCCGCCGGTATCGCCGTCCTCGGCTCCCTGGTGGCACTCACCATCAGCGATGCCGATGCCGCCAACACCATGGTCCGCCACAGCCAGGCCAAGGCCAACGCCAAGGCGCAGTCCGACGAGAACAAGAAGGCCCGGATTGCCGCCGGACCGGGTGGGGAGCTGGGGTCCGAGCCCTCCAGCGAGCCCACCAACGAACCCTCCCTGACCCCGGCCACCTGATCGTTCCGTTTCGGTCGCAGTACGGTGCGAAGAGCACCCGGAATCCCGGGTCGGTCTGATCACCACGGGAACGGAGCCCAGCATGACCGACGTAGACGACATCACCGGGACCGAGGAGTGGCGTCTCCTCAGCGGCTATTTCGACCAGATCGGCCAGGACAGCCTGCGCCACTTGTTTGACGCCGATCCCGAGCGCGGGACCCGGATGACGGTGAGCGCCGCCGATCTCTATCTCGACTACTCCAAGCACCGGGTTACCGAGGAGACCATGACCGCCCTGATGGCGGTGGCCCGGGCGGCCGGCGTCGAAGCGCGACGCGACGCCATGTTCGCCGGCCAGCACATCAACACCACCGAGGGCCGTGCCGTGCTCCACGTGGCGCTCCGGATGCCCAGGGATGCTCAGCTGACCGTCGACGGGCAAAGCGTGGTGGGCGACGTCCACCAGGTACTCGACCGCATGGGTGAGGTGGCCCAGCGCATCCGCTCGGGGGAGTGGACAGGCCACACCGGTCACCGGATCACCGCGGTGGTCAACATCGGCATCGGGGGATCGGACTTGGGCCCGGCCATGGCCTATGAAGCCCTGGCCGACTACGCCGCTGACGACATCACCTGCCGGTTCGTCTCCAACGTCGACCCGGTCGACCTCTTCAACAAGACTCGCGACCTCAATCCGGCCGAGACGCTATTCGTGGTCAGTTCCAAGACGTTCACCACCCTCGAGACCCTGACCAATGCCGCCGCCGCCCGGGAGTGGCTGCTCACCGGGATTGGGGCCGGCAACGAGGCGGTGGCCAAACATTTCGTGGCCGTCTCCACCAATGAGGAGGCGGTCACCGAGTTCGGGATCGACCCGGCCAACATGTTCGGCTTCTGGGATTGGGTGGGCGGTCGCTACTCCTACGACTCCGCCATCGGCTTCTCCTTGATGCTGGCCATCGGGCCCGATGCCTTCGCCGAAATGCTGACCGGCTTCTACGCCATGGATCGGCACTTCGCCACTGCTCCGCTGGAGGCCAACATGCCGGTCATCCAGGGGATGCTCAACGTCTGGTACAACAACTTCTTCGGCGCCCAGACCCACGCGGTGCTGCCCTACAACCAGCGGTTGGCCCGCTTCCCGGCCTATCTGCAGCAGTTGACCATGGAATCGAACGGCAAGTCGGTGAAACGCGACGGGTCGCCGGTCACCGGGCAGACCGGAGAGATCTTTTGGGGCGAGCCCGGGACCAACGGGCAACACGCCTTTTATCAACTCATCCATCAGGGCACCAAGCTCATCCCCGCCGACTTCATCGGATTCGTCGACTCCACCCACGAGACCGGCGACCAGCAGGACCTGCTCATGGCCAACTGCTTCGCCCAGTCGAAGGTGTTGGCCTTCGGGCGCACCGCCGAGCAGGTGGCGGCAGATGGAACCCCCGCCGAGTTGGTGCCCCACAAGGTGATGCCCGGCAATCGGCCCAGCTCCACCATCGTGGCGCCCAAGTTGACCCCGTCGGTGCTGGGCCAACTGGTGGCCCTCTATGAGCACACCGTCTTTACCGAAGGGGTCATCTGGGGGATCGACTCGTTCGACCAGTGGGGGGTGGAGTTGGGCAAGGTGATGGCCAAGCAACTGGCTCCGGTACTCATCGACACCGCAGCGCCGGATCTTTCCGACCAGGACGCCTCGACGGCCGAACTTGTGCGCCACTACCGCAAGCTGCGAGGTCGGATCGGCTAGGCAACGCTCAGGCGGAGGCGAGGGCCTTCCACAGCGAGCGGTAGTTGGGATAGGTGATGCCGGGGGTCACGTAACCGGCTTCGATCAACTCGGCGTGGAATCTGGGGAGATTGCGGAACGGGATGCCCATGTCCACGTGATGGGCCAGATGCCAACCGGTGTTGTAGGGGACGATCCAGAACCGGGCCAGCAGTGACTGGCGGACGTTATGGGTGGTCACTCGGCGGTCGTCGCTCGCCTCCATGCCTCCGTGTTCGGCGATGGCGCGTAGCCGGTTGATCACCTTCCACTGGGTCATCCACGGTGCCAACCACAACAGCGGGTAGATCCACCACCGACCGGTGGCCGCCCATGCCACCGCCCACAGTCCGACCTGCATGCCGATGATCGGGAGTGCCACCGGCCGGTAGGCCCGCACCTTCACCGATTTCAACAGCGGGGAGAGGTTCTTCCATCCCGAGATGCCCACCGCGTCGCGTACCAGCCGTCGGGCCAGGGTACGTCGGTCACACTGGTAACCGCCGTAGTAGGCCATGTCCGGCTCCTCCGGCCCGAACTCCTGGCGGTGATGGGAGAAGTGGCCCCGCCGGTAGAGCTGAATGGGAACCAACGCCGGGTAGGCGACGACCCAGGTCCCGACCCAGTCGTTGATCCTCTTGCTGGTGAAGAGGAGTTTGTGGGCCGCCTCGTGCATGAGGATGGCGAAGCGGGCGTGGATCGGGCCCATCAGGATGAACACCGCCAGGTACGCCAAGGGGTTGTCGATCCACACCGCCAAAGCGACCATGGCCATCACCCACACCCACAGTCCGCCGACAGTGAGAGCGTTGCGGAAATCGTTGATCCGCCGGAGGTCCTGGCGTAGCTCGGGCCGGCATTTGCCACTGACCAACAGGCGGTCCGTGGGCAATACCGACGGACGCACTGCGGCGTCGGGCGCCATGGTGGCTGTCACGGTTTGTATATTACAATGAAAAAACAGATGCCGCAAGACCGTAATGCCCCGTTGACCGCCCGATCGGTCCTGGCCAGCACCTTGCTGGGGGTAGATCCCCCCGAGCTGCCGGTCGCCTACCTGGTCCATGTGGCCGGCCTGTTCGGGATCAATGACAACCGGGCCCGGGTGGCACTGAGCCGGATGGTGGCATCGGGAGAGGCGAGCACCGACGGCGCCGGACGGTATCGATTGGCCGGTCGCCTCCTCGATCGGCAAGGACGGCAGCGAGCCAGCCGGGCCGGACGCACCGGTCAGTGGTCGGGGGAGTGGCGGGTGGTGGTGGTGACCACGTCGGGAAGCTCGGCGGAGATCCGGGCCAAACGCCGCAGTGCTCTGGCCTTTGCCCGGTTGGCGGAGCTGCGAGAAGGGATATGGATGCGTCCCGACAACCTCGAGGTCCGACTCGACCCCGAGGTGCAGCGGGACTCCACCGCGTTGATGGCCAGGCTCGAAGAGGACCAGACCGAGTTGGCGTCCAGGCTCTGGGATGTGGAGGCATGGGGACGGCGGACCCGCCGGCTGATGCGCCAGATGGCCGACCAACTCCCCACGGGGCCCTCCGATCTGGCTCCCGGCTTCGAGTTGTCGGCTTCGGTCCTCCGCCACCTACAAGCCGATCCCCTGCTGCCCGTCGAACTGCTGCCCGCCAGCTGGCCGGGTGGGTCACTCAGGGAGCAGTATGACGACTGGGACGCCCGCTATCGCTCGATCCTCGAGAAGTGGAGTCGCACCGCCTGACGGCCACCGTCATCGACCGACCAAGGAGACCCATGAGCGAGGCTGACCCATCACTGCCGTTGCAGGGACAAGCGGCGATCATCACCGGAGGGGCCCGGGGCCAGGGTCGGAGCCATGCCTTGGAGCTTGCCCGCCTGGGCGCGGATGTGGCCCTGTGCGACCTGTGTGAAGACGTCGCTACCGTCGGGTACCGGTTGGCCACCCGCGACGACCTGGCCGAGACGGCCGAGCTGGTGGAAGCGACCGGGCGACGGTGTGTGTCAGAAGTGGTGGACGTCCGGGACCTGGGGGCGGTCATCGCCTTCGTCGACGAGGTGAGGGCGTCATTGGGCTCGGTCGACATCATGCTGGCCAATGCCGGGGTGACGGCCATCGGCTCGATCTGCGACATGGATGCCGCCCATTGGGGCGATGTCATCGACATCAACCTCACCGGTGTGTTCAACGCCATCCGGGCCGCCGCGCCCCACATGAGATCCCAGCGCTCCGGCCGGATCATCGGCATCTCGTCGATGATGGGTCGCACCTCGCAACCGGGCATCCCCGCCTATACCGCCTCCAAGTGGGGAGTCATCGGGCTGTGCAAGTCCGCCGCCTACGAGCTGGCCAGCTTCGGGGTGACCGTCAACGTAATTGCCCCGGGCAACGTGTCGACCCCCATGATTCACAACGAGGAGCTCTATCGGCTGATGCGGCCCGACCTCGAGCACGCCACCAAGGACGATGTGGCCCCGGTCATGGCCGGCCTCCACGTGCAGCCGGTTCCCTGGCTCGAGCCCGAAGAGGTCACTGCCGCGGTGGTGTACCTGGTCTCCGAAGGGGCCCGCCACATCACCGGATCGGTGATCGACGTGGATGCCGGGGCTTCAGCCCGGTTCACTGCCTGACAGGCGGCTGTCCGCCAGCGCCGCATTCCGCCGTCAGCTGCTGGCTCGCGTCCCGCTCTGCTGCCTGACGGCCAGCCGTCGGCATAGACCTTTTCAAAATCGCTATCGAATACTATCGAGAGATATCCTTTTTGATAGGAAGCGATAAATTGAGCCCATGGACATCCACGATCCCACCCGTTCGGTCACATCCTCGCTCGACGGCCCGGTGCTGGCGGTGCTGTCGCGAGCCGATCGGCCGCTCATTGCCGGTGACATTGCCAAACGGGCGGTTCGGGGCTCGGAAATTGGGATCAGGCGCTGCCTCGCCCGTCTGGTCGATCAGGGGATCGTGCTCGCCACCGAGGTAGGGAGATACCGCGTCCACGAACTCAACCGCATGCACCTCGCCGCCCCAATTGCGGACCTCCTGGGTAGGTTGCGTGAGGAGTTGACCCGACGTCTGCGCCACACCTTGGAGTCGTGGGAGGTGCCCCCCGTCTACGCCAGTGCGTTCGGGTCGCCAACCGCCGGCATCGGAGAACCTGACGGTGACTTCGAACTACTACTCGTTCATCCGGTCTTTCCCGGCGAGCCCGAACCCCGACGAGGGGTGGAAACGGAGTCGGTCGTACCCCGCGAGACAGATGGCGACCGACCGAGCCGGTCCGCCACCGAAGACCCCCAGGTGATGTGGAAAACGCAGGTCGACGCGCTGGCTGGACTCGTGCGTGCCTGGACCGGCAACACTCTGCGGGTCCAGGATCTCTCGGCATTCGATTGGGATGAAGCCCTCGCCGGACACACTCCACTCACCGAGGTGATCAAATGGGACGCGGTTGACATCCTGGGCGTCTTTTCGCTTCAGTCCACCCCGGCATAGAACTCGTATCGGGCCCGGCCCCGCTGCTTGGCCTGGTACATGGCTTCGGCGGCGTGGGAAAGCACCACGGCGGGGTCGTCACCCAGGGATGCGACCGTCACCCCGATGCTGGCCGATGGTGTGAGGAGCGCACGACCAAGCGCGGCGAGCGCGCCACGCTTGCTGCTCTCGACGCCGCCGGGAGTTGCCATAGTGAAAACATCGACGGTAATGGTCGTGCGCTTGACGAATTATTGCCTTCGGGGCCCAAATTGGGCCGAGGGGGAGTGGGGAACTCTACGACGACGCCGAGGTGGATCCGTCCCCGTAGGGGCAGTGCCGGCAGCCGTTGCCACAACAGGTGCCCCGGTTTCTCAGGTAGGCGGCGGTGAGGACGAACAGACCGGAAACCGGATCCATATACCCGGCCTGACCTGTGGCGATAGCCGCGGCGTGGGCCGCTGTGACCTCATCTCGCTCCATGGGGTCAGGATACGACACGCTGTCGTCCGGGCTCAGCGGGTGGACATGGTGATGAAGTCACGTGCCCACGACGCCGCGAAGAATCTGGATGGTCCCCCCGACATGGAGGCCAGCAGGTCGGTGCCGTTGGCCGGCGCCGCCGCTCCGGTCGGGGTGGGAGGGGTATAGAAGGTGAAGGTGTCCCAGTTCGGGTTGATGTCGAGCTCCATACCCCGCACGGCCCCGGCCGCCACCAGCAGCCCGGCCAATTGGGTGACATTCAGAGAGGGTCCCGACACGTAGACGATCGCACCGCTGGCGGTGACTCCGACCCCGGAGCGGTAGGTCTGGGAGACGTTGCCGATGGTCGACCCCCAGGCAGACGCGTCGTAGGGGGACAGTCCGGGTGCCGGCGCGCCGTGGTCGACCAGGAGCGTGAGGTTCTGGCGTACAGCCACCACGATGGCGGACATCGAGATATCCCGATTCCATTGCCCCACGGTGACCGTGCCGTCTTGGGTGATGACCAGAGAGGCCGCCCCGTCCACCAGCGGGGCGAAGTACCGACTCTCCGCGTAGTAACCGCCGTGCGAGTCGGCCAGCTTGAACCCACCGTTGAAGGCGCACACCAGGGTAAGAGCGGCATCGGGCTGAATGGGGGCTGTATAGGTCCAGGGGCCCTGCCCGGGGCTGATGCTGCCCGAATAGAGGTTGCCGCGCAGACGGTGGGCGTCCATCCAGGCGATCCCGGCCGGAGTACCCGAACCGGCAGCCCGAAGGGTGGTGATGTAGAGCACCGGGGCACCCCCGACGCTCCGCCCGGCCGCCGTCCACTGTCCCTCTCCGGCCAGGGCCGGGGTTACCAGCGGAACCAGAGCCGCAGGCGGTGGCGGAACGGTGGTTGTAGTGGTCGAAGGGGCGGGAGGAACAGTGGTGCTCGACTTGGTCGGGTGGCTAGTGGCGGAGGTGGCGGTGGAGTGCGAAGGGCTCTTCGGAATGGTGACGGGCGGTCCGCCGACGCCGTGCCCGCAGCCGACCAGGCACACCATCGAGATGGCGAACAACCCACCCAGTCTCCGCCGCCGATGCATCACGTGATTCCATTCTCGCTTGTGAACGGCGCCCATTGTGCCAGCATCCTTCGCCGTTGCCGTGGCGGGTGCCGTGGCGGGTGCCGTGGCGGGTGCCGCGATGGCATGGCGTCATGGCATAGCGTCGACCACCGGAGATAGGGGCTCGAATGTGCGACTCGTTTGTGACCATCACCGACAACGGGGTGATGTTCGCCAAAAACAGTGATCGGGATCCCAACGAGGCCCAGCCGCTGGAGTGGATCCCCGCCGCTGACCACCCAGCCGGTGATCGGGTGAGCTGCACCTGGATCGATATCCCCCAGGTCGCCCACACCTACGCGGTGCTGGTGTCCCGTCCGTGGTGGATGTGGGGGGCGGAAATGGGGGCCAACGAGCACGGCGTGGTGATCGGCAACGAGGCCGTCTTCACCAAAGAGCCGTCGACAGAAAAGGCCCTGTTGGGCATGGATCTGCTGAGGTTGGCTCTGGAGCGGGCGACCACTGCCACCGAAGCCGCGGCCGTGATGGTGGAGCTGATCGAACGTCACGGACAGGGCGGGCCCTGCAGCCATGAGCATCCGCGGTTCACCTACCACAGCAGTTTTCTGGTGGCCGACCCCGATGGCGCCCTGGTGCTCGAGACCGCCGGGTCCCACTGGTCCATCGAGGAGGTGCGCGGGCCGGGCCGGAGCATCTCCAACTCGCTCACCATCCCGGCCTTCGCCAAGGCCCACGCCAAACCGTTGCGGGGGTGGGCCTCCGCGGCAGCCATACGCCGTCGGCGTACCCAGGCCGCCGCCTGTTCTGCCACCGGGCCCGCCGACCTGATGGCGGCACTCCGGGATCACGGGATGAGCCCCTCACCCCACTGGTCTCTCATCCACGGAGGCCTGGGGGCGCCGTGTGTGCACGCCGGTGGATTGATCGCCTCGAGCCAGAGCACCGCGTCGTGGGTTTCCGACCTCCGGGATGGGACCCGTCACTGGGCCACCGCCACCTCGGCCCCGTGCACCTCGCTGTTCAAACCGGTGCAGATCGATGTGTCGGTGGACCTGGGCCCAGCACCCACCAACGTGTTCGATCCCGAGACGGTGTGGTGGCGACACGAGCTGCTCCATCGCAGCACCATGGTGGCCTACAGCACCCTCATCCCGCGCTACCAACTGGCTCGGAGTCGGACCGAAGCCCGGTGGATCGACGATCCGCCGTCGGCCAAGGAGGCATTCGATCAGGCTGACCGGCTCGAGCGCCGCTGGTTCGCCGACGTGGCCGGCGCCCACCTTGAGGACTCACGGCCCGTCTGGGTCCGGCGGGCATGGCGACGCATGGATGACGCGGCACACTTCGGGAGGGAGTTGGTTCGATGAGCGGCAATCAGGTAGTGGTGATCGGGGCCGGCCTGGCCGGCCTGTCGGCGGCCCGCCGACTGCGTACATTGGGGATCGAGGTGTCGGTGGTCGAGGCCAGGTCCCGGGTAGGAGGCCGTACCGAAGGGGGAATCACCGCCGACGGCACTCCTGTCGAACTCGGGGGCCAGTGGGTAGGGCCCACCCAGACCCGGATGTACGAGCTCATCGGCGAGTTGGGTCTCGAGACCTTCCCGACCTTCAATACCGGGAAGCACGTAGTGCAGCTAGGTGGTTCCCTACGTCGAATGGCCTCCCGCCGGGGGGCGGTTCCCAAGCTCAACCCGTTTGTGCTCGCCGATCTGTTTCAGGGACTCACCCGCTTCAAGCGACTGGCCGACCGGGTGCCGCTCGATGAGCCGTGGACGGCACCCAACGCCCACGCCCTGGACGGTCAGACATTCGAGACCTGGATCCTCCGGAATCTCCGCACCTCCACCGCCCGGGCGTATTTCCGCATCGCCACTGAAGCGGTGTTTTCGGCCGAGAGCAGCAATCTGTCAGCACTGCATGCCCTGTTCTACGCCCACTCCGGAACCGACCTGGAGGGGCTGCTGTCGGTCGATCGCGGCGCCCAACAGGATCGGGTGGTGGGTGGTTCGATCCAGATCAGTGAGTTGATGGGGGCCGAACTGGCCGAGAGCATCCATCTCGGATGTCCTGTGCGACGCATCGAACAGGGCAGTGAGCAGGTGGTGGTGACCACCAGCGCCGGGGAGGTCTTCGAAGGTGAGCGGGCCATCGTGACCCTTCCTCCAACACTGGCCGGGCGTCTCGAGTACGGGCCGATTTTGCCGTCGTGGCGGGACCAGCTCACCCAGCGACTGCCGGCCGGCTCGGTGATCAAGTTGTACGCGGTGTACAACGAGCCGTTCTGGCGCCAGGATGGGCTCACCGGCCAGGCCGCCTCCGATCAGGGGCCGATCAAGGTGACCTTCGACAACTCTCCCCCCGGTGGGGCACCGGGGATCATGATGGGCTTTATGGAGGCCAACGACGGCCGGATGGCCGGGCGCCTCTCGGTGTCGGAGCGCCGGGCGGCGGCGGTGGAGTGTTTTGTCCGCTACTTCGGGCCCAAGGCCGCTCACCCCATCGAGTACATCGAGCGCGACTGGATGGCCGAGGAGTTCAGTCGCGGTTGTTACGGAGCCCACTTCACCCCCGGAGTGTGGAGTGACTACGGTCCCGCCCTCACCGAACCGGTGGGGCTCATCCACTGGGCCGGGGCGGAGTGCTCGTCGGTGTGGAACGGCTACATGGAGGGAGCTGTCCGGTCGGGGGAACAGACGGCCGAGGCGGTGGCGGCCGGCCTTCGCTGAGCCGAGCCGGCTTGGCTCATGGTCCCCAGCGAAGAGGATGCGTCCACTCAGGTGATGCCGAACGAATCGAGTGACTCCGTGACCGCCGACTCCACGCAGGCCAAGGTGTCGTGGAGGGCGCGGTCCTCTCCGAACCGGTCACTCAGCGACACCACCTGAGCCCCGTAGCCGCGGGCGGCTTCATCGGCCTCGGTCGTCGCCCGTCCCACAATCACCAGCGAGGGGATCCCGAGTGCCGAGGAGTCGCCGAGGACACTGCCGACCACCTTGCCGTCAAACGAGGTGGCGTCGAGCGCACCTTCACCGGTGATCACCAACTGCGCGTGCTCGAGGGAGTGCCGAAGGCCAACCAGATCCGCCACCAGTCGGTACCCCAACCGAAGGCTTCCTCCCAGGGTCGCCAGTGCCCCGCCGAGACCCCCGGCGGCACCCGCACCGGGAATGTCGCGGACGTCGATGCCGAAGCGCTGTTGGTACTGGTCGGCCAGCCGACCGAGCCGGTCGGTGAGCTCGGCCACCTGTTGAGGGGTGGCTCCTTTTTGGGGAGCGAAGAGCCGGGCGGCGTCGAGAAAGCCCACGCTGACATCGCAGGCGGCGACCAGTTCCACCTGGCCGAGGCCACCGGATTCCTCGATGCAGGTCAGCGCGCCCAACCCTCCGTCGGTGGTGGCCGAGCCCCCCAGCCCAACCACGATGGTCGGAGATGTCCCGGCCCCGACGTCAGTAAGGGCCCGGGCCGCCGCCACCAAAAGTTGACCGGTGCCCCGGGTGGTTGCCTCCATCGGCCGGTTGGCGTCGGGACCACCGGCCAGGGCGAGGCCCGATGCCCGGGCCATCTCGATGACCGCCCGATCCTCAGCCCGAAGCCACGAGGCCGGTACCGGCTGTCCCAGTGGACCGGTCACCTCGGTCGTCTCGACCCGGTCGCCCGGCCGGCGGCAGACCTCGAGCAACCCTTCCCCCCCATCGGAGAGCGGGGACCGGATGGCCGACCAGCCCAGTCGGGACCCGGCGCGGGCAATGGCACCGGCTACCTGGCCAGCGGTGGCGGTGCCCCGGAACTTGTCAGGAGCAGCGACGAGGACCGGCACGTTACGACCCTAGCGACCTGATCCCGCACCGGGCCGGACCGATATTCCCGTCGAGGCGGGTAGGTTGGCCACCGTGAGGCATGGGGATGCTTCGCACCTGACAACGGGGGGAACATGACTACCGTCATTCGTGGCAAGGCAACGCCGGTGGCCGACAGTTCGGGGGACCTCGGGCGCTCGACCATGGCCGAGCGGTTGCACATCAACAAGCGGACCATTCAGATCGTCCTCGGGGTCATGTGGATCATCGACGCCGGATTGCAGTTTCAACCCCGGATGTTCGGCACCGACTTCGTGTCGATGGTGATCGCCCCCAATGCCGCCGGGCAGCCTCAGGTCATCGCTTCATCTATCACCCACATGGCCCACTTCCTTTCCCGGGACGTGGGCCTGTGGAACACCATCTTCGGACTCACCCAGTTGGCCATCGGGATCGCACTCCTGAGGCGGCGCACGGTGAAGATCGCCCTGGTGGCATCCTTCGCCTGGGTGGCCGGGGTGTGGTCGTTCGGGGAGGGATTCGGCGGCATCTTCACCGGACACGCCAACGCCCTGATGGGGGCCCCGGGAGCTGTCGTCCTCTACGCGGTGATCGGCATCCTGGTGTGGCCGAACGCCGAGGGCGAAGCCGCGGACCGACCAGCCAGGGAACCGCGCACTGGCCTGGCCTCATCGGCCGCCGGGCATGGGCCCCTGGGCGCTTTGGGAGGCCTCTGGATATGGGCTGCCATCTGGACGTTCTTCGCGGTGCTCCAGTTTCTGCCCCAGAACCGGTCGTCGGGATGGCTGTCCGACTCCCTGACCGGCATGGCCGACGGGGAGCCGGGTTGGTACGGGCACCTGTTGAACTCGCTGGGCCATGCTTTCAGCGGAACCGGCACACCGGCGGCGGTGCTGTTGGCCACCCTGTTCCTGATGATCGGCCTCGGGCCGTTCGTCACCCGGCGTCCGGATGTCTTCATCGGGATCGGCATGGGAGTGGCCGCCTTGTTCTGGTTCACCGGCCAAGCCATGGGCGGGATCATGACCGGGATGTCCACGGATCCCAATGCCGGCCCGCTACTGATTCTGTTGGGGGCGGCCTTCTTACCCCTGGCGCTCGACCCGGTCTCGGCTCCGGTGCCCGCTGCCGTGGCTTTCGGCCGTCACCAGATTTTGGCCACCCTCGGCATCGTGGGGCTGGCCATCGTTCCCGCCGCGGTGGCGGTGATCCCCGGTGTACCGGCGGTGGCCGCCTCGACGGCAACCAACATGCAACACATGACCATGTCGGGATCGGGATCCGGTTCCGGTTCGAGCTCCTCGACCAGCTCACCCAGTGCCACCGGTTCGACGGTCACGCCGAACCTGAAAGGCGGGTCGGGATCGTCGGCCAAGGGTGGAACTGCCAACTCGATGAACATGGCGGGAATGGCCGGCCTGGGGGTCACCGATCCCAACTGGAAGTACAGCGGCCCCCCGTTGTCGGCCGGCGAGACGGCTCTCCTCACCTCTGTGGGTGGCGTCACCGACACCGGGCACGCCATGCAGACCCCGAACTGCAACCCCGCGCCGACCGCCGACCAGGTACTGGGGGCCGTGCAGTACGTGCAGGCCACCTCGGCAGCGGTGGCCAAGTACAAGAACCTGAGTGCGGCCACCGCGGCTGGGTACATTCCCATCACCAGCAGCGCCTATCCGATCGTGCACTACCTGAACCTCTCGTACATGAACAATCAGGACATCCTCGATCCCAACCACGTCGACTCGCTGGTCTACGCCTTCACCCCCAATGGGCCGGTGCTGGTGGCGGCCATGTATCTCCTGCCCAGCTCCGAGAACGGTCCCATGCCCTACGGGTGCCTGGTCCAGTGGCACGCCCATACCAATCTGTGCACCTCGTCCACCACCCACCAGATTGTGGGATTCACCCCGTGCGCGCCGGGCACCGTCCACGATGGGAGGACCCCGTTCATGACCCACGTCTGGCAGGTCCCGGTGGCCGGCGGCCCATTGGCTATCGATCCCTCCGATCTGCAGGTGGTGGAGGCGGCCGTGATGGCCCAACAGGACGGTCAGGCCCCGTCGTCACCCGGCACCCTGTGACCGCGCCGGCGGTGATACCCAGCACGACGATGGGCTACCGGGGCACCACGGTGATCGGACAGCGGACACCGGGCGCCCGGCTCAGTCGCGCATCGGCGGTGAGGAGATTGCAGTCCAGTAGTTCTGCCAGCGCGACGTACGAGGCGTCGTAGGCCGACAGATTGTCCCGCAGTTCCCACACCCGATCCACCAGTGAGAACACCGGGTACCGCGTCATCCCGAGCCGTCGCAGCGTGTCCAAGGCGGTCCAGCCGGCGTCGGCACCCAGTTGTTGAGCCGCGACCCTCCGGCGTAGTCCGTTGGCGACTTCGGAGTCGATGAGGTGTGGGGCATGCAGTTGCTCGCTGGCGAGGCCGCGCCGCGCCGCGCCGGCGGTGAGAAGTGCTGACAGCGCCGCCGAAGCGTCGACCACGATCACCTATCAGCTCGTCCGGCGTCCACGTCATTGAGGATCGTCGGCGTGTCCACGCCCAGATCGGGGAGGGCACCGAGCAGGGCGGGGGATCGGTTGGGCGGGGGATCGGTTGCAGGGCGGGGTTCACGAACCCCGGTTACATCCGGCGGTGGTGCGGCCTAGCGGGTGGCGCCGACCCCGGATCGCTGGATAGCTGATTCCTTGGTGCCCAGGTAGGACTCCACCACCTGTGGGTGGTCGAGAACCTCGGTCGGGGTCCCCTGGGCGATGACCTCGCCGAGCTCCAGGGCGATCATCCGGTCACAGATGGTGGTCAAAAGGGGCATATCGTGCTCGACCACCAAAATCGAGCATCCCGAGTGGAGCTGCACCCGTTGCAGCAACGGGCCCATCGCCTCGGTCTCGCGCTGAGCCACCCCACCGGAGGGCTCATCGAGCATGAGGACGGCAGGGTCCTGGGCCAACACGCAGGCCAACTCCACGATGCGGCGGGTGCCTGTCGAAAGCTCACCCACCAACTTCTCGGCGAAGGCGCCCAGCCCCATCAGGGTGACCAGCTCGTCGACCTTGCCGATGACGGCGAACTCGGAGTCGAGAGAGGCCGGCAGGCGGAGGCCGGCGGCGATGAGGTCGCGGGAGTCGAGGTGCCGTTCGAATGCCACCGCGATGGTCTCTTCGACGGTGAGGGAGGGGAAGAGCCGAGCCTCTTGGAAGGTGCGCCCAAGGCCGGCGGTGGCCCGCATGTGGGCGGGCCAGGTGCCGATGTTGGCCCCGCCGAGAAGGATCTGCCCTCCGTCGAGGGGGAGGAAGCCCGACATCAGGTCGAACAGGGTGGTCTTGCCCGCCCCGTTGTGGCCGATGAGCCCGAGGATCTCGCCCTCCCGCAGCTCAATGTGGACATCGTTGACCGCGGTGATCCCACCGAAGCGCTTGATCACCCCGCGGCACTCGAGCACCACCGGCGCCTCTGCGTTTGGAGCCACCCGGGCATGGCTATTGCCTCCGAGAGCTGCCGACGGGTCGGCGGCCAGACTGGCGGTCACCGAGGCCGCTCCGTGGTCGGCGTCAATGGCGCTGCCGTCGGATTGACCGTCGGTCACTGCGCTGGCGCCGGCGATGAAGACCGAGCGCAGGATGTCGGGTCGTTCCAAGAGCTCAGCGGTCGGACCGCTGAAACGGACCTCGCCCTTCTCGAGGAAGACGGCCCGTTGGGCCAACTCCAGCGCCACGTTCACCGACTGTTCGACCACCACGATGGTGGTGCCGTTCTGGTGCAGCATGGCCACCACATCCATCAGCTGGGCGACGATGGTGGGGGCCAACCCGAGCGACAGCTCGTCAATCATCAGCACCTTGGGGGTCACCATCAGGGCCATGGCCAACGACAGCATCTGCTGCTCGCCGCCGGAAAGGTTCCCGGCCTGCTGGTTGTGACGACTGTCGAGAATGGGGAACAGGGCGAGGACCCGGTTGCGGGCCTCGGTGGCCGCCCCTCGGTCTTTGCGCACCAACCAAGCGCCGAGGCGGAGATTCTCATCCACCGTCAGGGTGGGGAACACCCCACGCCCACCGGGCATGAGCGATAGGCCGAGGTGGGCAGTGGCATCAGGGGCGTTGTTGGTGATTATCTTCCCGTCGAACTCCACCGAGCCCCCACCGACCTTGGCCAGGCCGGTGATGCCTTTCAACAGGGTCGACTTGCCGGCTCCGTTGGTTCCGAGCAGAGCCACAATCTCGCCCTCGGCCACATCGAGATCGATGCCGAACAGGATCTGAACGGGCCCGTAGGACACTTCTACCGCGCGGCAACGGAGGGCGAGGGGACGCTTGGGTTCGAACTCCGGGCCCAGGGCATTCTCCAACTGGCCGGTCGGCTCGCCGCTGAACTCGGGAATGGACATCGGAGCAGCCGAGCCATCGGTCCCGGTGGTGGCCGGGCCGGCATGGATGCCTATGCTGTGGGCGCCGAAATCATCGGGGACATCGAGTGGCAGCGCGGTGCCCGTTCCGTTTCCGTTGGCCACCGGGGCGTCACCGGTGAGGGCGGCGGTCAGCAGTGAGTCCTCTTTTGGTGCGTGGGCCTCGTGGGATGGGTCGCCCGTGTCGTCCCGGCGATCGGCCACCAGACTCGGCACCAACAGGCCTCGCCGTTCCGCTACCACCCGGAGCAGGCGATCCCGCACGCGCTGGATGCCGGCGCCGAGGCCGCCGGGCAGAATCAGCAGGACGATCAACAATCCGGTACCGGTGATCAGCAGTTGGTACTGCGGGAACGCATCGCTGCCGATTTCGATCAGAGCTACGCCGAGCAACGCGCCGCTGATCGACTCGAGACCACCGATGACGGCCATGGAGAAGACAATCAGGCTGAGGGAGGAGTCGAAGGTGTGGAAGCCCACCGAGCGCAGGGAGGTGGCGTAGAGGGCACCGGCAATCCCGGCAATGGCGCCGGCCAACACGAAACCGACCAGCTTGACCCGGACGGAGGGGACCGCCATAGCCGAGGCGGCGTTCTGATTGTCGCGGTTGGCCAGCAACACCCGGCCGGCTCGAGCTTTACGCAGGCCCTTCACGAACACCACGACCAACAACAGGATGGCCAGGCAGAAGAAGTAGTAGGTCCGCCCATTGGCCAGGTCGAAGCGCTTCCAGAGCACCGGCCGTAGAAAGCCCTGGGGAATAGCTGTCGCGAAGTTGGACGGATTGAGGAAGAAGGAGTCGACGGCCACCGCCAGGGCCAAGGTGGTGGCGGCCAGGAACATCCCCCGGATGCGCAATGCCGGCAGACCCACCAGAATGGCCAGCAACGCGCCGCCGACCGCGGCGCAGGCGATCGACACGAAGAAGTCGAGGTTGGCTTTTTCGATGAGGTCACCGGCGATCACGCCACCGATCCCGGCAAAGGCGAACTGGCCCAAGCTGATATTTCCCGACCAGCCTGACAACACCACCAGCGAGACGGCAACGATCCCGAAGATGATGGCGGCGGTGAACTCGAGGGTGGTGCCCGGACCGGCCAGCAACGGGGTGATGATGAGGACGGTGGCGATGATGGCCCCGATGATGGCCCGACCGGCGATGACCTCGGGGAGCCGCTTCAACACATCGGGAATCGGCTTGAGCACTCCGGTCGACAGCCACGAATCGCCGGCGTCGTTGGCCCGTCCCGCCTTCTTCCGTTGCAAGAGCAGGGCCAAAAGGATGACCACCAGAAAGACCACGTCGGTGACCGACTCCTGGCGCACGTTGAACCCGACCACCGAGTTCACGATGCCGAGGACCACCCCGGCCCCGAACGCCACCGGTAGGTTCTCCATCCGGGCGATGACCGCGGCGGCCAGGGCCGGTAGCAACAAGGTGGGTCCGGCGGCGGCCGAGAGGGTGAGTCCCTGGGACGGCGCATTGACCATGACCGTCAATGCGGCCAGTCCCCCGGCGATGATCCACACCAGGGTGGAGAGGCGCTTGACCGGGATGCCCAAGAGGAGGGCCCGCTCGGAGTTGTCGGCCACCGATCGAACGGCCACCCCGGCATCGGTGCGCAGCAGAAACCAGCCGAGCCCGAGGAGGACCAACGGAACCACGCAGGCGATGAGCAGGTCGTCACCGTTGAACAGCACCGGGTGGATGTTCACGTGGGCATGCGAAAGCGGTGTGGTGAGCCCACCGACCAGGGGCGGTCCGTGCAACCAGCCCGGGACCAGCAGTTGGATACCACCCAGCACCTGGGCCAGGCCGATGGTGGCCACCAACACGATCAACCGGGGGGCATTGAAGAAGCGGCGCATCACAAAGATGTCCACCGCCGCACCCAACAGGGCACCGAGGACCAATCCGACGGCCAGGGCAACAAACCAGTTCCAGTGCTCGCCGAGATCGAGCATCACCCCCACGGTGCCGGCCAGGCCGCCCATGGCGCCATAGGCGAAGTTGATGATCCGGGTGGACCGGTAGGTCAGCACCAGCCCGAGGGCCAGCAATCCGTTGACTGCGCCGAGCTCCGCCCCTTGGATGAGGAGTCCGAGCGGCGCGGTGTGGGGGGCGATGGCCGGCACCACGAAGATGACGATCAGGGCGCCGAGCACCACCAGCAGGACGCCGCGGAGACGCGGGGTCAGATTGGTGAGGAACGGGGGTATTCGAAGAGTGGGCACGCGTGACGTTCCGATTACCGGTTCTTAGCTACTGGCCGAAGCCCGCGGGGAGCGGTGGCGGACCTGATGGGACGGCCCCGATCTTGTAGCGCGGACCCATGGCGACGTAGGAGCCCTTCTTGCCGTTATAGGTGGAGGCCTTGCTCGGATTCCAGTAGATCTCTTGGAAATCGGCCTGGGGCGAGTAGTGGCCGGCCGGCATACTCCAAGTGCCGAACTCGGCATTCGAGGCGCCGGCCAGACTGCCCGGATAGGCACGCTCCCCCTGTTCGAAGGTCTGAGGGGTGAGGTTGGGACCGGCCATTTGGATGCCGATCATCATCTGGTACATCTGGGCGTAGATGAGGTCCACGATGTTGGCCGGCTCGTCGGGCCGGACCGACTTGTAGGCGGCGTACCCCAGCGTCGAGTTCTTCGGCAGGGTCGGTCCTTGGAAGGAGATCCCGAAGGCGTGGGCCCATTCGGTCTGGTCGAAGAGCTGGCCCACGATGTCGTTGTCGGTGAGGGCGACTCCGGCCACGTTCCATTCGGGGATGTAGCCCTGCTCTTTGGCCCGGGAGGTGAGATAGACAGGCATCACCGGGTCGCAGCCGCAGACCACTGTGGTGATCCCGTCGTTCTGGAGCTTGGAGATGATGGTGGCGGCCTGACTCGAGAGGGTGCCGAGGTCCAACTTGTACTGGATGTCATCGGCCACCGGGTGTCCGGCGGCGGCAAACTGCTTGACTGCAATGCCGGCACTGGACTGATACCAGGGGTTGTCCGGGGCGATGATGGCGATCTTACGGGGCTGGTTTTTCAGCGAACCCCCGGCGTAAGCGGCCGGCTTTCCGGCCAGTTGTGCCAATCCCACCGCCGTGGCGGCGGCTACCACGTCGTTGCCCTCGGTGGCGATACTCCACATATACGGGTCGTACTTGGCTATGAAATCTGCCGCCAGATACGGCGCCCCGAAGGACATGACCTTCTGCTGGGCCAGGGCGGTGTCGTACGGCTCGGTCGACCCGTTGAGCTCGGCGAAGGCCTTTGTCTGCTGCCCGACGGTGATGGCGTCGGCGTTGGCCTGCTGCTGGCCCTGGCCGAGGAGCTCAGAGGTCTGGCTGCCCTGCCCGTTGAAGGGGACGATATTGACCTTTCGTCCATAGAGTTGAAAGTTCTTGTTGAAGTAGTCGGCCAGCCCCTGGACGGTACGGATGACGTCAGCCGGGGTGTCGAGGAACTGGGCGCCGCCGATGGAGGCCAGGGTCTGTTGGAACCCGGGGTCGCTGGTCTGTCGGTAGGACACGGTGATGGTGGAGGCGGAAACCCCCTGCGAGGTGGCACCACCGTTACCGCCCGCGAAGGCGACACAGGGAGGGGAGTAGGGGTCGCCAGTGACCTGGAGGGTCTTGCCCGGGCACGGGGTCGAGTGGCCGCCGGTCACCTGTCCCGCGCTTCCTCCGCTGGTCGTTCCGCCCGACCCGGTGCTGCCGCCCGATCCGGCGGTGCCTCCAGACGTGCCTCCGGCCGCGGCTGTACTCCCGCCGGTGCCCCCACTGCCGCCGGAGGTGCTCACGTTATGGGTTTTGGTGACCGTCACCTGTTGGGGAGAGACGCTGGGCACCAGGGCGGCCATCAGGGCGAATGCCGCCAACAGAGCTGCCAATGGGCCATAGCCCTTCAGGAGCCGCTTCTCACCCGACCCGGTGGGCAGTCGCAGTTTGGAGGTACCCGGGGATGCTGCGTCGCTCATAGTGTCTTTCCGGTAGTGAGGCGTTGTCGGCGCTGTCGGACAAGATCCCAGGCAAAGGTGGCCAGGAGGAAAATCAAAGCGGCGATGCCGATGGGGAGTGCCGCCCCGCCGCCGCTACACGAGCCCCCGGCCTCACTGAGGCTCTTACAGGCCGAGGCCTGGGTGGAGCCGAGTGATTGAGCCTCCGAGGGACCCGGGGAAGGAGCTGAGGATGTCGGACTGCCACCGGACGAGTCGGTCCCCGGGGTGCCGGCGATAGACGAGGAACCGGCATCTCCGGGGGCAAAGGATCCCGTCGAGCTCCCGGTGTCGGTGGGTCCCGAGTTGGCACCGGCCAGGCCGAAGGTGCCGAAGGCATTGACCGGGGGGTCGGCGTTGATGTTGACGGTGGCACTCCCGAAGTTGAAGTCGAGACTTCCACCGCCGGCCGGGACGCCCAAGATGATATCGCCGATCACCAATTGGTCACCGATTGAGCAATTGGCCCCGATGATGGCCTGGTCGATGGATGTACGGAGAGGCTGAACGGTGGGAAGTTGGCTCCCGACCACCGCGGCACCGAGGGCGGAATTCTCGATCCCGATCGACAGGTCGGTCACCTGGGTGGTGGAACCGTTGCCATCATGCGCATCAGGTGTCTCAATGACCTGGGGCGGGGTGATGTGGAAGCCGCTCGGCGCCAGCGCCGTATTCACAATGCCGAGGGAGGTGGCCAACTGGGCAGGGGTGGCGGTAGGCAAGGCAACTCCGCTGACGACGATGGACCCGAGGGAGAACGACGCGTTCGATGTGTTGGCCGCTCCGGTCTGCTGGGCGGCCTCCCAATGCAGACCCTTGAGGACGATGACGCCGCCCAGCAACGAGATCTCCCCCACATCGGAGGTGGCCAGGACGGCGCGGGTCTGGCCATTGACCACCTGGGCCTGGGCCATGCTCTGAAGACCGGACATGTCGAAGGCACCGACAACGTTCATGTCACCGCCCTTGGCGATAGCCGTGGCCAACGGCTGATTGGTGACCGATGCCTGTTCGACGCCGGCGCCGGCGCCGGAGCCGTTGAAGCTGCCGGCAGAGGTGAGGGTCTGGGAGGGAGGACCCTGACTGCTTTCGGCGCTGGCCGGCTGGGGGAGCTGGCTGGCTTGGACGGAGGGGGGCTTTCCGCAGCTGGCGCTGGTGAGTGTAGTCCCGATGGAGCCCAGGTTGAGGGTCTGGGAAAGGGCTTTGGCCAGTCCCTGCTCATACTCGGCGCTCGAGTTGGCCAGGGTCATGGTGTAGCCCAGGCCGGCGGTGGTTGGTTTGATGGCCATCGGCTGAGCGGTGGCGGTGGCGGTGCCGGGGTAGAAGGCGGCGGTGTCGGCCGAGGCACCACCGGGAGCGGTCACCATGAGGGTCAAGGTGGTGGCGGCAAACAGGATGAGAGCCAGACCGGTGCGGCGATAGTTCTGCAGCCCCGACCCCGATGGATGGCCCGCTAGCAGTGACGCTTCGTGGCGCGATGAAGATGGCATCGACACTCCCCCCCTTGGCCCTTGCAATTTGTTCCCTCCATTGTAGCTAGGGGTAGAACGCACGACTAGGCGATATCTTTCGAAATGAGTCCCTGGCAGGCAGGAAACTGAGAACCGGTTCTCGTTTCCCCTTATGGGTGGGCCTGGGCCGGCTGCGGGCCCCGCAACAGGCGGCCGGGGCGTGCCCCGGTGGACTCATCGTGATCCCGGACCACCGTCCCCGACTTGATGGTGAACGAGGCGATGACTCCGGGCGTGCCTGATTTGGGAGAGGCGTCGAGGGTCACTTCGGCGTCCGACCCGGTTTCAGCGGCCAGAGCGCCGAGTGGGTGGACCGGGCCCCGGCGGCTACCCGACCGGCGGGCGACGTGACCTACGCCGAGGCGAAGGCCTCGAGAACGTCCCTTCGCCACCGCTCGCCGGCCGCCTTGGCCTCGTCCGACGCCGGCGTCTTGCCCAGCCGCACCACCACCAGATCGCGTGGTGGGCAGATGACTATCGACTGTCCCTCGTAGCCCGAGGCCCGGAACGTGCCCAGCTCGTCGCCGGCCATTCCCCACCAATGGGCGCCGTAGGGACCACTCTCGGGGTCGTCGGACTCGATGGTCCGGGCGTAGTCGACCCAGCCTTCGGGGAGTAGGTGGGTGCCGTCCCACACCCCGTCACGGAGATACAACAGACCGAACCGGGCAAAGTCCCGGGCCGTGGCCCGGACGTAGGACGACGCCACCCAGGTCCCGGCTTCGTCGAACTCGGGAACCGCGCTGGTCATGCCGATCGGCCCGAACAGTCGCTCGGCCAGGAATATCCTGTACGCCTCGCCGGGTCCCACCCATCCGGCCACCAGTCTCGAGATGATGTTGGAGGTCCCCGAGGAGTAGTTGAACTTCGAGCCGACCGCGGCGGCCAGCTGTCGATCGGCGGCGAAGTGGGCGGTGTCGGACTGGCCGGATCCGAACAGCATCTCGATCACATCCGACACCCCGGCGTCCACGTAGTCCTCGACGAAGTCGAGACCGTCGCGCATGGCCAGCATCTGGCGCAGGGTGATAGCGCCCCGAGGGTCTCCAGCCGCAGCCCACTCGGGCACGTCGACCGGAGCGTCGATGTCGAGCCGCCCGTCACCGACCAGCATGCCCACCACTGCATGGAGCATCGACTTGGCCATCGACCAGCTGAGGAGGCGGGTATCGGCGTCCACCGGATCGGGTGGGTGATCGAAGTGCACCAACTCACCGGCGTAGCGCTCGGCCACCAGCCGGCCGCGGTGGATCACCAACACGCCAAAAGTGACGGCCAGGGGTCCGGAGTCGTCGAACATCCGATCCATCAGCTCATCGAGGTCGACCCCGGTGGGGACCTCGCCTGTGGGCCACTCGGTGGTCGGCCACGGCACGTCTTCGGGTTGGGTGGGCAGTACCACCAACTCCACCAACCGCGAGTGATCGACAGCGCCCATCATCCTCCCCCGGATCGACCCCAGCCCCGATCGTCGTTACGTTTGCCTGATGAGTTTGACACAGCCCCTCAACCCGCTGGCTGGCAAGGTGGCACTGGTCACCGGTGCGGCCCGACCCCGAGGGATCGGTCGGGCAACTGCCGTACAGCTGGCCCGGTCCGGAGCCGACATCGCCTGTCTGGACATCGCCCGGCCCTATGACGATGCCCCCGCCCATGGCACGGCCAGCGTCGGTGAACTCGATGAACTGGCGGCCGAGCTCCGGGGTCTGGGGGTGCGGGTGGCTACCGCGGTGGCCGACGTGTCGGTGGAGGACGAAGTCGAAAACGCGGTGGCCCAGGTCAGCGAAGAGTTGGGGACCGTCACTCTGGTGGCCAATGTGGCCGGAGGCAGTGGGCCCGGATTCGGACTCGGGCCACTCCTCAACATTCCGGTCGAGGAGTTCCGCCGGGTCCTCGATGTGAACGTCATCGGTACCTGGCTGGTGTCGAAGGCCTGTGCCAATCGGATGATCGCCGCTGACCTGGCCGGCCGAATCTGTAACGTCTCCAGCCAGGCCGGGAAGCGGGCGTTTCCGTTTCTGGGGCCGTACTGCGCGGCCAAGGCGGGAATCATCCTGTTGACCCAGACCATGGCCACCGAGCTCGGTCCCTCGGGTATTTCGGTCAATGCTGTCTGCCCTGGCACCGTCGACACCAATCTGATCAACAAGGACGCCATGTTCGAACAGCTCATGGGTGGACCCGAGGGCCTGGCTGCTTACGTCGCCCGGGAGATCCCGCTGGGCCGGTTGCAGAGTGCCGAGGAGATCGCCGCCGCCATCTGCTGGCTCCTGTCCGATGATGCCCGAGGGGTCACCGGGGAGGCGTTGAATGTCAGCGCCGGACAGACGATGGTGTAGCCATGCCCATTCTCGAACCCCACCACGACTTGGCCCATCCTGTCGAGGGCGACACCGCCTGGAGCGAGTCGTACTACTTCAACGCCTTCGATCCCGGGACCGACTCGGGCTTCTTCACCCGCGTCGGTATCCGCCCCAACGAGGGGACCATGGACGTCGGGATGTCGGTGTGGTTGCCCGGTGGCGGGTTGGCCGAGCACCGTGGGGTGAAAGAGCAACACGAGATGGTGGACACCGTGCTCGAGGTGGGCCCGGTGCGCTACGAGATGCTGGCCCCGCTCGAGTCGTGGCGGCTCACCATGGACACCGACATACCGGCCCGGGCCTGTACTCCGGGGGCGGAGGTCACCCACACCGCCCATGTGGCTCTGGACGTGCGCTTCGATGCGGTGACCCCGGCCATCGGCACCGACGGGCAGCCGCGGGGCACCCGTTCCAAAGAGGCAGCCGCGGCGGCGGGCACGGTGGGGAAGGGCCACCTCGAACAAGCCGGCCGGTGGACGGGCTGGCTGGAGGTCGACGGGGTGCGCTCGGTGTGGTCGGGAGCCCACGGCAACCGGGACCGGTCCTGGGGGCCGCGGCGCTGGGGCGGTCCCAAGATGTGGCGCTGGTTCAGCATCAATGTGGGCGAGGACATGCACTTCGGGGGCATCCGGCTCGGCACCGAAGCCGGTGACCTCCACCGGGGTTGGGTGTGGAACGGCGAGCGGGCCACCAGCATCGCCGAGTGGAGGCTCCGCACCGAACTCGAGGACGACGGCTTCACCCACCGGGTGGTGCACGTACAGGTGCTGGATAAGAAGGATCGCACGTACGACCTGCGCGGTGATGTGATGCGGGTGGCCGACATCGGTCAGCGCCGGGGCACGGTGGTCAACGAGGGGCTGGCCCGGTGGACCTACGAGGACCGCACCGGTTATGGGATCTGTGAGTACCTACATCAACTCGACGACCGCGGCATGCCCGTCGTCCCCGTCGAATAGACCATGGCCGCAGCTCGTGTCGAAGTCGTCGAGGCCCTGGGCCGGGTGTTGGGAGGCCGGGTCGAGGACCTCCGGCGACTGTCGGGAGGGGCGTCGCGGGTCACTTCATCCTTCGACCTGATCGACAACGCCGGAGTCCGTCGCCAGTTGGTCATCCAACAGGACCGCGGGGACGGTGCCACCCAGATCGGCGCGGTCAGCGCGGAAGCAGCACTGTTGCGGGCTGCCCACCGGGGCGGGGTGCCGGTAGCCGAGGTGGTGGCGTCAGGGGAAGGAGAAGGCCTCGGCCCCCGGTGGCTGGTGGCCACCCGGGTGGAGGGGGAGACCATCCCGCGCAAAATCCTCCGGGACCCCGAGTGGGACACGGCCCGCCGGGCCTTGACCGCCCAGTGCGGACGGGCCCTGGCCGCCATCCATGCCATCGCCCCCGACTCGATCCCGGGTCTCAGCGCCACCGACCCCTTGGCTGAACCGCTGCCGCTACTGGATGCGCTGGGTGAGGTCCGTCCCGCCCTCGAGCTCGGGGCGCGTTGGCTCAACGCCCACCGGCCGGAGGGGGGACCCCGTCGAACAGTGCACGGGGATTTTCGGCTGGGCAACCTGATGGTGGGCCCCGACGGTCTGCGGGCGGTGCTCGACTGGGAGTTGGCCCACGTGGGCGACCCGCTGGAGGACATCGGGTGGCTCTGCGCCCCGGCCTGGCGTTTCGGGGGAGCCGGGAGGGTCGGAGGCTTCGGCGATCTGAGTGCCCTGCTCGAGGCGTATGAGGCAGCGGGTGGCAGGACTGTCGACCCCATCGATGTGACGTGGTGGGAGGCGCACGCCACCATGAAGTGGGCGGTGGTGTGCGGGCTGCAGGTTTCGGCCCACCTGAGCGGGAGCACCCGCTCGGTGGAGTTGGCCGCCATCGGGCGCCGTATCTGCGAGAGCGAATGGGATCTGTTGGCATTGATGGGGGTCGGGCCCGAGGAGCCGGTGGCCCCGGATCCGGAACCGGATCGAAGCCCGGTCACCGCCAGTACTCCTCCGTTTGGCCGACCTACGGCGGCCGAATTGGTCGAAGCCGTGGCCGAGTACCTCGAAGCCGGCGTGATGGAGAAGAGCTCTGGACGAGGCGCCTTCGAAGCCCGGGTGGCCCGCAATGTTCTGCACATCGCCGAGCGGGAGATGCGGCTGGGACCCGGTATTGCTCAGGACCATGCCCGTCGGTTGTCGGACCTGGGTGTGGGCAGCGATGGCGATCTGGTGGCCGCCATCCGGGCCGGCCAGTTCGACGACGACTGGCGACGGGTGGGCGCGGTGTTGGCGGCGTCGGCCCGTGATCAGCTTCGGGTGGCCAATCCTTCCTATCTGGAACGGCCCCGCCAATCGGGCCCAGGATCGCCCGGGTAGGTCCGTGTGGACAAGATCATCACGGTTCATCGCTCCAAGCTCGGCGAGCAGGTGGGGGTGCTCGCCGTTGCCGACGTGGTTCGACTGAACCGAGCCATCGTTGTGATCCTCGGAATTGCGTCGGCGGTCTGAAGGCCTGAACAGTCGGCCGGCGCCGGTGGGAGACGGCAGACCGCGTAGTTGTAATTGTCAGCTTTCGAGGCCGCCGGGACTGGCCGGGATATCAACGGCATGCTCTTCGAGTGCGGCCAGGGGCACGATCTCCAAGGCCCGCAGGTGGGTGGATGCCAGCACGACATAGGCGGCCGCCCCGTCGTGGTGGGCCTGCAGCCAATTGCCAGCCGTCACGCACCAGCGGTCCCCGGGTACCAGGCCGGGGAACCCGTACTGGAGCATCGGGGTGATCAGATCGTTGCCGATCCGTTGCTGGTGCTGGAGGAACTCAGGGGTTACCACCGCGCAGATGGTGTGGCTGCCCCGGTCCTCGGGGCTGGTATGGCAGCAGCCGTCACGAAAGAATCCGGTGACCGGGTCGTTTCCGCAGGGCTCCAACCGGCCACCCAACACGTTGCGATCCTCCATCTCCGCAGTATCTCTCATCAACTGGAGTCAGGATTGGTCGAGGTCGAAAGCGGCGTGGATGGCGGCGGTCAACGCCTCCTCCTGATCGGGAAGGAGAAAGCCGATCAGGTCGCCGAGAAGGCTTTTCGGGATGGTCACGATGTTGTCGCAGCTGATGACCGAGTTGGGGTCCAGCCCATTGGCCGGGCCGACCGGTACTTCGGTGGACAAGCCTCGGACGGTGGTCGTGATCGGAGCTACCGTCACTCGCGCCAGGTGGGGCCGGACCAACTCTCGGGTCAGCACCAGAACGGGCCGCACCTTGTCGAACCTGGCAGTGTGGATGGGGCGCACTAATCGACGGCAAGCATGCTGGCGACGTGCTGCGCCAGGCTGTTCATGTCGGGATCATCCCCGCCCGTGGTCAGAATGGCCGCATCCCGAGCCGCGATCTGGCGGCGCTGTTCGCGCTCCAAGGCGCTCGACACGAAAGCCGCTCGGCTGGCCGCCCGACCCTCGCCCACCAACTGGTCCACGAACTCGACCAGGTGGTCGGGCAGCCTGACGGCTATCTGCCTGCTCATACCAATATGGTAGCCGTTTGGGATGCGAATTGATCCCCGGGCCCGGACGGCAATTCCCAAATCGTGAATTACGTCGCTCCGGCCAACAGGAGATCGCCGGCCCCGAACGCTGACCGGCGTGACAAATGCGATGACCTTCGAGGCCACCGGGACTGGCCGGTACATCGACGGTGTGCTCTTCGAGTGCCTCCAAGGGCACGATCTCCAGAGCCCGCTGGTGGGTGGAAGCCAACACCACGTAGGCGGCAGCCCCGTCGTGGTGGGCCTGCAGCCAATTGCCAGCTGTCACCTACCAGCGGTCCCCGGGTACCAGGCCGGGGAACCCGTACTGGAGCATCGGGGTGCTCAGATCGTTGCCCATTTGTTGTTGGTGCTGGAGGAACTCAGCAGTCACCACCGCTCAGATGGTGTGGCTGCCGCAGTCCTCGGGACCGGTACGGCAGCAGCCGTCTCGAAAGAAACCGGTGACCGGGTCATTGCCGAAGGGCTCCAACCGGCCACCCAACACGTTGCGATCCTCCATCTCCGCAGTATCTGTCACGATCTGCGATCAGGGTCGGCCGAAGTCACAAGCGGCGCTCCAGATCTTCGCCTTCAACCCGTAGAGCTCCTATCCCAGCGCGCCAAACCAGAACCTGCAACACTTTTGCTTCAGGAGCCGGATCGGGGGGTTTCCGAGGCTGTCACCCGCAACAAGCCATAGCAATCCGAACCCTAGGAGGAAGCCATGACAACACCAGCTCCACCACCTGCAGTCGCTCACCCTGTCCAACTGGATCTCAATTCACCTCTCGCGGTTGCTCGCTGGCGGGTCATCGGCAATCCGATCATGGCAATTCCCCTCGCGCTCTACCTGTACCTTCTCAGCATCGTGGTCGGTGTGATCACGTTCATCGCCTGGTTCGCGATTCTGTTCACCGGCAAGTATCCGGAGTCGATGTTCGGGTTCGCGGCCGGAGTGATGAGGTACCAGTGGCGCCTCGGCACCTTCTACCTCTTCATGCGGGAGCCGTACCCGACGTTCACGTTGGTGAGCACCGAGGCTGATCCGGGCGACGATCCTGCGACGTTCTCCATCCCCTATCCGGAGAAGCTCAGCCGAGGGCTCATCTTCGTCAAGTGGCTCCTTGTGATCCCGGTGTTGTTCGTCCTGATGGTCCTCGGCATTGGCGCTTACGTCGTGTTGGTGATCGGCTTCTTCGCGGTTCTCTTCACCGGTAAGTGGCCAGAGGGTATGAGGAAGTACATGATCGGGCTTGCCCGCCTGGCCTTCCGTGTGAACGCCTACACGAACCTGATGACCGACGTCTATCCGGGATTCTCTACCCGGTAGAAGAGAATCCGGCCGCACAGTGTCGAGGGCGGGCCCGCAAGGGTCCGCCCTCACTGTTCGAGGTCGATCCGCGGGACCGACGTACCGACCCGTTGGCACAGGCCCTTCAGCGGGCGCGTTCTGCAGCCTCGACAGCGTTGCGGAACAGCATGGCGTTGGTGGTCGGACCGACCTCGCCAACCCGCGGGGTCATCCAACCTGCCACCTCGGCTACAGACTCGTCGACATCGGGAAGAAGCTTTCTGCCCTCGTAGCGAACACCACCACCGACGACCTCCGCGCCCGGACGTCGTCAAGGCATCCTCGACGAACTCATCGACCGCATCGACGTCAGCCCCGACAAGCACGCCCAGCCCTACTTGTGGGTCCCAGACGAACTCCGGCCGGGTGGAACTGTTTGTCCGCTGCGGTGGGATCTGCGACGATGACGCCGGTGGGGATCCCTTTCTTCGAAACGACGTCCGTCCGTCCGACCGACTCGGTGGGCAGCTACCAGGCGACCATCGACGAATCGTGGAACTTGCGCCCACTTCCCCAGGGCGGCATCGTCACTGCCATTGCGCTGCGGGCCATGAGCGACGCGCTCGACGACCCGACCCAGCGGTTACGGACATTGCACACCGCGTTCATCGCCCAGGTGGCGGCTGGGGATGTCACCGTCGAGGTCGATCAACTTCGACGGGGCCGGACGATGTCCCACCTGCGGGCCGAAGTTGCCAATGTCGGCGCCAATCGTGGTCACCTCACCACCGGAGTGTTCGGATCGACCCGGGTGGGTTTCGCCTTCACCGATCTTGCGCCTCCGGCGAACATCCCGCCCCCGGACGACTGCCCGTCGTTCCGCGACCCGGCACCCGACGACGCCTTCGACCCAATGCCATTCTGGGACAGGCGGGTCGAAGGGAGACGGGCGCTGGGACACCGGTGGGACGAGGACTATGTGCCCGATCGGGCGGAGACGGCAACCTGGTATCGCTTCGACGACCCGCCGTTTCTCTCCGACGGAACGATTGATCCGCTTTCTCTCGTCGTTCTCATCGACACCATGCCCGGCGCCATCGGCGAGAAGGTGGGCCGACAGGATCGTCAGTGGTTCTCTCCGAGTGTCGACCTGAGCGTGCACCTGCTCGACGACTGCCGTTCCCCATGGGTGTTGGCCCACAACCGCGCCCGTCACTCCGGCGACGGGTACGCGTCGGTCGACATGGCACTGTGGGACTTCGGGGCCGACAGGGCAGACGCACCTCGATTGGTGGCCTATGCCACCCAACTCTCCCTGTTCAGCTTCCTCGACTGAGGCGGAGACACGTTCGTCGAGCCAGCAGGCGGCGGCTGGACGCCGTCCTTCGATGGAACTGGCGTACCAGCGGACCTGGTGACGCTCGGGCGGTGGGGTTACCGCTCGAGTTGGTTTGGTGCGACGCGGAGGTGGGTGGCGACGGCACCGGCATGGAGTCTTCGGTCCCACACCGCCATCACCAGGTCGGCATCTTCGATGGCTAGGGCGCTGGCCAGGTGAATGGCGTCGGCGCCTCGAAGAGCATGGAGACTCGCCAACCGGCCCGCGCCCCGCTCGACAGCTGGAGTGAGCTCGACCGGTCGGGTGGCTGCCCAGTACTGCTCCCAGATGTGCTCGGCCAACGCCAAGCCGCTCTCGTCAAGGTCGTGATTCCGAGCAGCAGCAGCGAGTGCAGCTCGCACCTCGGGGTAAGCGATCCGGCTCGAGACCGCCGCGTCGCAGCCATCCCACAGATCGGCTGCCAGCTTGGTGCCGACCTCTTCGACCACCAGCTTGACGAAGGCGCTGGCATCGAAATAGACGAGCGCCACGGCTCAGCGACGCTGCTCGCTGACCAGCTCCGCCACTGAACGCCGGGGACGCGGCCGGGGCTGCCCTGATGCGGCTGGTCGCGCCGACTGCTCGGGTCGGGAGATGACACCATTTGCGGTCAGGCGTTCGAGTGTGGCGGTGGCGCTGATTCCAAGCAGCCGGGCTACGGGGACGCCACGATCGGTGACAATCACTTCGTGGCCCATCTGAGCCTGGTTGAGCCAGTCGCTCATGTGCGCTCGTAATTCGCTGACAGAGACATCCATTTCCGAAAGCGTACATGAAGGCGACTAGCGAAATGTACACTCTGACCCAACACTCTGACCCAACGCTCTGACCCAACGCCCGGTTCCTGATTGGTGACTGTCGAAGAGTGTACGGATGGTTCTGGTCAAAGCCTCCTCGTGGCTGGGACCAGGGACCAGGGACCAGGGACCAGGGAGCAGGGACCAGGGAGCAGGTGTGTGGACCCAGTTGACTGGCTGGTGACCCTCGGGGAACATGCCTCCGGCGGGACACAGACCCGGCTCTGGCTGTCCCCGCATGCGAAAGGAATTTGTCAATGCCCAGCTCATTCGTTCTCGACGGCTCCGAGCCATGACCAATGCGAGCGTGGTGGTCGGAGGTGCGTCCGGCATCGGTGCCGCCATCGCCGCCGCCCAGAAGGCTGCGGGACGCACCGTCTTGATATGGGACATCGCTACGCCGTGCGACATCGAGTGCGACATCCGCGATCCCGTACAGATCGAAACTGCCATGTCCGGCACCGTCGAAAGGGTCGGTGTACCTGACCAGTTGACCATCTCTGCCGGCGTCGGACACGGTGGGCGCCTCCTCGACATCGAGCCGGACGAGTGGGATCGAGTCATGGCCATCAACGCTCGCGGGCCATGGCTCACCATGCGCACCGCGGCACGAGCGATGATTGACGCCCACGTGCCCGGGTCCATCGTGGCGACATCAAGCATCAGTTCGCGCCTGGCCGATCGAACCATGGGCGCCTACTGCTCCTCCAAGGCCGCCCTCGACATGCTCGTGAAGGTGGCGGCTCGCGAATGGGCGCCCCACGGCATCCGGGTCAACGCGGTTGCTCCGGGTGTCACCAACACCGCCATGCTGGGGGGAGCTCCCCTCGAGACCGGGTGGCTCAAAGGCGTGGCCAGCCGCACCGCCATAGGCCGTGTGGGCGAACCATCCGACATTGCGGAGGCCGCCCTTGCCCTCCATCAGCTCGACTGGGTCACCGGCCACATCCTCGACTGTGATGGAGGCCTCTCGTTGCACAGCCCCATCGACCCCGCCTGACAGCGCTTGCCGGGTGGCCGCTGGTGGCTGGATGGCAGCCAGCGGGGACCAGTGGTGGCTGGCATGATCAAGCCCGGGAGGAGCGGTATGTACCTCGATGGCGAACGGTTGGTCCTGAGTCCGACCGACCTGGTCGGTTTCCTCTACTGCGACCATTTGACCGAGCTGTCCCTCCTGGTTGCCCACCACAACCTGGCCAAGCCAGCCGGTGATGATCCTGAGTTGACGGTCGTCCAACGGCGAGGCAATGCGCATGAGAAGGAATACCTGACCCGGCTCCGTGCCGACGGCTTCGGAGTCACGGAGATTCCCGGCACCGGCGATCTCGGTGCACGGGTCCAGCTCACCGAAAAGGCGCTGGCCGACGGACCTGACGTGATCTACCAGGCCACCTTCGTCGATGCCGGCGGAGAAGGCCCGATCTGGAGAGGACACGCCGACTTCCTGTCCAGGGTCCCGGAACCAAGTCTGTTCGGCAGCTACTCCTACGAACCGGAGGACACCAAGCTCGCCCGCCAGGTCCGCCCCTCCGCGGTTCTCCAACTCTGCCAATACGCCGAACAGCTCGCCCGCCACCAGGGCCACCCTCCCGAACTCATCCATATCGTGCTCGGCGGACAGGAGAAGGTCTCGCTCCGGTTGGCCGAATTCGGCGCCTACTTCCGGGCGGCCAAGGCTCGCTTCGTCGATGCTTGCACCAACGGCGTGGTGGCCTATCCCGAGCCGGTCGAACATTGCGCGGTCTGCTCATGGCGATCGCGGTGTGACAACCAACGCATCGAAGACGACCATCTGACTCTGGTGTTCGGGCTGCGCACCGACCAGGCCCGCAAACTCGTCGAAGGGGCCGGTATTGCCACGGTGGCCGAGTTGGCCGCTTGCGATGACGACCAGGTGTGGGGCATCAACCGTTCTACCTTCGACAAGCTCCGCCGCCAGGCCGTCTTGCAGGTTCAGGCCCGTGCCCACCCGGAGGCGCCACCACCGTATGAGTTGCTGAATGTAAACGAGCCCGGGTTCGGGTTGGCGGCACTACCGGATCCGTCCGCTGGTGATCTGTTCTTCGACATCGAAGGTGATCCCTTTGTCGGAGACGGGGGTCTCGAGTATCTGTTGGGCGTGGGTTGGCTGGAACCAGACCGGAGTTTTGGCTTCCACGCGTTCTGGGCCCATACCCCCGAGGAGGAGAAAACCTCGTTCGAGGCGTTCATCGATTTTGTCATGGACCGCCTGGACGAACACCCCGACCTCCACATCTATCACTACGCCCCCTACGAGCCGACGGCCCTCGGCAAGCTCATGGGGCGCTACGGAACCCGTGAGGAGGAAGTCGATTTCCTGTTGAGGGGCAAGGTGCTTGTCGACTTGTTCCGGGTGGTGCGACAAGGAGTGCGGGTCGGAACACCTTCCTACTCTTTGAAGAAGCTCGAGGCTCTCTACATGCGGGCCCGGACCGAAGCCATCACCGATGCCGGCTCGTCGATCATCGAGTACGAACGGTGGTTGGCGGACCCCGACCAACACATCCTCGATGACATCGAGGAGTACAACCGGGTCGACTGTGATTCCGCCCGGTTGCTGCGCGCCTGGCTTGAAGCTCGTCGAGCCGAGTTCGACTCGACATTCGGAGAAGTTCCGCTCCGACCCGGTGCGGTGTCCGGTGACGCCTCACCAGGGGTGACAGATCAGATGGCGGAAAACGACGCGTTCCGTGAAGCGCTGCTCGACTCAGCGGCCACTGGCGGCTCCGACGCCACCGCGGGACAGGCATGTGAACTCCTCGGTCACCTTCTCGATTGGCATCGCCGGGAGGACAAGCCGATGTGGTGGATGTACTTCCACCGGGCGTTGGACTGTGATGAGGATGATCTCTACGAGGACACCGAGTCGATCGCCGGGCTCGACTACCAGGGAGAGGTCCGGCACGAGAAGAAGTCGATCGTCCATCGCTATGGCTTCGACCCTGCCCAAGAGTTCAAGCTCAGTGCGGGAGATTCTGCCGCCGACCCCGAGTCGGTACGCGCACAGTTCACGGGCGTGGCCAAAGTGGCGAGTCCCGGGACATTGGTCTCGGTTGACGCCGACGCCGGCGTCTTGGAGCTGAAACGAGGCGCCAACTCGGCGGCTCCGCATCCTCGGAATCTGATCCCCGGGGGACCACTGATCACTGTCTACCAACAAGAAGCATTGCAACGGATTGCCTCCAGCGTGATCCAGCACGGCATCGACGGGGATGGTCCCTATCGGGCTGTCCGGGACCTGTTGCTCCGGAGACCGCCTCGTACCAGCCCGGCATTCGCAGCGGGCAACCTGGTGATCTCCGGTGAAGCAGCCGGAGATGCGGTGGTGCGGGTTGGGTCACAACTCGACCAGGGCTGCCTCGCCGTGCAGGGCCCACCCGGATCGGGGAAGACCCGAGCCGCGGCTCGACTGGCCATCACCCTTATCGAGGCCGGTAAGACGGTTGGCATCACCGCGAACAGCCATGCGGTGATCACCAATCTTCTGGACGAGATCGGGCGTCAAGCGGATGCCGCCGGTGTGGTCCTGAAAGCCTCGCAGAAGGGCAACGGAGAACACTTTTCGCATCATCCGACGGTGACCCAGCGGGCGAGTAATGACCAGATGGCCGCTGACCTGACGGCCGGGGTTGATGTCCTGGCCGGCACCGCCTGGATGTTCGCTCGTCCCGAGTTCAGCCAAAGCCTCGACTTTCTCATCCTGGATGAGGCCGGGCAGTTCTCCTTGGCCAACGCGGTGGCCATCGCCGGTGCGGCCCGAAACCTGGTCCTGGTCGGGGACCCGCTGCAGTTGCCGCAGCCCTCAACTGGTACCCATCCGATAGGAGCTGACGCATCGGCGTTGGGTCACATGCTCGGCGATTCGGGCACCCTGGCCGATGACCTCGGGATCTTTCTCGATCGGACCTATCGGCTGCATCCGGAGATCTGCGCGTTCATCTCCGAAATTGTCTATGAAGGCCGCCTTCATTCCGTGCCGGGTTGCGAGCGACAGGCCATCAGCGGTGGCGCCGGCCTCGGCGGTTCGGGACTGCGATGGAGACCGGTGGACCATACCGGCAATCGAGTCGACTCCCCCGAGGAGGCCCACGAGGTCCTCGATTGCTACCAGGCACTCCTCGGTCGCGCTTTCACTGATCGGGATGGCGCTGAGCGTTCGATCCTCCCCCAGGACGTGCTGGTGGTGGCGCCATATAATGCCCAGGTCCGGATGCTGAAGGAGATGTTGCCTCCCGATGCCCTGGTGGGAACCGTCGACAAGTATCAAGGCCGGGAGGCCCCGGTGGTCATCGTCTCGCTGACCACCTCGAGCCTCGAGGACATTCCTCGCGGGATGGAGTTCCTCTACAGCCGGAACCGACTGAATGTGGCCGTGTCGCGGGCCCAGGCGCTGACCATCGTGGTCGGGAGCCCGAAGCTGTTGACAGTCAAGTGCAGGTCGGTCGACCAGCTACGCCTGGTCAACGGCTTGTGCCGGTACGTGGAGTTGGCGACTTAGGGCTCGACTATTCAGTAGCAGTTGTGGCTAGTGACCAACTCGCCGACCGGACGGCCCGGGGAAGTGGGTCATCTCCGCCGCGGTCTTCGGCTCGGGGATCGCCATTCTCGACGTCACCGTGGTCGGGATCGCTCTGCCTTCCATCGGCCGGTCGTTTCACAGTGGCCTGGTAACCCTGCCGTGAAGGGCCGACTCGATGCGACGCATGATGTCGACGGGCCTGATTGGAGCGAGTCCGGAGCGCAGGATCACAACCTTGTCGACGTCGTGAAGCGGAGAGCATCGTCTTTCGGGCGAAGCTCCCCCTGAAGAAAGGATCCGGCAATGAGGCCGGCCTCCGATAGGTGGCTCGTGACATCGTTGTGAAGCTTCCGTGCGGACTGAGTGTTCGCCGCCTCGCGATGCGCGAGAGCCGACAAAGTCGGGACAGAGGCGAAAATCTCCGGCACTCGGGCCCGGCTCTGCAGGCTCAGCCTCGCTCCGCAGGCTCAGCCTCGCTCTGTGTCTTTCTCGGCCTGCTCAGCTCCCGGCCCGGCCCGGCTAGCGGGCGTAGCCGGGCGAGGGGAGGATCATCGAGTCGTGGAGGAACGTGCGCACGGATCCCTCATCAGTGATGTCCACCTCGTCGGAGGGGAGCACCGCGAAGGTGACCGCGAGGCGCGCGAGAAGCTCGGCCACGCCGCGGGCCCGGCGCGGGTCGAGGAACCGTGCGAGGTGCGGCGTGGCGCACTCGGTCACCAGCCGGAGCACCGATCGGGTCTCCTCGGTGCGGTCCATGGCGTCCGTGCGAACGAAGTGCGCGATGAGCGGCATCAGGGCCGGGTGCTCGACGAGTGCGCACCCTGCGGCCGTGACCCCCGCCGCCATCAGCTCCTCGAGACTTGGAGCCGCCGCCAGGCGCTCGCCGAGCCGGTCGAAGAACCGGTTCAGCTCGAGCTCCGCCGCCATGAGCAGGAGGGTCTCCTTGCCGCCCGGGAACGCCCGGTAGACCGTGGCCCTGCTGACACACGCCTCCTCGGCCACGTCGGCCAGGCCCGTCTTGGCCGTGCCCCAACGGGCCACGCAGCGCAGGGCGGCCTCCATCAGGCGCTCCTCGAGGCTCCCGGGAACGAGGGCGGGCCGTTCGCGGTCGATTGACAGGAGCGACGCTCCTGCCGACCCGATGGGACTCATGGATGAGACATTATCATCAAAACTGTCTTGTATGTTGCATCCGACTCGTCTACGATGACAGACGTCCGGGAGCCACGAGCGAGGAGGTGTCATGAAGGAAGAGCACCTCGATTTCGTGGTGGTCGGCGGCGGCCACCGACAAGGCGAGCGCCGGTCCATGCGCACGGCCAGCCCGCCGTACCGGCCGCGGGTCGAACCGCCGGCGCGACGCCCGTGAGCAGAGCCACCTACGACGCGATCGTGATCGGCGCGGGGCACAACGGGCTCTGCCTCGCGGCCTACCTCCAGCGCGCTGGCCTGAGCACCCTGGTCGTCGAGCGTAGGCACGAGGAGGGCGGCGGCGCGAACACCGAGGAACCGGTCATGGCCGGCTTCCGGCACAACCTGCACGCGCAGTACATGGAGTTCTTCGACATCANNACGCGCAGTACATGGAGTTCTTCGATGTCATGCCGATGATCCAGGATTTCGGCCTGGAGGACCTGGGTCTGCGAACGATCATGCCCGAGGCCCAGGCAGGCATCGCCTTCGCCGACGCCAGGCCGCCAATCGTGATCCACCGCCCCGACCAGCCAGAGGCCACCCACGCGAGCATCGCCCGGTATTCGAGCGCGGACGCCGACCTCTTCGCGGAGCTGAAGCACCGGGCGGGCGCGCTCGAAGGGCTCGTCGCCGGCAACCTCTACAACATCCCGAGCGCGGCCACAGGGGGACCGGACCTGCAGGCGGAGATGCTCGACGCGGTATTCGGCGACCTCGACATCGGCCACCACTACATCCAGAAATCCCCCAAACAGGTGATCGATGAGCTCTTCGACACCCCCGAGCTGCGCGCGCTGCTGTACCGGGTCACCGTGGAATGGGGTTTCCCAGTTGACCAGACAGGTACCGGTGTTGCGTTCCTGAGCTTCATCATGTGGACGGTTGGCAACTGGAAGCTCGCCCTCGGAGGCACCCACAGCCTGGCCAAGGCTATGACCCAAGCCTGCTACCGCGAGGGCGTCGATCTCCTCGAGAGCTGCTCCGTGGAGAAGATCCTCCTCGAGGACGGGCGGGCGGTGGGCGTACGCGATCGCCGGGGTGCCGAGTACCGGGCCTCGAAGGTTGTGGCCTCCAATGCGGACCTCCGCCAGACGCTGCTCGACATGGTGGGCGAGGACCATCTGAGCACGCTGTGGGTGAAGCGAGCGAAGGCGTTCCGCTACGGGCCGAGCCATGTCCTCGCGACGCCGATGTTCTGCCTCTACGAGCCGCCCGCCTATGCCTCGGCGCGCTGGGATCCCGATATCGACCGATGCTTCTACACCATGGTCGGCTTCGACGGCCCCGAGGACACGATTCGCTACATCCGCGACGCCTACGGTGGGACCGTGCCCAAGCCTGCTGCGGGCACCTGGGTGAACAGCCTGTGGGACCGCTCCCAGGCCCCCAAGGGGCGCCACGCCGCTACGGGCTGGTATTTCATGCCGCCGGCGAGCGCGCTGTCACCGGCAGACTGGGCCGAGGTGCGCGCCACCTACAACGAACGCTTCCTCGAGGTATGGCGCCAGCACGCGCCCAACATGACCTCTGAGAACGTCCTTGCCCACAAGCTCTACACCCCCGATCAGATGGAGCGGAAGAACCTCATGCGCGAAGGCGATTTCTCCAACGGGGAGTTCTCCCCCGACCAGATGGACGCGAACCGCCCGTTCCCCGAGGCGTCCAATTACCGCACCGAGGTCGACGGGCTCTACCTGTGCGGCCCCTCGGCACACCCCGGCGGGGGTATGCACGCCGCCTGCGGTTACAACGCCTACAAGGCGATCGCCGAGGACCTCGGGCTCCCGAGTCCCGTCGTGGCGACCCGGGGGTATTGAGATGCCCGTCATCTACACGGCCGACTGGTACTCCGCGGTGGTCGAGGCGATCAACGCGCACGTCGCGGGGCTGCGGGGAGTGCCCGAGGGCGCCTGGACGTGCCGGATCGAGATCGCAGGCGACGGCGTGTCGCCGTACGTCGCCGCAGGCGAGGAGCGCCACTTCCTCGTCCGCATCGACGGCGGCAGGTGCATCTGGTACCGCGAGGTGCTCGGCGAGGAGGAGGAGGGCACGGTCCTCGACTACCGGTTCAGCGGGCCGGCCGCGGTGTTCGACGAGATCGCCGCGGGGGTGATCGATCCGGTGGACGCGGCGCTTCACGGGACGGTGAAGGTCCGCGGCGACATGCGCTTCCTCATGCGCCAGGCCGAGCTCGTCAAGACGCTGCTCGAGGCCTACGCAACGGGTGTGGAGACTAAATGGCCCCTCGGCGCGCCGCCGTATGCCGTCACGGGCGGCTCGGGCGATGCAACAACTGCGGGTGCACCGACGACCGCGGCGGCGGCGACGAGAGGTCCAGCGGATGCGTGACACCTACGACGTGGTGATCGTAGGAGCGGGGCACAACGGGCTCACCCTCGGCGCCTACCTCGCGCGCAGCGGGCTCGAGGTGCTCGTGTGCGAGCGCCGCCACGAGGAGGGCGGTGGACTGTGCACCGAGGAGCTGACGCTCCCGGGGTTCCTGCACAACGTGCACGCCAACTATCACACCTTCGTCGACATGGCCCCGCCGGTGACCGATCTCGAGTTGAGGGAGCACGGGGTGGAGTACGTGCGCCCCGAGGTGCAGATGGCGTCGGTGTTCACGGACGGCACTGCGCTGGTCATCCACTCCGACATCGACAAGACGTGCGCGTCGATCGCGCGCTTCTCCGAGGACGACGCGGAGACTTTCCGCCGCCTGCACGCCGAAGCTTATGGGTACATCGACCTGCTGCTCGGCACGCTCATGTACCAGCCGCCGATGTCGGTGAAGGAGCTGACCAAGGCACTGTCGGCCTTCGGCGTCGAGGAGCGCAGCGAATTCCTGTCGGTGAAGCTGCGGGTGGAGACGATCAACCGGTTCTTGGACCAGCACTTCACCCACCCGAAGGTGAAGGCCCATCTGGCGTTCCACGGGGCCGTGTGCGGCTACACCAACGACGTCAAGGGACTGGCGATAGGGTTCCCGTTGCTCGCCGGCAAGATCGACAATTGGAACCTCTGCGTCGGCGGCTCGCACCGGCTCGCCCACGCCCTCTGGCGCGACCTGGCCCAGCACGGCGGGGTGATGATCGCGGACGCTGACGTGGAACACATCGTGGTGCAGGACGGGCGCGCCGTGGGCGTACGCCTGACGGACGGGACCGAGATCACCGCGCGCCAGGCCGTGGCATCCACGGTGTCGGTCGAGCAGACCTTCCTCGAGTTCCTCGACCCGGCCTCGGTCGGCGAGGAGCTGGCGCACAAGGTGAAGACCAAGGTGCGCCACAAGGACTGGACGCTGTTCTCGGTTCATCTGGCGATGGACCGCCTGCCGGAGTACGCCGCGGCGGAGTTCGACCCCGACGTGAACCGCGCGTGGGTGGTCAACCTCGGCTACGGCTCGCCCGAGGAACTCAACGCCGATTGGGCGACGATCCGGGCAGGCGGGCTTCCCGACCCCCACCCCAACGCGGCGGTCAACTCCCTGTACGACCCGACGGATGCTCCCGCTGGCTGCGCGACGGGGCTGCTTCGCCAGTTCGCGCCGTTCGCGCTAGCGGACGGCGGCGAGGGCGCCTGGGACGAGATCGGCCCATACTACGGGCGCAAGTGCATCGAGGAATGGAGGCGGTTCGCCCCGAACCTCACCGACGACGCGTTCCTGGCGAGCGCGGTGTTCACGCCGCACGACATCGTACGCAAGCTCCCCAACATGATCAGGGGCGACTGGATGATGGGGGAGATAAGCCTCGACAACATGCTCGACCAGCGTCCGCTGCCCGAGCTCGGGCAGTATCGAACCCCCATCGATCGGCTCTACATGGCCGGCTCGACCCAGCACCCCCACGGGTTCATCACCTTCGGGCCCGCTTACAACGCGCTGGCCATCATGGCCGAGGACCTCGGAATAGAGCCGTGGTGGAGGAAGGTCTGAGCGAGGCACGGCCCGGCGCGAGAGGAGCGGCCGCGCCGGTCGTGGTCGTGCCAGGCGGCGAGGATGCCTCGGGCATGGCGACAATGATCGCCGGGCTGCTCGCGGACAACGTGCGCGACTTCCCGAGCCGGGCGCGTGCCGCGCGCCTTGCCCGCGGCGCTGTCGTGCTACAGGCCACCGATCGCGGGATAGCCGTGACGCTGTCGTTCGGTCGCGGCGAGGTGGCCGTCACCGACGGAGCGACACCGGGGGTCGCTGTGATCGCTGGCGCCTGGCTCGACATGGCGCAGCTCTGCAGCGGCCAGGGCTCGTTCGCCGGGGCCCTGGTGCGTCGCCAGGTGAGGATCCGCCGTGGACATGGAATGGCGGTGCTCCCCGTTGCGGCGCTGGCGCTGTCGGTGCCCCGCTCGTTCTACGAGCCCGCCCGGGTGGCCGAGCGCCGGTCGAGATGGCTGCGCACGGCCACCGTCTCGGCGGCGGTGATGGCCTTCGGCGTGATCGTGCTCGGGAGCGTGGTGCGAGTGACGGAGTCCGGCATGGGGTGCTCGAGCTGGCCGCTGTGCAACGGCCTGGTGGGCCCCATCGGCCGGTTCCATCCTCTGCTCGAGCAGGTGCACCGGTACGCGGTGGTGCTGCTGACGGTGCTCGTGGCCGTGGCGCTACTGCTCTCGTGGCGCCACCCGCGGCCAGGGCGCGTCGTAACGCGGCCCGCGGCGGCGGCGGCCGTCCTGGTCGTGGTGCAGGCGCTCCTCGGGGCAGTCACCGTGTGGGCCCACAACGCCCCGGGGACCGTTGTGCTCCACCTGGTAATGGCGATAGTGCTACTCGGCACGCTCGTCACGATGGCGGTGGCCGCGTGGCAGGTGCCTCACGCGCACCCGGGCGCGGCCGGTTCCGGCTCGGCGGCCTCGCCTGTCCCCCCCCGGTCGCGGGACTCGGGGTCGAGCGTCGGCCTCCTGGCGAAGGTCACGCTCGCGTCCACACTGGTCCTGGTCGCCTCGGGGTCGGTCGTTGCCGACGGAGGCGCGAGCGGGGACTGCCGGTCGTGGCCTGTCTGCGGGCTGGACGGGCACCCGGAACACCTCGTCGTGCTCCAGCTCGTTCACCGGGGCGTCGTCGCGGTGGTGTCGGTCCTGCTCGTCGCGCTGGCGCTGCACGCGTGGCGGGCATGGGCGGAGGTGCCCTGGGCGCGTGGGCTCGCGGTGGTGCTGGCGGCTCTGCTCGCAGCGCAGGTGGCGGCCGGCGCGCTCGACGCGGTGCTCGGCGCCCCCGGCACAGCCCAGGACGTGCACCTGGCCCTGGGGGCTGCGCTGTGGTCGTGCGTCGTCGCGCTGGTGGCCTCGGCCTGGGTCCGGCCAGTCGAGGATCGTGCGCACAGTCCGCTCCAGGGACGCGCCGACTCTCTAAGCCTCGATCCACGTGCGTCCAGCAGCTCGGAGGGACGCTTGAGCGCAAAGGAGCGGCCATGACATAACCGAGCTGAAGCTCTCGCCAGCCAACCGGTGCAAGTCCGGTCCGGGGAGACGCCAAGATCCCCGGCAGCGAAGCCTCCGGGTCCGGTTGAGAGGCCGGGGTAGAAGCGGGCTGGAACAACTGGCCGGTCCGTAGGATGAAGCGAAGTCTGTACCGTCGTGAAGTGCAAACACCGGTCGAAAACGGTGGCGCCCGACCATCCCGTAGTGTCCGGAAACTCGATCCCCATCCTGGCCAGGATGGGGATCGACCGACTTTGGATCGCCGTCCACATCCCACCAACGGTGCGACCGGACGGAGAGGGAATCAGCTCATCCCTACCTGCGGTGAGATTCAGGGAGACCTGAGGTGAAAAATTCCTGGTCGCACGAGTCAGTAGGTTTTTGGACCCTACGGGTCATGGTCTCCCTGGGCCTCTCACCCCGGTTGGGCAGCACCGCGAGCACTACGACCGCCGCGCCGCCGACCGCCGCCGCCCCCACCGTCACAGCCAGGTCCATGCCGCTCACGAACGATCCTCGGGCGGCCGAGGCAAGCTCGGCTCCGAAACTCCCGCCCACCCGGGCGGCCACGGCCAGCGCACCTCCGACAGAGCCGGTGATCAGGTGCAGGACCGGTGGCGATACCTGGTGGTGGGCCAGCACCTGGGCCATGTGGTCCTGGTAGCGGGCATTGAGGAGACCGCCGAGCACAGCCACGCCGAGTGCGCCGCCGGTCTGCAGGGCGGCTCCGTTGGTGGCCGAGCCCACGCCGGCACGCTCGAGGGGCAACGATCCCATCACCGACTCGGTGCATGGGGCGAAGGCCAGCCCTGCGCCCGCGCCCATGAGGAAGAGGGCCGCCAGGGAGTCGCCATAGGTTCCATGGACACTCACCCGAGACAGCAACGCCAGGCTGGCGACGATGAGGCCCATCCCGGTGAACACCACGGGTTTGGTACCAAACCAGCGCACGAGCACACTGGAGAGGAGGGCCGCCGCCAGCAGCACGGCGGCGATGGGTAGGATCCGCAGGCCGGTGGCAAGCGCGCTGTATCCCAGGGAGAATTGAAGATACTGGGTGAGCAGGAACAGGGCCCCCATCAGAGCGAACATCACCAGGCCCATGGCGCCCATGGCCGCCGAGAATCGCCGAGAGCGAAAGAACGACAACTCAAGCATGGGATGGGAAGAGCGCCGCTCGAAGAGGACGAAGACGGCCAGCACAGCCGTGCCGGCACCCAGCGCGCCCAGGACCATCGGGGAGGACCAGTTGTGGCTGGGGGCTGCGATGATCCCCCACAGGAGCAGCCCCATGCCGACGATCGACAAGGCCGAGCCCAGTGGGTCGGGTCGCTTGCTGGCGGGGTCCTTGGAGTTGGGCACGACGAAGATGGTGGCCACCAGTCCCACCAGGGAGATCGGCACATTCACCAGGAACACCGACCCCCACCAGTAGTGGGTGAGCAGCCAGCCGCCGACAACCGGCCCGATGGCAAGGCCGAGCCCGCTGGTACCCGACCAGATCGCGATGGCCCGGGAGCGCTCGTCTGTCTCGGTGAAGACGTTGGTGAGGACCGACAGGGTCGAAGGCATGATGGCTGCCGCCCCAACCCCCATGAACGCACGCGCCGCGATCAGCCGGTCCGGCGTGCCCGAGAAGGCGGCCGTTGCCGATCCTGCCGCGAACAGGGCCAGACCGGCCACGAAGACCCATTTGCGGCCGAGGCGATCTCCCAGGCTGCCGGCGACCAGCAGCAATCCGGCGAACACCAGGGCGTAGGCGTCCACAATCCACTGCAACTGGCTGGAGGAGGCATGCATGGTGCGCACTATCACCGGCAGAGCCACGTTCAGGATCGTGTTGTCGAGGCTCACGATCAGCAGGCTGACGCACAGCACGGCGAGTGTCAGCCTGCGGCGGCGGTCTCGTCCGCCGCCGGCGGCAGCATTCCGGCCCGGAGCCCGGTTGCCCGACGAGGTCGTTTGCAGGCTCACTGAGAGCACCGTAGCCCCACTCCAGAGGCGCCGTGCTCAGCTGGGCGAGTTACCCCCAAGCGAGCGCCACGTCGGTCTTCTCGGACCAGAACAAAGGCCCCGGGACGGGGAAGGGACGGCCTATCCGGTTCATAAGGGCGATGACTTCCGATGTCGATACTGCGGGCTTGACGGAACTCAGTCGTTTGGCAACTGGCTATCACTCCGAACCCGGAGATTCCCGGTGAGTTCATGCGGCGTCACAGTGACAAGAACCGAAAACAGCATGAAGACTTCATCGACCAGGTCCAAGTCCAGCTCGGCCTCTACGCCCGGAGCATCGAGTGGTTCAAGATTTTCCCGCTCTGGCTCGAACTGGATGGGTTCCGAGTCGTCCACGCCTACTGGAGCGATGACGCGATCAGCAAGGTGAAGCAGTGGATGGCGCCTGGTACATCGATGTCGGCCGACTTCGTGGTCAAGGCGAACCAGAAGGGAACTGACGAGTACGACGCGATCGAAATGCTGTGGTGACGCATGCGGCCCAAGGGAGACCATGATCCACCCCGGTCATGCCACCGCCGCCGCGAACGCGACAAAGAGATCACCTGGGAGCGGCTGATCAAGCTCCCAGGTGATGGCCATGGGCTTCTCGCCGGTGTGGCCTCGGTAGTTGCCCATCCCAAGGAACCAAAATGCTCGATCATCAGCACGTAGGCGGGCGAAGAGCATGATGGAGCGGTCTTCGGCCGCGTGGTTGCGGTACCGCCGCCCAGTCGGGCCGTCTTCTCTCGTCGAGGATTGACTCTCCCAGTGGATCAAACGAGGGCTGATTGCGTAGTCCTGGTATCTGGTGGTTGGTGAGAACGATCCACTGCTCTTGTCGAGGGTGAAGGCAAAGAGTTCTGACCTTTCCTCCTGTGCCTCGAAGACACCGGATTGCCAAGACAAGACTTTGGCCGTATCGCCGATGCCGAAGGCAGCCAGGATCTCGCGCCGCGTGTAGCGAGCATGGACCTGAAGTGGAATATGGGGCCGACCTTCCAGTGGCTCGTGGATATGGTCAATGCGGGTCCTGAGGATCTCGAGCAATTGACCAAGCTCTGAGCGAACCTGGGCATGAGACCAGAAGAGATCGGTTGCCTCTTGGAGTGAGGTCACTTTGCCGATGACTTGTTCGGTGACCGCGTCGACCAGCATCCGGAGGAGTCTCCGTTTGCGCTCTGTCAGGAGCGGGACATTGGGTGCAGATGCACCCTGGAGGAATTCGAGGCAAGTCGAAATCCTCTCTTCGTCGTCAATGTGGAGCATCCTTCCGAGCGCCCGCCGGAGCTTGGACTCATATTCGCCAGGGGCAAGCACTGGCGCACCAACGGCCTCGAGGAGTTCCGACCAGCTTCGGTTCCTTTCGTAGAGCTCTTCGAGTTCAAGCCCGGATTCCCTCAAGAAGTCGATGAGTGATACCCCTGGAGATGCCACCCTGAGCTGCCGGAGCTCCTCGACCTTCGCAGGCCATCTCGAGGGAACCGAATTCCTGAGGCTCTCGAGCACGACCTCTTGTGCCTTCTGGTCCAACTGCAGATGACACCCGGCCGGCAGATAGGGAAACCCTTGGCGTACTGCTTGTTCGACGCTGCGTCTCGACCCACCGATGAGGGCACGAAAGCGTCGGTCGATACGGAACTCCTTTCGGTGCATGCCTACGAAGTCGAGGACTGTGCAGAAGGCCTTGTTCTTGGATCGCCGGAGCCCACGTCCGAGTTGCTGCATGAACAGCGTGGGACTGTCAGTGGGTCGGAGCATCAGGATCGTGTCGACCGCGGGGACATCTACTCCTTCGTTGAAGAGATCGACGGAGAACACGACCTGGATGTTTCCGGCGGCGAGGTCGCTCAGGGCTTTCCGCCGCTCTGACTCTGGACTATCGCCCCAGACGGCGACGGATCGAACGCCATGCTCCTCAAAGTGTCGGGCCATGAACCGGGCATGATCGACGCTCACGCAGAATCCGAGGCACCGCATCGCGGTTGGATCGTCGACATGGTTGGTCACTTCCTGCAGAACTAGCCGAGCCCACGCGTCGGAACCCGTATAGACGTTGCTCAGTGCGCTGACGTCGTAGCCCCGTCCGCGGCGCCACGGGACGTCTCTGAGGTCTTGGCCATCATGGATTCCGTAGTACATGAACGGGGAGAGTCGGCCTTGATCGACAGCGTCCCAGAGTCGCAGTTCAGCCGCGATCCTGTTGTCGAACCACTGGAGGATCGGAAGTCCATCGCTCCTCTCGGGAGTCGCGGTGAGCCCAAGCATTTCAACCGGTTCTACATGGTCGAGCAGTTTTTGGTATGACGAAGCTGCTGCGTGATGGAACTCGTCGACAACGACGACATCGAAGTGGTCTGGGGCGAGCTGGTTGAGGTCCGCTGCGTTTAGACTCTGGATCGACGCAAACACGTGGTCGAACTGCTCCGGTCGTGCACCTCCCACCCACTTTTCCCCGAACTCAGGGTCGCGAAGTGCGTAGCGAAAGGTCCCCAGACTCTGGTCCAGAATCTCCTCGCGATGGGCAACGAAGAGCAGACGAGACCTCTGGAGCTGGTCCCGTAGCCGGGCATAGTCCACGGCTGCCATGACGGTCTTACCGGTACCCGTTGCTGACACCATGAGGTTGCGGTGGTGGCCTTGTAAGCGTGAGAGCTCAATGAACTCCAGGAGTCGCTCTTGGAATGGTTCGGGGCGGAGTTCGATGCCGGGCAGAATGACGACTGGGCCGCGGTCAACCCGACCAGCCCGAGCAGTCTCCTCCTTGAACTCGTCAGCGTCGTAGGGAACGAAGTCGTTGCTCTGCCAGTAGCTCTCAAAGACGGCAGCAAACTTCGAGAGGACGTCAGGGTTCCGGGCGGACGACGCACGGATGTTCCACTCAAGTCCCGTGACCTGCGCTGAGTAGGTCAGGTTGGACGAGCCAATGAAGGTCGTTGAGTACCCAGTCTGCCGGTGGAAGAGCCACGCCTTGGCGTGCAGTCGAGTGGCAGTCAGGTCGTACGAGATACGGATCTGAGCACCAAGAGCAGCGAGGCGGTCAAGAGCAGCTTGTTCAGTAGATCCGGTGTAGGTGGTCGTAAGGACCCGGAGAGGGCGACCGTCACCACAGTGTCGGCGCAAGGAGTCCACCAGAGGTGCAATCCCGCTCTTCCGGATGAACGCCATCACAACATCGATGGAGTCCGCTGATTTCGACTCTTCGAGGAGTTGACTCCAGAGATTCGGTTCTCCGGGGGAGTTGGTCAACAGCGTTGTATCGAGCAGTGGAATGAGAGGCTCCGGAATTCGGCGGGGCGTTCCATCTGGTTGGCGCTGGAAGATGGCATTGAGCACCGTTCCTGGTTCGGCCACGTCGTCAATGTCGTCCAGCGAGAGGAGGTCGGAGAGTCGAGCCGAAAGTGAGCGGGCTATCTCAACGCCTTTGCCGACTCGATCCCCTTCGGATACGTCGGACAGCGATGCCCGAATTAGGTTGGCAAGGTGGAGGGCGATCCGATCGGGGGCTTCGTACGCCTTGAGGCCTCGCTTCGCAACAAGATCTCTCTCGACGGACTCGATCTTTTCCACGAGGCCCTCGGTGACCAACGCCTCGTAAAGCCCAGCCTGGATGTCATCCACGAGCGAACACTACCGGTGGGGGTTCCGGTTGGTAGAGGAGATCAGCATGGCGAGAGGATCCCGCGGTCCTGGTTGATAAGGGGTGAATCTCCATGGAAAACACCAAGCACGACCGCCCTGCCCTAACCCACTTCGCGCTGGATGCCCACCAACGTCTCGTCCGGTCGGATCTCCCAGCCATCGCTGGTCTGTCGGAGCAGCACCGAGTCCTTGGTCCCTGGAAGTCCAGTGGACGGTCCAAACCAACCTCGGAGCAAGGCGTGGAGCGCATTGCCCTGCTCTCCCGGGTGTTCTGCCACATTGATGGCGACCTTCACGAAGTTCGCGCTGAGGACCTCTCCATCGGCGCTGAGGTCTGTCCATCCCTCTGGCAGCTCAGGGTGTTTGCTCCGATCGATCCGAATGATGGGACGCCCTTCGCTGTGACTGACGGTACAGCGGATCGATCCGCTGTACCCCGACGTTTCTCTTAGCAAGTAGTCGGCAAGACGCCACTCGACAAGCTCCGCCACGAGACTGGTCACAGCCACAGGTCATACTGCGTTCTCTGCGACAACGAGTTGTGTCGTCGCAGATGGGTCACTTTTGTCGGTGACGATTGAGAGCGGGCGACGGGAATCGAACCCGCGTTCTCAGCTTGGGAAGCTGATGTTCTACCTCTGAACTACGCCCGCATCGGCGGACAAACTACGCCCGCATGCGCTGGCCACACTATCGTCTAGCCGGCATGGTTCTCTCTGATCGATCAATCCGTGAGGCGCTCGACGCCGGCCGCATATCCATCGCCCCTCTGGGGGAGGGCTGTATCCAGCCATCCTCGGTGGATCTCCACGTAGACAGGTACTTCCGGCTCTTCCGGAATCACACCAGTCGGGTGATCGATGTCCGCGAGGACCAGGAGGATCTGACCGAGTTGGTGGACATCGGCGACGTGGATCCGCTGATCCTCCACCCCGGCGAATTCCTCCTCGGCTCCACCTTGGAGCGGATCACCCTCCCCGACGACCTGGTGGCCCGCTTGGAGGGCAAGTCCTCCCTCGGCCGGCTCGGCCTGTTGATCCACTCCACCGCAGGTTTTGTCGACGCCGGGTGGGACGGCCATCTCACCCTCGAACTCTCCAACGTGGCCAATCTGCCCATCACCATCTACGCCGGCATGAAGATCGGCCAGATCTCCTTTCTGCGGATGACCACCCCCGCCGACATGCCCTACGGATCAGAAGGCCTCAAGTCCAAGTACCAGGGACAATGGGGCCCTACCCCCAGCCGGTATTCGGATAATTTCCGTTCGTAGACGCCCGTCCGGGGTAAACAACCCGACAACTCTTACCGCAGCTACGCTCACCCGCTAGTTAGCCAGCAGTAGCCCTCAGGAGGAAAACAGTGCCCGTCAGACTTGCGATCGGTCTCGGTATCACCGTGATCATGCTTGGCATAGCTGGTCGACGTTTCTTCTGGCTCTATCAATTGATCTCCAGCGGGCAACCCGCCCCCGATCGCTTCAAAAACCTCCCCTCCCGGATCAAGGCCGAGCTGGTCGAGGTCGGCGGCCAAAAGAAGCTCCTGCAGTGGACGATTCCGGGCATGGCCCACGCCTTCACCTTCTGGGGTTTCTCCATTCTCTTCCTCACCATTATCGAAGCGTACGGCGACCTCTTTCAGCGCAGCTTCCACATCCCCATCATCGGCACCTGGTCATGGATCGGCCTGGTGGAGGACTTCTTCACCGTCGCCGTCCTTCTGGCCCTGATCGTCTTCGCCATCATCCGGGTGCAGCACTCGCCCAAGCGGGAAGAGCGCAAGTCCCGGTTCTTCGGCTCCCACACCGCCGCCGCCAACCTGGTGCTGGCGATGATCGCCGGGGTGATGATCTCGCTGCTCTTCTACCGGGCGGCCCAGGCCAACACCGGCAACTTCCCCTACACCGACTGGGCCTTCGCCTCCCACGTCCTGGCCAGCTGGCTCCATCCCCTCGGCACCGGGGTCAACAGCGTGATCGAGACGGTCGCCCTGTTGGCCAACATCGCCATCATCACCAGCTTCCTTGTCTTCGTGGCCTACTCGAAGCACCTCCACATCTTCCTCGCCCCCGTCAATGTGGCCACTTCCCGCCGTCCCCGTGCCCTCGGCGCCCTGGCCACCACACCCGACATGACCATGGAGGATGTGGGCGAAGAGGACGAGGTCGTCTTCGGTGCCGGTCGGGTGGAAGACCTCTCGTGGAAGCAGCTCCTCGACCTGGCCACCTGCACCGAGTGCGGGCGTTGCCAGTCCCAGTGCCCGGCCTGGAACACCGGCAAGCCGCTCTCCCCCAAGCTCCTCATCATGAGCCTCCGCGACAACCTGTTTTCCGAGGCCGATCGGATCATGACCCGAAACCGTGAAGCCGGCGTCGAGAGGGAGACCCTTGTCCCGTCGGTCATCGAGCCCGACGTCCTGTGGTCGTGCACCACCTGTGGCGCCTGTGTGGAGGAGTGCCCGGTCGACATCGAGCACATCGACACCATCATTGATCTGCGCCGCTACGAGGTCCTCATCGAGTCGCGGTTCCCCTCCGAGGCCGGTCTCATGCTCCGCAACGTGGAGAACCAGGGTGACCCGTGGGGCTTGGGGGCAGCCAAGCGCGAGGACTGGATTGCCTCCCTCGACTTCGAGGTTCCGGTGGTTACCGACACCATCCCCGCCGATATCGAGTACCTCTACTGGGTGGGATGCGCCGGCGCCCTCGACGAGCGGGCCCGCAAAGGCGCACAGGCCACCGCCCGCATGCTCCATCGGGCCGGAGTCTCCTTTGCCATTTTGGGCAAGAAGGAGAGCTGCACCGGCGACCCGGTGCGTCGGCTGGGCAACGAGTACCTCTTCCAAGAGCAGTGCCATGCCAACATCGAGACCCTCAACGGGGTGGGGGCCAAGAAGATCATCGCCACCTGCCCCCACTGCTTCAACACCCTGTCCAACGAGTACCCCGCCCTGGGTGGCAACTACGAGGTCATCCACCACAGCCAGCTCCTCGATCACCTGGTGGCCGAAGGCAAGCTGACCCCCGGCGGCGGGTACAAGGGCACGGTGACCTATCACGACCCCTGCTACCTGGGTCGGCACAACCGGGTGTTCGACGAGCCCCGTTCGGTCATCGACTCCATCCCCGGGGCCAAGCAGGTGGAGATGGGACGCTGCCGCGAGAAGGGCTTCTGCTGCGGCGCCGGTGGCGCCCGCATGTGGCTCGAGGAGAACATCGGCAAGCGGGTGAACATGGAGCGCACCGAGGAGGCCCTGGGCACCGGGGCCGACGTGGTCTCGACCGCCTGCCCCTACTGCATGATCATGCTCGACGACGCAGTACGCGCCCACCAGAAGGAAGACGACGTACGGGTTCTCGACCTGTCTCAGCTCCTAGAGGAGTCGATGGGCGATCCGGTGTCGGTGGGAGCGCCCTCGGTCGACACGGAGTCAGCCGGAGAGACCGGCTCGGCCGGCGACGGTCCGGTAGAGCCGGGGTAGAGCCCGGTTAGTGCCGGGCTAGTGAAATGCCTTGGAGTCCGACTCGCGGAGCCGGGCGGCCATGGCCGACAACAGCTTGTGGGTGATGGCCGGAACCAGGTCCAACACCCCGTTGAACTGACGCTGGGACAACACCAACACGTCCATGTCCGTCTCGGAGGTGACCGACGCCGACCGGGGCCGGCGATCGAGCAGGGCCAACTCACCGAAGTAGGCCCCCGGCCCCAGCGACGCCACTTTCTTCCCATTCCGGGTGACGATGGCGGTGCCGTTCACGATGAGGAAGAACTCGCGACCGATGGTGCCCTCTTCGACCAGCACCTTCTCAGCCGGGACGTGGGCCTCTTCGAGTTGACCCCGGATCTTTCTGAGTTCGGAGGTGGTGCAACTCGAAAAGAGCCACACAGTCTTGAGATCCAATGCCTTCGGGTGGGCTGCCATGGCGCAGAGGCTACACAGTAGAGCCCTCTGACGTGCCGGAATCCCACCCTTTGGCGTGGATTTCACTTGCCCAACTGCGAGTTCACACAGAGGAAACAGTGGCGTAGCAACCACGAAACACCCACGGTGCAGAGTGTCCCTCATCGCAATATCCGTGCGAGAGGAGAAGCAGTAACCGTGTATATCCCGTACCCGAACTGGCTGAACACCGGTGACAATACGTGGCAGATCGTGGCCGCCACCCTTGTCGGTCTCATGAGCCTCCCTGGCATCGCCGTGCTCTACGGCGGCCTTGTCCAGAAGAAGTGGGTGGTGAACACCATGTTGATGGCGTTCACCGGTTTCGGACTCGTGCTCATCGTGTGGGTCCTGTGGGCCTTCAACATGAGCTTCGGTGTCCCGTCCCACTTCGGGGGGAGCAACGCCCACTCGTTTCTCAACAACGTGATCGGGCACCCGGTCCCGGCCGCCTCCCACTTCGGTGAGCAGAATCAGGAGGTGCTGCCCGAGGGGACGCTCATCCCGTTCCACTACAATGCCGCCACCTTTATCTATTTTCAGGTGGTGTTCGCCGCCATCACTCCGTTGCTCTTCCTCGGAAGCGTGCTGGGGCGGATGAAGTTCAAGGCCTGGCTGTTGTTCGTGCCGCTGTGGATCACCTGCGTCTACAGCGCGAATGCCTTTCTGCTGTGGGGCGGTGGCTTCTTCGCTCAGAAGGGAGCCGTCGACTACTCGGGTGGCTATGTGATCCACCTGGCCGCCGGGGTAACCGGATTCGTGGCCGCCTGGGTGATCGGTCCCCGACTCGCCCGTGACCGAAAGCACGGGGTGCCCAACAACCTGATGATGGTGGCGGTGGGTGCCGGCATCCTGTGGCTGGGTTGGAACGGCTTCAACGGAGGTGACCCCTTCTACGCCGGTACCGACGCCACCGCCGCCGTCCTCAACACCAACCTGGCCACCGCCGCGGCCATGTTGACCTGGGTACTGATGGACCTCTTCCTCACCAAGCAGAAGAAGGCCACCTTCTTAGGGGCCATCAACGGCATGATCGTGGGCCTGGTGGCCATCACACCCGGAGCCGGGTGGGTCAACGGCTATGGAGCCCTGGCTGAGGGCCTCATCGCCTCGAGCATCGTGTGGGTGTCCTGGTACTACCTGTCCAAGGTCCGTCCGTTCAGCAAGGTGGATGACGCCCTGGGCGTGGTCTACACCCATGGAATCGCCGGCCTCACCGGTGGGCTGCTGGTCGGCTTCTTCGCCGACCCGGGCATGTTGGAGTACATCGGCACCGGCAAGGCTGCCCCCGGCTTTTCGGTGAACGGGCTCTTCTATACCGGTTCGTGGCACCAGATATGGGAGCAGTTCCTCGCTGCATCCTGGGTCATCTGCTTCACCGCCATCGCCAGCTTCGTCCTCCTGCAGATCGTCAAACTGCTTGTCGGGCTGCGAGAGTCGGACGAGAACCTCGAGGTTGGGGATCTCGCCATCCACAACGAGGAGTCGGAGCCGCAAGAGACATTCGCCGAACGGCAGGGATCGGGTGGCTTCCGAGAACTCGAACCCAGCGGGGTGTAAATCCCCGACAGTCAGGTGGACCGCCCTAACCTGGGTTGGGGCGGTCCACACAACCTTCGATGGCAGTATCAGTTCGACGAAAGGAACAGAACGTGAAGCTTGTCGTAGCGGTGGTGAAGCCGTTCAAACTCGATGATGTGAAGGAAGCCCTCAAGATCCTGGGGGTGCACGGGCTCACCGTGACCGAAGTACAGGGGTTCGGCCGGCAGCGCGGGCATACCGAGGTCTACCGGGGAGCGGAGTACGAAGTCGAGTTCGTCCCCAAGGTCCGCCTCGAGATAGTGGTGGACGACGACCAGGTGGAAGAGGTCACCAACGCGGTGGTCGACACCGCCGGCACTGGCAAGATAGGTGACGGCAAGGTGTGGGTCCTCCCGGTGGACGACGTCATCCGAGTCCGCACCGGGGAGCGCGGCCACGACGCCCTGTAGGGGCGAGTGACGCCCGAGCCCGAAGAGGTCACGTACCGATGAGTGCAGGGTGCCGACCGTGATGCTCCGGGCCGGGTCGTAATGGACAGGGGTGTCTGCCCGGGCAACGGGTGCGGGCAGGCACCCCATTGGCAGCCCCACCCTCGGGTGTGCCCGGGACCCGGGCGGCAACGTGGTTGTGTTCGAGACGGTCTTCCAACACCGTGCGCACCGGTCCCGGAAGGCACCCGGTGCCTCGGGCAGTTCGGTTGGGCTCATCCCGCGGCCCCGGACAGTCGAATTGGTCACGCCTATCGATAACAAGAGCTCCCGATCGTTTTTGATAGGTGTTTCGAAAACAACTACCGGGAGGGTCGCACTACCGGCAGGCACGGTGGGGACCAACCGGGCGGCCCCGCCACCCTCCCGGATCAGCCGGCTTGGCGGGCCACCGCATCGGCCGCGGCCTTGGCCGCATCGGGATCGCCCAGGTACCCACAGGACAGAACCGACAGGTCATCGGACAGGCGGTAGCGGAAGGGGATGCCGGTGGGGACCTCGAGTCCCACGATGTCGTCGTCACTGATGCCGTCGATATGTTTGCGCAACGCTCTCAGACTGTTGCCGTGGGCCACCACCAGCACCGCCCCGCCCCGGGCTCCCTCGGCGCAGAGATCGGGGACGATGGCGTCCTCCCAGTAAGGGACCACCCGGGCCACCACATCGGCCAGGCACTCGGTGGCAGGGAGGGCGTCGACCGGGACGTCCCGGTAGCGCGGATCCCCGGCCGGGTGACGCTCATCGCCGAGCGTCACCGGAGGGGGTGGGGTGGCATAACCGCGCCGCCAGGCATCGAGCTGCTCTTTGCCGTAGAGCTCGGCCGTGTCCATTTTGTTCTTCCCCTGCAGGTCTCCGTAGTGGCGCTCGTTGAGCCGCCAGTGGCGCCGGACCGGCAGCCAACTTCGCTGAGCGGCGTCGAGGGTGAGATTGGCGGTGCGGATGGCCCGGGTGAGCACCGAGGTGTGGAGCACCCGCAGGTCGAGGTCGGCTTCCGCCCCCAACAGCCTCCCGGCCTCAGTGGCCTCGGCTTCCCCCTGGGGGGTCAGATCCACATCGTGCCAGCCGGTGAAGAGATTCTCGGCGTTCCAGGTGGATTGGCCGTGGCGGAGGAGTACCAGGTCGGGCATGGGATGAGCGTATCCCGACTGGGCCCCACGGCACATGAGTAAAATCTTGAAGAAAACCTATACACATAGCACTCAACTTTGCTACACTTACCTTTGTAACCAAATAGGATCTAACCCAGAAGAGCAACACAATAGGTAGAGCTGCCCCGAGGACGGGCGCTAATTAGAGGAGCACACGATGGCTAAAGCAGTAGGTATTGACCTCGGGACCACCAACTCGGTGGTGAGCGTGCTGGAGGGCGGCGAGCCTGTCGTCATCCCCAACGCCGAAGGCGGCAGGACGACCCCATCGGTGGTCGGCTTCGCCAAGTCCGGCGAAGTACTGGTGGGCGAGGTGGCCAAGCGCCAGGCGATCACCAACCCCGATCGGACCATCCGGTCGGTGAAGCGTCACATGGGGACGTCGTGGACCGTCGACATCGACGGCAAGGACTACACCCCGCAGGAGATCTCGGCCCGCATCCTCGGCAAGCTGAAGCGGGA
>PLZF01000076.1 GCA_003152015.1 Acidimicrobiaceae bacterium | reverse complement strand
ATCCGATCGAAGCGTCCTCGGGAAAGACTGTGCGTCACCGTCTCAACCGTTCGGGCAACCGCCAGGCCAACCATGCACTGTGGCGAATCGTGATGAACCGCCTCACCACTGATCCGACCACCAAGGCCTATGCCGCTCGTCGGACGGCCGAGGGCAAGACCAAACGCGAGATCGTCCGCTGCCTCAAGCGATACGTGGCACGGGAGATCTACCGTCTCATCGTCAATCCCGGAGCCGTTCCCGCTGGAGCTGACCTGCGCGTCGTTCGGGTCGGTGCAGGACTCAGGCTTCACCATGCCGCCACCGCACTCGGAACCACGGTCGTTTCGATTTCACGTCTCGAGCTCGGCCACGCCCACGACACCGGTCTCGCCCAACGCTACGAGCGCTGGTTGGGGGAAATCACCACATCTGCCGACTTTCAGGCGGCTTGACAAACATGGGAGCATCAATGCCTCCAGAGAACACCCCTGCGGGCATTGTCCATTGGCTCACCAGTGAGGTCGTGTGGCGCCGAAGGTCATCGTCTGACCTGGAAGCCCCTCCTTTCTCAGGCCAATATCCATTTTTCCGGTCATATGTTCGGAAAACTGGTACTGTATGGACATGGACTACGTGCACTCGGTGGAAGCTCTCATCCCTGGTGTCCAGGGCCGAGTCCTTGGAGCACTGGCTCGCACGCAAGGCGACCTGTCAATGCGCCAGGTCGCAAAGCTGGCGGCTGTCAGCCAGACCCAAGCCAGTGAAGTGCTCGGCCGACTGGGCAAGCTTGGCGTGATACAACGCCGAGACGTTGGCCGTTCGGCTCTCGTAACATTGGACCGATCGAACGCCGCAGGTCAGCTAATCGAGCGTCTCGCCACGCTGCACCGGGATGTGCTTGACCAGCTCCGAGGTGCCGCTACGGATATCGCACCCGCTCCGGCCGCTCTTGTCGTATTCGGATCGTTCGCACGTGGGCAGGCCACACCAGCGAGCGACGTGGATGTGCTCGCGGTCCGACCGAAGGGCACTGGGGCCGACGATCCGCATTGGATTTCAAGCCTCGGTCACTGGGCCGATCTCACCGGGCATGTCACTGGCAACCCGGTGAACCTCCTCGACGTGGCCCTGTCCGACGTGACTCCGCGCCTGAAACTCGACGGCAGACTGTGGCGCAACATCAAGACGGACGGCATTTCGCTTGTCGGACCCGATCCCGAGGACATCACCAAACCGTGATCAAGCGAGGCAGCAACACCCGCCCAGGCACGCCCGGCGACGGCCGGGGATACCTGGGCAAGGTGGTGGAATGGCTCGAGGCAGCTGAAGACGCGGACGAGCGAGAGAACCACACTCCGACGGTCGGAGCCTGCGTACACGCGGGGATCGCTGCCGCCGATGCCATCTCCTGTGTTCTTCTCGGCGCACGATGGGCAGGCGAGCACGCAGGCGCACCGAGCCACGTCGAGACTGCCGGCACGGCTGAAGCAAGGGGCTGCGCCAGGCAGCTTCGCGCGTTGCTGCCGCTCAAGAACCAAGCGGAATACGACCCCAAACTGATCCCCGCTGCAACGGCCACCAAGGCGTTGACCGCTGCTCGCCGTGCAGTCTCGAACGCCCAAACCGTGATCAGTCAACTTCCGTCGTCCCGACCCTCTCAATCTTCTTGAGAGACCGCGCCGGAACCGTCCCGCAACCGGATCCCTAAAAGACGCATCAACCGTTTGTCGGGTCCGAACTGGGAGGGACCGGCATCGATGAAGCCATGGCGCTCGTAGAGGCGAATGGCATGGCTGTTTTCGCGCTCGGCTGAACAGTCCGGCCGTCCCTCGATCCACAATGGGGTATGACCGAGAGCGCAGAGCACCCAACCGGCACGCTGGACGAATGGCCGCCTCAGGGCATGACGAGCTGGTACTCGGTCGTTGAGAAGATCGACGGTCAACCTGAAAGGACCTACGACCTGACAATCCCATCGACCTTCTCGGAGGCAGACCTCTCGACGGTACGTATCGGCCGCCATGGTGGACCGAATGATGATGACCGGGAGTTCAGGCGGGAGCTGTACGAAAGGGTCGGCGCGGTGGTCGTGGCCTCCGGGCACGTCGAGACGGCGATAAAGCGACTCCTCCTGTTGCTGGAGGAGGCACCAGAGGCGCAGTTCTCCTTGGTCGACAAGAACTGGACGGACCTCCATGGGAGGCTTCGCTGCCTCGCCGACAGCACGACCGTACGGCGGGCGGAGCTGAGGAATGTCCTGGACTGGGGCGAAACCAACGAGGTGAAGCGCCGCCGAGACAACGTCGTCCACGCCTACTGGTGGAACTACGCCGGGCTTGGCGCGAGGCGATCAAGGTTCTACCGTCGAACAAACGGAACGACGATCAACGCCACGCTCGACGATCTCTCTCGGGATGCCGATCTGCTGTTTAAGTACGCGGAGAAGCTCGACGAGTTACTCGGCTCAGATTGGATGATCGCGCGCTTGCAACGGGCTGCAGATTGAGTCACGGCTTTGGTGCCGACTGGTTGCAATCATCTTGTCGCAGGAGTGTCAGTTACGGCGAGCAGCCCGCGGTCCGGTGAGAAATCCCCGGACGGCCGTCCCCCTTTAGGTGATCAGCCGGCGCCGATAAAGGGAGTCCCGACATGACCCTTAGCCCGTTCCCCATGCGGGACGCTCGGCTGACCCACATAGGCCGACCTCGCAGGGACGCGATAACCGTCAATCTGTCTGCTCCGGAGCCTCTAAGGTCGAATTCACAGGCAACGACCGAAGGAACGTTCTGCTTGATCCGCCGAAAGTTCTCTCCTGCCTCCAGGTAACGTCAGGCGATGCCTCCTCCGGCGAGAATACGGCCACCGACAGAAGGCTAACGAAGGCTCTTATTAATTCCTTCGTCTGCAAACCTGACGACAATTGTGTGCCGCTGCGGGATTACCTCGCTCAGCTGGACGAGATCACACAGGCGCTCATCCCGGAAACGAAAAGGGCGCTACGGGTCATGTCGGCATGGCTTTCAGTGGCGTCGCCAGATCACCGGCCGGGGAACTGGGTTCGCAGTCCGACTACCGCGCCCGTGACTACCAATGCCACGACCCGAGCCAGTGCTTCGACCTTGCCCTAGTCCTTGCCCTAAAACGTCGGAAACCTCCTCCTTCCGGTTGCTACCGGTTGCTTCCGCCAGTTGGCTGCTGACCTGCGGAAACGTCCGGTTGGCGACGTGTCAGGATTGAGTGAGACGCCCGCTATCAGGAGCACGTCACACAGAGCCCGGAACCATCAGAGCTATCTTGATAACCACGCGATCTCGACATACAAGGCCGGGATCAACCGATATGGGTATGGCCAACGTGCAATGAAGCGCCAGTGAAAATAACGGTTCCGAGCAGTTGGTTCGATGGAGTTGCCAAGACAACGACGGCCAGTCGGCCAGAGGAACTGCCGAGCGGGTCCAAAACCGAGGTCTTGTTGAACTTCCCAACGAATGTGACGACACAGACTCGTTGTGGTGAGGCGTGCTTTGTGCCAAGCGCCGTGAAGAGTTGTGGCGCTCGTTCGCGTAGCGCCGTGAAGGTGAAGAGATCCACACTGAGCAATCGGCCGTGCGCACCCACTGCGTTGGACGCAGACGGCAAGGCGAGGTAGCACGAGTTGTCGGAAGTGCCAAGGTTGCTGCGCGCTGAGGTGCAGCCGGCAACAGCGCTGGCGAGAAGCATGCAGCCGGCCAAGGCGCACGCAAGTTGGCGCATCATTCCTCCCCTCCTCACCTCCCGTGCCTTCACGTACTTACTTCCGATGACGTCTCGAGGCCCTTGATGGACAAGGTCCCAGGATCTGGATCGGCGTCCGGTCCCGCTTCTACGTGCGCAGTGAGAGGGTGGAGACTCCAACGTCCTCTCCGCACCTGGAGTGCGAGCTCACCGCACAACACCCAGCCAACAACCAGCACAAGCCAAAAGCTGATGATGCGGTATATCAGTACGGCATCAACGGTGGTCACACGGGGACCACCAAAGGCAACCAGCGCGATAGTGATGCTTCCCTCGACTGCACCCAATCCGCCTGGAGTGATCGGAAGGGTGGCTGCCAGCTGCCCTGCTCCGTAGGCAAGGAGGAGCCCCGTCCATGGGATGCTCGAGTCAATCGCCAAAAACATCATGGCGAAGCACGCGCAGTCGAACAGCCAATTCGCTGTTCCCCAGAGAAGAACGTTGGTGATCTGGCGCCACCCAAGACGTACCGACGTAACCCAGCGGACGATCCGTTGGATCTGCGCTTCCACGTCGCCACGTGGTCGCCCCACTATTGAACGCGAGGCTCGAATGGCCCAGGTGACCACGATGACGAGCGGACGTTCGTAGACAAACAGTGCCCCGACTGCGACGGTCATCACGAAGGCACCGAGAATGACGGGAATCAGATCGAGCGATGCTCCCTCTCCGGTTGCGAGTGCCAATCCTGCGGTGGCCACCAAGGAGAGCGAAACAATGGAAGCGACCAGCGTTCCCGCCAATGACCAAGCAGCCAGCGTGTCGTCAGCTCCAAACCGCCGAAACCAACGAAATCCATAGACGGCCGAGGCTGCACCTCCGGCAGGCAGGGAGTTGGTCAGAGCCTGTGACGCAAACGTCATTTTCAAGAGAGGTCCTCGCGGAACGTCAAGACCTCCGCTCTTCAAGAGCTCATACTGCACGCCGGCAAAGCAGACGAAGGACGCCATCTCTGCGACTATGGCCGGCGGGAACCACCACCAATTGAGGTGTTGGAACACTTTTGAGAGGCCGGACAGCTCGTCCCGGTGTGAGGTGAGAACCCAAAGGGCCACGGCAACAATTCCAATGCCGATCAAGAATCTCAACGCCGGCCAAAAGCGGTGCAGTATCAAGCGAAATGACCCAGCCCGATGCCGAGTGCGTGATTCTGCCTTGTCGAGAGAGCGCTCATGAGGTTGAGCTGCCATTCCCCAGTGTCTAGTCCATTTCTTCGGCAAATCTCCCCCTCGAACTGAAGGCTGCCCACGTAACCAACCAGGAACGCTTCTCAATTCCGATGCCGGAACGAGTCGAAGCGCTGCCGCTCAGTCCATCCTCTGTCACACGGCGAACGAATTCGCACGAGAGGAGGGGTATTCATGACCAACCCGTTGGGCATGGCGATCTCGAATCGGAACCCCTCGACAGGGGGAATCATCCATTCGGATCACGGAACCCGGGGGCGGTTCACCTCGTGGGCATGCACCCGACGAGCCAAGGACCCGAGCCTCCTCCCTCCGATGGGGTCGAACGGAGATTGCCCATGACAATGCGATGATCGAGATCCTCTGGGCCCGCATGCAGGTGGAACTCTTGACCGGCAAAGGTGGAAGACCGCATCGAGTTGGCCGACGTCATCTTCGAATACTTCGAGATCTTCCACAACCGCCGGCGCCTACACAGCTCACAGCTTCCAGGATTCCCGGACCGGTTCGAAGCCACCGTCTTCAAAGGCGTTGCGCCGGCCGCGCTCGGTCTCGAAACGCTCCATCACCCTCAAGAGGTGGACCACCACTTCCGAGATCACCGACTACGTGCCCAACGAGGTCTTCGGGTTCGTCGCCGAGGGCTACACCAGTTGGCGGTACGAGCTCAGGGATCACGACGGCGCCACGTCGGTCACCGAATCTTTCAGCCACAAGCCGCACGAAGGCTGGCGGAAGTTCGTCTACGACACCGTGGCCGGGCGGTCCAACGCAATGGTCAAAGGCATGCAGCAGACCCTCACCCGGATGAAGGAGACACTCGAACACTGAGTGGGCGCCGTTGACCGACGTCGGTCGTCCCGATCTCTTCGAGCCTCGCGTTGCTCTCGGAACACCCGCCATCATGTCGTGCCAGGAACCGCAGCCCTGGCGGTCAGGGATAGTCAATCGATGGATCGAGCTACTCCACGTCGTTTGACGATCGTCCTACGGACACCCGGACTCGACCCTCCGATGCGTCCGGTCATGCTTCCCTCAGTGGGGCTGTTCCGCCATCAGGGCGCTCTTCCCCGTATGGGTTATCGTCGTCGCGGCCATCCTCGCCCGTCGCATGCGCGCCATTAACAGCCAAAACCCAGCCAACAACTGACGTCGGCAAAATCTTGCTCCGCATGCCGGGGCGATCAGCCGCTCGAATGTCCGACGAGTGCCATCGAGGCTGCCAAGGAGCCGCTCCGACGACAAGTTCGAGACCGGCCATCCGGATCCTGGTGGGTACCACC
>PLZF01000048.1 GCA_003152015.1 Acidimicrobiaceae bacterium | reverse complement strand
CATGCCGACAATGGGCTTATTGAGCGCAGAGCCAGCTTTGGAACCGTGAAAACCAGCATCGCCGAAGGAGAAGATGCCGCCGTCTGCTGCCACCAACCAGTAGCCCCCGGTAGGCGCGGGAGCGCTTGCGGCGATGAAGGGGGGCACCACACCGGCCAATGCTGGGACCGCCTGTACCGTCGAGAGAATGTCAGGGGAATCGTTGGCCTGAAAGACGAAACCTCCGGTGTCGGGACCGGTGCTCACCTGAAACGAGAGGAGCGACGAGATCGGGGTGGCGGAGCCATGTTGAAAACTGGCGAAGAGTGGAGACTGGCCGAGTGCGACAAGGGCCTGGACGACCAACGCGGTGGAGTTGGAATCGGAGGATCCGGGGGCGGTGGTGGCATTTGGTTCATATCCCCATCCCCCGTCAGGGTTCTGGGCCCCGGTTAGAAATCCGAGCGCGGCAGTAGAGATAGCCGAGGTAACTGCCGACTGACTGGCAAGACCTTGGATGGCAAGCGCTGTCGAGTTGGTATCAGGCCCGGCGAAGGAAGCCGGGTCACCGTCGCAGGGATTGGCGGTCGTGATGTAGCTGGTCCAACCACCGTCAGGGCACTGCTGCCCCCGGAGCCAGGTGATGGCCGAGCCGACCACACCCTGACTGGTGTCACCGACCGCTGCCAGCGCAGCCAGAGCCAGACCTTGGCGGTAGGCACCGTCGAAGGTCGGATCCTGAGCACCGAAGAGTCCGGCATCTGTGCCACTGGTTCGTTCCGTGGCCACCAGGCGAGTCACCAGGTTTGTACCACCGAAGTTGGTCGGGTCGACACCCAACGCATGGGCATCCAGAATCAGCAGCGACAACTGACCGGGACCGTCGGTGCCGGTCACGGTCACGTAGTCGTCAACGTGGCCTTCGAGATACGAGAGCGCCAACTGGGCCCCGGGGATGTCGATCCCGGTGGCGGCCAGCGCCAGGACTGTATTGGCGGTAAAGGACAGGTTGGCCTGCCCCGTAGTGGGCGATGGTATGAAGCCCTGCGGAGACAGTTTGGCGGCCAACCATCGAGCCCCCTGGTCGGCTGCAGTCGTCTGCGGGAAGTTGGTCGATGTGCCCGGCGACGATACCGACGATGACGGTGCGATGACGGGGGTGGCGGCCGTCGCTGTAGCCGGTCCCGCGGCTAGGCCGACCGCCAGGCAGATCGCCGAGGCGACTGCCACTCGTAGGCGTTGAATGGACATGTTGGGTTTCCTCACTCTGGAGGCAACGACCCGGAAGCGCCACATTCCCAACTGCGAAACAGAGACTGACCGAGCCACTGCCGCAGTTCTCGACGGACATGGCTCAACTCAGCACTCCCGCGGTATCCCGGCTCGTGACTCGCCTGCTTTGGCGTGTCACCTACGGTTGCGGACCAGCGCCGGAATTCGACCGGCTTCCCCTTGGCAGTGCATTCGGTTGTGGATGCAGACGCTAGCAGCCCGCATCGAATCGCGCCCACGTGGACCCGGTGAACCGCCCTGCTCTCCGCCCTACACTCCAGGCCCTTGAGCGACACCAGCCATGGCCCCACGGCCAGCCCGGGCCCCAGCGTGATGACCCCGGGCATGGTCCTTCTCTTTGCCACCGCCTGCGGGGTGTCAGCGGCCAACCTCTACTACGCCCAGCCCCTGCTCCCTTCGATCGCCCGCAGCCTCAATGCCCGGTCGGGCACGGCCACCTTGATCGTCAGTGGGGCCCAGGTCGGTTACGGCATCGGTCTGGCCCTGTTGGTCCCGTTGGGCGACATGTTGGTTCGGCGCCGACTGGTTCCGGGCATCCTTCTCATCGCCGCGGCTGCCCTCTTCGTGGCGGCCGACGCCCCCACCATCACCGTCCTCATCGGGGCGGTGGCGGTAGCCGGAGTGTGTTCCGTCGCCGCCCAAATCCTGGTCCCGTTCGGTGCCCAGCTCGCTGACGACATGAACCGCGGGCGGGTCGTGGGCACCATAATGAGTGGTCTGCTGATCGGGATCCTGTTGGCCCGGACGTTTTCGGGGCTCATCGCCCAAGTCGCCGGTTGGCGGGCGGTGTACATGGCAGCCGGCGTGGTCGTCCTCGCCCTCGTAGGACTTTTGGCCCGCACCCTGCCCAGAGAGGATGCGCGACCAAAGCTCATCTACCGCGAATTGCTCGCCTCCGTGGTCCACTTGATGCGTTCCGAACCGCAACTGCGACTGCGTTCGGCGTACGGCGGTCTGGCGTTCGCCGCCTTCTCCGTCCTTTGGACCAGCTTGGCGTTCCTGTTGGCCGCGTCCCCGTACCGATACAGCGACGCGGTCATCGGACTCTTCGGGCTTCTCGGTGTCAGTGGAGCCCTGACCGCGTCACTCAGTGGTCGTCTGGCCGATCGGGGTCGGGAACGATTGGTGACCGGAGCATCGTTGGTCATCACCGTGGGGTCATTCGGTCTCCTCGCCCTCGGCTCCCATCAGCTGTGGGCGCTGATTGTGGGAATCGTGGTTGCCGACCTCGGTATCCAATCGGTGCACATTCAGAATCAACAGGTGATCTTCGCCATCGACCCCAACGCCCGCTCACGCCTCAATACCGGATATATGGTCACCTACTTCATTGGTGGTTCGATCGGGTCCGCCACGGCCGGGGTGATCTATTCCCGGGGTGGTTGGACGGCAGAGGTCGTAGTGGGCATCGCCTACAGCGGTGCCGCCCTGGTCCTGTGGATGCTCAGCCAGAGGTTCGGTGTTGGACGGGCTGACATCGTGGCGGGCCTCTGACGCGACAAGATTGGGACCATGTCCGCGTTCAGCCGATTTGATCGGATCATCGGCGGGGTCCTTTTGGCTGTGCTCATCGGGTTGGTAGGCCTGGGCATTGCCACCAGTTCTGGGGCCAAAACGACATCGTCGGCACCCGCCGCGTCCAGGGGAACCTCCCATGCGGGTGAGACGACCTCCACCGCTCCGGCGCCAACAACCACCGCTCCGCCCACCACCACAACCACGACGACCACGAAGTCGGCAACGGCAGCGCCACCGCCAATCGGGGGGCAGGTCACCGCGGTGGGCGACTCGGTGATCATCGATATCCAGCCCAATTTGGAAGCCGATATCCCTGGGGTGAGCGTCGATGGTCTGGTCAGCCGTCAGTTCGAATCGGGGATCGCGGTTGTGCAGGCCGACCGGGCCGCCGGCACTCTGGGAAGCGTGTTGGTGATCGAGTTGGGGACCAACGGCACCGTCACCTCAGACAATGTCGACGCCATGATGCAGGCCGCTGCCGGGGTGAAGCGGGTGGTCTTTGTCAACGTAGATGTCCCCCGCTCGTGGGAGGCCTCCGACAATGCCGTACTGGCCGCCGGGGTGGCCCGATATCCAGGAGTGGCGGTGCTGGCCGACTGGTACTCCCTGTCGTCACCCCATCCCGAATGGTTCATGGCCGATCAGGTCCACCTCAATCCGACCGGAGCATCAGCCATGGCCACGTTGATCGCGCAAAACGTCTAAAGCCACCGGCGCCGATCCCACCCAAGCGCTAGTCGAGCTCTTTCAACCGTGAGGCATAGCGGACCGACTTCTCGGTGAGTTCGCTCATCATGGTCTCGAGACGGGCCTGTTTGCCTGCCACCACTTCACACACCTTGTCGTTGATGGCTGACGCTTCGAGCAGAATCTCCCGGCGGCGTCCCTGGTCGGCGCCCGACCTGTATTCATGACGCAATCCGGCCAAATCATCCTCCCCCCGAAGGATGTCCCGAATCTCGCCGAGGTCGAAACCGAGCAATGACTGCAGCTCACGAATGTGGACGATGCGGCCCATGTCTTCTTCGGTGTAACGCCGGGCCCCTCCGGCCGAGTAGTTGGCGGGGGCCAGCAGCCCGATCTCCTCATACCAGCGAAGGGTACGGGGGGACACGCCCGCACGTTCAGCCGCCTTTCCGATGCGAAGCAGCCCTCCCCCACTCGACACCTCATCCACTGGCCGTTCCGGGTCGTCGACTCCCACGGCCAAAGTTTACGTCAACGTAAAATTTCTCCGCCAGTCATGAGGTTGCCTCCTACTCCAGCCAAGGTCGCCCGCGTGTTCCTCCTGTACGCCGACGGATGGATGACGACGGATCGATCGGGTGTTCGCGTTCTGAGGCTGTCGGTGCCTGTGCTACGCAGTGGTCATGCCCAGATTCGAACCGTTCATTGGCCTCCGGTACGACACCGCCCGGGTCGATATGAACATGGTGATCGCCCCACCCTATGACGTCATCGATGCTCCGGAGCGACAGCGCCTGGCCGGTCGCCACAGCGCCAACGCGGTGCGGGTGGAGCTGCCCGAAGCCGATCACCGGGCCGGATTGGACAGGTACCAGCATGCACGGGCCATGCTCGAATTCTGGCAAGAGGCGGGCACCCTGGTGGCCGACCCCTCACCCTGCTTCTATGCCTACCGGATGACCTCCCCCGGTGGCCGTCCTACCCACGGGGTCATTGGGGCGTTGGCGATCGACGAGGACAATGTCGGCGACATCCTTCCTCACGAGCAGACCCTTCCCAAACCCAAGAGTGACCGGCTCGACCTGCTGCGGGCCACCCGCACCAATCTCTCTCCCATTTGGGGACTCTCGCTCACGCCGGGTCTGACCCAGACCTTCATCGCCATCATCGCGGCCGGCCCGGCCCAGATGGCCGCCACCGATGATGATGGCGTGCTTCACGAGCTGTGGGTGATCAGCGGCTCCGCCTCCATCGATGCGGTCCGCCAGGCGGTGGGCAACTCTCGGGTTGTCGTCGCCGACGGGCACCATCGCTACGAGACCGCCCTGGCCTACCGGTCGGAGTTGGCCACCGAAGGTGACAAGACCCTGCCTGGCGCTGATCTGATCATGGCCCTGGTGGTGGAACTGAGCGAGGACCAGCTCGAGGTCGGGCCCATCCACCGGGTGCTGTCGGGACTGCCCGACGGGATCGATCTGGTCGACGCCTTCTCCTCGTGGTTCGACGTGACCAAGGTCGGCGACCTCACCCGGCGCACACTGGCCGCCCTGGGCGAATCGGAAGCCCTGGCTCTGGTGATGCCCTCAGGAGCCTGGCTCCTGTCGCCGAAGGACGGCACCCCCGAAGCCGCGGGCGCCTCGCTCGACTCATCCATGGTGGCCCTGGTCATCGCCGAGCTCCCCGATCATGAGCTTGAGTTTTGTCATACCTGGCAAGAGGCGGCCGAGGCCATCGACTCTGAACAGGCCCAGGCCGTGGTCCTTCTGCGTCCAGTCACCGTTGCCCTGATCTCCGAATGGGCCCGCAGCGACAAACGCATGCCGGCCAAGACAACCTATTTCCATCCCAAACCGCGCACCGGCATGGTTTTCCGGCCCTTACTCGGCTGAGCTGGACAGGTTCCATCCCTTGCCCGTGGCGACTTGGTTCTGGAGTATTCGGTCGGTAGCCTTGGCTCCCGGTCGCCTGGTCGCCCGGTGCCGTTATCGGCGGATGTTGCCGGTCAGTGAGGGGGAGAGGGTGGGTCGGAGCCGGATCGTCGCCTGGATGGCGACCGCAACTCTGGTGCTGTCGGCGACCGCCTGTAGTGCGTCGGCGGCTGCCACCCGACAAGTGGGATTGCAGCTCCCGATCACCCGGGGAACCACCCCGGCCGCCCCGACCTCGACCGCGGTCACCGCGGTCACCACCGCTACCCTGCCCTCCACCACCTCTAGGACCGCGCCTGTCCCCATTGTCCAGGCCCCCGGGTGGTCGGTCCCTCTGGCCACGTTGCCCCCGGGAGGAGGGATTACCTCGGTGTCGTGTATCTCTGACACCTTCTGCATCGCTACCGGCGGAGGGGCCAACCAAAGTGACGCCACCGGAACTGTCGGTGCCGGTGAGACCCGATCCTGGGACGGAGAGGCCTGGTCCAATCCCTCCGTCTATTTCCCGGCACCCACGGCTGGAGCGAACGGACTACCGATCATGCCGACGATTACCTGCGTCAGCGGGCCCTTTTGCGTCATCGCCGATGGGTCTGGCTTCATAGCCAACGGGGACGGAACCAACTGGATCGCACCGGTACCGCTGAAGCCGGCTCCGCCCCTCACCACCAACCCCACCAACCCCGGAAGCGGCCACCCCGGTGCACGTGAGGCCGCGGTGTCGTGTGCAACGAGCAAATTCTGCACCATCGTCGACAACTCCGGGAACGCATACACCTGGGAACACGGCTCGTGGTTGGCGCCACAGGCCTTCGGGTCCGGAACCGGTCCGGACGCCGTGGCCCTCTACGCCTCTGACCGCGTCGGGGTCTCGTGCCCGACCACATCGGCCTGTACCGCGGTTATCGGCACCGCCGTCCTCGATTGGAACGGAAGTACCTGGTCCAAGGAGTCCCTTCCGTGGACTCCCACCCTGGCCGATCCCTCTCATCGTGCCGCCTCGGTGAGCGGCAATCCCACCGCCATCTCCTGTGCCACCTCTACGTTGTGCGCCATCGTCAATGGTTCGGGAACGTCCTACCGCAATGGCGCTCCGACCTGGTCTCCGATTCAGACCATCGACCCCGCCGGCATGCTCGATTCCATTTCGTGCCCACAGGTGTCTTTCTGTATGGCCGCCGATACCGATGGTTTCATGGTCACCTGGGATGGCACGACCTGGGCGCCACCAATCAAGGTGATTCCCGTGGCCACCGATTACACCGGGATCGGCACATCGGTATCATGCTCCTCGGCCAACTTCTGCATGGTCATCAACGGGGACGGCGACTATGCCACCTACTCGGGACCGACCGACGGCTGATACGCAGCTACCCAGATGTTGTCGCCGATGACAGCATCGGAACCCGTAGGGGACGTTGCGAACTGAACGACTTGGAGATCACGTGACCAACAACTATCGGACCATCCGCCTGGACGTGCACGACCGGGTTGCCACCATCACCCTCGATCGACCCGACCACCTGAACGCCTTCACCAATACGATGAGAAGAGAGCTCATCGACGCCTTCGACCACACCGATGCCGACGATTCAGTCCGGGCGGTGGTGGTCACCGGGTCAGGTAGGGGCTTCTGCGCCGGCGCCGATCTCCGGGGCGGCGAAGGCACCTTTGACGAACACGCCTCACGGGATGAGCACTCCGTTCCCCGTGACGGCGGGGGTACTGTCGTGCTGCGGATCTTCGACTCCCTCAAACCCGTCATCGCCGCCATCAACGGGCCGGCAGTGGGGGTCGGCATCACCATGACCTTGCCGATGGATATCCGGCTGGCGTCGGAGAGTGCCAAAATCGGTTTCGTCTTCAACCGGCGCGGGCTGGTGCCCGAAGCGTGCTCGAGTTGGTTTCTGCCCCGGTTGGTTGGCATCAGCCGCGCGATGGAGTGGGTGGCCACCGGTCGGGTCTTCGATGCCACGGAGGCGCTCCAGGGTGGTCTGGTACGCAGCGTGCACGCTCCTGATGCACTGCTCGACGCCGCCTATGCACTGGCCACCGAGATCGCCGACCACACCTCCCAGGTGTCGGTGGCGATGAGCCGTCAGCTGCTCTGGCACATGCTGGGAGAATCGCACCCGATGGCTGCCCACCGGGCCGACTCCCTGGCCCTGTCCTTTCGGGGACCGTCGGCCGATGCCCATGAAGGCGTGCTCTCCTTCCTCGAAAAGCGCCCAGCCGCCTTTCCCGGCCGCCTCAGCGAGGGTCTCCCCAACTTGTTCCCTGACTTCCACCCACCCACCTATGGCTGAAGCAGCTTCGATGGATCGGCAAATGGAGGATCCGGGATGGTTGTAGGTAGTGTGGCCGGCGGTCCATCGGATCGCCGAGAGGATGCTCAGGGGGAGCCATGAAGATCACCACGATGCTCAGCTATGCGGGCGGGTTTCGAGAGTCCGCCGCACAGGTGGCCGAATTCGAAAAGGCCGGACTCGACCTGGTGTGGGTGGCCGAGGCGTACGGCTTCGATAGCCCCAGTCTCATGGGGTACCTGGCCGCACTCACCGAGCACGTCGGGATCGGTGCCGCCATTCTTCCGATCTATACCCGTACTCCCACCCTGATCGCCATGACGGCCGCGGGTCTCGACGCACTTTCGGGCGGCCGTTTCGAGCTCGGGCTCGGGGCGTCCGGTCCGCAGGTCATCGAAGGGTTTCATGGTGTGCCCTATGCCGCCCCCTTGGGCCGCACCCGCGAGGTCATCGAGATTTGTCGCAATGTCTGGGCCCGCGAGGCGCCTCTCACCCACGACGGCAACATCTTCACCCTTCCCTTGCCACCTGACCGGGGAACCGGTTTGGGCAAAGCCCTCAAGATCATCGGCCGGCCGGTCCGGGCGGATATTCCCATTTGGGTGGCGTCTCTGGGCGAGAAGAATGTGGCCTTGACCGCCGAGTTGGCCACTGGCTGGATACCGATGATCTTCATCCCCGAAAAGGCCAAGGCCGTATGGGGATCGGCGCTCGATGCCGGGATGGTCCGTCGGGATCCCACGCTCGGTCCATTGCAGATCACCGCCGGAGGCCTTCTGGCCATTGGCGACGGGGACGACGTGAAGGCTGTCCGTGAGCTGTCCCGGCACATGCTGGCCCTCTACATCGGGGGCATGGGAGCCAAGGGGAGAAACTTCTACAACGACGTGGCCCGGCGTTGTGGGTATGAAGATGCTGCCGAGAAGATTCAGGACCTCTACTTGAGTGGAGACAAGGCTGCGGCTGCCGCCGCCGTCCCTGACGATCTACTCGAACTCACCTCTCTCTGTGGTTCCGAGGGCTATGTGGCCGAGCGCATCGCCGCCTACGCCGAAGCCGGTGTCACCCATCTGCAGGTGGCGCCGGTGCCGGTGGGCGATCAGCGACCAGTTGACCTCATCGAGAAGGTCAAGAAGCTGGTGGGTTGAGGGTCACTCGTTGACCATTTGGGTGAGAGCCACGACAGACTTCCAGTTACGAGTGGTGGCGGGGACGCCGAGTTTCTTTTCGAAGAGGGCGTTAGTCAGCTTGGTCTCCCCGTACCCACCAGGTATGGAGAGAAATATGTCGGAACCGACCACTCGAAATGTATCGGGGGCGTAGCGGACGGCCAGGTCGGCAATCCCACGTACGCGCCCGGGGTCGGGAAAGCCGTCCAAGAACGTCACGTGGAAGAGGGTGGGCTGGTTAAGGGGAGCCGACCCCTCGTCGGTGAAGGGATTGGAGGTGCAGGTGCCCACCAGTTCCTCCTTGGTCCTCACCAGCACCGGCACATCGACATCGAAGGCGGTGTGGATGCCTTGGGCCAGGGTGGGGGCAATCTGTGACCGGGGCACGTCGGAGGCGAAGACGAGATTTCCGCTCTGGACATAGGTGCGAATATCGTCGAACCCCAACGAGGAGGCAAGCGTGCGAAGGCCGGCCATCGACACCCGGTCCCGGCTCCCGAGGTTGATGCCACGGAGCATGGCTACATAGGTCTGCATGCCGGGGCGTGTCCTTCTCTTCCGATCAACCCGCCGATCCCGGCCGATCGATCCGGACTACCCCACCGTCCACGACGAACCGGAACGCAGCAGAGCGGAGATGTCACCCTCGCCCTTGCCTTCGATCACCGCGTCGACCTGTCGGGTCATCTCGAGTCCATACTCGGGCCGGTCAACGTCACGGAAAACTCCGATCGGTGTCGGCTCGTAGGGTCCACGGGACAACCGGCTGAGCTGAAAGGCCAACCCCGGGTTCTCTCGATGCTCATCGTGCACCAGCAGTGCCGACTCACCGACATCGGCCACCGACACCACCTCTACCGCACCGTCAGGACCTCGCACCACCCCGTGCTTGCCCTCGGCTCCGAAACGGATCGGCTCCCCGTGCACCAGGGGAATGAGCATCTCGGATCGGTGATCTTTGCCGGTGATCTGCTCGAAAGCCCCGTCGTTGAAGACGTTGCAGTTCTGGTAGATCTCCACGAACGACGAGCCCTTATGGGCATGGGCCCGGCGGAACATCTCCGTCATGTGCTTCCGGTCCATGTCGTGGGTTCGGGCCACAAAGCTGGCCTCGGCCCCGAGGGCCAGGCTCAGTGGGTTGAAGGGCTGCTCGAGGGAGCCGAAGGGTGTCGACTTGGTGACCTTGGCCATCTCCGAGGTAGGTGAATACTGACCCTTGGTCAGACCGTAGATCTGATTGTTGAACAACAGAATGGTGATGTTCACGTTCCGCCGCAACGCATGAATCAGGTGGTTGCCGCCGATCGACAACGAGTCGCCATCGCCGGTGATCACCCACACATCGAGGTCGGGCCGGGTGGCAGCCAAACCCGTGGCGATGGCGGGAGCCCGCCCGTGGATGGAGTGCATTCCGTAAGTGTTCATGTAATACGGGAAACGAGCGGCGCAACCGATACCCGAGAGGAACACCGTGTTCTCGCGTCGGACACCGAGGTCGGGCAGAAGCATCTGCATGGCGGCCAGGATGGTGTAGTCACCACACCCGGGGCACCACCGGACCTCTTGGTCGGACGACCAGTCCTTGCGGGTGGTAACGGGCACCGGAACCGATGCTCCGTTGGTGTGAGTTCCGTTGGCTTGGGCCAGGTCAGTCATCAGTGGGAAACCTTTCCATCGGCGGGGACTGTTCCATCGACAGGGGTCCCGCCAACCGAAGAGGTCACGGCGTCGGAACGACCGTCACCACCGTCCTCCGCTCTGATCAACTCCAAAATGGCGGACTCCATCGACGCCGCCCGGAAGGGGATCCCCTTCACTTGAGTAAAGGAGACCACGTCAACCAGGTATTCGGCTCGGAGTAGACGGCTGAGCTGACCCATGTTGACTTCAGGCACCAGCACCCTGCGGTACCGACGCAGCACATCACCGAGGTCAGCCGGGAAGGGATTCAGATGGACCAGGTGGGCGTGGGCCACTTTGTGGCCCTTGGCCCTCACCCGCCGGACTCCGGCGGCGATGGCCCCGTAGGTTGATCCCCAACCCACTACCAAGACATCGGCATGACCGTCCTCATCGTCGACGTCGGTGGGCGGGATGTCATTGGCGATACCGGCGATCTTCGCGGCCCGGAGACGGGTCATCCGCTCGTGATTGTCCCCGTCATAGCTCACGTTTCCCGAGCCGTCGTCCTTCTCGAGCCCACCGATGCGGTGCTCCAGACCGGCCAGACCGGGTGGTGCCCACGGACGGGCCAGCGTGGTCTCATCCCGGAGATAGGGCCAGAACACCTCGTTGCCGTCCTCGTCGGTGTGATTGGGGCCCGAAGCAAAGTCCGGGTCGATGACCGGCAGGTCGGCCACATCGGGTAGCCGCCATGGTTCGGTGCCGTTGGCCAGGTAGCCATCCGACAGCAGTATCACCGGGGTGCGGTACTTCACGGCGAGGCGAACGGCTTCAATTGTGGCTTCGAAACAATGGGAGGGAGTTTTCGCCGCCACGATGGGAAGCGGGGACTCACCGTGGCGTCCGTACATGGCATGGAGCAGGTCGGCTTGTTCGGTCTTGGTCGGGAGGCCGGTCGAGGGTCCTCCCCGTTGGATGTTGATGATCAGCAGCGGAAGCTCAAGGCTGACGCCCAGGCCCATCATCTCCGCCTTGAGGTCGACACCAGGGCCAGAGGTGGTGGTGACGCCCAGCGCCCCACCGAACGCAGCGCCCAAAGCGGCGCCGATACCGGCGATCTCGTCTTCGGCCTGGAACGTCCGGACTCCGAACTCTTTGTGCTTGGACAACTCGTGGAGGATGTCCGACGCCGGGGTGATCGGGTAGGTCCCGAGGAACAGCGGCAGCCCGCTCTGCTTGGCTGCCGCGATGAGACCCCAGGCCGTGGCGGTATTGCCGGTGATGTTCACGTACTCACCTGGTTCGAGGGTGGCCGGGCGCACCTCGTAGGAAGACTCGAACAATTCGGCGGTCTCGCCGAAGTGGTACCCGGCCTTCAGTGCCCGGAGGTTGGCTTCCATCACGAGAAACTTGCCCTCGTACTTCGATTTGATCCACTCGGCGGTCGCATCAATGGGACGGGTGTAGAGCCAGCAGATGAGCCCGAGCGCGAAGAAGTTCTTGGAGCGCTCAGCGTCCCGGGGCTTCACCCCGGCGTCCTTGGATACCTCCGTGGTGATCGACGTCATCGGGATCTCATAGACCGTGTAGGCCGACAAACTGCCGTCGGTTAACGGGTTGACGTCGTACCCGGCCTTGGTCAGGTTGCGCTCTTCGAAGGCATCCACGTTGACGATCACCGTGGCACCGGGAGGAAGGTTCGCCACGTTGGCCTTCAGGGCGGCCGGGTTCATCGCTATCAAGACGTTGGGGGCGTCGCCGGGGGTGAGAATGTCGTGGTCGGAGATCTGAACCTGAAATGCCGATACACCGGCAAGGGTGCCGGCCGGGGCTCGGATCTCCGCCGGAAAGTCCGGGAAAGTCGCCAGGTCGTTCCCGAAGAGAGCGGAGACGGTGGTGAACTGGTCTCCGACCAGCTGTATGCCGTCACCCGAGTCACCGGCGAACCGAAGGATGACCCGATCGAGAACTTCGGACACATGCTCATTCATTGTGGTGTCGGACACCGTGCTCCTCTTCGAACTGCTCTTTCGCGCCATTCTGTCGCGCTCAGTCGCCGGTCGACCACTCGGCGTCATCTTCGTATGAACCAAAACTTGTGAACCTGGCCGGCGCGCCGCATATGGCGCCAATGTTCGCAGTCTATCGGCAGGGGCAAACCCCGCCGCGGAGGCACCGATACCCGATCGCGGCCCGATGATCCGGCCGACCCGTTACGCGATCGTCACGTCGGGATTGAGATACACGTCCTGAATGGCATGGATGAGGGCCGCTCCCTCGTCGAGTGGCCTCTGGAAGGCCTTTCGCCCCACGATCAGACCGGTTCCCCCGGCGCGTTTGTTGATCACCGCGGTGCGCACGGCTTGGGCCAGATCGTCCGCCCCCTTGGATTCACCCCCCGAGTTGATCAGGCCGACTCGACCGGCGTAGCAGTTCACCACCTGCCAGCGGGTGAGGTCGATGGGGTGATCGGTGGTCAGTTGGCTGTACACCAAGGGGTCGGTCTTCCCGAACTGAAGGGCGTTGTAGCCACCGTTGTTCTCGGGTTGCTTCTGCTTGATGATGTCGGCCTCGATGGTGACGCCGAGGTGGTTGGCCTGGCCGGTGAGGTCAGCCGAGAGGTGGTAATCGATATCACCTTGCTTGAAGGCGCTGTTGCGCAAGTAGCACCACAGGATGGTCATGAGGCCAAGTCGGTGAGCCTCGGCGAATGCCCTCGACACCTCGACGATCTGGCGGTCGGCGCCCTCGGAGCCGAAGTAGACGGTGGCACCCACGCCGATGGCGCCTAGATCTGCGGCTTGGCGCACCTCCCCGAACATCACCTGGTCGTAGGTGTTCGGATAGTTGAGGAAGTCGTTGTGGTTGAGCTTGACGACGAACGGGATCTTATGGACGTAACGTCGCGCCACGATGCCTAATCCTCCGAGGGTGGTGGCGATGGCGCTGCAGTCGGCGGCAATGGCCAGGTCACACAACTTGGCCGGATCGAAGTAGGCCGGAAACTTGGCGAAGCTGGCTGCCGCCGAGTGTTCGACACCCTGATCGACCGGGAGGATCGACAGGTATCCGGTGCCGGCGAGACGCCCGGTATTGCGCAGCGTGCCGAGGTTCCGAAGCACCGTGGGCGACCGGTCCGAATCGATGAAGATCCGGTCCAGGAAATCGGGCCCGGGCAGGATCAGGTGCTCGGATGGGAATGCAGTAGCGCGGTGGGTGAGGAGCGAGGCGGCCTCGTCGCCCAAGAGTTGTTCGAGATTCATGGTCTCTGAGCCTAACTGGCGCGGCGGGGGCCTTTTGGCGTGCGCCGTACACGGGCGGGCGGTCCAAGCGACTCGAGCCGCTGGGCGATGTCATAAGCCTCGGGGTCAACAGTGGCGATGCGAAGGAAGAGCTCACGGGCTTTCGGAAGTTCGCCTGAGCGCTCCATCAGGTCGCCCAACACATACCACTGGCGCAGGTGGCGTTCGGCCGGGTTGCGGACCAGACGGCCGGCACCTGCCTCGACCAGCAGCGTGATGGCCCCGGCCAGATCGCCGGTGTCGGCCCGGGTACCGGCCACCACCAGACGACCCTCGGACAGGACCTCGGGATCGGGAGATCCTTGACGCAGCTCGGTGTAGAGAGCCTCGACGCGCTTGGGGCGGCCCAACGCCCGATGGCAGTCCATGCGGACCGGATGTTGGTCTACCGATCCGGTCAATGCCGCGAATGCCTCGAGGTTCGGGAGGGCGGCCTTCCAATACCCCTGGTGGTATTGGCTGAGAGCGAGAAGTTCACGGGCCGACGGGGAGCTCGGGACGGCGTCGACGACGGTCTTCAGGATCCGGGAGGCATCCCGATGACGTTCCCGTTCATAAGCGCCGATGCCGGCGGCCATGCGCTCAGTGATGCGTTCGCGAAGATGATTCCAGTCCGGTCCGGCCGCCGATGCCAGCTCGTTGGCAATATCAGGGGAAAGTTCGGGTTGCGCCGGAACAGCACGATGGGCCGGGGGTCGCAACGCGTCGGAGCGCTTGGCACGGCGATCTTCTTCGATCCACTGCTCGGGAACAAACTCGTCGGTACGCCTCTTCGATCGACGACGGCCTTCCGGAGTGTCTTTGTCGGGACCATGCTCGGTCCCTTCCCTCACCGTGCTCGCGCCCCGGCGGGCCACACTCCCCCATCCTTTTCGGACGACCGGGTTCCGCTGAGGGCGAGGATCCCATTTGGCCTCAGGACGACCGGCCCGGTTGGCTGCACCCTTCGACCGGGAATCACTACTGGTCCTTGGGCCGCTACTCGAGGAACGATCATCGCGTTCCTTCCAGGCACCCGGCTTACCGGCCGCACGGCTGGAGCTGGAACCGCCGCTGCCACTGCCGCCGTAGCCGGCACTCGAAGAGGGCGAGCGAGACCCGGTACGCGATCCCGACCCAGTACGAGGTCGCTCTCCCTGATAGCCCGACGAGGCGCGCCCCGAAGAGCTCGACCTCGAATTGGAATCGGGTCGACCGCGGCTGCCTGGCCCACCACCGGTTCCGGAACCCGATCGTTCTGAACCCGATCGTTCTGAACCACTGGATCCCGACGGGCGAGGCGGGCGACCTTGTCCTCCCGAGGACCCACCGCGGCCTCCAGAACTCGAGCCCTTGGCACCCTGGTAGCCGCGACTTCCTCCGGACGACCGGTCCGAAGAGCGTTTGGGCCCTCCTCCTCCTCCTGATGCCCTTGGGCGCGGAGTACCAGAGGGAGTTCGTGCGGCCATGGTAGAGAAGTGTACTCACTGGGCGATTCGGGCCTCACGAATCGGCCGCCGCCGACCCCCACTGCGCACTACCCACTGCGCATGGCCAGACAGAATGCAAAGAAGCCCCCCGCTGAGCGGGGGGCTTCTTCAGAGATATCCCGGCGACGTCCTACTCTCCCAGGGGGCTACCCCCCAAGTACCATCGGCGCTGGCGAGCTTAACTGCCGTGTTCGGAATGGGAACGGGTGTCTCTCCGCCGCTATGGCCACCGGAAATTGTGCGCTCTCAGAGGCTCCAGGACGATCACCTGAATAGGTGACATCCGAGCCCGGCGTGACCGAAGATCGGTCACCCCTGAGCGTTCCATAGCGAGCACGAGCAAGTTCCCAAGCCCTCGGCCGATTAGTACCGGTCAGCTGAATGCGTTGCCGCACTTACACTTCCGGCCTATCAACGTGGTCGTCTGGCCACGGGCCTTACCAGGTTAACCCTGTGGGAGATTTCATCTTGGAACGAGCTTCGCGCTTAGATGCTTTCAGCGCTTATCCCACCCGAAGGTCGCAAATCAGCGGTGCCCTTGGCAGGACAACTGACACACGAGAGCTTCGTCCATCCCGGTCCTCTCGTACTAGGGATAGCCTTCCTCAAATCTCCTACGGCTGCATCGGATAGGGACCGAACTGTCTCACGACGTTCTGTACCCAGCTCGCGTGCCACTTTAATCGGCGAACAGCCGAACCCTTGGGAGCTACTCCACCCCCAGGATGTGACG
>PLZF01000071.1 GCA_003152015.1 Acidimicrobiaceae bacterium | reverse complement strand
CACCCGATGCACTTGTCGAGGTTCATCACCATGCCCATCTGGGCCATCACCCGCATCAGTACTCGACCTCCTGGCTGCGCCGCCGGATGACGGTGATCTCGTCCCGTTGGTTCCCGGTCGGGCCGTAGTAGTTGAAGCCGTACGAGAGCTGACCGTAGCCACCGATGAGGTGGGTGGGCTTTATCAGCAGACGGGTCAAGCTGTTGTGGATACCGCCTCGGCGCCCGCTGATCTCGCTCAACGGCACGTCGATCGTGCGGTCCTTGGCGTGGTACATGTAGACCGTTCCCTCAGGCATGCGGTGGCTCACGATGGCCCGGGCAACGACGACGCCGTTTCGGTTGTACGACTCGATCCAGTCGTTGTCACGCACACCGATCTTGTCGGCGTCCTGGGGGCTCATCCACAGGTCCGGACCACCTCGGGACAGACTGAGCATGAACAGGTTGTCCTGGTACTCGGAGTGGATGGACCATTTCGAGTGTGGTGTTAGGTAGCGCACGGTGACCTCGAGTCGGCCATCCTCCCCGAGCCGTGGGTCACCGAAGAGCCGGCGCAGGTCGAGGGGGGGTCGGTAGGTCGGCAGCTGCTCGCCGAGTTCTGTCATCCAGTCGTGGTCGAGGAAGAAGTGCTGGCGACCGGTGATCGTGTGCCACGGCTTCAGGCGCTCGACGTTGATGGTGAAGGGCGAGTAGCGGCGTCCGCCGTGCTCGCTTCCCGACCACTCGTGCGAGGTGATGACCGGCTGGGGACTGGTCTGCGTGTCAGCGAAGGTGATCCTGCGTCCCTCATGGTCACTGGCGAGATCGGCGAGTTCCTTGCCGACTCGGCGCCCGAGCTCCGTAAGTCCGGCGGTGGCGATGCGCCCGTTCGTCGTGCCGGACAGGGCAAGGATCGCCTCGCACGCCTGCTCTGCCTTGGCCAGGTTGGGACGCCCATCCGCGATGCCGCCATGGACGACACCGTTCGCCTGGCGCAGATAGTCGACCTCTGCTGCGGGCTTGAGGGTGACACCCTTCACACTTGTCCCCAGGTTCTCCACATTCGGACCGAGCGCTGTCATCATCTCGCCGACAGCGGCGTAGTTGCGCTCGACGATCGAGAATGCGGGCATCGTCCGACCTGGCACCGGATCACACTCACCAGCGGCCCAGTCGAGCACGCGACCCCCGGGTTGGGACGTTTCCCCGGGTGTGTCGTGCAGGACCGGCATAGCCACGAGGTCGTGCCGGACCCCGAGGTGGATAGCGGCGAGTTGGCTGAATTTCTCGGACATCGCCACGAACGCGTCGTAGTCCGATCGCGTCTCCCATGGCGGGGTGATTGCCGGATTGAATGCGTGGATGAATGGATGCATGTCGGTGCTCGAGAGGTCGTACTTCTCGTACCAGGTCGCCGCGGGCAGCAGGACATCGGAGAAGAGCCCTGTGCTCGTCATCCGGAAGTCGAGCGATACCAACAAATCGAGCTTGCCGACCGGTGCCTCGTCGTGCCAGGTGACCTCAGCCGGTCGTTGCTCGGGGACCGTCTCCTCAGCCCGGATGGAGGCATCGGTGCCGAGCAGGTGGTGGAGGAAGTACTCGTTCCCTTTGCCGGATGAGCCAAGCAGGTTCGCCCGCCACACGGTGAGAACACGCGGCCAGTTCTCCGGTGCGTCGGGATCTTCGCAGGCGAACTTCAACCGACCGGCCTGCAATTCGCTCACGACGTGTGGCCCGGCGTCTTCGCCGGCCTGCCGGGCCGACTCGGCTAGGTCAATCGGGTTGCGGTCGAACGTGGGGTAGGACGGTGTCCAGCCGAGGCGTGTGGCCTGCACGATGCAATCGGCGAGGGCGCGTCCCTTGAACAGGCCGCGGCCGAGCGGTGACGCGAGCTCGTCCGCCCCGAATCCGTCATAGCGCCACTGGTCAGTGGCCAGGTACCAGTACGATGTTCCAGCCATCTGTCGGGGCGGTCTCGTCCAGTCGAGACCGAAGGCAAGTTGCGCCCATCCGGTGAACGGCCGGCACTTCTCCTGCCCCACGTAGTGAGCCCAGCCACCGCCATTGACCCCCTGGCAGCCGGTGAGCATCACCAGGGCCAGGATGGCCCGATAGGTCTCATCCGCGTGAAACCAGTGGTTCGCACCGGCACCAAGTACGACCATCGAGCGACCGCCGGAACGCTCCGCATTGTCGGCGAATTCTCGGGCGATGCGCTCGACGCTCGCCGCTGGCACCGAGGTGATCGACTCCTGCCAGGCGGGCGTGTAGGTCTCAGGATCGTCGTAGCCCGACGGCCAGGTGCCAGGCAGGCCCGGACGGCTGACACCGTATTGGGCAAGGAGGAGATCGAACACCGTGGTCACAAGCCGCCCGGCGACCACACGCGTCGGCACGCCCCGGCTGATCTCGCCGCCGCCTTCCCCGCCGACGTCGAATCGAGGTAGGTCCACCGTCACTGCATTGGATCCCTCGCCCGCAAGGGAGAGCGCCGGGTCGATGTCACCCAAGTCCAGGTTCCACGAACCCTCGCCCGACTCCGTGTGCCGGAAACCCAGCGACCCGTTGGGGACCCGAGGTTCGCCGGTCGTGTTGTCGAGGAGGACGGTCTTCCACGCGGCACCCTCAACTGGAGCGCCAGCCTGGCTTTCCGGATCGAGGTCCGAGGCCATGAGGAAACGATCGGGCACATAGGTCCCCGTGCCGTCACGCTCACGGAGGGTCACCAGGAAGGGGAGGTCGGTGAAGCGCTTGACGTAGTCCTCGAATTGGGGCACGGTGCGATCGACGAAGAACTCCTTCAACATGACGTGGCCCATGGCCATCGCCAGCGCACCATCGGTTCCCGGGTGGGCCGCCAGCCACTCGTCGGCGAATTTGGTGTTGACCGCATAATCGGGGCTCACCGCGACGACCTTCTGCCCGCGGTAACGGGCTTCGGTCATGAAATGGGCATCGGGCGTGCGGGTGACCGGGATGTTTGAGCCCCACATCATGAGGTAGGAGGCGTTCCACCAGTCCGCTGACTCGGGGACGTCGGTCTGGTCTCCAAACACCTGAGGTGAGGCGATCGGCAGGTCCGCATACCAGTCGTAGAAGGAGATCATGCTCCCGCCGAGCAGGCTCGTGTAACGAGCGCCGGACGCGTGGGAGGCCATCGACATGGCCGGGATCGGCGAGAAGCCGGCGATGCGGTCCGGTCCCCACTCCTTGATTGTGTGCACCTGGGATGCGGTGACGATCTCGATGGCCTCGTCCCACGTGGTCCGCACTAGGCCACCCTTGCCCCGGGCAGCTTGGTAGCGGCTACGCCGTTCCGGGTCGCCCATAAGGTCGGCCCAGGCGAGCACGGGGTCCCCGAGGCGATTGCGCGCTTCGCGGAACATCTCGAGGAGCACGCCACGTACATAGGGGAAACGGACACGGGTGGGAGAGTAGGTGTACCACGAGAAGGCCGCTCCCCTCGGACAACCCCGTGGCTCGTACTCGGGGGAGTTGGGTCCGACGGAGGGATAGTCGGTCTCCTGGGTTTCCCAGGTGATGATCCCGTCCTTCACGTAGACCTTCCACGCGCACGACCCGGTGCAGTTGACGCCGTGGGTCGACCGGACGATCTTGTCGTGCGACCAGCGATCCCGGTAGAACACGTCGGCATCCCGACCACCCTCATAGGTGACCGTGCGCAGGTCGGTACTCACCTGTTCCGGCTGCAGGAGCCGACGCGTCTTCAATAGGGCAGAGACGAGGTCGCCGTCAACCCCCTTGCTCGCCGATGCTTTCACGGTCTCTCCGATCTACGCCGGGTGCCCGGAAGCATCGGGTTCGGACGCTTTGGTGGTCAGGCGGACGATACAACGCAGGGGATCATCCGTCACGAAGGAATCGAGTCCGGCGACCTCCAGCGTGGTATCGAGGTTCTCGAATGTGGCCTTGAGCATGCCGAGATGGATTCCGCACACGATGGACCGGTTCTCCCTTGCCACTTCGGCGAAGGGGCAATGGCAGAGCACGATCCGGTCCGTTCCGCCGTCGGGAGCAGCCTCCGCTTTGAACCCCAGGTCATCAAGGATCGTGGTGACAATCCTGATGGCCTCACTCGGAGCCAACGGGTGATCCGGCATAGAGGTTCTGTCGAGTGACGCCGCCCACCGGCGGCCAGCCCGGATGGCTTCGTTCTTCGTATCGGGCAGCTGGGCGAGCTGCTCGGCCAGCACACGGGCCAGGCCGCGGTAGTCGTTGGCACCCGAGGGGGCGCCCGGATGGTTCGCGCCATCCAAGGCGACCTGGTAGAGGACACGTGGACGACCGGGGAACGTCCGCTGTTCCATCTGGCGGGTCACGAACCCCGCCTTGGCGAGCATGTCCAGGTGGAACCTCGCCGTGTTCCGGTGAAGGCCGACGGCCGCACCTGCTTCGCCGGCGTCGAGCGCCCTCGCCTGCTCGCGCAGGACAGCGAGCAGTGCCTGGCGACTCTCACCGGCCAACACATGGTGGGTAGAGACTTCGCTGGTTCTCACTGGCATCAGGGACAGTATTCCCAATTTCTTTATGGAAAACAACTTGGCGGCAACGCGATTTGCTTGCCTAGCTGCGCCTTCGTGAATTCAGCGTCTGCAGTACTGCTCGGTTATTTGATATAAAGGCCTGACCTGGTCAGACAATTGTCAGATGAAAGGGTGACCTCGATCATGAGCGTCGACGTCGAAGTTGGTGAGACACATCAGCGATCCTTGAGCCGGACCGCTACCGCGATCAAGGATCTGCACCCGGGCTACTTCGCGTTCGTGATGGCGACGGGCATCATCTCGACCGGCACGTTCGCGCTGGGACCGTCATGGCTTTCACGGGTCTTGCTCGTCCTCGCGTCAATCGGGCTCGTTGTGCTCAGTGCTGCACTCGTGCTGCGGTTGGCCCTCTTCCGGTCGAGCGTCGTAGCCGACATTCAGGCGCCGGAACGGGTCTTCGGCTTCTTCACGATCGTGGCCGGCATCGACGTCCTCGGGGTACGGTTCGAGATCGCGGGTCATCCGGTGGTCACGGCCATCCTTGCCACCTTGGCTGGTCTCGTCTGGTTCATCCTGACGTACGGCGTGCCGGGCAGCCTGCTGCTCGGCCGGCGTCGCGAATCGGTCCTCGGCGGTGTCAACGGCTCCTGGTTCACCTGGGTGGTCGCCACACAGTCCCTCTCAATCGCGGCGTCGGCTTTGACCCCGGTGTGGCCGTCGCAGTCTGGCCTTCTGGCCCCAGTCGCCGTCGGACTGTGGAGCGTTGGGCTCATGCTGTACCTGGTGCTCGTCTCAATCGTCATGCTGCGGTGGCTGACCGTTCCCATGACACCGGCGACCCTAGGGCCTCCCTACTGGATCCTCATGGGCGCCACGGCGATCACGGTGTTGGCCGGCGCCCGGTTCCTGGCCCTTCCCTCGGACCTCCCGGTCCGCCAGGCGACCGCCGGAGTCGTAGAAGGATTCTCCTTCGTCCTCTGGGCGTTCGGTACCTGGTGGGTCCCATTGCTCATCGTGCTCGGCCTCTGGCGCCATATTCGTCGTCACTGGCCGCTGACTTACGAACCCACGCTGTGGAGCATGGTCTTCCCTCTTGGCATGTACGCCGTGGCCACGTGGACATTTGGCAAGGTTGCTCATCTCACCTTCATGGCACCCATTGGCCGGTTCATGCTTTGGGTGGCCATCGCAGCCTGGGCGGCCGTGGCTGTCGGCTTCCTTGTTCGGCTCACCGGTCGGTCGAGCAGGCCGGCATCCGCGACGCCTGAAACTTCGGCAGCCACAGGTACCGACTGAGAGGCACATCTTCGTCCCGTGATCAATGTCCTAGTGTCTTGCTCCAGATCTCACCTTCACTCTGCCTATTGGAATCTCAGGAACCCGGACAATGGCTCGAAGAGCGGGCCGGCGCGTCCTAGACCCAAGGATCGACAGGGTCCAGAGGTCATACCTGATCGCACTCTTCTACCAATACGGAACGGCCCTGACGGGTTCCCGAACCTGACGAGGTGCGGCCACCGGCCGAGTGCCACATCCGACTACGCTTGCTTGCCCGCCACGCGATGACACAGGCTGGGGGCCATAGGGCGAGAGTGTCACGCTCCCCCATTCCCTCGGTTTCGCCAATGTCTTGCCTTCGCTCAGCCCTGTAGGGGAGCTACAGCCAGCCGAGCGTCACCGGCACCATGAAGAGACCAAAGCCGATCGCGCCCAGGCAGAGTCCGGTCACTATGACCCTCCGAGCCCCGTGCATTCGATAGTCGCTTGGCAGCACCCGCGCTTCCAGGGCCAGCAAGAAGCCGAGCACGATGGGCAGGAGGAGCGCGTTCATCACCTCCACATCGATGACCAGGTTGACGAGATTCAAACTGAGGAGCACGACCACCGCACCGAGGACGTGGGCGAGACCGTACGTGATGTAGAACTTCGCGGTCTTGCGATCCGGTCTCTCGTTGAGGGTATGGGTCCACCCGAAGACCTCAGAGAGTCCCCAGGCAGCAGCCAACGACGCGACGAGAGCTGCGACCAGGGCGGCGCCGAGAACCGTTATTCCAAGGAGGACTTTCGCTCCAGTTGCTCCGAGGAAGGGATCCAGTGCCGAAGACATGTCTGTCACGGTGTGAAGTGCTGCCCCCGAGTGAGAGCGGCCGACTGTGGCCGCGAACACCACCACCNNTGCTGGTAGAAGATCATCCACGGCATGATCACCGCGCCGACGTTGGCGGCGAGCAAGAGCACATACGAGCTGCTCCCGAGTGGTACATGTCCCAGTCCCTGGACGATGGCGTGGAGGTTTGGATGCGCCATCATCACAGCGGGGATGAAGGCGAGTTCCGCCAGTCCGAACGCTATTCCGATCCGCTCAGCCCGCCGGTAGCTGCCGGTCATGGCGACACCGATCAGGAACACCGTTGCGACAGGGACCGTCAGGGTGCGCGGAACGCCGAAGAGTTCGCCCACACCGGCGACACCGGCGAACTCGGTGAGCAGGGCCCCGACGGCCGATGCGAAGAGGGTTCCTGCCGAGAGCAGCGCCCACCCCCGTCCGAATTGTTCGCGGATGAGGGCCCCATGACCCTTGTTGGTAAGAATGCCGAGGCGCACCGTCATCTCTTGGACGACGTAGAGGACTGGGATGAGCACGAACTGGGGAAGGATCATCCGGTAACCCCACTGGGTTCCGGACTGGGCGGCGGTGATCAGGCTTCCGGCATCGGTGTCGGCGAGCATCACCACGAGGCCGGGGCCCCAGACAGCCAAGACCCCGACCACGAGCCAACGACGGCGGGAACGGACGTGTTGATCGACCGGCGACAAAGTCAGGACTTTTGAGAATGTCGGCATACCTACCTCCGTATCTTAGGGTAACCTAATATTCGGAGATAGGCATGCGCTCCGGGTCGTCGGTCAGGACTGAAGCGACCGACACCTTCCTTTCCTCTCGGTGCCAGCGCCCGGTCGTTTCCTGGATCTCGTCCCTGAGCTGCGGTGGACCGGCTAGAGCACGACCACCGGTAGGAGTCCTCTCATGATCTCTCGAACTACTGAATTCGCGCTTGATCAGTTCACTTGGTCACCTGGCCCCGGCCTGGTTCAGTACCCGATGGAGCGATCAGAACCACCACTGTCATAGCGTTCGTAGATCGCGATTCAGCCAGGGAATCCGTGTTTCGCCAACGCGCTCATCGCAAGCCCGTCAGTCAGGGCGGAGCCCACTTTTTCATGGGGTTCGACATCCTCGAAATGTCCTCGAAGCGGCCTGAGCTGCAATGAAGTTGATGAGGATCCATCACATGAAGTCGGTGACGAGCGTCCACAGGGAACCGGCCGGATCGGCCAACGACCGACTTCCCCCCGGTTGCCCCGTGTAGCGATGACGACGCCGAGACGGCGCACTCAGCTGGGTGCTGTAGAGGGCTCTCGCCGGGCTGCAGCGAGTTTCAGGGCGGCCTGTCGGTCGTAACATCTGAAGTCCTCAGTCGCCGAGCACAGGTCGAATGGGTCGCCAGCCATCACGCGTCGGAATGCACCAGACCGCCGTCATCCGCACGGTGCCATGAACCGGAACGTCCACCGGTCCTCTCCCAGACGCACAGGTCCTCGATGCTCAAATCGGGGTGCGACGACTTGCACATGTCGTAGATCGTCAGCGCCGCAACCGCTCCCGCGGTGAGTGCTTCCATCTCCACGCCCGTCCGGTCAACTGAGCCCACCTCCACCCCGATCGCCACGTGGTCTTCAGCCACCGTAAAGATGATGTGGATGTCCTGGAGCAGAAGCGGGTGGCACAGCGGCAACAGTTGGGGCGTCAGCTTTGCCGCCTGGATTCCAGCCACCCGAGCCGTCTCCAGTATGTCTCGAGACCTCGCCCCTCCTTCGGCCAACTGAGCAGCCGTTTCCGGGCGCATGGCGACACGGCACGCAGCGCGAGCAAGCCGACAGGTCACGGTCTTCGCAGTGATGTCCACCATGTGCGCGTGACCCCGTCTGTCAAGGTGGGTGAACGCGCTGTTCATCATGGTTCGACCTGTGTCTTCGGACCAGCAGTCTCCGTCTGGCTCGCGACAGCGGATCGGTCAGTCACCGAGGGAAGCAGCGAGGTGCTCGGCGGCAAGACGGGCCGTCTGCGGGTCAGAGCCGGAACGTCCGACGAGCCAGCAGGAGATGGGGGCCGCCGTTCGCTGGGAGGCCCTCGCGGCGGTGCCGGCCAAGTCGAGCAGGTCCTCGATGTCCTGGTCGGTCGGTGCGGGCAACCCGAGTTCGGCTGCGAACCGGCGTATCCACTCGCGATCCGTGATCGTCACAACCGGTAATGATAGACGCATGGATCGGCTGCAGGCGAAGGTCATCACCGTCTCGGATAGCGCGTTCGCCGGTGAACGACCGGACCGAACGGGCCCGCTACTGGTGAGCGGTCTCGAGGCAGCAGGGTTCGTCGTCACGGAACGCTTGACGGTTCCCGATGGCGTTCGCGAGGTTTCCGATGCGCTGCGGATCGCGGCCAAGGGATTCAGCGGGCTCGTGGTGACGACCGGGGGCACCGGCTTCGGTCCCCGAGATCTCACTCCCGAAGGCACCCTGGCCGTGCTCGACAGGGAAGCTCCTGGACTCGCAGAGGCCATGCGATCGGTCAATCCACTCGGTCGCCTCACCCGTGGGCGGGCCGGGACGGTAGGGCGGTGCCTCGTGCTCAACGTTCCCGGCTCCCCCGCCGGTGGCATGGAGTCCCTCGAGGCAATGCTCGACGTGCTCCCCCATGCACTGGCGCTCCTTGTCGACAACGGAGCGGCGCACCCCGTGCCCCCGACCGAACCGGCCCGGCCTGTCGATCCCGGTTGAGCGACCCCAGGCATCCGACCACGCTCCGACCGGTGGCCCCGGCGTCATCATCCACCGGAGACCGGTGGCAGGACGGCAAGCTCGTCCGTCACACAGAGCCGATGGTCGGCACCAACAGGCTCACCGTTAACCCACACCCTCGAATGTTCGAGGACTCCCTCGAAGCTGGGACCGAATCGGTCTGACGCTGCTCGCAGGACATCGCCGACTCTCTCCCCGGGAAGCTCGCACACCGAGGTCCCAGCTGCTTCCCGTGCCGCAGCGAACAGTCGGAGCTGCACCATCGCGTCAGCCCCCGATCATCGACATCGAGCGCTCCGGACGGAGGAATGTCGCGTCGTTGATCCCGTGGCCCGGGAGCTTCGCCCATACGGCACGACGGATCATGAGGGCGAGGTCGTCCTCCGTGCCGCCTTCCCGGAGGACCTTTCGCATCGACAGCTCATCGTGAGCGAAGAGGCAGTTGCGGAGCGAGCCGTCCGCGGTCACGCGCAACCGGTCACAGGTACCGCAGAACGGACGGGTCACACTGGCGATGACGCCGATCTCGCCGTTCCCGTCCACGAAGCGGTAGCGCTCGACTGGTTGGGATGCATCGAGGCCTGACGCCGGCATCGCTTCGAGCGGCCATCGGGCGTGGATGCGCGCCAGGATCTCGTCGGCCGGGACCACGAGGTCCCGCCGCCACGCGCCATCAGCGTCGAGTGGCATGAACTCGATGAAGCGCACAGGTCGACCGGTGGACCGGGCGAACTCTGCGAACGATTCCACCTCGTCATCGTTGACGCCGACGATGGGCACGACGTTCACCTTCACCGGCGAGAGCCCCGCCGATTCGGCCGCGTCCATCGAGGCGAGCACCGGTGAGAGTTCTCCCCGTCGACGGATCCTGGCGAACCGATCATCTTGCAGGGAGTCACAGCTGACATTCACGCGGTGCAGTCCGGCTGCCGCAAGCTCTGGAGCCAGGCGGGCCAGTTCTGTGCCGTTCGTCGTGAGGGAGACATCCTCGAAGCCGATGGCCGAGAGGCTCGCCACGAGCTTCGCGATGCCTCGACGGATCAGAGGCTCTCCGCCGGTCACGCGCACCGAGACTACGCCGAGCCGGTGTGCGATCTCGGCCACCCGGGTCAATTCGCGGTAGTCGAGGAGCTCACCCCTCGGAAGAAAACGTACGTCCTCGTCGGGGAGGCAGTGGACGCAGCGGAGGTTGCACCGGTCCGTCACGGAGATGCGCAGGTCTCTATGGATCCGTCCGAACCGATCGATGAGTGGACCCGCTGTCGGCATGGCGTCGATCACGCTCCTGTCGGGCCGGGACCTGATCACGACCGGTACCCGGGTGTCTGCAATGGGGGCGGCCGGTGGCGAGCCGGTGGCCGCTAGGAGAGGTCCGGGTGTCATTGATCACTCCTGGCGTCGGGCACCGCGTCGGGCTCCAGCAGGATCACGGACACGACCTCTCCGGTGTCCATGCCTTCGCCGTCGGGCAGGACAGCGAGCGCATTGGCCAGAGCCGTGGACCGGAGTTGATGCGAGCCCTGCCCGGCGATCGGTCGCACTACGAGGGTGCCCGCGTCCACGCCGGCCAGCACGCGAACGAGATGGACCTTGCCGTCACGGCGGCGCCTGAGAGGTTCAGCGGCGGTGGCGTTCCATCGGGGCCGGTCGAGGACGGAGTGCCCCATCATGAACCGGACGGCTCCCCGCGCCAGCAACTCGAAACTGACGAGAGCGGACACGGGATTGCCCGGTACGCACAGGACCGGCGTCCCCGCGCTGCCGATCGTGGCGAACCCGAATGGCTTGGCCGGCTTGATGGCGACCTCCATCCAATGGGCCGATCCCCCCGATAGCCTGCCAAGGACCGTTTTCATATGGTCGGCGACGCCCACGCTCACTCCGCCTGACGTGATGATCGCATCGCACGTGGAACGTGCGCCGTCGAGTGCTGATTGGATGTCGACTTCCTCGTCTCCGACGATACCGAGGTCGATCGGCTCGCATCCGGCCCCCGACACCAGGGCGAGGAGTGCGTGACGGTTGGAATCCCGTATCTTCCCGTCCCCCAGTTCCCCCGATCCCGATTGCAGTTCGTCACCCGTGGACAAGACACCGACACGCGCCCGTGGATAGACCGTGACTTCTCCTACCCCGAGGCTTGCCAGTACCCCGATGTGTGCCGGTCGTATCTCCGTGCCTGCGTCGAAGACCAGGCTGCCCCTGGTCACATCCTCGCCCGTGTGCCGGACATGCTGACCGACCTGTACGCCAGCTTCGAGTGTCAAGTCATCGCCGTCGATAACGGCATGCTCGACCATGCACACGGAATCGGCCCCGGGTGGCAACGGTGCCCCGGTGGTGATCGTCATGGCCTGGCCCGGTCCGAGCGGCGTGGTGGCCGGGTGCCCGGCGGCGATCCGGCCGACCAAGCGCAGGGAGCCTGGTGCCTCTCCGATATCGGCGGCACGAACGGCATAGCCGTCCATTGCCGCATTGGCGAAGGACGGGATGTTCTCGGAAGCGATCACCTGGGTGGCGAGCACAGTGCCGAGTGCCTGATCGAGAGGCGTGGGTCGAGGTGTTAGGCGATGCAGCGCAGTCAAGAGCTGGTCCCGGGCGGCCTCGAGCGAGACGGTGGGGCCCGGTCGGGCGAACTCGGCCACCGCGTCAGGTGCTCTCGGCCAGGTCGGCGACCTCGCTCAACTCGTGGGCGCAGAGACCCCAGTCAGCGCCTCCTTCCCACACCTCGCGCTTCCAGATGGGGACGGTGGCCTTCAGGGTGTCGATGCACCAACTCGACGCGGCGAACGCCTCTTGCCGGTGGGGTGCCGAGACCGCGACAACCACCGAAGTCTCGCCAACGGAAAGCGTCCCGACCCGGTGGAGCAGTGCCACCCGCCCGAGTACCTGCCACCGGTCAAGCGCAGCCTCGGCCACATTCCACAAGCGCGGCTCGACCTGATCGACGAATGCTTCATATTCGAGGCACGTCACTCCGGGCCGTCCTTCCGAGCGGTCCCTGACGGTCCCGCAGAAGAGGTTGACCGCCCCACACTCCGGTGACGCCACCCAGGCAGCCACGTCCTCGATCCGTAGTTCCGCTTCGGTGACCTGCACCCAGATCACAGACGAATCGCGAACGTGCATGGCTCCAGTGTATGACCACAAAATCTCCCCTCCCTCTCGACCGGAAGAACCGGCCTGCTCACTGGCGCCCTCAGGCGTTGCCGGTCGGGGAGATTCCGAGCCTCGCCAGATCTTCGGTGGTGTCGACGTCGGCGAAGGCCGAACCTCCGGTGAGGTGGCCCCACGCGTCCTCCTCGAGGAACAGGGTGCCTTCACCGAAGCAGGACCGCAACGACCGCTCCCCGGATGCCGCCGCTGCCACCGCTCGGCCCAGGTCGGTAACTGACCAGCGCGCGCAGAGAGGCTGACGCCGCCCTCCCACACGTGGCACGACCGACCCCGAATACGGCCAGTCCGCCACCAGGCGCAGCACCTCGACGGTCACCAACGGGAGATCGCCGGCGACGACGAGTACCGGACCCCGGTGGCCGACGCGTTTCAACTCGGCCCACCCGGCGACGATTGCCACCAAGGGACCTTGGCCAGGTGGCTCCTCCCGCACCGCCCGTAGGCCCGAGTCCCCGGGTCCCACCTCGATGACGGGTGACGCCACGACCGCGACCTTGGAGCCGATCAGGTCCGCCAGCCGGCACCCTTCGATGAGCAGCGTCGTCTTCGACTCACCCATGCGTCTGCTGGCGCCACCGGTGAGGAGGATGCCGGCCACCCCGTCAGAATTCCCGTTGCCGGCCATGGTTCAAGGCTAGGCCGAAGTTACGTTTGAACCGCTCAGCTACGTGCCGCCGGTCGAGTGGGAGCTGCACTACCGTCTCACCCAACTGCGAGCCGCATAACCAAGCGTCCGGCTGGCGGAGTGAAGCTCAAGGCGACCTGTCCGCACAAGTAGACCTGGGAGCGGAGGTGCTCGATGTCTACACTGCTCTCGTAACCGCCAACCAGCATCAACGCGATGTAGACGAGGAACTCGCCAGGTTCAGGGCTCGTTCGCTGGGAATAGGGATGCTCGCCGAGGGGTGCTGACCGAATCCCAACCAGTCGGCAACATCACCATGGGCATGGAGCCCGTCGCGGCAGGCGACCCGGCCACCCCCGGATGTCACAACCTCCGGGGGTGCTGGTAGTTTCTGTTTCGTTGATGCCCTTCTTGTTCTTGCTCCCGATTGGTTCACATCCCTCAGAATCCCAGGCCGGAACGGCACGTCAGCGGATATGCGCCTTTCGGGTCATACGGCCGCGCGAATGACCGGAGTTAAAGCGGCAACATGATGTCTATCCATGAACCAAGCGGAGTACCCAACGCTCCTTTCCCGAACTCCGGCGATCCGCCTGTGTTGGATCCGACTTCCCTCGGGGTCGACCAGTTACAGGCCTTTGACGCCTCTCGCAGTCGCTGTCCCATCGCCGTCAACGCACGGCTTGGCATAGCTGTCCTCAGCCACGCCGAGGTCGTTCGAATTCTCGACGATCCTGAGACTTTCTCGAGCGCAGTCTCGGCGCACCATGCCGCCGTTCCGAACGGGTTCGACCCACCGAAACACACGATGTATCGCGAGCTCATCAATCGCTACTTTACGCAGCAGAGGACAGCCGAATTCGAGCCCGACTGCAAGAGGGTGGCCACTGAACTGGTTGACACTCTTCCGTGCGACGAGCCGGTCGAGGTCATGAGCCGCTTTGCGCTGAACTTCGCCTTGCGGGTGCAGCGTCGCTGGTTGGGTTGGCCGCCTTCGAGCGAGCCGTCACTACGGGAATGGATAGTTCGCAGGCACCACGCGACGCTTGATGACGACCCAGTGGCGCGAGGCGCCATCGCCGAAGAGTTTGACGGAGTCATCATGGGCGTACTCTCTGACCGTCGGTCGACGACTAGCCCGCGGCTGGATGACCTGACCCAGGAATTGCTCGACGAGCGCATCGAAGGTCGGCCGCTCACGGATCCTGAGCTCATCTCCATCATGCGGAACTGGACGGTGGGAGAGCTCGCCACCATCGCAGCAAGCGTAGGCATCGTCATCCGGCATCTTGCCGCTCACCCAGTGCTCCAGGATCGCCTTCGTCGACACCCGGAGCTGATCTCAATGTCGATCGACGAAATCCTTCGGATCGTGCCACCGCTGATTTCCAATCGACGAGTCACGACACGAGTCGTAGATGTGGGTGGCTTTACGATTCCTCGGTACGAACGCGTGACTGTGCTGTGGGCTTCTGCAAATCGAGACGAGTTGGTCTTCGGGTCGAGTAACGAATTCGATGCTGCCGGCCATGCCCCCGACAATCTGCTCTACGGCCGGGGCATACACCAATGCCCAGGCGCTGGGCTAGCTCGAATGGAACTCCGGGTAGTGACGGAAGTACTGCTCTCACGCATGACCTCCATCGATCTCGCCGAAGACGTACCGGATCCGGCTCCCTTCCCTGATGGTGGTTACCGATCCGTGTCAGTGCGTTTCTCAAGCACTTGATCGTGCAATGCACCCTGAATCTCGGAGTCTGGATCCAGCGATACTAGTTACACGAGTTCTTGGAGCTCGCTGCTGCAGTCGCCCTGCTCATCGACTCCCCCGCTCTGGTCACCGACGCGAAGTCGAAGCTCGCTGTCCGATATCAACCCGCTCACAAGGCGCAAACGGTTTCTCACAACAGGGATGGATTCCGACCCCCCGCCCCTTCAGTTGGGGCAAGTCTCCTCCGTGTTCTCCGGGTGGATCACTGGATATCGAGGTATCGATGACCAGAACGTTCGGTGCGTGCCGGTCGTAGCTGCACTTCGGCTCCACATTTCCCAACGAAACTCGGCCAACGCATCGGCGATCGAGGACCTCGTGTTGGAAGCGACCTAGTGGTAGGTCCGATGCGCCGTCGAACCCAAAGCGACGTGTCCGAGCAAGTCGACCTGGGCCGACAGATGTTCTGTGTTTGCACAACAACAACCGCCCCCCCGACGAGCATCAGCGCTCTGTGGCCGAGGGCCTTGCACCGGTGCCAGCGTGAGCAACCTGCGCCGTGTTTCCGAGCCCCGCCAGACCGTTTCGTCAGGTCTTTCTGAGGCTACTGTCCGCCGTTCGCAGGAAAGGTGTCGACCTGTGTGGCCTTCACCGATGCCCACACAGGCGATCCCTCGGTCAGCCCGAGCTCGGCCAGGGATATCGCCGTGATCTCCGCGGCCACCGGCACCGGATCGCCGAGGAGCACACGGGCCCGATCGCCGATGAGGTGGATCTCGCTGACTCGGGTCGGCCACATGTTCCGAGGACTCCCGTCGGGTCGATCCAGGTGTAGAGAGATGCTCTGGGGTGCGATGACCACGAGCGTCTCACCGTTCGCCCGACTGGCAGCTTCCAGGGTAGCGCCGTTAGCCAGGACGATGGTCGTCCCACTCGCGCTGGCGCTGAGCAGGTTGAGACCCATCAGCCCGGCGATGTAGCTGCTGCGGGGGCGCATGGTGATCTCCTTCAGCGTCCCCTGTTGAGTAATGCGCCCGGCCTCGATGATGACGAGGCGATCAGCGATAGCGGCGGCGTCGAGGGGATCGTGGGTCACCAAGACGCACGCACCGGTGAATGCGGCCAAATGGCGCCGGAGCTGGTGACGGACCGCACCACGGGCACCCGCGTCCAGCGCTGCCATGGGCTCGTCGAGGAGGAGAAGCTGCGGGTCGGTGGCTAGCACGCGAGCCAGTGCCACCCGCTGGGCCTCTCCACCCGAGAGTTGATGAGGCTTTGCCTGGGCCCGGTGGGCCACCTCCATTCGGCCGAGCCACTTGAGTGCACGGCTATTGGCCTCGGATTTGTTCGTGCCCCGACTGCGGAGGCCGAACGCGACGTTGGCAACGGCGGTGAGGTGGGGAAAGAGTGGGTAGTCCTGGAAGATCATCCCGCACTGACGACTTTCCGGGGCAACCAGCACCTTGGCCGCCGGATCGTCAAGAACCCGGCCGTCCAGCGTGATGTGTCCACTGCTCAGGGGCTGCAGCCCGGCCAGGGTGCGGAGCAGCGTTGTCTTGCCGCTGCCGTTGGGGCCGAGCACGGCGACCACCTCGCCGTCGGCCACGTCTAGATCCAGGTGGAGTTCGAACTCGCCCACGGCGACGCTGATCTCTGCATCGAGGCTCATCGCCTGATGGCGCCGAGCCATCTGCCTCGGAGTGCGACTAGCACGACAATGGAGACTGTTAGCAACGCCAGCGACATGGCGATGGCGACCCCTTCGTTACTCTGGAGTTCGAGGTACACGGCCAGCGGCAATGTCTGTGTTCGGCCCTGGATGTTCCCCGCGAAAGTGATCGTGGCGCCGAACTCACCGAGCGCACGTGCCCAGGTGAGTGCCGCACCTGCGATCAGTGAGGGGGCGATGATGGGGAGGGTCACGTGGCGGAAGGTCCGCCACCGTCCGGCACCGAGGTTGGCGGCGGCCTCCTCGTAGCGTCCGTCCATCGAGCGCAAGGCTGCTTCCACGGTGATGATCAGGAACGGCATGGCCACAAAGGTCTCGGCCAGAACCGCACCGGCGGTGGTGAACGGGAACTGGATGCCGAACAGGCTGTAGAGAGGTCGGCCGAGGAGACCGTCCCGTCCGAAGGCCAGCAGGAGGGCCACGCCACCGACGACCGGTGGGAGCACCATGGGCAGGATGGCCAATGCCCGGACCAGGTTGCGTCCGGGAAGTTGGGTGCGGGCGAGCACCCAGGCCAGAGGCACGCCGAGTATCAACGAGAGCCCCGTAGCCCACAACGAGCAGACCAGCGACAGCTTCAAGGCGTCGAGAGCGACCGGGGTGGTGAGGTCCTGCCACAGCGTGCCCCATGACACCTTCGTCAGGAGCCCGATCAGGGGAACGGCCAGAAACGCCACCGTCAACGAGGC
>PLZF01000106.1 GCA_003152015.1 Acidimicrobiaceae bacterium | reverse complement strand
GCCAGCTCACCGAGGCGGTGCGCCGTCGCCCCTACGCGGTGGTGCTGCTCGACGAGTTGGAGAAGGCCCACGCCGACGTCTTCAACATTTTGCTGCAGGTACTGGAGGACGGACGGCTCACCGACGGCCAGGGCCGGACGGTCAGCTTCACCAACGCGGTGTTGATCATGACCTCGAATCTGGTGGGGGAGCCGGCGTCGTTCTTCAAACCGGAGTTCGTGAACCGGATCGACGAGATCGTCCGGTTCCACGCGCTCAGCGAAGCCGACCTCGAACTCATCGTCTCCATCCAATTGGGGAGCCTGCGGGGCCGATTGAGCGAGCGACGCCTCACGCTGTCGGTGACTCCGGCGGCCGAGGCATGGTTGGCCAAAACCGGCTTCGATCCCGACTACGGAGCCCGGCCACTTCGCCGGGTGATCCAGCGACAGGTCGAGGACCCGTTGGCGATGGCCCTGTTGGAGGGTCGCTACCCCGAGGGCTCCAGCGTGACCGTCGACGAGCGGGATGGCGTGATCGTCCTCACCTGAGTTGTTGGGGCGCACGCCCGCCGGTTGGATGATCTTCAGCTGGAGGATCGTCGTAGACGTGACGGGCGCACTGGCACCTCTCGGTGCGACGGGCCTATCTAATTGTATAGACCCTTCGAGTTAACTGATGTCCCCGTCTCCAAACGGATCCACCCGATGCCAAGCGTGGGCACCGGTTGCCCTCGTCCACCGCTCGCCAGTCTTGGTGTCCGTGTCGGGTGCGTGCTCGCGCCGAGAGGTCTCGGTCTCTACCCGGCGGCGCGGGAGAAGATGTCGCGGAGCTGGACCCGTCCACCCGTGCGGAGGATGGCTCGGCGGTAGATGCTGGTCGCCAGTCTTGCCACCCCGATAGTGCACACAATGGGATAGCCGCCGAGGCAAGGAACTCCCACCAGGTGACCGTCCCGAACCCCACGAGGACCGGCATGGCGAAGGGCGCCGTCGGAGGCAGATAGGCGAGGACCTTGAAGAAGGTGGACGCGCTTCCCGAGCTGGCCGTGGTGAGGGCCATGATGTAGCCGAAGATGATCGGGATGCTCAGTGGGAAGGCCAGGCTCTGCACCTGGTCCTGGCGCTCGGCCAAAGAACCTGCGGCGGCGTAGACCCAGCAGTAGAAGGCATAACCCAGCACCAACCACGCCAACGTGCTCACCAACACCAGAGGTGCTGTGCCGTGCAAAAGGGCGGAGCCCACGCCCTCGGCCAGTAGGAGGGCGAACACCACGATGACGGAAGCCTGGGCGAAAGCCACCAGGCCGATCCCGAGCACCTTGCCAGTGAGCAGCTGGATGGGGCGCAGGGCGGCCAGGAGCACCTCGATGACCCGGCTGGACTTCTCCTCCATGACCCCGATCAGGATCCAGGTGTTGTACTGCGAGAGCATCACGAATATGAGGATGAGGCCGACCAGCGACGTGGAGTGGGTGGCGCCCTTGGCGGCTCCGGCTCGGACGCTGCTCACCGGAAGGGGCTTGGCACCGGCCAACTCCGAGGACTGAGCGGCCGAGAGGTGAGCCGCCTCGACCGCCTCGGCCACACCCAGGTTTTTGGCGACGAACTGCACGAACAGAGCCGTCGTCGAGGTGTCGGTCGGGCTGATCGGTTTGTTCACGACGAGTCTCTGACCGTCGACGATGGCGAGGTCCAGGTTCCCTGATCGCAGGCCGCCCTTGGCCGCCTTTTCGTCGGATTCCGGCACAAAGTGCACGGTGATCCCTACACTATTGGCGGAGGCCACAACTGCCGCACGCTCGGGAGCCGACAGAGCGCCGACAAGACCGACTCGCTGAGGCTGTGCCTTTCCCTTGTCGAGCGTGGGGATGACGATGGCAGCCGCGACCACCACCAGGATGAGCAGGGTCCCGACCCGAAAGATCTTGCCGCGGAATCGCTCCCGCATCTCCCGGGCCGCCACCAATCCCACGTCACTGGTGAAGGGCCCCAACCCGGAGTGAGCCCGGGCGCGGGGTTGGCGGGTTGATCGGGTTGCCCGCCGTCTGAAATGGATCCAGACTCTCAGCGCCGCCACGACGACAGCCACGATGGGCACAATGATCCATGTGCTCACCCCAATGCCTCCCGGAAGACCTCGGAGAGACGGCGGCGCTCGAAGACGAACTCGGTGACCCGGCCCGCAGCCATGGCCGCCCGGAGCACCGACTCGCTGTCCACTGACGCGTCGAGCACAAGTCGCGCTTCGCCCCCATCGACTTCTGAGATGGTGACACCGGCGATGCCATGTGCCCACAAAGCATCTCGGTCACCCTCCACCCGTACCACCAAGCGGCGGGGGCCACTGGTGGCCAGATCGTCCACCTTTCCGGTCACCACCAGGCGACCGTGATCGATGATGGTGACCGACTCGCAGAGATCCTCGACCTGGTCGAGCTGATGGCTGGAGAAGATCACACAGCACCCGGAGCGAGCCTGTTCGACGAGCACACCTCCGATGGCATCGATCCCCGATGGATCCAGTCCGGCCAGCGGTTCATCCAAGATCAGCAGTTCAGGACGGTGGACCAACGCGGCGGCAAGCTGCACTCGCTGCTGGTTCCCGTGGGAGAGGGCATCCACCTTGCTATCCACGCGGTCTGTGACGCCCAGCCGTTCCAGCCACGTCTTGGTCGCGACCTGGGCGTCGGTCGCGCTCATCCCGTGCAATCTCCCGAGGTACTCGAGCTGCTCGCCCACCAGCATGGCCGGGTACAGCCCGCGTTCTTCCGGCATGTACCCGAAGCGGCGCCGTTCGGCCTGGCCGACCGGGGCACCATTCCACATGACTCTCCCCGCGTCCAGATCGGTGAGGCCGAAGACAGCCCGCATGGTGGTCGTCTTGCCCGCCCCATTGGGGCCCAAGAAGCCCACCACCTGTCCGGCGGGAACGGAAAAGGAGAGATCGTCGAGGGCGGTAAGTGTCCCGTAGCGACGAGTCAGCCCTTCGAGCTCGAGGAGACCCACCGGCTCAGATTAGGTGTCGCCGCGCCACAGACAAGTGATGTGGTTCTCGATGGACTCTGGCCCGGCGGATGGGCCCACGCTGCTCGTGGCCAACGAGCTTTAGCCAGCGTCTCCAGACGGACCCTCCCGTTGCCAGTCGTGGGAACCGGCAGCCCTGATCCATCGCTCGCCGGTCTTTGAGTCCCTGATCTCTTGGCGAGTGGGGATCTCATACAGTGCCCACAGGGCATCGCACTCGGCCCGAGCTTCTGGCAGCGAGTCGTACTCCTTGACTCGGTCAGCTGCGTTCAGTCCTGCGGGCACATCCAGGTGCTGCACACGGAACCGCTTCATGACATGAGCCTAGAGTCGCGCAGCCGCGACTTGGACTCGAACTGACTCACCTTTGTCCGATGCGACGTCGACGGCAGGACGACCCGAAAGGCTGGCGCCGGGTCAGAAGGGGTCGTTGCTGGTGACCCCGCCCTTGGAGACGAACTCGGTCCACTCCTCGCCGTTCCAGTAGCGAAAGTCGAACCGTTCCGACGGGTCGGCCAGCCAACTGGGGGGAGCCGACAGGGCCGGAGGGGCGGTCTGAGTGGTGGCGATGGATGGGTGTTCAGTGGGCTGCGGGAGGGGAAGTTGCTGTTGCTGGCCGGGGTATCTGCCGGGGTAGCCACCGGACGGTCCCGATGCGCCACCGCCCCCAAAGACACCTCCTTGTCCTTGCCGCATTCGCCGTTTCTGGCTGGTGCTCATGGCGATGAAGGCCAACAGGGTGACGAACAGGGAGATGAAGACGCTGGTCAATCCCCACACCAGGGGATGGATGCCCCAGGGGCTCTTCCCGGTGATCCGGCGGAAGCGCTCGGTGTTGCGGTAGTTCATGAAGCCGATGAACAGCCCGAAGACCAGGAAGAGAGGAGAAGTTCGGATAAAGGGGAGTACGAGTTGCATGTTCCCGCCATTCTACGACCTCGGGGCCGCCCCTGGCCCGGCGCGGCGTCGATGTTTTCCCTGGCGACCGCCGGACCCGCTGGGCTCGGGGAGCCCGAAGATTTGAAGGGGCCAGGAGGCGCGGCCCACGACTTCCGCATCCGGGCACCCTCGGCCGAAGAGTGGCGCTATTCCCGAACCTGAGTCGACAACCCATGTCATCTCGTGCCCGGGCTACACTGGTGCGTAATCCGCTTTTCGCAACGGAGGAGTGACGCGTGCCGGCAACCGTCGTCGTCGGAACCCAATGGGGTGATGAGGGAAAGGGCAAGTTGACCGACTTGCTTGCCAAGGAGATGGAACTGGTCGTCCGCTATCAGGGCGGCCATAACGCTGGCCATACCATTGTGGTCGGCGACGAGACCTTCGCTCTCCAACTGGTCCCGAGCGGGATCCTCTACGAGCACATCACCCCGATCATCGGCAACGGTGTGGTGGTCGATCCCACCGTGCTGCTCGCCGAGGTCGACACCCTCATCGCCAAGGGCGTCGACACCTCCAAGCTTCTGGTCAGTGGCAACGCCCACCTGATCATGCCGTACCACCACGAGCTGGATCAGCTGGCCGAGCGGTACCTGGGCAAAAACAAACTGGGGACCACCAAACGGGGGATCGGGCCCGCTTATGCCGACAAGTCCTCGCGGGTGGGACTGCGGGTCCAGGACCTCCTCGATCCGAAGATCTTCCGCCAGAAGCTCGACGTGGTCCTGAAGGAAAAGAACGCCATCCTGGCCAAGGTGTACAACCGGCTGCCGGCCAAGGCCGACGAGATCACCGCTCTCTACCTCGATGAGCTGGCCCCACGGGTGGCACCGATGGTGGCCGACACGGTAGGCATCCTCCACGATGCCCTCGAGCGGGGAGCCCATGTTCTTTTGGAGGGGGCCCAGGCCACCTTCCTCGATCTCGACCATGGCACCTACCCCTTTGTCACCTCCTCCAATCCGGTGGCCGGCGGGGCCTGCACCGGCGCCGGGATAGGCCCGCGTTACATCGACCAGGTGATCGGCATCGCCAAGGCCTACGTCACCCGGGTGGGCAGTGGGCCGTTCCCCACCGAGCTCACCGACGAGATCGGTGACACCCTGGTCGAGATCGGCCACGAGTACGGGGTCAACACCAAGCGCCGTCGCCGGCCCGGATGGTTCGACGCGGTGATGATGCGCCAGGCCGTGCGGCTCAACTCGCTCTCCGAGGTGGCACTGACCAAGCTCGATGTGTTGGACACCTTCGACACGGTGAAGGTCTGTGTGGCCTACGAGGCCAATGGTGAGCGTTTCACCCACCCGCCATACCACCAGTCGGTGTTTCATCAGGTGAAGCCGATCTACGAAGAGCTTCCGGGTTGGAAGACCGACCTCTCGGGGGCGACCGAGATCGGGGACCTGCCTCAGGCCGCTCGCGACTACGTGCACTTCCTGGCCGAACAGATCGGCGCTCCGGTGCGTCTGGTCGGGGTGGGCCCGGGCCGAGAGCAGTTCGTCCGCTTCGCCGCATGAGCGGGTGGGCATGAGCGGAGGTATGAGCGGGTGGGCATGAGCGGAGCCATCAACACTGTCTGCGTGGTCGGCTCGGGAGGCCGGGAGCATGCCCTGGCTCTGGTGATCGGTCGGACCGCCGACGTCATCGTCACCCCGGGCAACCCGGGAATCACCGGGACTACACCGGAGGGTCACACCCTCATCAGTGTGTCCACTCCCCCCGAGGAGATCGACGCCGATCTCTTCGTCATCGGACCCGAAGCACCTTTGGTCGACGGCCTGGCCGACCGACTGCGGGGGGCTGGTCGGCTGGTGTTCGGGCCGGGTGCGGACGGTGCCCAACTTGAGGGCTCCAAGGCCTTTATGAAGGAGATGTTGGCCGAGGCGGGCGTGCCCACCGCCCGGTTCGGTGTCTTCGGGGACCCGGTGGCGGCCAAGGAATTCCTGCGCGGGCTCCGGGGCCCATGGGTGATCAAGACCGACGGTCTGGCCGCCGGCAAAGGTGTGCTGGTTACCGATTCGTGGGACGAGGCGGAGGCCGACGTGGACGCCAAGCTGTCCGGCCGAGCTTTCGGCGACGCCGGCAGGCAGGTGGTCATCGAAGAGGGCCTGATCGGGGTCGAGTGCTCGCTGCTGGTGCTGTGCGACGGTCAGCGGTTGGCCGCGCTGGCCCCGGCTCAGGACTTCAAGCGCCTCGGCGACGGTGACTCGGGGCCCAATACCGGGGGCATGGGGGCGTATTCGCCGGTGCCATTCGTTGACGAGGCGTTGGTGGCTGAGTTGGTGGAAGAGGCGGTCGCCCCGCTGGTGTCGACTCTCCGGGCCCGGGGCATCGACTATCGGGGCGTTCTCTATGCCGGGATAATGCTCACCGATGATGGCCCGAAGGTGCTCGAATACAACGTCCGATTCGGCGACCCGGAGACCCAGGTGGTGCTGCCCCGTCTGGAGGGTGACCTCACCGCCCTGCTGGCCGAAGCCGCCGCCGGTGAGCTGCGGTCGATGCCCCGATTCGTTGACGACGCCGCGGTCTGTGTGGTGTTGGCGTCCGAGGGTTATCCTGAGGCGCCGCGCACTGGGGACCTGATTGCCGGGCTCGAAGACGGTGTCGACGGCGGGGACGCGATGGTGCTTCACGCCGGGACCGCGCCGGCACCGGGTGCCGGCGGATCCGGTCGATCCGTGATCACGTCCGGGGGACGGGTGCTCAACGTGGTCGCCTTAGGGACAACCATCGAAGAGGCTCGGACTCGGGCATACGAGAAGGCGTCGCACATCAGCTGGCCCGGGATGCAACGTCGGTCTGACATTGCTGGGAGCGGATCATTTGAAGCATCAGGAACGTTGACCGGGCCAGGGCCCGAGGTGTCCGACCAACCCGAGACACAACCCGAGACACAGGAGGTGGCAGGGTGATTCCCCGCTACGCACCCAAGGAGATGACCGAGCTGTTCTCGGACGAAGCCCGGTTTGCCATGTGGCTGCGGGTGGAGCTCCTGGCCACCGAGGGATGGGTGGAGGTAGGCGACGTGCCGGCCCAGGCCGCCGCCGTCTGTCGAGATCGAGCCCCCGAAGTCGACGCCGTCTTCGTCGAAGCGGTGGCCGAACGTGAGCGAGTCACCGACCACGATGTGGCCGCCTTCGTCGACGTCGTACAGCAGACCATCGGTCAGCCCGAAGGCTCGTGGATCCACTACGGGCTCACCTCGTCCGATGTTGTCGACACCGCGCTGTGTGCCACCCTCACCCGAGCGGCCGATCTGCTCATCGTCGCCTCGACTGATCTGGTGCGGGTGTTGAAGGCCCGGGCCAACCAACTGATCGACGTGCCGGTCACCGGCCGAACCCACGGCATGCACGCCGAGCCCACCACCTACGGGGCCAAGTTCGCGTTGTGGGCGTTGCAGGCCGACCGGGATCGCCAGCGACTGGTGGCCGCCCGAGCCCGGGTGGCGGTGGGCAAGCTGTCCGGCGCGGTGGGCACCTATTCGAACATCGACCCCCGGGTGGAGGACCACGTCTGCCACGCGCTCGGCTTGACCCCGACCCCGGCGACCCAGGTGGTGGCCCGGGACCGTCATGCCGAATATCTGTGGGCGTGTGCGTCGGTGGGCGCCACCATAGAAAACATCGCCACCGAGGTTCGTCACATGGCCCGCAGTGAGTTGGGCGAGGCCGAAGAGCCGTTCAAGGTGGGCCAAAAGGGGAGCTCGGCCATGCCCCACAAGCGCAACCCGATCCTGTCCGAGCGGCTGTGTGGTCTGGCCCGGGTGTTGCGCAGCTACCTCTCGGCCGGTCTCGAGGACGTGGCGCTATGGCACGAGCGCGACATCTCCCACAGTTCGGTGGAACGGGTGGTGCTTCCCGATGCCAGCGCTCTCACCTTGTACATGCTGCAAAAAACCAAAGGTCTGATGGAGGGTTTGGTCATTCATCCCGAGCGGGCACTGGCCAACCTCACCGAGGGAAGCCACGGTCTGGTGTTCAGTCAATCAGTGCTGCTGGCCCTGGTGTCGGGGGGTCTCAGTCGCGACGCCGCCTATCGCATTGTGCAACGGGACGCCCGGGCCTCGTGGGAGGAAGGACGCCCGTTCCGTGAGGTGCTCGACGACGACACCGAGGTCACCCTGACCAAGGCTGAGCTCGACGACGCCTTCGACCTGTCGCGCACCTTGCGCCATGTCCACCGGTTCACCGACGCCTTGGAGGGGTTAGTCCCATGACCGCACCATCGAGCCCCGGCGCCCTCCCCCTCGTCCTGTCGGGCAAAGTCCGCGAGATCTACGACGCCGGGGATGGGCGCCTGTTGATGGTCGCCTCCGATCGGATGTCCGCCTTCGACGTGATCATGAAGGAGCCGATCCCCGACAAGGGCCGGGTGTTGACAGCCATGACTGTCTTTTGGCTCGACGAGCTGTCCGATCTCGCTCCCAATCATTTGATCAGCGCGGACACCGCCGACTACCCGGCGGCGGCTGCCGGGTTGGATGGCGGTCTCGAGTACCTGGCCGGACGTTCGATGTTGGTCCACCGGGCCGAGATGCTCGATATCGAGTGCATCGTGCGGGGGTACCTGGCCGGCTCCGCCTACAAGGAGTACCTGAGCTTGGGCACTCTCCACGGCATGGCCATGCCGACCGGGTTGCGTCACGCCGACCGGTTGCCCGAGCCGATCTTCACCCCTTCGACCAAGGCGACCGAGGGACATGATCTGAATATCGGGATGGCCGAAGCCATTGACCTGGTGGGCAGAGAGGCCGCCGAGGCCGCCGAGGCATTGTGCCTGGCCGCCTACTCGCGAGCGGCGATCCGGGCCGAGGAGCAAGGTGTGGTGATCTGCGACGCCAAGTTCGAGCTCGGCACCATCGACGGGCAGCTGTCGATCTGTGATGAGGTCCTGACTCCGGACTCGTCCCGTTTTTGGCCGGCTGACAACTGTGCCCCGGGCACCAACCCTCCGTCGTTCGACAAGCAGCCGCTCCGCGACTGGCTCGAGGCTCAGCCGTGGGACAAGAAACCGCCTCCACCACCTCTTCCCCCCGACATCGTCGATGCCACCTCCCGGCTCTACACCGATGCCTACGAGCGGATCTGCGGAAAGAAGTTGAGCGACTGGTACGGTGCGTGACCATGGCTTCCCCTGCGACATTTTCGGTGGTGGTGGAGGTTCGGCTGCGACCGGGGATCGCTGACCCTCAGGGAGCCACCATCGAACGGGCACTGCCGGCGCTGGGGCTGAACGGAATCGCTGGGGTTCGGGCAGGTAAGTCATTCCGATTCGACATCGTGGCCGACGATGAGGAGGCTGCACTGGCCCAGGGAACGGTGGTGGCTGATCGAGTCCTGGCCAATCCGGTCATCGAGGAGTCCTCGGTCACCGTCACCGCCAAACCGGCAGCGGGCTGATGCCATCCCGGGTCGGCGTGGTCATGTTTCCCGGGACCAACTGTGAGCACGACGTCGTCCAAGCCGTCAACAGTCTGGGCGGAACTGCCGAGTTGGTGTGGCATGGCGATTCGTCGGTCTCCGGGTACGACGCCCTGATACTTCCGGGCGGATTTGCCCACGGTGATTACCTTCGACCGGGCGCCATCGCTCGCTTCTCACCGGTGATGGAAGCTGTCGGGCGGTTTGCCGCTGATGGCGGACCGGTGGTGGGGATCTGTAACGGCTTCCAAGTGTTAACCGAAGCCGGCCTGCTTCCCGGAGCCCTGCAAAAGAACCGCGGCCTCCGGTTCCTTTGCGCAACCGTCGATATCCGGGTGGAGACTGACCGTTCGGTGTTGACGTCAGGCATCGCACCCGGCACGGTGCTGTCGATTCCCATCAATCATTTCGAAGGCAACTACACCTGCGATGCCGAGACGCTGGCTCGTCTACAGAGCGATGAGCGGGTGATCCTGCGCTATGTGGACAACCCCAACGGCTCCATCGACGACATCGCCGGAGTGTGTAACGAGCAGCGCAACGTGGTCGGGCTGATGCCCCACCCGGAGCGAGCCTCGGATGCACTTACCGGCTCGGTGGACGGAGCGACCCTGCTCACGTCGTTGTTGGCCTCGGCGCTGACCTCGGCCAACGCCTAAACCGTCCGGCATCTGGGGCGTCCGGCATCTGGGGCGTCCGAGCCCGAGGCTTATCTGCGGGTGCGGGCGATCGCCGCCTTTTGGAGAACCGCAGCACTGACTCCCACTTTCCTCCAAGCTGAGTACGAAACGCCCTTGCGCTCGCCGTAGAGGCGGGCAACCTTAATGAAGTTCTTTTCCAGGGCAGGCAGATCGACTGTGGTTGCGGTGGTGTTCAACTCGTCCTCGAGCCGTTGCTTCTCTTCGATGAGGTGAAGTCGGGCCAGCGGATCGGCACCGGCCATGGTGGAGTCAATGGTGGCCACACGGCGCCGAATGGAATCGGGCGTGCGTTTGCGGCCTCGGCGTGGCTTGGCTGCCTCCAAGCCCTTCAGGTAACGACGCACAATTCGTCCTTCTTCGCGACCCTTGGCCAGTGCCGCCTTGTGGACCTCGGACATCGATTCCTTTTTGCGTCTTTTCTTCACAGGTGCCGTAGCCATAGATAGAGTCTTTCAGAATAGGACTCAGTTTTCAAACGAGGCATTGCGTGGGTGCTCGACAGATTTGATACCCACGATCGGGGGGTCTCTCATCGCTCGCAAAGTAATGCCGAGAACGTCATGGATGTTGGCATAAAGAACCTAAAGTGTGGCGCCAGGGTGGATGGAGATAGGTGGCAGTTTCATGCACTCCACTGGGATGAGCCGGGTTCAATGGACAGTGGAGGCGGGTAGGGACCTGGTGATGGGTGAGATCTGGTGATGGGTGAGATCTGCGTCGAAGCGGCTTCCTGGACCCGGACCTGAAGCTGATCTGCCCCAACGGATCCACTTCGGGTCGCATATTCGACGACCAGACCATGCTGAGAACGATGCAAGACCCCACTCGCCTCCGCCAAAGGCGAAATTCGTTCATCACGGTGGTCCTGATCATCACCCTGATAGTCATCATCCGGGCGGGAGAAACTGTGGTGAACCAGGGAGATACGCCGACCAGGTCGGACAAGCAATTTACGGGCCGCGATGTGTACTCACCTGACGTGCATCCCAACCCAGTAGGCAGCGGTTACATCATGTGGCATGCGGGTTGGCAAACCGGCACTTCGGACCCCAGTCGGGGGAGACCGCAGCTGCAAGAAGTGGAAGCGCTGCCCCAGCACCGAAGCTTGCCGCCGAAACGCTCGCTGCCTGCAGGGGCCGTGCCATCGAGTGCTCAGCGTGGCCAAGTTCGTCTCGGAGGTGCGCCTGAAGGGCGTCCTGTTGATGGAGAATCTCGGAGACCGACGTCGCAAGCTCTGGCGGCAAGCCACGGTCTTGATAGATCTGCACCAGTTCCTTCAATTCTTGGTCTGGTTGGGTGTCGAGCTCGATCTTCTCTCGATTTCGGTCTGCCTTTTCAGTGTCTGCTTGGGCGCTAACGGAAACGTACTCGCCAATCGCCATGGCCAGGGACCCCGCGGTGAGCGCGGCCCCTCCGGCCGTCAGAAGTGCATTTCGTGTTGCCCCTGCAGCGACGAGGCCGACGAGAAGAGATGCGGTCGACACGAGCCCATCGTCCGCTCCGAGGACGGCTGCCCTGAGCCACCCAGAACGGCCTGATCGGTGTCGTTCAGAGTGAAGAAACACACAAGTAACTCTACGAAAGTGTCCGGTCCATCCGGCAGCGCCATTGATCACAATGTCGGAGTTCATCCGAGACCAAGCCCCACGGTCTCTCGAGACTCTTCACGACTCGACGGGTTGCGCTCCGTATGCAGGGAGCGAGGATGGCGACGTGGCCGGCAACTTGACAGCAGGGCTATCGCGGGATCTTGGCCTGTGGAAAGTCACGGCGAACAGCATCAGTACCAGGATTGACGCCGTCTTCAGCCTCTAGGCCATTTTCCCCTGGCACGTGCGAACTGTGATCAGCTAGACATAGTTAGAATGTCATGGGACCTTTGACCCTGCCGTCGTCGTCGGCCTGCTGCTTCACTAGGAGCAGGCTCGGTCTAGCGAAGGAGCAATGTGCAGGAGAACGTCCGACTGCCACCACCCCAAATAGGAGCGAACGAGAAGAGCGCGGGGTTGTCCTTCGTCGGGCTCATTGTGCACAACCTTGGCACCCGTCGGGTGAGGACTGCGCTTACTGCCCTGGCCGTGGCCATCGCCGTGATGGCGGTGGTGACGCTCAGCGTATTGACAGACAGCTTGAAGAGTTCGGCGGCAGAGGTACTGTCCGCGGGGAACGCCGACTTCACAGTTGCCCAGAAGTCAGTCTCCGACCTCCTGAATAGCGTCGTGACCGACACTCAGGTCGCGAAGATCGCATCCACCCCCGGTGTCGCCAGCGCAGTGGGAGTCCTGGTGGCAACAATCAAGCTCGATCCCGCTCACCCGCTGTTCCTCGAGATCGGAATAACGCCGGAGTCGCTTTCGCCTTTCGGTGTGCATGTCGTGGCCGGACGAGCCTATGACGCCACCGCTCCTGACGAGGTGATGCTTGGTTGGCAAGCTGCCGACGCGTTCGGAAAGAAGGTTGGGAGTTCGATCGTGATGGACGGAATCCGCTTCCGGGTGGTGGGTATCTACTCCACCGGGCAGGTCTTCGCGGACAGCGCGTCGATGATGTCATTGGCAACTCTGCAGGCACGGGAACGGAAACCAGCGACGGTGACGCTCACCGTCGTCCGGGTCACCAAGGGGGCGAGCATCGAAGGGGCTCGTAGAGCTATCGAGGAAGCCAACCCCAATCTGGCAACCGTGCGATCGGCTACCGAGTACGGACGAGTCGACCGGAATCTCCAATTCCTCGGGGCTGCTCAGACTGGATCCCAAATCATCGCCCTCGTCATCGGAGTGATCATCGTGATGAACACCATGCTGCTCTCCTTCGTCGAGCGCATCCGAGAATTCGGAGTCTTACGGGCGATCGGGTGGTCACGATCACGATTGCTCGGACTTGTCTTGGGGGAAGCCGTCGGGATCAGCTTCCTCGGCGCGGGACTCGGAGTCGGTTTCGCATTTGTACTCACCTGGGGCCTCCAGCGATTCTCGCCACTGCGAGGCATTTTGCAAGCTCAATTCACAGCCGGGGAGTTTTGGACTGCACTGTATGCGGCCATTGCCATTGGCGTGCTTGCCGCGCTCTACCCTTCGGCAAGAGCTGCGATGTTGAGGCCGGGTGCCTCATTGCGACGAGAATGACACACGCAACGAATGCATCAATAGAGCAAGGGGAGCCCCAGATCGCTCTGGGCATGAATGCCGAAGCCCCTGCTTCTACGCCGGTGCTCGAAGCAGTCAACGTGGATGTGGTCTATGGAGAGTTCTACGCATTGGTTGCGGCGAATCTGAGTGTTGCTCCCGGAGAATGGGTGGCGGTAACGGGACCATCAGGCTCTGGGAAGTCCACGCTCCTGCAATTGTTCGCCGCAGTTGATCAACCCACGAGTGGCAGCGTGCGCTTCCAGGGAGTCGACCTTGCCAATCGAAGGCACCTCGATCGCTATCGACGGATCGAGGTTGGCCATGTGTTTCAGCTGCACAATCTGCTGCCCCATCTCGATGCCAAACGCAACATTGAGATCGCCATGTTTGGAACCCATCGAGGCCGCCAGGCCCGCAGTGATCATGCCACTGAACTGCTCTCACTTTTCGAGTTGACCGCACAGGCCGGCCGCAAGCCACCAGAGATGTCGGGTGGTGAGCGACAACGAGTAGCTATCGCCCGGGCGTTGGCCAATAATCCTGCCGTGATTCTGGCCGACGAACCAACGGGCAGTCTCGACCCAGAAGGCGCTGCAAAGATCATCGCAGTGTTCGATCGCCTTCATCGGACTGAAGGCACGACCATCGTGATGGTCACCCATGACAGCGAGATCGCATCCGCTGCTGACCGGGTGATTCAACTTGAAGGGGGCAGAATCACTTGAGGTCAATTCGTGAGAGTCCGCACCTGGGCGCCCCGATTGAGCTCGCCTTGGTCAGGCGATCTTGGCCTGCCTGTGGCCCAGGTCACTCCAACCACCTCAATCCTCGATGCCGGAGATGCAAACCCAGTACCGAAGCAAGCGCCATGGAATCTCGAGAACCAAAGTCGGTTGGGTCTTTCGGCCCTTGCAGGGATCACCGGACTCCCCGACAATGACTTGGCGGCTGAGTCAGCACGCATACGAGAAGACAGGAACGGCGAGATGGCAGTAGAAGTCGGCGTCAAACAACGGGCGGATCCCGACGACAAGGTCCGTTCCCACATCGTCGTCGGGGTGGACAGTTCGGCGGGTGCAACTCAAGCGCTCGACTGGGCAGCAACTGAAGCCGAACGGAACGATTCCACCCTTTCCATCGTCGTAGCCTGGGCCTACGGCGGATTGACCACCACAGTGCTCTTGGAACGCGATGCGGAGCGCATCGTCGAGGGTGCGAGGAAGCAGGTGATCGAGCGGCATCCAGGGGTGCGGGTCGAGACCCATGTTTGTAGAGATCCTACGGCGAACGCCCTCATCGAGGTCAGCCGGGGTGCCGAATTGTTAGTCGTCGGGTCCAGGGGCCTCGGCGGGTTTAGTGGACTTCTCCTGGGATCAGTCGGACAGCACTGCCTCACGCATGCCGAGTGCTCCGTAGCCATTATTCGATCGGCAGAGGGTCGGGCATCGAATACCGGCCCCAGTCGGATTGTCGTCGGTGTGGATGGCTCAGAAGGCTCGAACCTGGCGCTCGACTGGGCGGCAAATGAAGCTTGCAGGACGAACGCCCGACTCGACGTGGTGACCTCACGGATCTTCCCGGCAGCCTCGAGCTACCTTGTCGCCGCCGACATAGGCGTTCCCGATGCAGCGAGTCAGATTGTCGGTGAGGCGGTTGGTCAGGTCACTTCGGTGGCACCGGAGGTCTCTGTGCACAGCGAGACCAGTGAGGAGCCGCCGGCCAAGGCCCTCGTTGATGCCAGCCGGAGGGCGGACATGGTGGTCCTCGGATCCAGGGGAAGGGGCGCTTTTCATGGTCTTCTCCTCGGTTCGGTAAGCCAGTACGTGGCGAACCATGCGCACTGTCCTGTCGTCGTGGTGCGGAATCACATATCAGAGCCGTCGGGAAGAGAACGAGGGGAATGACAGCCAACGCAAGTCTGTGCGGGTCGATGTCGCGGCCATAACGGACCCCGAGCTGGCATTCTGAGCAGAAGGAGATCACCAGATGGTCAATCGGATGTTCACTGCCCATACAACCCGGTGGTGCCGGCGTGCCCGGCGATCTCCTTCAGGGTCCGCCCGGCAGGCCCGATGGCTGGTTGGCCGAACAGGGGATACCGTGGCGAGACCAGGTGCGCTTCGCCACCCTCGACCTGTCGGGTTCCTACTGAAGTGTGTTCACCCTGATTCTCCCCGAGACCACCCTACGTGGCCGCCACTCCTCATGGAATGGCTACCTTCAGTGATACAAGCCGGTTTAATGGACAGTGGAGGCGAGTAGGGACCTGGTGATGGGTAGGATCTGGTGGGGACCACGCCACTGCGTCGAAGCGACTTCCCGGACCTGAAGCTGATCTGCCCCAACGGATGCAGTTCGGGTTGCATATTCCACAACCAGACCATGCTGAGAACGATGCAAGACCACACTCGCCTCCGTCAAAGGCGAAATTGGTTCATCACAGTGGTCCTGATCATCGCCCTGATAGTCATCATTTGGGCGGGAGCGACTGTGGTGAACCAGGGAGATACACCGACCAGGTTCGCCAAGCAATTTACGGGCCGCGATGTGTACGCACCTGACGTGCATCCCAACCCAGTAGGTAGCGGTTACATCATGTGGTACGCCGGTTGGCAAAGCCAGCAGACCCTCGACTCCGGTCAGTTAGACACCATCTATCGGCGGACTGCTCCTACCTCCGACGGTCCATGGTCGTCTCCGACCACCGTTCTCGTCGCCTCGCAGGTTGCCCCCCAAGTAACCGAAGTCAACGACCCGTCGGTCAGCATCATCGCCGCCGGCAGCTCACTCCGGTACGCCATGTTCTTCACCACCCTGGTGTGTCATCCCGATGCCCCGGGATGTGCAACGACACAACAGCAGTCCGCCAGCTCACAAGTGTGGTCCGCCACCTCCGACAACGGGGTGAGTTGGGGCTCCTTCAAGAGAATGGCGGTCTCCGATCCCGGACAGAAGGGCGTGTCCGGGCCGTCGGCTGTGCTCCAACCATCCGGGCCCCAACAATGGTTGGTGTTCTTCGGTACCGGTTGTCTGATCGGTATGGCCAGTGTGAGTGCGGGCCGTGATGTTCTGGGTTCGTCAATCGCTTACCGGGGAACCGGCGACCGCTGTATGTCCAATCCCGTGGTGTTCAAGTCAGGAACCACCTGGCACATGTTGTTCAATGTGCTCGAGCCCACCTCGGCGGATGCGGTTCGGTTCGACGTATGGAAAACGAGCTCTGCGTCATTGACCAACTGGCTTCTCGCTTCGGCGTCGCCGATCGTGGTCGTCAATGGTGGGCGTGAATGTGGAGTCTTGACCCCGGACGTGGTGCCACATGGCTCGACCCACGCCGATCTGTATGTCGGCCTGGTCGCCCCCGGTTCGTCCGGGGCCTGTGATGACCTGACCCAGTCAACCGCCATCGCCCGGATGGAACTACCGGCGTCAATGCTGTGAGGTGGATGCGGTGATGGTCAACGCAGCCGAAGGCCGACCCGGCACGGGGAAGGCGACGGCGCACCCACTGAGCCACTGATTGGGCCCGGTGAAAAAAAGTTGCCGGGTGGACAGTTGTTGGAGAGGGTCAAGCTCGGGCCAACTCGGACCCATGCCTGCGCTTCGGTCCCTGACCTGCCGATTCGATGGGTCAGCACGGTGTGCCCCGCTCCCATTGCCACTGCCGTAGTCGGCTGGCTGCGGGGCGTCCGTCGTGCGGTGCGAGCCGAGTCGTCAGACGAGCGTGAGCAGGTAGCCGACGCAGGCCACCTGGAGCCATGCTGTGGCCGACGCCTCCGTGCCCTCGAAGCTGCGTGCGAGGCGACCCGAACGACCGAGTCGGGCGAAGGCGTCCTCGACCTTCCACAGCGGCTGGATGGGCTCGAAGGTGCCCTTCTTGCGGCCCTCCTTGTGCATCACCTTGACCTCGACGCCGTGGTCGCGGGCGACAGCCTCGGTCATGACGGTGAAGCCCCGGTCGCACAGGATGGTCTTGACCTTCGGCAGACGGGGTAGAAGAGGAGTTCACGGCCAGCCCGCACGTCGTGCCTGTGCGCGCCGATGACGGACGCAGCGACTGACAGGCCGAGATAGTCGATGGCGATGGTGCGCTTGGCGCCGTTGAGCCTGGCCATCCCGTTCGGTTCGTGGAACGACCGGCCGCCCCGGGCTCCCTTGACGACCTGGCAGTCCACCATGAGCATCGACGGGTCCTCGGTCCGGTAGTAGCGGCGGTAGCGGATGTGGCGGCGCAGTACGTCCATCGCCTGCTCCCACCTCGTGACCCGATGCTCTCCGCCCAAGAGTCCCCGCAACAGCCGTACCATTGCCGGGTGAGAGCGGTCCGAATGGGGTGAAGAACTTCTGTGGCGACAGCCAGAGGTCAACGCAAGCCGAAACCAGCAACGGGCGACCGTTCGCGCCTGACCGCGTACCGCTCAAGACGGAACCCCACCACTACTCCCGAACCGATGGGACGGAAACGACCGCCAAAGGCTGCGGCTGGGTCCCGCCTCACCTTCGTCATCCAAGAGCACCACGCTCGCGCCCTCCATTGGGATTTCCGCCTGGAACACGAGGGGGTTCTTGTGTCATGGGCGCTGCCCAAGGGTCTCCCCGTAGACCCCACGGCAAATCATCTTGCTGTCCACACTGAGGATCACCCCCTGGAATACGGCGGCTTTCAAGGCGACATACCGGCGGGTGAGTACGGCGGCGGTCACGTCAGCATTTGGGACTCCGGCGATTACAACCCTGAAAAGTGGACCGACACTGAGATCAAAGTCGTCCTCCATGGGACGGTGGCGAAGGGTCGCTACGTGCTCTTCCCGACGCATGGCAAGAACTGGATGATCCATCGCATGGACCCAGCACCCAAGGACTTAGAACCGCTTCCCCGACGCATCCGACCCATGCTCGCCATAGCCGGATCGTTGCCCACCGATGACGACGGTTGGGCCTACGAAATCAAGTGGGACGGCATACGGGCCATGCTCTATGTCGAAGGCGGCAGAGTCCGGGCACTCAGCCGGAACGACAAGGATCTCACGCCGACATTCCCCGAGTTGCGTGAGATTGGGGAGCTCTTAGGGGCGCGTCCTGCCATCCTTGATGGTGAGATTGTGGCCCTTGGCCCGGAGGGTCGGCCGAACTTCGGTCAGCTCCAACATCGCCTCCATCTATCGAGCAACGCGGAGATCACCCGACGGGCTCGGGAGTCGCCGGTGAGCTATGTCATCTTCGACGTCCTCCACCTCGACGGGCAGTCGTTGCTCGACCTTCCCTACGACGAACGTCGCGCACGCCTTGAGTCCCTGAACCTTGCCGGACCTTCCTTTGCAACCGCTGATTCGTTTCGCGATGTTCGTGGCGCAGACATCCTTGCTGCTGTACGAAAAGGAGGTCTCGAAGGAGTCGTGGCCAAACGACGAGATTCCCTCTACTCCCCCGGCCTGCGCCAAGGTGATTGGCGGAAGGTCAAGAACTTCAAAACGCAAGAGGTTGTCATCGGTGGATGGAACGACGGCAAAGGTGAACGCTCCGGGAGGCTGGGAGCGCTCCTCCTCGGGGTTCCCGACGCAGAGGGGCTGCGGTACGTCGGCAAGGTCGGGACCGGCTTCAATGAATCGGCACGTCGGGAACTCCTCCAGAAACTCCGACCGCTCGCAGTAAAGAAAAGCCCTTTCTCCTCTCGACTCAGCCCCGCCGAGAACGCCCTGGCACACTTCGTTCGCCCGACCATCGTGGGCGAGGTCCGATATGCCGAATGGACTGCGGACGACCACCTTCGCCACCCCTCGTGGCGCGGTATCCGCTTGGACAAGGACGCAGGGGAGGAAGTCCGTGAGCCCTGAGCGCGTCGAGACCGAAGTTGAGGGACGACGCCTCACCCTGTCCAACCTCAGCAAAGTGCTCTATCCGGCGAACGGCTTCACCAAAGGAGCTGTTCTCGATTACTACGCCCGCATCGCGCCGGTGATGCTGCCCCACATCGAGGACCGCCCCATGACCCTCCGCCGTTTTCCGAACGGCGTCGATGGGCAGTCGTTTTTCGAAAAGCATGTGCCGGCACATGCCCCCAGTTGGGTCCGCACTGTCAGGGTTCCGACCACCGGCTCTGCCAGCTCCTCGGAGGCGGTCGACTACGCGGTGGTCGGCACTATGGCGACGCTCATGTGGGCGGCAAACCTGGCGGCACTCGAGTTCCATGTGCCCCTCTGGCACATCGGACGCCGTCGCTCGCTTCCTGCACGACCGGACCACCTCGTATTCGACCTCGATCCGGGGCCAGGCACCTCGATCGTGGAGTGCTGTCGGATTGCGTCGTGGATCTTCGATCGCCTTGCCGAAGACACTCGCCCGCCAGTGGCGAAGACGAGCGGGTCCAAGGGTCTCCAGGTGTACATTCCTCTTTCCAGTCGTACCGACTGGACCACGGCACGAGGACGATCATTGGAGCTCGCCCGAGCACTGGAGAATGACCACCCTGACGCCGTGATCACGAACATGCGAAAAGACCTTCGACGGGGGCGGGTGCTCATCGATTGGAGCCAGAATCACCCGGCAAAGACGACTGTCGCCGCCTATTCCCTCCGGGCCCGGCCGGAACCAACGGCTTCGACGCCGGTGAGCTGGGACGAGGTGCGAGCGTGCGAGCGAAGTGAAGATCCGAACCAGTTACGCTTCACAGCAGGTGAGGTTCTCGACCGCGTCGAGCGTCTTGGCGACCTGTTTTCGTCCCTGGTCACGTCCACATCACGACGCTGACTCAGACTCCGACCGCGACCTACTGCGACTGCGGGCAACAGCCCTCACCGGCTACGAAGCCTTGCCTCGGGGCGTAGCTCGCTGAGCCGGGGACTTTTTCTGACTGGATGCCTTGGTCGGCGATGCCTTCCGACTGGTGCCTTGGTTGGCGACGACTTCGACGGCTCGATGGGTGGCACCCACCTGAACCAGCCCATTGTCGGCATGGCGCCCACCCCGGACGGCAACGGGTACTGGCTGGTGGCCAGCGACGGCGGCATCTTCGATTCGGTGACGCGGTCTTCGATGGGAGCGCCGGCGGGCATCCGCACGCCCCGATCATCGGTGTGGCCGCGACAGCCGATGGAGGGTATCGGCTGGCCAACCAGGATGGCGGGGTGTACTCCTTCTGATTGCAGCGTTCTCACCGGGACGCCAGGTTGCCGGATCTCTGCGCCTTCCGCCTCGGGGGCCTACTGACGAGTGAACCGGGGCGGGTACGCTCTGGGCGATGAAAGCCGGTGCACAGAACAGTGGACCCGACGGGGAGCAACCACTGCATCGGGCCCTCGGACTCACCGACGGTGAGCGCGACGAGGTGGAGACCCTGCTCGGTCGTCCTCCCAACCATTTGGAGCTGGCCCTCTTCGCGGTGATGTGGAGCGAGCACTGCTCCTACAAATCATCCCGGGTCCACTTGAAGCGCCTCCCCACCGACGCCCCGTATGTATTGGTCGGACCGGGCGAGAATGCCGGGGTCATCGACGCCGGTGACGGCATCGCGGTGGCCATCCGTATCGAAAGCCACAATCATCCCTCCGCCATCGAGCCGTACCAGGGGGCAGCCACCGGTGTGGGCGGCATTCTGCGGGATATCTTCACCATGGGGGCGCGGCCCATTGCGGTGATGGACCCCCTGTTCTTCGGCGACCCGGCCGAAGCCCGGCAGCGCTGGCTGATCGAGGGAGTGGTGGCCGGAATCTCGGGCTACGGGAACTCGGTGGGCGTGCCCACGGTGGGCGGCGAACTCACCTTCGATCCCCGTTACGCCCAGAACCCTCTGGTCAACGTGCTGTGTATGGGCGTCCTCCCCGTTGAGCGGCTGGTGTTGGGCCAGGCCTCGGGGGTCGGCAATCTGGCCGTGCTGCTCGGCTCATCCACCGGTCGGGACGGCATCGGTGGTGTCAGCGTGCTGGCGTCGGCCGGCTTTGGAGGTGAGGACGACGGGGCGTCGGAATCCAAACGACCCAACGTCCAGGTGGGCGACCCCTACGAAGAGAAGCGACTGATCGAAGCATGCCTGGAGCTCCTCGACGCCAAGTTGGTGGTGGGCATCCAAGACCTGGGTGGTGCCGGGTTGGTGTGTGCAACCAGTGAGACCGCGGCGCGGGGCGGGGTCGGCATGGATGTCGACGTCTCTGCCGTTCCCCGACGTGAGGACGGCATGGTGGCCTACGAGGTCATGACCTCGGAGAGCCAGGAACGCATGTTGGCCATCGTCACCCCTCAAGACCTGCCCCGGGTGCAAGAGGTATGCGAGCGCTGGGAAGTCCGGGCGTCCGTGGTGGGTCGGGTCACCGACGCCCCGGACGGCGTCCCCGGTCGGCTGCGCATCCTCGACGGGTTCGATGGCGAGGTGCTGGGCGACGTGCCGGCGGTGGCACTGAGCGAAGACGCCCCGCTCTACCATCGGCCCTTGGCCCGGCCGTCCGATCAGGACGCCCGTCTGGCCGATGATCCCGGTGCGCTGGCTGCACCGGCCGACTGCGGACCCGATGTACTGGCGCTCCTCACCGACCCGGCGTGGGTCTACCGCCAGTACGACCACCAGTTGTTCCTCAACACGGTGGAGGCCCCGGGCGGGGACGCGGCGGTGTTGAAACTGGCGGCTCCCGGGCTCCCCCTTTCCGAGCGCGGTCTGGCCCTGTCCACCGACTCCAACCCGCGTTGGTGCTCCCTCGATCCCCGCCAGGGGACCGCGGCCACGGTGGCCGAGGCGGCGCTCAACGTGGCCTGCTCGGGGGCCCGGCCCATGGCCGTGGTCAACTGCCTCAACTTCGGCAATCCTGAGCACCCAGAAGTGATGTGGCAGCTGTCCGAAGCCGTCGACGGCATGTCCGAGGCGTGCCTGGGCCTGGGTCTGCCCGTCATCGGGGGCAATGTGAGCCTCTATAACGAGAGCACCGGCATCGATATCGATCCCACCGTGGTGATCGGGGTGCTGGGGCTCATCGAACGGTTGGCGGTCCGCCCCCCGGGGGTCACCCTCGTCCCCGACGCCACGTTGGTGCTGCTCGACGGAGGACCCGGATTGTCCTCGAATCACCCCACTCCTCCTTCGCTCGGCGGATCTCGATGGGCCAAGGAGATCCGTGGCCACCGGAACGGAACCCTGCCGCCGCTCGATCTGGCCGGTCACGCCCGGCTGCTGTCGTTGGTCACCGCCCTGGTCGGCGAAGGCGTGGGTGGCGGACCGGCGTTGGTGGCCGGCATCCACGACGTGTCGGGCGGAGGCCTCGGGGTGGCACTGGCCGAGTTGTCGGTCCGGTCAGGGATCGGCCTTTCGGTGGCGGGAATTGCCGACCACCATGAGCTGTTCACCGAATCCCCATCGCGGGTGTTGGTGTGTACCACCCAGGTCACCGAGTTGGTGTCACGGGCAGCCGATGCCGGCGTTCGGTTCAGGGTGCTCGGGACGACAGTGGGAGACCGCATCACCGTCGAAGGACTGGTCGATGTGAGCGTGGACGAAGCCACCACGGCCTGGCGCGACCGCCTGCCGGCGTTGCTCGACGAGTTCGCCCCTGCCGCTTCCAACTGAGCTCGGCGGCTGAGCCGCACGGGGGCGGTTGAGCCCCCAGAACAGGATGTCCAGGAGGTTCCCGGGGCGATTTGGTCCGCCAGGCCCCGATGGCCGGGATTGGACTTGGGTGATGACCTCACCGAGCGGAACTGAGAGCGAGGACCTCGATGGCGTGGCAGGTCCCCGGACATGGGACAATCTTTGAGCTTCTACTGGGCTACACGGCGAAGGAAAGATGAGCGAAATCCAAGACACCGGCCAAGGGTCAACTCAGTGCCCGGTCTGCGGCGCGGCGGGCGTTCCCGTCGGGCGTTTTTGTTCGCGATGCGGAGCCGAGATGGCGGCTTCCTCCGGAGCCGGCACTCTCCCACCAAGCGTGCCTGTTGGTGCAGTCTTCGGAACGACACATGCCGACACCCCCCCAAGCGGCGTAGGGAGGGTGAACCAGTCGTTGGGAGACCCCGCCCAACAAACGGCTGAGACCCTGATCATCCATCCGGTACCGAAACGTCCGCAGAGGATCGGCTTGATCCTGGCGATCGCCGGAGCAGTGATGGTCGTCACCGCAGCAGCCGTCGGGGCCGCCTTCCTTCTCGCCAGCAGCAGCACCAGCAGCAGCACCAGCAGCAGCACAAACCGGACCGCCCACCCAGCAAAGGCCGGGGCCGGTAGTGGATCGTCGTCTGCGGCCTCGGCCATCGACTCCGTTCTCCGACAAAGCGGCAATGCCAGAAGGACAGTCGTCGCCGCTACCCAATCGGTCAGCAACTGCACGGCGGGCCCCGCGTCAGAACTATCGGCGATGCAGGGTGCAATTTCCTCACGAGAATCGGCGCTCCAACGGTTGAGCTCAATCGCCCCAACTGACCTCCCGGACGGAGCGACGTTGGTCGGCGACGTCAACTCGGCTCTAAAGGCTTCGGACCAGGCCGACCAAGATTTCGTCCGGTGGATGCACGACATCGAGGGCAGCTCCTGTCCGTACGTATCCTCGTCCGACTCGAACTACCAGGGGGCGACATCTGCCTCGGCCGAAGCCGACGGCGCAAAACAGGCGCTCTTGTCGCTCTGGAACCCGGTCGCGGCGCAGTTCGGCTTGACTCAGTACACGGCGGGACAGATCTAAACTTTGTCAGGACCTCAACACACCTCCAGGCCCTCTCGGTCACGGGGCTGGTTGAGAATCAGCGTCGCCCTGCTGCTGGTAACAGGTGTTGCCGTCGGGCTTCTGGTTACAAGATCTGGCCGTACGAACGCCGAGATCGCTTCCAAGAAGGGTCCCGCCCTGGTTCAGTCAAGGCCCACCACTACCCGGGCTGGCACACCCGGCACGGGTTCGATTGCTCCGAGCGGGAGCTCCAACAGCACCAGTGGGCTTCTGGCGGGGAAGGTCGTCGTGATCGACCCAGGACATAACGGCGGCAATTTTGCGGACCCTGCGTTTATCAACAGCCCGATCTGGAACGGGCGGGGAGCGGAATCGTGTGACACGACTGGCACGGAAACCGATGGCGGCTACACCGAAGCCCAGCTCAACTTCAACGTTGCCCGGTACCTCGCCGCTGCCCTTGGGGCCGAGGGCGCCCAGGTGGTCTTGACGCGGACCACCAACAATGGCGTCGGGCCGTGCGTAACGCAACGGGCCGACATCGGCAACGCCGCCCAGGCGAATGCAGCCATCAGCATTCATGCTGACGGCGGACCGGCTTCCGGACGGGGTTTCGCGATTCTCGAGCCCGTCGCAGACGGACCCAACGCCTCGGTTATCACACCGTCTCAGTCACTTGGAACCGACGTTCGCTCGGCATTCCTTGCGCAGAACGTCGAACCAGTCAGCGATTATGCCGGAGTTGACGGAATCCAACCGCGCAATGACCTCGCCGGACTCAACCTGACAACGGTGCCGAAGGTCCTCGTCGAATGTGCCAACATGCGTAACGCCAGCGACGCCGCTCTTGTCGTCACCGCCTCCTGGCAACAGAGCGTCGCCCAGGCGCTTGCCACAGCCATTACCCAGTTTCTGACGGCGGCTTGAACATTCCGAAGCGCTCTGCCATGAGGTGCTTCGTTTGGCTTCCGCCTCTGGCCTACACCTCCGTGCTTCTTCGGTAAACCGGCTTGTATCACTGAAGGTAGCCATTCCATGAGGAGTGGCCGCCACGTAGGGTGGTCTCGGGGAGGATGCCGGCAGTGACGATATCCGTCTGGGCTTCGGGCTCGTGAAAGAGATCGTCGCCGGGGTCCTGTTCCCGAGCGGACTCGATTGAGGGAATTGATGGAGCACCAGTTCCGGCGGGAGCCGGGTGCTGTGCTCGGAGCATCGGATAACCCACAAGCATGGGTGACCTATTCGGCCGCCCACATCTTGAACGGGTGGTGAGGGAACACGAGGCCTGAGGACGGGAGCGGGTGGATGGTTGGTAGTCGAGGTCCGGTCACGGAGGCGGCGCACCAGTTCGTCCGGACCGACGGAGGCGAGGCGCTTGGCGGCCCTGTCTGCGAAGACGTTGAATCTGAAACCGGCCGAGATCATCTTCTTGTAGAAGTTCAAGGGGGTCTGCTCAGCAGCGGCAAGGATGTGGCCGGCGGTGTCTTGCACCGACAAGCCATCACACCAGGAGGAAGTAGCCCACTGGTCGAAAGATAAGGTCGGCCCAGGTATCGGCCATTTGGGCCCGTTCGGAGTGGATGTACGTCCAGGTTTCCTCGGACTTCATACCTGGCCCTGCCTTTCCTGTCGTCAGCCCGCCCCACACCATCGACGGGGCGGGAGGCTTGCCCCTGAACCGATGGCTCCGAAAGATTCAGCAAGGGGCGAATAGCCGGCGACGCTCCTATCAATGTCAAGCCC
>PLZF01000066.1 GCA_003152015.1 Acidimicrobiaceae bacterium | reverse complement strand
CGGTGTGGAGCGTTCAATTCCCGACTGTGAACTACCCGTCGGACCCCCAACAACTGGGACCCGACCTGTACCTGATGACCGACTACGACCCGCCGGCAGAGGGACGGGTCCTCGAGTTCGACCGCGAGGGGAAGATCTCCTGGTCATACGATGTCACGGCAGGCGACAGCATGCTGAAGAAGCCGTCACTGGCCGAGCGGCTCCCCAACGGGCTCATCCTCGTCAATGACGACTATCGGGATCGCCTCGTCGCCATCGACCCGGCCATCAACTCGATCGTGTGGCAGTACGGCCTGACCGACAAGGCGGGCACGGCACCGGGGCTGATCTCCATTCCCGACGGCTTCGATCTGCTCCTGGCCAACGGCACCACTCCGACGCATCTCCAGACCGGCTAACGGGCCAGGAAGTCTGGGGATGCTGTTGGTCACCAGTGCCGTCACGGCCACAATCCCTTGAGCCCGCTCCAGTAGGGGTCAATCGTTCGGCGTGACCTATCCGGACACGGTTGACGCCTGCCAAATCGAGGTTCTCGAGCGCCCAGCCTTCGGGCGTTGTCGGCACCGCCACCAACCCGGTGGTGGAGTGGGTCACCCAACAGGCTCTTAATCTGAGCTTCGACCTGGCCGAGCAGGGTCGCCAGGCGAAGTTCTTGATCCGGGACCGAGATGCCAAGTTCACCGCCAGCTTCGACGAGGTGTTCGCCCCTGAGGGCATCCGGAACATCGCCACGCCGATCCGGTCTCCTCGTGCGAACGCGTCCGCCGATCGGTTCATCGGGATCGTCCGCCGGGAGTGCCTCAGCCGGATGTTGGTGTTCCATCGCCGTCAGCTCGAAACGGTCCTCAGCTAATTCTTCGATCACTACAACGAACATCGTCCTTCTCGCTCCCTTGGACAACGGGCCTGCTCGCAGCAGAGAAGAAGCCGCTGCGCATCGGCGATCCGGATCCAGTCCAGTTGCGACGGCGCGACAAGATCGGCGGTCTTGTTCACGAATATCGACTCGTCGCGTGAGCTGCTCGGACGGGTTTCTCGGCACTCACAGGGTAGGAGGTGGCATGTCGGTGATCGAAGAGGGAGCGTTGCAAGGACAAGGGATCTAAAAGCCCTGCCGGATCAGTTTCTCCGCTCATATCGGCCCTCGCAGCAGTTGGAAGTTGAGTGGAGCACCCGATCCCCGTTAGTTCGTGGGACGGACGTTTTCGCGTGAATGAGCCGTGGGCTCTGGAATGACGGGAGTTAGGGCCTTAGCAGCCCACGCTTCCGGTCGGGTCAGTTCCTCCGGGCCGTACGTCCCTGGGACCGCAGCATGGAGAGCTGCACGAACCGGGCAATGTCGCTCGGCGACACGATGCCCACGAGACGGCCGGTGTCATCGACGACGAACGCCCTGCCATCGGGTGACGCCTGCATGCGCTGGAGGAGGTCGGGGATCGGCTCACTGGGCGCCCCCACGGGGACATCGGACAGCGGGCAGGCAGTGTCGATCAACCGGGTCGTCTGGCGGAGATTGGCGGGGACGTGGCGGATCCTGCCCATGGTGGTCAGGCCCTTGAGCTGCCCGTCCGGCCCGACCAGCGGGTAGGAGCTGAACCGGTAGCGGTGAAGCTGGTTGTCGACCAGGTCAGCGAGCGTGGTCGTCGAGGCGAACGTGGTCGGGTCCTGGGTCATGATGTCGCGGACGTGGACGTCGGCCAGCGAGGACCGCATGACGACGGCGTTCTCCTCAGCGCGGGCCGCCGACAGGAGGAACCACCCCAGGAAGACGAACCACAGGCCGATGAGTCCCACCGTGAGGAACTCCAGGATCCCCAGGACCACCAGGATGTAGGCGAACACCTCGCCAGCGTGCGCCGCCGAGGTGGCGGCACGGACTCGGTCGCCGCTGCGCCGCCACAGGGCGGCGCGGAGTACCCGACCACCGTCCAGCGGTGCAGCAGGCATCAGGTTGAACCCGCCGAGGAGGAGGTTGATCCACGCCAGCCACCCAAGGGCGGAGACCAGTACCCCCTCACCACCGCCAAATTGGTGGAGGAGGAGCACGAGCGCGCCGTAGACGCCGGCAAGTACGAAGCTGGTGACGGGCCCGACCACGGCGATGCGGAAGTCGGCCCCGGGCGTCAGAGCGTCGCTCTCGAGCTCGGATACCCCGCCGAACAGCCAGAGGGTAATGCGCCGGACCCCGATCCCGTTTCGCTTGGCCACCACGGCGTGGGACACCTCATGGGCAAGCAGGGACGCGAAGAACAGGACCGTGGTGACGATCCCGACGACCCAGTAGATCGCCGCGGCGTCATGGGGATGGTCGCCGGGTAGGACCAGTTCAGCCAACTCCCAGGTCAAGAGGAAGAAGATGACCAGGACGCTCCAATTGACGCCGACCGGGATACCGAAGATTCTGCCGAGCCGAATGTTCTGGTTCATGTTCCTTCCACTGCTATGCCGCCGCTATCACTGCCGGCCGCACACCGGGTGACATCGCAGTGCCAGCATGAACGGTGGGCGCCTGTTGCCGGTAGGGCCGAAGTGCTCAAGCTGAAGGTGTTGGGGTGCAAAGCTCAAATGCCAGATCGAGCAGGCAGAATCCCTCGGCAAGCCTCTCCGGTTGTGGCGCGCCCTTTCATCTACCGTCTGGTCCGTCGATCAATCGAGTTGCTTGGTGTTCATCGTTTGAACGACACCGAACCGGCGCCAGGAGGAGTGCCAGGGGTCGCACCGAAGTGTTGCAGTGGGGTAGGCCTCGATCGCGAGCAATGCCATCCAGGATCGGGCATTGATTCCGAGGGCACGGACCGGCCACCGAGCCATCCTCTGCGGCCACCGGTTGCATCCCGAGGTTGCTCAGTCGAGTAGCCGGGGGGAATCGCACCCCCCGGTCCCCAGTACCGGACTTGACAGTCTCCCGTCATCCGGCTCCTACAGGTCGGTCTCCGGTGATCAGAACAAACCCCAATGGGCGAACAGGCGAGGTTCCCGCTGGATTATGGCGTTGAGCCACGCCCAGGCCCTCACCCACTTGTCCTTCAATCGTTTGAACTTGCGCATCGCCCAGCGAACGAGATGTTCGTTGAGGCGCCTTTGCAGGAAGCTCAACTCGGAGCGGTAGAAGGCCTCGGTCGCGGTAGGGACTGGCCTTCGCCGGACGAGTCCGGTTACGGCCAGCCCCCCCGCACAGATCCCAGCGTGCGGAATTCCCGCACTGGGCTCCTTCCTCAGGTGCGAGCGTAGAAGCGTGCTTCAGGGTGGTAGGGGTGCTGGATATCTGCAGGTGGAAGCCATCGTTGAGCGAGGCGTACCATGCGCTCCCAGTTCAAGCGATGACGCTGGCTGCGGCGCCGGAGCGCCTTGAGCCAGCGACGGGTCACCTCAACGGAATGCAGTTTGACTCTTTGCTCGAAGCCCAAGTGTTCACCGAGGACTGGCGGATCGACTACAACTTGAACCGGCCATACAGTTCACTTCGCAGCACTTGACTCCGGTCGAGTTCGCCGAGGAATGGACCATCAGAAACCAAAAACAACTCGTATAGCGGGCTGACCATTCATTGGGGTCCGGTCATACCCAGGCACACTGCCCACCAGTGGCGACTCACGGTCAGTTGTGAAGACGGACTGTGTCAGTTATTCACACCAAGATCACAGGGGGGGCGACAGCAAACACTCCTGGGTTTGGGCCGCGGATAGCGCGACCCGATGCCGGCAGCGTTTGGGGTCATACTTTGGCAGTCGTGGGTCGGGAACGACGAAGTCTGCGGTCAAGCGACTCTAGATCCCGTCACGGTGTTCCCCCTATGCGGCGTCGATCCAGCTGACGCCAATGATCTGGGGACCGCCGTGAGCGCCGATGACGGCGCCTAGTTTCCCAACCCGAAGCGCCTTTCGGGGAAAGTGGGGAGCGATGAGGTCGAAGAACTCGTCGATGTCGGGTGCCCCACCGTGCATCACCGCCACATGCTCGATCGCCCCAGCGCCAATCATGCGTTCGTAGAGCATTTGCATAGCCCTCTTGCGGGTACGAGCCTTGCCGGCCTCCTGGACCACACCACCGCTAATGTCGATCAGTGGCTTGATCGACAGCATCGACCCCACCATCGCCTTGGCCCCCCCAATACGCCCACCCTTCTTCAAGTTCTCGAGCGTGTTCAGGGCAGCGAACACGTGCGTCCGAGGGATGAGGTCGTCGACTCGGCGCAGCACGGAGTCGACACCGGCGCCACTACCGGCCGCCTTGGCGGCTTCAAGTACGAGGGTGCCGAGTCCGCTCGACACAGACCTGCTGTCGATCACGTGTATCGGAAGTCGTCCCTCACACGCTGCGGCCGCGGTTTGGGCTGACTGCAACGTGTTTGACAACGCGCTTGAGATGTTGAGACAGACCACTGCATCAGCACCATTGTCATCCGCGTTGAGTAACGCCCGTTCGAATGCACCGGGCGACGGGCAAGCTGTTTGGGGGAGAACGTCGGAGTTCGCCATTCTGTTGTAGAAGTCTTCGACGCTCAGGTCCCGACGGTCGGTGAACTCTTCGCTCCCAAACCGGATGCTCAGAGGCACGATCTCTATGTTGAGCAGGTCTATCTCATCTTGTGCGAGATCACACGAGCTGTCGCTCACTATGTAGACACCGGGCATGAGAGCATTCTCCTCGTAGTCGCCACCCACTCCGGCACCCCAAATGGGCCCGGATTTCACGATTCCGACACCGCGAAAGAGCGCTCGAGCGCCTATGTGCCGCGATGCCACGCTCGCGGTAACCCCCCTGTAATTTCAGTGTGAAGAACTCAAACCGAGGCATGAGCATCACCGCAGGTCAGAGGGCCGCAGCCCAGCGAGTTTATCTCACCGCAATCACAGGGGGCGCGGTAGCAAGCGCTCGCCGAGCCGGACAGCGGAACTCTGGACCCGAGCCGGCGTTCGCGGGCAGGACAGCACCGAGCTCGAGGCCGCGTTGTTGGGGCACCCCTGGTAACCGTCGGCGCAATATTCCCGGGCCGAACCACTCGGCGGATGCAAAGCCGATGGAATGAGCGCTTCAGATCTCGTCACGTGGGCTAACTCGGACCGTCTCCGGTGAATCTGGCCTCCATGCGTCAACTGCTGGATGAAGCCGGCGTGCGCCCAGACGCATATCCGCTCGATGGTGGTCTCCCTGACAATCGCTACTCGATTGAACAAAGGGGACACACTTGGTACGGCTACTACTCAGGGGAGAGAGGAAAGATCACCTGGGAGCGCCTGTATGTGAACGAGGACGAAGCGTGCCTGCTGCTCGTGGATGAACTCCAGAGCGACCCAACCACCAAGTGGCGTACCTGAGGCTCCGCATGCAGGGCAACGGACAGGACGTGGCATTGCCAGAATGATGCCGTACGGACGGTCGGGACGCCGCCTACCCGGTGACGGATACCCCGGCGGCGATGTTCGAGTATGCGCAAAGCGTGACGGGCCCAGCTTCGAGGCGATCAGAACGAGACCGTTCCTAGCAAGGCGCGAGGGTCGCTCGTCGGGACAATCTCCTTGCCGAGCGGTGCGACGGCCACTGCGGCCAGCTTGAAGTTCCCGAGTCCGAGCGGGATTCCGACGATGGTCAAGCAGAGAAGGAATCCGAGAATCAGGTGAGCGATAGCCATCCACAATCCGACGAGCAGGAACCAGAGAACATTCCCGACCGTGGACGCAGCACCGGCGTCGGGTCGCCGGACCACCGTCCTGCCAAAAGGCCACAATACGTAAGCGGCGAGGCGGAACGACGCGATGCCAAAGGGAATTGTGATGATGAGTAAGCACATGATGATGCCGGCCACTGCGTAGCCCAGAGCAAGCCAGAACCCTGACAACACGAGCCAAAGCACATTGAGAAGGGTGCGCACGGGGTCAGTTTCCCATAGGGGGCAACCCAACGAGGATGGCGCGGTCGGGGATGAAAGCGGACACCGTCGAGACGGTCAGCGCTTTTTGAAATCGCAATTCCGTCGGAGGCAACGCCGTTGACCCGGTCTGGGACAGTCGAACCCCGGATTCAAAAGGGTTCCCCGATCTCAACCATCGGATTGAAGCGACGGAGTTCAATGAGAAATTGAAATAGTCCGCACAGTCGGGGGGCTACCTTTACAACTCCGTCGTGGGCAGTGCGGACCCGAATGGGCATGAAGTGACTCAAGTCACCCCGGCTTATTCGAAATTCCTCAATCTCGGTGGCGGGCACCACCACGTTCTTGCTGGCGAGAACGAAGGTGACGACACCCTGTTCAAGCCGCACCTCGCGAGCCGTACTCCGTCCCTGAATCAGGGCAAATACACCCACGAGTGCCCGCCATCCGCCAATGATCAGAAGTGCGATTGATGCCGCATCATGAACAACGGCCGCTAAAGCGAGCATGATGACTCCGCCGACGATGGCGACCGAGGCGACGCCTCCCCAGCACCACTTCCACCATCCGGCCGCCGTGCACGAAATTACATGTCAAGTATGCATGGAAGGGATTCTGCCAGGGTTCCTTCGGTCACCAGAGCGGTGCTGGGTGCGGCTGAAAGTGCCCCAATAACACGTTCACGAACCACGAACGAGGTATCACCGTATAAGTGTGTCAGTGTGACTTGGGGATTCCAGCTGGTGGTCCTGTTGTCGGCGAATCGGCGGTTGAGCGGCGAGACGCGCCAGACCTGGTCATTACCAGAGCCGGTAGGCGACGTGGTGTTGTCCGCTGCGGGCGAGACGTTGCAGGATGCTGGGGAGCTCACCTTTCGAGGGTGTGGATACGCCACCGAAGGGGCTGCGCAATCAGCCGGCAAGTTCTTCCGGGGACTGGGTGCGGGTGGCGAGCGCGCTGTTCATCCTCGGGTTCGACGCCGGCAGAGACTTACAGATGTCTTGGCTCGGTGACGAGGTGAAGGCCGCATTGGAGGCGAAGCTGCGTCGGGAAGGAAAGTTCCTCGTGGACGATGTCCACGGTCTCCTCGTCTATGAGGAGCAGGGTGAACCCGTGCGACCGGCTTTGAGCGCAGCTCCGATCGTCGTGCAGCAGAGCTCGATCGCGCTCGAGAACGTATTGGCGATTGCAAGTGGTTCTACGTTGACCGATGAGCAATCCTTGGCCTGCGATCTCGTGTCCCTGGCTGAACACGAGGGATCGGACAGGGCACGGTTCCTGATCCTGGTGACTGCCATAGAGGTCCTTGCCGAGCGCTCGGAACGGGCTGGAGGGTTCCGCACCGTGGTCGAGCGCTTCATCGAGGAGGCGAAGCGCTCACAGACGGAAGCGGGACCGGACGAAGAGGGTCGATATTCGTCGCTTCTCAGCGGGCTGACAGGCCTCCGGTCAGAGTCGATCTCGTGGTCTATCCGTGACCTCGCCGTCCGGTCGCGCCCCGACGACTCGGGGGTGCGGGGACTAGCGAGCCGTATCTACCAGTGCCGGAGCCAGCTCGTCCACGGAGGCCGATCCACCGAGGACCCGAGGGGCCTGCTGACGACGACACAGGAACAGGTCCGCGACATGATTAGTCACATGCTCTCGCCGGGCGCCGTGCCGGAGCGGGCCGTGAGCGCGGCCGGGAGACGGGGGGAGGGACCGCCGGAAGCTGACGCACCGAAAGGGTCGACATCGGGTTCCTGCCACGGATAACTCCTTCGACGACGGCGTTCGCAGGTCGCGTCGGGATCGAGTGGGCACCCCCGGTACGCCCAAGGACGGTGACGCATCGGGTGCAAGGAGGGCCGGCGGCTGACGCGGTGACCGATCGCCAACACAGAACGTCCTTCAGCAGATCGCAGCAACCTTCATGCGCGGTACGCCCTATTCGACGATCCGTCGCTGCGTGCAGGTGAAAGGCAGCGGGCGGGTTGGTCAACACTCCCCCACTGACCTTTCCCACCTTCGGCCGGGGTCGCTGCGATCCACAGTCGTGTCCGGTGAAGGGATCGCCTTACGGTGATCATCCCAGTGGAGTCGGGTCAACCGTGGCCGCCGGATTCGGCGTGCCGTAGCCCGTTGGATGATTGGGAAGGTGGTGCTCATACGTCGGGTATGCCCATGTCCAGGTTGGGAGCTTCGGTACCCCCGTCGACCTCGAGGACCTTGCCGGTGACGTAGGACCCGGCCTCCGAAGCCAGATAGATCACCGCGGCGGCAATGTCCTCGGGGTCGCCGATACGGCCGAGCGGCGTGCCGGCCTCCATGGCCGTCCGCAGTTCGTCGGACTGCATGACGATGTCGAGCGCCGAGGTGGCCACCGATCCCACCGCGATGGCATTGACCCTGATGTGTGGGGCGAGGTCGGTCGCGGCCAGCCGGGTGTAGTGGGCCAGCGCCCCTTTGGCAGTGCCGTAGGCCAGAAACCCCCGGCCGGTCAACCGGCCCATGGCCGACGAGATGTTGACCGCCGATCCGCCGCCGCCTTCGAGCATCAGCGGCACTGCTGGCCGCAGCAACGCGTGGGCGGTGGCCACATTGAAGTGAAAGGCCTGCTCCATCACGTCCGCCGAAGTGTCCATGAACGCTTGGGGCATGGTCCCACCCACGTTGTTGACTACCAGGTCGAGACGGCCGAACGCCTCACGGGCGTGCTCCACCAGGGCCGCCACCGCTTCGAGATCGTTCAGATCGGCGGGGACCGCCACGGCCTTACGTCCGACGGCCTCGATCCGCTTGGCCACCTCGCCAAGCTGGTCAGCGGTGCGGGCTGAAATCACTACATCAGCGCCGGCCTCAGCCAAGCTCACCGCAGAGGCGGCACCAATGCCGCGGCCTGCACCGGTGACGATGGCCACCTTGTCGGTCATTCCGAAGCGATCGAGAATCATCTGGAAGTTCCCCCTTTGTCAGCGACAGTGCTAGCAGCCCGAGACAGGCTCCGCTTGAGGGACGGCGGAGCGGCCAGCTTCGAGCGATGCCCTCGAACCGAGTTAACGCTCCCTGGGCACTATCGCGAGCAGTCAAGCCTGGAACAGGGCAGCCCTCCGGTCCGACCCGCACATCCGGCGACACCTCCCTGAGCGCCCCTAACATCCGGATCGGGGCGCAACCGCCTGTCGCTGCACGAGTAGGACGCACGACAAGTATTCGGCGTTATACGAGTGATCGGTGCCCTCCCGTCGGTGATGTTGGCGTTCCGAATGGCCCAACAGAACCTCGGGCCACGACTCCGAGGCCGCGTAGCCAACGACCCCATGCGAGCCGGGCATCGGGCTGTCCGTGGCGGAGATTCAGTAAACCGATGTCTCCGCTAAGTGACCATAAAGGGCGAATCCGCAGGTCAACGCCATACTGGGTGCAGGGCAACACCCGTCTTGCTCAAGATGGCCCAGTGTCCTGACACGATCAGCTTGGGTCGTCCGGTACTGCCTCCCGTAGTCAAGGCCTTCAAGGACGCGACGAACTGCGGTTGAAGAGGGGCATCCGAGATCGACGAACCGGGTTGGAATCCCGCTGGGATCGACGGCCGGCCATGTGCCCCGACCTCGTCGATTCCACCACCAATGAGGGATCGGCCAGCTCGATAATGGCTCCGCGTTCGATGGTCGGGAGCCGAGCGGAGACCGGCTGCGGAGTAGCTCGGGCCTTCCAGACGGCGATCGTCGCCTCGACGAACTCAATGCCGTTGCGAAGGCCGATCGTCACGGAGCTGTCCGGCGTGACGCCGAGTTCGATGTAGGCGCGAGCCAGTTGGTTGGTCCGGGCTTCGAGTTCGCTCCGGATGACCGTCCGGTCTCCATGGGTGACCGCCGGACGGTCCGGGTCCATCGCCGCTAGCGCGGCCAGCGCCTCGGCGGTCGATATCGGAGTCCGCGGCTCGCTCACTCGGCTGGGCTGGCGATCACGAGAGAATTGCGAAGCAGAATCACGTCATCATAGAAATTGCGCGGCACGCCTTGTGGCGAGGATGGGCAATCCGGCCGGCGGCGGGAACCCCATCGAGTCGATCTGACAGCCAACTGTGCTCGACCGTGGGCACCGGTTGTGGCCAACAAACGGGCTCGCTTGTGGGGGTTCGGCCTCTCAGGCAACCGGCAGTGGTGGCAGCGGGTCGGCGATTCCCCAACCCACCGCACCCACGAGTGCCCCGACTCCAAGCGCACGTACTGGCACGGCCACGCGACTCGGGAGAACCATCGACAGCGCGATGGCGGTTGTCCCGCCAACCGGAAGGTTGGCAAATCGCAGTCGAGTTTTTCCCAGTCGCTCGCCCCACCTCCCCCCCCGGATCTCTGTGCAATCGCCGTGTCACCGCGATTCCAGCGGTGGGTCCGGTAGAGAATGAAAGACCGGGAATGATCGCTGTAGCCACCGCCCCACGTGAAGCACCGCTCACGGCATTGGAGCGGAGAGATTGCGTCCCCCTTTTTTTGGTGCCAATCTCGGTTTCGAGACCTGAAGCGCCATGCCTCTACGACGAGGGTGTCGGGTGGACTCCCCCAGTAAGACGCGCGACCGCCTCATCTGTTCCCATGTATGCGGTGACCACCGCCGAGTCGTTCAATACCTCCGTCGTACTGCCTTCTGAGATCACCTCGCCCAGGTGGATGCAGACCAGTCGATCGGCGATTGACGACACCAGGGGAACGTCGTGCTCAATGATGACAAAGGTGGCACCCGTCTGATCGCGGATCCCGAGCAGGAGTTCGCCCAGGGCTTCTCCTTCGTACTGGGATATCCCGGCCGTCGGTTCATCTAAGAGCAGCACCTTGGGGCGATGGGCCACCGCGCATGCCAGTTCCACCACGCGACGGGTCCCCGATGACAGTTCGAAGATCAACGTGTTCCGGAACCTTTCCAGGCCCATTTCGACGATCACCTCTTCGACGCGTGAGAGCAACTCCTTCTGCGATGTGGGAGGCGAGGTACGGCCGGTTTCCATTGGCCGTGGATCTCGAACCCGTGCTGACTGCTCGAGCGACGTGGTCAACGCCTCGATCACCGTCAGCGACGGAAACAGCCGCCCGTTCTGGAATACCCGTCCGAGGCCACGGTCGGCCCGGCGGGCCGGCGAAAGACCGGTGATGTCGTGGCCATGCATGGCCACCGTGCCCCGGTCAGGGGCAACGAAACCCGAACACACGTCAAACAGCGTGGTCTTGCCCGCGCCGTTCGCTCCGATGATGCCGAGAATCTCGCCGCCACCAATCTGGAGACTGAGATTCCGCAGGGCGGCGAGTTTGCCGAAGCGCTTGGACACATCCGTCACGGCAAATGCCGGAGCCACCTGGTCAGCAGCGGAGGCTACCGAAGTGGTCCCGGGCGTTCGCCTCTCCGCCCGCTGGGCCGCATGGACGAACACCGAGCGCAAGAGATGAGGTTGCTGGGACAGGTCGGGAGTGGGGCCTGAGAATCGGACCCTTCCTCGCTCCATGAAGATGGCGCGGCCCGATATTGCGGTAGCCACGTTCACCGACTGTTCGACGATCACCACCGTGACACCGCTGGCGGCCAGTGCCCGGATCACGTCGAGCATCTGCACCACCACTGATGGAGCCAGGCCCAGTGAGAGCTCGTCGATCATCAACAACTTGGGACGACACAGGAGAGCCTGGGCCAGAACCAGCATCTGTTGTTCACCGACCGAGAGCGAACCTGCCAGTTGTTCGAGCCGCTCCCCCAGCACCGGGAAAAGGGTCAACACCCGCTCCGTGGCGGCGGTGGCAAAGACGGGATCTTTGTGGTGGCGTCGGGCCATCCATGTGGCCAGCCGCAGATTCTCTTTGACGGTCAGGGAATGAAATGCCCCTCGGCCACCGAGCAGTGTCACCAATCCGGCCTGCACCCGGTCGCGTACGCCCAGGTCCTCAACATCCCTGTCGATGAAGCAGATAGTTCCCTTGGTCGGTGGCAAGAAACCGGCAACGGCGCGCAATACCGTCGTCTTGCCGGCCCCATTGGTGCCGAGGAGCGCCACGATCTCACCCTGGGCAATACCGATGTCCACGTCCTGGAGCACCTTGGCATGCCGCGAATAGCCGGCATCGACGGAATTGAGCTCGATGATGGCGCGTTTATTGTCAGGCGGCCCGGCGTCGGGCGCGGGACCACCAGGGAAGACCAATGGATGTTCGTCTTCACGTCTCTCGATTGCCTTGATGCGAAGAGCGGCGGCGTGGACGGTGGGATCGACGCCATCCTGGGCCAACGCTCCATCACCCGCATCGGCTCCATCAGCCGCATCGGCTCCATCAGCCGCATCGGCTCCATCAGCCACATCGGCTCCATCAGCCGCATCGGCTCCATCGGAACCGGGCCCTCGGATCCCCGCCGTGATCCGCCGAGCCTGCCGGACCTCGATCCCTGTCAGCGCCATGTCGCGGAGGCGGAATACCAGACCGCCCAGACCGTCCGGAAACACCATAAGCAGAATGATCAGACCGGCTCCCATGGCCACGAACTGAAGGCTCTCGGGCAGAAAGTACTGGGCCGCCTGAACGTAGACGGCACCCAATACAGCACCGGTGATCGAACCGAGACCGCCTATCACCACCATGACGAACACAGTGATGGAAAGGTCGGCGGATATGCCTCCCGATCTGATCCCCCCCATGCCGACCTCGTAGAGACTGCCGGCCACCCCGGCGATGGCACCCGAGATGACGAACACCACAAGTTTGTTTCTCAATGGGCTGATGCCGTAGGCGGAGGCGGTCTTCGGGTTCTCGCGAACAGCGATGGCACTCCGGCCGATACGCCCCTTGCGAAGGATCCGGGTGACCACCGCCGTCACCACCAAGAAAGCCAAACAAACTTCATAGAACGTCGCCTGAGATGCGAGGTCAACGTGACCGATCAGGAACGGCCGCGCCACGAACGCCGGGTCCTCTGAGTTAAATGTCGAGGATGACAGCAGATAGGAGGACACCGGCACCGCGAACGCCAAGGTGGCAACGGCCAGGTAGAGGCCCGGGACCCGCAGCGCCGGCAGGCCGATCACCGCCGCCGCCACGGCACCGATTGCTGCGGCAGCCAGCGTGGCCACCAGAAATCCAACGTGCTGATGGACGAGTAGCGCTCCCGAAGTGGCGGCCCCGACCCCGACGAAGGCGAACTGCCCCAAGCTGATCTGTCCGGCCCAGCCGGTCAGCACCACGATGGAAATTCCGATCACCGCATAGATGGCCACGTTGGCCGCCAGTAGCTGCTTGGACTGCACAAACGTCAGAGGGATCAACACGGCTCCCAGCAACAGCGCCGTGTACCAGGTCCCCTTGGCGACCTGTATTCCACGAAGTTTGGCCAGGTGGGCAGGGAGCCCCACAATCTCTCGAACCGAGATGAACTCACCAGAGCCCTGCTCATCGACACCGGTGGTCCGGGAACGAATGACCAGCAACCCGATGATGATCACGATGAACTGGGCCACGTCCTCGTAACTGGCCCGTTGCCAGATCGAGAACACCGCTTGGTTGACCACCCCGAGTACCACCGACCAGGCCACCGCCATCGGGAAGGAATCCATGCCCGCCAGTACCGCCGCCGCCAACGGGAGCAGCAGTGTCGCCGGAGTGGAGACGTTGCCGAGGGTGAGGCCCCCAATCCCTTTGGGTGCGGCCAAAATCACCCCGATCCCCGACAGGCCGGCGGCCACCATCCAGGTGATCCGGCTGAGCTGACGAACCGGAATCCCCAGCAAACGCGTTCGTTCCGGGAAGTCCGCCGCACCTCGGATGGCCACGCCGTAGTCGGTGCGGGCGAAGAAAAGATAGAGAGCGATCAACACGATCGGAACCACCACCAGCGCCACCACGTCATCTCCGGTGAACGTGAACGGACGGAGGTGAAAGGTCAACGTGAACGGCGCATGGATGCCGGTGGTGTTCGAACTGGTTGTGAACAGCTTGGGAAGACCCAACTCGGCGGCGCCGAGAAGCTGATAGATGCCGATGGTCACGGCGGTCAGGACCAATCGAGGCGCGGTGGCGAACCGCTGGATGATCGTCAACTCCGCGAACCATCCGATGAAGATGGCCACGGCAACTCCAATGGCCATCGCCACCAGGTACGGGTAGCCCTGGGCGGACACCAGAAGCACCGCCAGAGTGGCTGCCACACCACCGATCACCTGTTGGGAGAAGTTGATGATGCGCGCTGACCGATAGATCAGCACCAGGCCCATGGCCACCATCGAGTTGAGGCCACCGGTCACGATTCCCTTCAGCACCACACCGGGGCCCAAAGGATGAAGGGCGTTCACTCCCACATACGAGGCCACCAGCACCAAAGCACCAACGACACCAAACGCCGCCCTGCTCGGGAAGTTCTCCCAACTATGGAGGAGGTGCGATGCACCGATACGGGGTTCGGAGACGGTCACCATCGAAGCAACGCCGTATCGCAACGCGCGGGTTCACCGGTCAACGGGGACTCCGATGGCATCGCCGGCGCCAGCAACGGCGACGTCCCCACGATCCGCGCTCTGCCACGTTTCCCCCATTCGAGCCGCTCCGACGAGGACCGATCCTTCTCGCGACCCCCTCCGTCCCCTATTGGATCGGGAACGGATGACGGCAACCCTGTTCGAGGGTGCTGGTGTCACGTTAGTGCAGGTCGTCGGCGTTACTCGGTTCATACGACGTCGAGTACTGACCTGTCACCGGCTCGGAGACCCGACATGATTCGCCGATAGGTGGCACCGGCGTCGTCTCCCAAAGAGTCGGTGTCGAGCCAGCGGAAGCCACGCGCTCCCCGGTGTCGGTCCACCCCGTAGAGACCGAACCGTGGCTGATAGGAACCCCACTCATAGTTGTCGACCAACGACCAGTGCCAGTATCCGGCCACCGGCACGCCTCCTTCGATGGCGGACACCACCGCGTTGAGATTCTCCTTGAGGTAACGGGAGCGAGTCCACCCGTCGAGGCGCGGATAGGAACGCCCGTTCCGGACCCGGTTGCACAGTCCTGTCTCCACCACCCAAAGGGGCGTCTCAGGGGTCACCGATTGTTGAGCGCCGAGCCATCGGGTGAGACCGGCCGGATCGGGTATGTCGTCCCAGAGCGCGCGAGTCGGCTGCCATCCTCGGCCACCGGCGGTTCGGTGACCGGGGGCGCGGAAGTGGCGGGCCACCATGGGGTCGTAGTAGTCGAGACCGACCACGTCGAGGGTCCGCTCATACGGGCTGGCGTAGACCGCATTGACCGCCCGGCGTGGGGTCCCAGCGCGAGCTCCGTTGCGCCCTCGCAACGGACGACGCCGCGCCGCCGAGCCAAAGGCCGACGTCATGGCACCCAGGCGACGGAGGGCGCGTTCCCCCGGGCCCGATACTGGGAGCCGCGCATAATGCTCAGCCCGCCGTTCGTCGATCCAGTCATCGAGCTCGTCTCGGTTGACCCCCAAGCTTCGCGCCATCAATACGTCAGTCAATAGCCGATCAAACTCATAGCCGCTGACGCAGGCATTGTTGGTGGTCACCACGGCGTCAGGAGATGCACGGTGGATGGCTTGGTAGGCGAGCACGTGCGCGGTCAACAAATTGTCAGTGGCGATTGCGGCATCGCCGAACGCCATCAGGCGCCCGGGCGGGAACATTCCGAGTAGCCACGATTCGAACGCCAGCACATTGATCTCGTTGATCGTCACCCACAGTTGAACCTTGGTCGCCAGCCGGGACAGTGCCAATTCCACCCAGGCCAGGTAACGCTCCGGCGAATCTGGCCGGAGCCAGAAGTTTTCTCCCAGCCACGACGGGTGGGTGAAGTGATGAAGTGTCACCAATGGCTTCAACCCGCGTTCGATGCACCCGTCGATGATCTCGCCATACTTGGCCAAAGCTCCTTCGTCGATCTCTCCCTCCCTTGGCTCCACCCGGGCCCACTCGAGGCCGAGCCGAAAGCTGTCGCACCCGAGATCGGCCGTCCGATCGAGCGCCTCTTCGGGTCGCTCCCAGAACCCGACGGCGTTCCCCGAGGGCTCCACCCGGCCAACCTGCTCCCATCGAAGCCAGTTGTTGGCGGGCTCGCCGGGACCGTTGAAGCCACCCTCGATCTGAAAACCCGCAGTGGCCACCCCAAAGAGAAAGCCGTCGGGAAGGATCCCGCCGGAGGGCGTGCCGTTGCGAGGAGATGGGGGTACGAGGTCCACAGTCACCGACCCAGCCTCTCAGCTTCTCGTCCCGGTCCGCACAAAGCCGCTGGCACAAAAGGCCGAGAAGCCGGTGGTCCGGCCACAGTGATAACTTCCGCGTCCGACCATGACACGCACGCACCGCATCATTCCTACCGGTTACGGATCGAGCCGATGAGCATCTCCGAGCAGGATGCCGAACGGATTCCGGTGGTCATCGCATCGGGTGAGTCCATCGAACGCGGCGACCCGGTCACCCCCATCGACCTGATGGCCCGGGCCTGCGAGGCGGCGTTCGCTGACGTGCCCGATCTCCGCCATCGGATCGACAGGCTCTCGGTGGTCGACATCATGACGCACACCGGTCCGGCACCGGCGTCCGAACTGGCCCGCGCCCTGGGAGTGTCGCCCCCGGTGTGCGAGGTGACCACCATCGGAGGCAACTCGCCCCAATGGCTGGTGAACCGAGCGGCGGCCGAGATCACCGCCGGAAGGTTGTCGGTGACAGTGATCGCCGGGGCGGAAGCCATCCGGTCGTCGCGCCTGCGCCACAAGCTGGGTCAACCACGGGACAATGGGGACACCAGCTTGGCCCCCGACCCGGCAGTGGGCGATGACCTGCCGGGCGTAGGGCCGGCGGAATCCGCCATTGGGCTCCTGGCGCCGCTCCACGTCTACCCGCTGTTCGAAAGCGTGGTGGCGGCCCGGGCAGGTCATACCGCCGATCAACATCGCCAGGCCATCGGCGAGTTGTTCGCCCCCTTCACCCGGGTGGCGTCGACCAATCCGTTCGCGTGGTTTCCCACCGAGTGCACGGCCGAGGACATCGCCACACCGTCACCGGGCAACCGCATCGTGTGCGAGCCCTATACCAAACGGATGACCGCCTTCCTCGGTTCAGATCAGGGTGCAGCGCTGGTGGTGTGCTCACTGGCGGCGGCCCGACAAGCCGGGGTGGCCGACCGGTCGGTGTTCATCTGGTCTGGCTCCGGCGCGGTCGATGTCCGGTTCCCCGCCTCCCGGCCCGACCCCGGGAAGTCCCCGGCCATCGCCGCCGCCGGTCGCGCGCTGTTCGAAGCGGTCAACCTCGGCGCCGGCGCCGCCAACGGATTGGGCCGGATCGGGATCGACGACATCGAGGTCCTCGACATCTACTCGTGCTTCCCGTCAGCAGTAGAGCTGGCCGCCGAGGCCCTCGGACTCAACCTCGACGACGGTCGAAGCCTCACCTCCACCGGTGGTCTCCCCTACTTCGGTGGGCCCGGGAACAACTACACCACCCACGGAATTGCCTCGGTCACCAGCCTCCTCCGCCAGGTTGGTCCGGGAGCCACCACTGACCAACCCCGGCTGGGACTGGCCACCGGACTGGGCTGGTTCATCACCAAACACGCTCTCGGGCTCTACGGCGCCACCCCGCCCCCAGGCGGGTTCCACCTGGGAAACACCAAAGCAGACCAGGAGCGCATCGACGCCAGCGCCATGGAGATGGCCCTTCAGGTTCCCGATATGACAGCCGCCACGGTGGTGGCCGTGACGGTGGTCCGTGACCACAAGGGAACCTCAACCGGGGCGCCGGTCATCGCCCGGCTTCCCGACGGACGCCACGTAGCGGCCTCGCCGGCCGACGACGAGGTCATCGCCGAGGTCGGTCGGGGCGACACCCCGGGGATGGTTGGTACCGCAATTTTCGTGGAGGGCGAGCCGCCGCGCTACCGTCTGCCCGAACGCTGAGATCTGAGGAAGGGACAACAACATGTCTGATGAACTGCTCCGTGAACGACAGGGTCACATCGAAATCCTGACGATCAACCGGCCCGAGGCCCGAAACGCCATCAATGGTGCGGTGTCCCGGGGATTTGCTGCCGCCTTCGACGAGCTCGAGGCCGACGATGACTGTTGGGTGGTCATCGTGACCGGGAGCGGCGACAAGGCGTTCAGCGCCGGCATGGACCTCAAGGCCTTCGCCGCCGGAGAGGCGGGGGACATCATGGGCGCCAAGGGCGGCTTCGCCGGCATTACCCAACGTGACTTCGCCAAGCCGCTCATCGCCGCCGTCAATGGATCGGCTCTGGCCGGTGGGTGCGAAATCATGCTGTCGTGCGACCTGGTGGTGGCCGTCGAAGAGGCGAAGTTCGGTATCCCCGAGGTCAAGCGAGGCCTCATGGCCGCCGGCGGTGGCCTGATCCGCCTGCCCAAGCGGATCCCGCCGGCCGTCGCCCTCGAGCTCGCCATGACCGGCGAGCCCATCGACGCCCAACGGGCCCTCGCCCTGGGCCTCATCAACCGGGTGGTCCCGGCCGACAAGCTGATGGAGGAGGCGTTGGCACTGGCCGCCACCATCGCGGAGAACGCTCCGTTGGCGGTACGGGCGTCCAAGCGGGTGATGAAGCAAGCCGGTGAACTTCCCGAGGTGCAGGGTTGGGAGATCAACAACGCCGCGGTACCCGAGGTCTTCGGCTCCGCCGATGCCATGGAGGGGCCGGTGGCCTTCGCCGAAAAACGGAAGCCCAACTGGTCCGGTAGGTAGAGAAGGTCAATGGACGTGATGACCCACCTGGTCGGCGACGTACCGGCGCTCAGACCCAGCGTCAACGGCATCCGGCTGACTCTCCATGTCCTGGCCGCCACTGTATGGGTGGGTGGTCAGTTCGCCGTGGCCGGGCTGCTCCCGACGGTGCGGGGCTTGGGGGAGGACGCCCCGAAGAAAGTGGCCCGGGCCCTGAGCCGGCTGCTGTGGCCGGCGTATGCCGTACTGGTCATCACGGGATTCTGGAACATCGCCTCGTTCACCTTCAAAGATGCTCCGGCCGCCTGGAAGTCGGTCCTCATGATCAAAATCACCGTGGTGGTCATTGCCGGGCTGGGAGTGTTCCTCCACCAACGGGCCACCTCGACGCGGGGACTGGCCGTGTGGGGATCAATTGGGGGGATTGCCTCGGTCGCGGCGCTCGTCCTGGGGGTGTTCTTGGCCGGTTGATAGTTCCCACAGTCATCCGACCTGGTCGTCGGCCACGAAGTACGGATTGTTCGTAGACGGGTCTAACCTGTGTAAAGGCCGACGTAGGAGGCGTAACCATGCATTTCGCTCCATCCGCAGAAATTTTTGGTGTTGACGGCATCATCATCTTGATTGTCGTCGTGGTCGTTCTCTTTGGGAGCACCCAGATTCCCAAGCTGGCCCGGTCGCTGGGCTCCGCCCAAAAGGAATTCAAGAAGGGCCTCGATGATGGTGCCTCGGCCGATGACAAAGGTGTGCAGGCCGCGGCGGCTATCCCGGCCCCGGCTCCAGCCCCGGTGGCCCCGGCTCCAGCCCCGGTGGCCCCGGCTCCAGCGCCGGTGGTGACTCCGGTGGCCCAGCCGGCACAGCCCCCGGGCGACGGTTCCTCCGGGACCCCGTCGTAACGCTGGCAACACTGCGGGGATGAGCGCTCACGGCGGGAACCGTGTCGGCCGTGGTGTCGGTGTGGCGGACCGGCGCTCCCAGCGGTTGGCTCCGTTCTGGGTCCTTCAGGCCACCGAGATCCTCTCGGTGGTAGGTCTGGCCGATCTCTCCCTCCACGTCAGTCGCGGTGGCGTGCTGGCGGTCGCCGGTGGCGTCTTCGCCGCCCTGGCACTGGCCACCGACGGTCCGCTCGGCATCCTCCGGATCTGTGGTCGCAAACTCCACGTGATCCTGGTCTCGGCCGTCGCGGTCATCGTGGCCGTGTCCCCGGTGGTGTCCGCGCTCCGTCCCGACATCGAGGGGATCATCATCCTCGAGGTCGCCGCCATCGGGATCATCCGCCTGGCCACCCTGGTCAACACCGATCCACGACCGGTCAGCCCGAAAGGCGTCGGAGGGTCCGGCACGGTGATCAACGCCAGGGCGAGGGTGGCCCCCCCGTCGGCGCCCGAACGGCCCGGTCGGACTGCGTCCCCCTCGACCGGCAGGTCCCGCTTTCCCACCGAGGAGGGTGTCGGCTCCGCCGCCCGGTGGGCGGGGCGGGCTGCAGGTGCAGCCACATCGGCGGCAGCCAGGTCGACGGCCAAACACGGTCCCACCGCCAAAGCTCAGGTGAAGCGGACCATCCGCAGTGCCGGGCGCCTGGTGGGTAAGGCCGCATCCCGACCCGATGGACCCCCATCCAAACCAGGCTGATCCCCGGATCTCGCCAACCCCGGCTTCGACCGGTACATTGCACCCGAAGTGAAAAGGGGGGATGCAATGTCCAAACAGCCTGACGTACTCGACATCGCCGAGCGCCTGTGGACAGGTGAGACATCCACGTCGGAGACCCACCCCATGCGGACCTGGGGTGGGCTGGCCGAAGTAGCCGACGGGGTGGCATTTACCCCGTCGTTTGCCAACGTGTCGGCACTGGATACCGACGAGGGCCTGTTTCTGGTCGATACCGGAAGCTCACTGATGGCCGGTGAGATCCATCGGACGCTGCGAGAGTGGTCGGACAGCCGACTCAACACCGCCGTCTACTCCCACGGTCATATCGATCATGTCTTCGGCGTTCCGGTGTGGGAGGCGGAGTCCGAAGCCAACGGCTGGTCCCAGCCCACCGTGATCGCCCACGATGCCCTACCGGCGCGTTTCGACAGGTACATCCTGACCGCCGGATACAACGGGATCATCAACCGTCGGCAGTTCAACATCAAGGATCTCGAATGGCCGACCGAGTACCGCTACCCCGACCGCACCTATAGCGATCACCTCAACCTCGAGGTGGGGGGCATGCGGGCCGAACTCCACCATGCCAAGGGTGAGACAGACGATCACACCTGGACATGGTTCCCTGATCGGAACGTGCTGTGTTGCGGAGACCTGTTCATCTGGGCATCGCCCAATGCCGGCAATCCGCAGAAGGTACAGCGCTACCCACGCGAATGGGCGGAGGCGCTGCGGGAGATGCTCGCCCTCTACGACGGCCCCGACGGAGGCCCCGACGTCCTCCTCCCCGGCCACGGGTTTCCGGTGATGGGTGCGGACCGGATCCGTCAGGCCCTCGGCGACACCGCCGATCTCCTCGACTCATTGGTGGATCAGACCCTCGCCCTGATGAATCAGGGAGCCAGGCTCGACGAGATCATCCACGCGGTGACTCCTCCACCCCGGCTCATGGAGCGGCCGTACCTGCAGCCCGTCTACGACGAGCCCGAGTTTATCGTGCGCACCGTCTGGAGGCTGTATGGGGGCTGGTGGGACGGGAACCCGGCCACCTTGCAACCGGCACCCGAGAGGGCCCTGGCCGGCGAATTGGCTGGGTTGGCCGGCGGGGCCTCCGCCCTGGCCGACCGGGCGCTTGCCCTGCTGGAGTCATCCACGGACGCCGAAGACGGTGGGCCCGACGACGCCGCCCTGCGGTTGGCCGGGCATCTGGCCGAACTGGCATGGCAGGTGGAGCCGGCAGACCCGGGTATCCAGCGGATCCGGCGACGGATCTTCGAGGCCCGGGCCGAGGCTGCCACCTCGACAATGGCCCAAGGGGTGTTCTCGTGGGCGGCCCGGGAGTCCGACAGCCATCACCACGGGTAGGCGTGAGGCGCCGGCCTCCCCCAGGCATGGCCACCGCTCTGACCTGGGTTGATGCCACCGCCCACCGCCCACTCCTCTCAACTTCTAATTACATGTCATCCCCCGCTAGTGTCATCGCTGTGAACGCCCCCTCCACCGACCCCACCGACCCGTCCCAACACCGGGTCAGCGGGATGCGCCGCGGCTGGATCACCGCGCTGATCGTCGGTGCTCCCCTGGTCCTGGCCGGATGCAATGCGTATCCCAGCTACGGCGCCGACCCCGGAGCCACCAAGCAAGGTAGCGACACCTTCAAGCTCTACTCGGGGATGATGACCACCGGAATTGTCATCGGCGGGTTCGTCGCCGTGTTGATCCTCTGGACGGTGGTCCGCTACCGCAGGCGCTCCGATGAGATGCCCAAACAGTTCCACGAGAACCTCCCCATCGAAATCCTCTACACGGCAGTGCCGGTCATCATCGTCGGATTCCTGTTCTTCTTTACGGTTCTCACCGAGAACAACGTCGACGCCACCCAGCCGGTCAACGCCACTGTCACCTCCACCGGGCGCCCGGTGGTGGACATCACCGTGACCGCCTTCCAGTGGGGTTGGCGATTCGACTACACCGGTCTCAACGTCGGAGTGGTCGGCGAAACCACCAATGGCCCGAACAACAAGGGGCCCCAGATGGTCGTGCCCGCCGGCGAGACCATCCAGATCACTCTGGTATCCAACGACACCGTTCACGGGTTCTACCTCCGGGACTTCAACTTCAGCCGCTACGCCCAGCCTGGTGTCACCAATATCTTCGATCTCAATGTGCTGCACACCGGCACCTACGACGGCCAATGCACTCAATTCTGCGGGTTGTACCACTCCGAGATGCTCTTCAGTATCCGTTCGGTGACGCCGTCGGCCTTCGAGAGTTGGGCCAGCGCCGAGGTAACCGCAGGTCACACACTGCAGGGATCGCCTTCCGGCGCGGGCAACATCCCACCACCCAACACCAGGACGACTCCGGCTAATGCCGGTCCTTCCGTCGCATCTTCGGCCACTCCCAAGCAAAAGGCATCGGCATGACGACAACCATTGAACGCCCGGAAGTCATCACTCCCGAAGAACTGGGTGGACCCGAGGGTCACCATCCCGATGCCCTCCACGGTGACGCCGATCACGGCCATCACGAGGGGCCGAGTGGGATCCTCAATTGGTTGACGTCGACCGACCACAAGGTCATCGGCAAGTCCTACATGATCACCTCGCTGGTGACGTTCTTTATCGCCGGCATCATGGCCGTAGTGATAAGGGCTCAACTCCTCGACCCGCACACATCACTGGTCTCCTACCAGACCTACAACGAACTCTTCACCATGCACGGCAGCCTGATGTTGTACCTGTTCGCCGGGCCATTCGCGTTCGGAGGCTTGGCCAACTACATAGTTCCCCTGCAGGTGGGCGCCCCGGATATGGCATTTCCCCGGCTGAATGCCCTCTCCTACTGGCTGTACCTGGGCGGGGTGATCACCATGCTCTCGGGCTTTCTGGTGGCGGGCGGGGCGGCCAGTTTCGGATGGGTGTCGTATGCCCCGCTGTCCAACGCCACCAACTCCCCCGGCGCCGGCGCCGACCTGTGGCTCATGGCGCTGGCCCTCACCGGCTTCTCCGCCATTTTCACCGGCGTGAACCTGGTGGCCACCATCCTCTATCTCCGAGCGCCAGGAATGACGATGTTCCGTGTGCCCATCTTCTCGTGGAACATGCTGGTCACCGCCATTCTGATTCTCATCGCCTTCCCGGTTCTCTTTGCCGCGGTGGTGATGCTCTTCTGCGACCGGCACTTCGGAACCCACATCTTCTCCGTGGAGGGAGGAGGTTCGCCGGTCTTGTGGCAGCACCTCTTCTGGTTCTTCGGGCACCCGGAGGTCTACATCCTCGCCTTGCCCTACTTCGGCATGGTCACTGACATCCTTCCGGTCTTCTCACGCAAGCCGGTATTCGGATACAAGGGCATGGTCTTCGCCACCATGTCCATTGCCGCTTTGTCCACGGGCGTGTGGGCCCACCACATGTTCACCACCGGGGTGGTGCTGCTGCCATTCTTCTCACTCCTCTCGTATCTGATCGCGGTGCCGACCGGTATCAAGTTCTTCAACTGGATCGGCACCATGTGGCGGGGGCAGCTGAGCTTCCAATCCCCGATGTTGTTCTCGATCGGATTTCTGCTGATCTTTTTGGTGGGCGGCGTGACCGGGGTGCTACTGGCGTCACCCCCTGTCGACTTCATGACCCACGACACGTACTTTGTGGTGGCCCACTTCCACAATGTGCTCATCGGGACCGCGGTGTTCGGCGGCTTCGCCGGCTTCTACTTCTGGTATCCGAAGATGTTCGGGCGCATGCTGCGCGAGGGGCTGGGCAAGCTCCACTTCTGGTTCCTGTTCATCGGTTTTTGGGTGACGTTCATGCCCCAGTACCTGCTGGGCCTGCACGGTATGCCCAGGCGTGTCGCCAGCTATGCCCCGGATACCGGCTGGACAACCCTGAACGTGATCTCGACCCTCGGTACCTACGTCATCGGATTCTCGTTCCTGTTCTTCCTCATCAACCTGATGGTCTCGTGGCGCAAGCCGGTACCGTCCGGACCCAACCCATGGGACGGCCACGGGCTCGAGTGGTTCACCAGCTCACCTCCGCCACACCACAACTACACCCACCTGCCGCCCATCCGCTCGGAACGCCCGACGTGGGATTACAACCATCCCGAGCATCGCACGGTGGTCCACAAGCCCAAAGGCAAGAAATTCGCCGCACCCAACAAAGGCGACAAAGAGACGGTTGGAGCGCCATCATGAAGGTCATGTCGCTGTTCCTCCTTGGTGTCGCTGTCTTCTTTGGCATCATCGGGGTCATCTACTGGTTCACCAGCTACGAAGATGCCGGGTTCTTGATGCTCATCGGGGCGGCGCTGCTCGGTCTGCTGCCCGGGAGCTACTACCTGTGGTGGACCTACCACATGAAGCTTCAGCCCGAAGAGGACCCCGATGCCGCCATGGAGGACAGCGCCGGGACTGTCGACTCGTTTCCGGGCTCGAGCATCTGGCCTTTCATTTTGGGCATGGGTGCCATGTTCGCCCTGTTGACCTTCGTCTTCGGCCTTTGGTTGGCCCCCATTGCCGGTGCACTGATCCTCTCGGCCCTGATCGGCGTCACCGTCGAGAGCCGCCGTGGGGGCGCCGTCTGATCTGCAGCACTCTCTGACCAGGCGCTACGTCTGATCGGGTGGCTCAGGCGCCTCGGCCCGTAGGGGCCCGTGTCCGAAGTGTCCAAAATGTGCGGGACATGCGGGACATGCGGGTGTCGCTACCGCAGCTGAAGCAGGTGGAATATGGTGCCCTGGTCATCGACGCAGTTGTCAGCGGCAAGCCCATACGGGCGTTCTTCGACGGAACTGGCCGTGCCCCCCAAGGTGCCGACCTGTGCAACCGCTGGTTGAATGTCATCCACCCGGTAGGCCAGCACCACACCCGGAGCGTCCGTCTGCCATAGACCTGACATCGGGGTGACACCGCCGATTTGTCGGCCCTGCGCATGCGAACCAGGGGTAAAGGTCCACCCCAACACCTCGCCATAGAACCCCTCGGCTAAGGCCAACTCCGGCACACCCAACGACATGTAGCCGACATCGCCGTGCTGACGGCCGTTGGCCAGATCCCCATCGTCATCAGTCGGGGTGTCGAGGAGCTGGTGGAGGTAGAACGACACCCCCTCGTTATCGACACAGTCGGACTCGAGCCCGTAGGGGCGCTCTTGGGGATCTTTGGTGGCCCCGCCGGCACTTCTCACCCGCACGGCTACAGCTGCCACGTCGTTGACCCGGTAGCCCAGGATTGCCCCGTGGGCCACCGTGCCGTCGGATCGAGCGCCGTTCCACAGCCCGACCTCGGGCGTGACCTCTCCGCCCTGTTCCCGACCCATCTGCCCGGAAGAGAACGACCAGCTCAACAACGCCACGTAGAACACTTCATCACGGCCGGATCGGGTAGCCCTAGGGAGATGTGGGAGATGTCGCCTTGGCGATGTCCATTCCGGAATTGAACTGCACGGGTCATAGGTCCTCCTCTGGGGGTGAGCGGGGGATGAAAAGGCGTGGACAGCGCGTCGACTAAACGGCCCCTGAGCTGGGTGACAAAGGCGGGGGACGGATCGATCGGTCCGTCAGGGAGGCGAAGAGTCTCGAGGGGGTCAGTCATCGCCGTCGCTCCTCTCATAGGCCTGGCGATAGGCCCGTCTGGCTCGGACCAGGAAGGCCTCGGTGGCGTGCACTGTGCGCTTGAGGACCGCGGCGATTTAAGGGACACCGAGCCCGTCGAGATAGCGGAGCGTCAACACAGACTGGTGATGTGGTCCCAGTTCAGCCAGCACCATGTGGGCGCGGGTCGCATCGAGTTCAACGCCGCAAGGATCATCGACCGTCTCCATCCCGTCGGTGATAAGTACCAACATGCGCTGTTGGCGTTCTTGTCGCCGCCAGTGGTCGACGAGTTTGTGACGGGCCACCCCGATCAGCCATGGGATACTCAGTTCGGTCTGGACCTCGTTGTGAACCACCGCGACAGCGGCCAGGAAGGTTTCGGCGATGAGATCCTCAGCCGTGGCCGGGTCGCTGCACCGGCGCAACAGATAGCCATGACCTGGGACAAGCCTCGGTCGTAGAGGGCCAACAACTCCGAGCCCCGATCGGGCACGACAGCTGGCGAGCCACTCATACCCCTATCATCGCCCGAGCCACCCGCTCTCCGACGGGTACCGCCCTAAATTCTTTGCGGGCGCCGGGTTTGTTCGCCAAGCGGGTGGGTGGGCAGGTGGGGTCGAAGTCGTCTCCGGTGACCGTCACTCTCAGTGACGTCGCCGAGAGGTCGCATACCTGTTCCGCTCCACGTCTCAGCGAATGGGGCTTCTCTATCTTGCAAGATGCCACTCTGTGTGTCGGTCATGTTCCGAATTGAGGTGGTCGGGACAAATCCAATACGCCGCGACGTGGAGCGAACTAAGAGTGCCAGCGATCCCGGTGATGACAACTCCGACCATACAGAAACCATCGGCCGCCGTTGGGCCCGACTCCAGATCAGATCAGATCAGATCAGATCAGATCAGCGCATGACCCGGCGTATGCCCGGCCCAGTGGCCAGGTCGGCCGGCACCATATCGATGAAGGTCGGGACCGGAACCGCTTCGAGCTCCTCGTGACCGTCCCCCGGGCGAGCCTCGGCGGGCACGGTCGAGAACTCACCGCTGGCGGACCGATGGACCACATTGGGACGCTTTCGCTTTCCGATGCCCTCAGCCCCACCCATCTCTTCGCAGATCTTGACGGTAACGAAGTAGGTGATAACCGGTATCAACGGCACCGCAATCCGGAAGAACCACAACACAGAGTTCAGTCGGATCTGGAAGAAGTTGGCCATCACGTCGGTGGACGATGCGGCGAAGATCATGAACATCAGCATCAGCATCATGGCGCCGGCGCCAGTCCGCTTTGGACGATCTCGAGGCCGATCGAGAAGGTTGTGATAGGCGAGGTCCCTGGTATGCCTCGACTCGATGAACGGCCAGGCGAAGAAGATATTGAAGATGATGCCGGGGAAGATCACCGCGGGAAGCAGAACCTCTAATGGGATGGTGTGGCCCCAACCGACGAACTCCCAACTCGGCATGATTCGCAGTGTTCCGTCGAGCCAACCCATGTACCAGTCGGGTTGGACGGCGTAGGAGATCTGGAACGGCTCGTACTGCCCGAACTGCCAGATCGGGTTGATCTGGGCGAAACCGGCCAATATGAAGGTGACCGCTGTCGTCATAAAGAGAAAGCCGGTGGTCTTGGCCATGAACGTCGGGAACATCGGCGACCCGACCACGTTGTGCTCAGTCTTCCCTCTGCCCTTGAACTGGGTGTGCTTCTGTTTGACCAGGAGGCCGAGATGGGCAGCCAGGAGCCCGACGATGAGCGCCGGGACGATGAGGACATGCAGGAGGTAGAACCTGGGAATGATGATTCCATTGCCCGGATAGTTGCCTCCAAACAGGAAGAAGCCCAGGTAGGAGCCGACCAATGGTACCGACTCGATGATCGAATAGGCGATCCGGATACCGGTACCGGATACCAGGTCGTCGGGGAGGGAGTAGCCCAGGAACCCATTGACGATGCCCAGCAACAGCATGGTCACGCCCACGATCCAGTTGAACTCGCGAGGCTTGCGGAACGCACCGGTGAAGAACACCCGAGCCATATGCACCGCGATCGAGCCCAAGAAGATGTCGGCGGACCAATGGTGGGCCTGGCGCATCAACAGGCCGGACTTCACATCGAAGGAAAGCCCGACCGACGTGGCATAGGCCTCGGATACCTTTTGGCCCTGGAGCGGGAGATAGCCGCCGTGATAGACGATCTCGTGGGCGGAGGGAATGTAGTACAGCGACAGGAACACACCGGTTCCGAGCAGCACCACAAACGAATACAGGGCGATTTCCCCCAACATGAAAGACCAGTGGTCGGGGAAGATCTTGTCGAGGAATGTCCGGCCGCCCTTGGCGATACCCAGGCGGTCGTCGACCCATCGGAGTGAGCTATCGATCATGGACGCTCCCAAAAACCAGGGCCGATGGCCTGGTGGTATCCGCTCTGGGACTGCAGATTGCCGAAAGCGTCAACCTTCAGCGGCAACTGCGGCAACGGTCGGGGGGCGGGGCCGAACTCGGGAACGCATCCCGAGGCAACATTGAAGATCGACTGATGACAGGGGCAGACCAACTGTTGAGTCAGCTTTTGGTAGAGACCGACAGGGCACCCGAGGTGCGTGCACATCTTTGAATACGCCACGTACCCCTGCACGCCCCAATCAGTCCGCCCCGGCGATTCGAGTTGGAACGGGGGGTCGTTGGGACCGATCTGGGCCAGGCGGATGAGGATCGTCTGATCCGGGGAGGATCCTTCGTGGCCCTTGGGGAACACCGTCAATACGCCACCAACATCGAGGTCGGCCACCTTGACGATCCGACCTTCGGCCGTCACCAACTGCGAATTCTTCTTCCAGTTCGTAGCGAAGAGGGAGGCGTCGGTATTGGTGACCTGACGGGAGGCGGCCGGTTTCGGACCCAGCGATCGTATGAGCGGAAAGGCAATCACCACACCCATGGCGGTGGAGCCCAGAGCAAACAATCCACCGAGCACCTTGCGGCGCTGGACCACCATGCCACCTCGCTCGACGATGGCGGCGGTCATGGCATCGCGCTCAGCCTCGGTGGAGTGGAATTCGTGACGCTCCTCGACGAACGGCCCCTGAGCCATCAGGTACTTACCCCAGGCAATGACGCCGGCGCCCAAGGCCAGCATGCCGCCACCGAGAGTGGCCGCTTGCCACTGGGTCTGATCGCTTATCCAATAGGTGATGCCAAAGCCGATGAAACCGAGGAAGCCGATGACCATGGCCGCGGCAGCAAGCGCCTCGGCCCGGCCCGGATGCTTGGCGTAGGGCTGCAGGTGAGGGTCTTCGAGGGAGACCGACGTAAGTGAAGGTGCCTTGGGCGACTCGTCGCTCACGTACGTTCTCCAATCCAAAAGCAGACCAGCATCAACAGGCCGACCCCAACAAGCAGGCCGACAAACCCTTCGCCCACCGGACCGATCCCTCCGAGTCCAAAACCGCCCCGGTCATCGGGATGCTGAATAACCCCGTGCACGTAGGCGGCGATGTCATGAACTTCGGTGGGGGTGAGATTGCCCTCGCTGAACCGGGGCATGTTGCCCGGGCCTGACCGGATGGCCTCGATGATCTGGGTGGGGGTGGCCAGGTGGAGGCTCGGGGCGGAGGCCCCGCCGGCCAAGGCGTCGCCGGCACCGGTGATGGTGTGGCATGCCGCGCAGTTAAGGGTGAAGAGACTGCCGCCGGCCTCGAGATTGGCGGCGCTCAGGTTGACGATCGGGACCGGCATCCCGGTTCCAGGCGCTCTCGACTGCACAAAGGCGGCGATCTGGAGGGTCTGCGACCGATTGAAGCGGGACGGCTTCTGGGCGGCCTGGACACTGGAGATGGCCAGGGGCATGCGGCCGGTGGACACCCAAAAATCTACAGTCCCGGCGCCCAGCCCCTGCAGGTTCGGGGCCCGCGAGGTACCGGCAGCATCTGCACCGTGGCAGGAAGCGCAACTGGCATCAAAGAGCGCCTGGCCGGGCGCAATGAACGATTCCGGAAGAGTGATGTTGGCAGTGCCGTAGCCGGATGGAGCCGACGATGTGGGCGATGTCGTCGATGTGGGCGATGTCTGTGTGGGGTAGGGGTAGCCCCCGTCGGCGGACGCCACAGTAGTTGGAGTGGTCGAATCAGCCTGGGCCGCCGACGGCGAGAACGCCATCAACCCGAAAATACCGACGCTGGCCAGTAGCGCAGCCGGTATGGCATATCGACCCCTGAACATTCGACCCATTCCGCTTGACACCTATTTGAGGAGGAAGAGACAGACGAAGAGGCCGACCCAGACAATGTCCACGAAGTGCCAGTAGTAACTGACTCCCTGGAACACCGCCGTCTCGCCCGGGTCACCCTTGGGACCCTTCAGGCGACCGAGGAGGAAGATCATGGCCACCAGACCCAGGGTCACATGGAGTCCGTGGAGGCCGCTCATGATGTAAAAGAGCGAGGCGAAGGCGGTGTGGGTCGGGTTGGTAGCGGCGTCATGCGACAGGGTGATCCACTCATAAAACTGGTTGGCCACAAACAGGGTTCCCATGATCAGTGTGACCACGATGAACTTCTTGGCGCTCCGCCGATTGCCCCGCTCCTGGTCCCAGACCGACTTCTGCATGGTAAAGCTCGACGCCACCAGAACGACCGTGAAGATCCCGGCTTGGATCGTGTCAAGCTTGGTCCCGGCCGGCGGCCACACCGAGGCATGGGCTCGGATGGTGAAGAACGCCGCGAACAGACCACTGAAAAACATCACTTCTGAGCCGAGCCAGATCATGACCCCGATGGCCAACATCGGTGGCCGATCGGGACGGTGGCGTTGGCGTGGATTGGTCGCCGGCTCGATGGCGAGGGCCTGAGTCACGGCGTATTTCTAGTCGATGGCAGGCGCCAAAGGCGAACCAGCCCATTTCACCTAGCCAGGCACGGTTCAGGCACGGTCCGGTTACGACCCCATGTCGATTATGTGTCAGCTGGTGCTGGTCAACGCCGCAGGTAGAGGGGTCCGGTGGATCACCATCAATTTCTGGGTCGGACGGGTCAGGGCCACATACAAGGTGCGCAGGCCCCTGGCCGTCTCGCCGGCGATGATGCCCGGCTCGACCACCACCACCGAGTCGAACTCGAGACCGTTCACGGCGTCGGCGGCCAGCAGCACCAGGGGCTCAGAGAGGCCGCCTTTCCGCATGTTCTGTGGATCGACTGTCGGAAAACCAACGTCTACCAGCGCCGAGGCCAAGGCCGGAATCAAAGCTTCGGGAGCAATGACCGCCGCCCGTCCGGGAGCTATTGACGCCACCTCGGCGGCGGCTTCTGTGGCCACCCGCTCGGCCAACATGAGCTCGGTCACGCCACTGGTGGTTCCGTCGGGTCCGACGACCGGGACCATCCGGGGCGGCTTCCCCGTTCGACGCACGGGCCGGGGCGGCTGCAGTTCAGGCGCGGCGACAGCCAGCACCCGGGAGGCAACCTCGAGCACTTCCGCCGGGGTCCGGTAGCTGACCGTCAACTCGACCATCCGGGCCTGACGGCGGCTGGGGAGGTGCTCGGTGATATCCGTCCAGTTGCGCGGCGCCCACGGCGCGGTGGCCTGGGCGATGTCGCCCACGACGGTCATCGAGCCCGACAAGGATCGTCGGGCGACCATACGCAACTGCATCGGCGACAGATCCTGTACTTCGTCCACCACGATGTGGCCGTAGCTATGGCCACTGTCGTCCACCGAGCCGTTGCGGGGACCGAGCAGATGCCGGGCCTCATCGACCAGCGCGGCATCGGCGGCCGTCCAGGTCACCGCCTCGAAGGAGGCAGAGCGGGGACGCCGAAGCAGCGCCTGTTCTTCGGCGGACAGGATGTTTTTCCCTGCCGTCGCCACCAGGGGTGGAGCCCCGAACAGATCATGGAGGAGTTCGTTGGGTGAGAGCCGAGGCCAGATCCGGTCGAGTGCCGCCACGAACTCCGGGACGCGGTGGACCTTGCGCGAGAAGTCATCGAGGTCGAACTCCTCCTCGGACAGCTCGGAGGGGTCTTCGTAACCGGGAAACGCCGTGATCGCCGCCGACGTGCCCGCCCCCAATGTCTGTTGGGTCTGGCGGGCGCGATCGGCCAAAATCTGTACCAGGGCCCGTGACACCAGGCGCCGCCGCGCATTGTGGGTTCCCGGCCGCCGGCGGGCCATGATGACGATTTCCCTGGTGTCGGCGACGGACAGTCGGAGCAACAGAGCGCCGTAGGGAATGGTCAGGTCGGCCGCCAGCGGTCGTTGTCGGGTCCGAACCGCCCTCCTTACGACCTTGGCCATTCGGGCTTCGCCCTTCAAGAGAGCCACCGCGGTGGGTTCGCTGCCTCTGACCCGAATCTCCGGGACCAGACCCGAGATGGTGGAGAGCGTCACTCCCGTCTCCCCTAGAGATGGAAGTACCTGTTCGATGTAGCGGAGGAACAGAGGATTGGGCCCAACGACCAGCACCCCCTGTCGCTCCAACGGAAACCGGTGGGTGTAGAGGAGATAGGCCGCCCGGTGGAGGGCGACGGCTGTCTTCCCGGTGCCGGGACCACCCTGGACGACCATTACCCCTGACAGGGGTGAGCGGATGATTTCGTCCTGTTCGCGCTGGATGGTGGAGACGATGTCCGTCATTTGACCAGAACGGGCTCGGTCGAGCGCGGCCAGCAGGGCGGCGGGCCCCCCGATCGGGACATCACCCAAAATCAACTCGCCAGCGTTTTCGTCGGAAGAGCCCAAGTTGGGTAGCGACGGCTCTCCGTTCAGACCCCCGATCGGGAACCGTTCGTCTTCGACACCGACCACCCGACGGCCGTCGAGAGCCAGGTGCCGGCGAAGGACCAGACCTTGCGGATCGCGCCCGGTGGCCCGGTAGAAGGGCTCGGCGACCGGGGCGCGCCAGTCCACCACCAGAGGATCGAGGTCGGCGCTGTGAATCGCCAACCGCCCAATGTGGAACACCTCGGTGTTCACTGCCCCGTTGTGTACCGCCCCGGTAAGGATGGTCCCGTTGCCGTTCCCATTGGAAGAGCCTGCAGCCGTTGACCCGCGGCCAGAGCCACTGCCACCGCCGTTGGCACCACTGTCGGCACCGCCGTTGGCCATCCCCGCATCGCCTGACCCGTCCGGCAGGACCCGGTCGATCCGCCCGAAGGTGAGCGCCTGATCACCGATGTCAAGTTGTTCCAGTCGGGCCATGCTGGTGCGGACAATCACGTCCCGCTCAGTCCGGGACTGGAAGGTTCCACCCTTCCCCAGGTCGAGAACCCCTCCAAGCATGGAATTGGCGTCATCCCGCATGGCGTCGAGACGCGCGTAGGCCATATCGACGAACTCCTGTTCGGCGTGTAGCTCGCGTTTGACCCCCACCGGCACCTCCGTTCTGCCCTCCCCATCCGGCTCAGGGGAACCCTTGATTGTATGCGCCCGTTCCAACCGGCGCGACCGGCAACATCTCCATCAGGGTCGGACTGCCCGGGAACCTAGACTTGCGACCATGGCGTCAACCGGCAATACCTCCAAGGCTGCAGGCAAGGCTGCAGGCTGTATCGACCCGGCTGCGTTGCTTCAGACAATTCCAAATGTCGGTCCGGCCACCGCCGGGGACCTGCTCAGATTGGGCATCAACCAGGCGCACAACCCCATCGGCCTGGATGGCGACCAGCTCTACGAAGAGCTGTGCCAGCTCGGCGGGGTACGCCATGACCCGTGCGTCCGGGACGTGTTCGCCGCCATCATCGACTTCGCAGAGGGTGGGCCGTCACAACCCTGGTGGGCCGTCACCCCGGCCCGCAAGGCACGTGACGCCGCACGTACCAAACCCGACTCGTTCGCACCGTAGGCTCGGCAGTAGCGTCCGATGGTGCCTCCACCTCGTTCCGGCCGCCATGACGGCTCGGCATTCATCCGGGCGTGTCGGAGCCAGAGCGTCCCCCATGTACCCGTCTGGTTCATGCGTCAGGCCGGTCGTTCGCTTCCCGAGTATCGGGCAGAGCGGGGCGCGGGCAGCATCCTCGATGCCATTGCCCAACCCGAACTGGTAGCCAAGCTGACCCGGCAACCGGTCACCCGCTACAACACCGATGCCGCCATCTTCTTCTCCGACATCGTGGTTCCCGCCGCCGCCATCGGGTTCGGCGTCGACGTGGTCCCGGGTGTCGGCCCGGTGGTGTCCCGACCGTTCACCTCCAAAGACGACTTGCAACGGCTTCGACCCCTCGAACCCGAGATCGATACGCCGTACGTCATCGAGGCCGTCCGCATCCTGGCCGAAGAGCTGCCGGTTCCGCTGATCGGATTCGCTGGCGGTCCCTTTACGGTGGCCAGCTATCTGGTGGAGGGCGGTCCTTCCCGAAACTTCACCCGGGTCAAGGCACTCATGCATGGGGAGCCCGGGCTCTGGCACACACTGATCGACCGGTTGACCGACCTGGCCCTGGCCTCATTGCGTTCGCAGCTCGATGCCGGGGCGGATGCCGTCCAGGTCTTCGACAGCTGGGCTGGGATCCTCACTCCTCGCCACTATGAGGAGTTGGTACTGCCCGCCACCCGTCGGCTCTTCGCCGAGTTGGCGGTCTCCCATCCCGGAACCCCGACCATCCTTTTCGGTGTGGGAACAGGAGAGCTCCTCCCCCTCATGGCCACCGCCGGCAGCGGCGTGGTGGGTGTGGACTGGCGGGTGCCACTCGACGACGCCCGTCGTCGGGTCGGGCCCGGCATCGCACTCCAGGGAAACCTCGACCCGGCCCTCTGTCTGTCCACCTGGCCGGTGGCCGCGGCAGAAACCCGGGAGGTACTGCTTCGGGCCGGAACGACACCCGGGTACATCTTCAACCTGGGCCATGGCGTGTTGCCCGAAACCGACCCGGCCATCCTCGAAGAGGTGGTCAGGCTGGTCCACACCGAAGGCCTCGCTGGGGTGGAAACGCCGACATGAACCCGTCCCAGCCGTCCAGACCGCCAGAAGGGCACGCCCCACTCACCGGCGTGCTGGTCATGGCTCACGGTACCCCCGGCACGCCCGAGGAGATCGAACCCTTTTACACCTCTATCCGAAGAGGCCGGCACCCGACCCCCGAGCTCCTCGCCGATCTCGTGAAGCGCTATGACGCCTTGGGCGGGATATCGCCGTTGGCCCATCGCACCCAACGCCAGGTGGATGGATTGGCCGTCGCTCTCGAAGCGATGGCCCCCGGTGAGTACGTCGTCGGCTACGGCGCCAAACACACCTCACCCCACATTGAGGACGGCATAGCGGCCCTTGCTGCCGCTCACGTGGAACAGATCATCGGAGTCGTCCTCACTCCGCACCAGTCGTCCCTCGGCTCCGGCGAGTACCTGCGCCGGGCGGGCCAAGCGGCAGCGGCAACCGCTCCTCCCTCGCAGTTCGTGGGCATCCCGTCGTGGCACCGGGCACCGGGGTTCGCCGATCTGTTGGCCTCCAGGACCAGCACCGTCCTAGCCGCACTGACACCGTCCCAGCGCCAGAAGACGTCGGTCTTCTTCACCGCCCACAGCCTCCCGGCCAGAGTGACCGCCGAAGGCGACCCGTACCCCGAACAAGTCCACGAGTCAGCCACCGACATCGCCTGCCTCCTCGGTCTCGACATCATCGACGATCTCGATTGGGGAGTGGCGTGGCAGAGTGCAGGACGAACGGCGGATCCTTGGATGGGTCCCGACCTCTTGGCCGAAATCCGACGGGTGGCCGCCGACGGGGCCACGTCGGTAGTGGTCTGTCCGGTTGGGTTCGTCTCCGACCATCTCGAAGTCCTCTTTGATCTCGATGTCGAAGCCGCCGGTGTGGCCCGGTCGTTGGGGGTGACGTTCGCCCGCACGCCTTCGCTCAACGATGACCCCGAGTTCCTCGACATCCTCGCCAACGTGATCCGCGCCACTCCCGCGTCGACACTCAGGTGACCGCTCCCCGCCGCCCGGTCATCGCCGTGGTGGGCGGAGGCATTGCCGGCCTCTCGGCCGCCTGGGAGTTGGTGACCTCGTCCGACATAGCCACCGGGGCCGGTCCTCCCATCGTGCATGTCCTCGAAGCTGGCAACCGGGTCGGAGGCAAGCTGGATTCCGCCGAGTTCGCAGGACGAACCGTCGACCTGGCCGCCGACGCCTTCCTGGCCCGTCGACCCGAAGCCACCGAACTCTGCGAACAGATCGGGGTGCGCGACGAACTCGTCCCGGTGGGCACGACCGGGGCGTCGATCCTGGCCCGGGGTCGGCTCCGCCCAATGCCCGCCGCTCTCAATCTCGGTGTCCCGACCAGGTGGTGGCCGCTAGCCCGGTCGGGTCTCCTGAGCCCGGGCGAGTCACTTCGGGTGACCAAGGATCTGGTGATGCCCCATCTTGGCGCTGCCCCGGTGAGTGGTGACCGATCGGTGGCCGACATCATCGGCGAACGCCTCGGCCGCCCGGTGGTGGAACGGTTGGTGGACCCGCTCATCGGTGGGATCAACGCCGGAGGCGTCGACGAACTCAGCGCCGCCGCCACCTTCCCCGCCCTCATCGCCGCCTCCCACCAGACCGGCAGCCTCATGCGCAGTCTCGGTCGCCTACCTCGCCCGGCGGGGTCGGCGCCGGTTTTCTGGTCACTCCGCCAAGGAACCGCGAGCCTTGTCGATCGGTTGGTCGACAAGCTCGTCAACCCGCGCTCCGCCTGGGATGTGTCCATCCATACCGGGGTGTCGGTGGACGCCATCACCCAGGCGTCGGGCAATCCGTCCGGCGGCAATCCCTCCGGCGGCAATCCCTCCGGCGGCAATCCGTCCGGCGACAATCCCTCCGGCGGGGGAACCTGGAGACTGACCCTGGGCGGGATCAATGCAGCAGGTATCACCGGCAACGGCGAAGGAGCCCTCGCCGTTGACGGCATCGTCTTGGCCCTTCCCGCCCAACCGGCCTCGGTGCTGTTGGCCGTTCACTCCCCCATGGCGGCCGGCTTGCTCAGTGCCATCGACTACTCGTCGGTGGGCGTGGTGACACTGGCGGTGCAACCCGACGCCATCAATCGCCGTCTGGACGGAACCGGATTTCTGGTGCCGCGGACCTCCCCCATCGGCGGGCGACCGGCCCTCATGACCGGATGCACCTACTTGTCCAGGAAGTGGCCCCACCTGGCCTCGGCCGGCACCGAGCTCATCCGGGTCTCGGTGGGCCGGTACGGCGACGAACGGCACACCCAACTCGACGATGACGAGTTGACGGCCGCCGCCTTCGGGGAGTTGGCACAGGTGCTCGATATCCACGGTGGCTTCTCCGATTCTCGGGTCACCCGCTGGTCGGGAGCCTTCCCTCAGTACCGGGTCGGCCATCTCATTCGGGTGGCAAAGATCGAGGAAGCCGTGGCCGCCCTCCCCGGCATGGCCGTGGCCGGAAGCGCCTACCGCGGGGTCGGCATTCCTGCGTGTGTGGGTAGCGGACGGAGTGCGGCACGTACAGTGCTCGCTTCACTGGGAGAGTCCAGTCGATGAACACGGAGCCACCCGTGCCACCGTCGCCCTGGCCACCGTCACCGGTGGCCAGGGTCGACCCATCCGATCCCCCCCCCTGGAGGTCATCCCGGCTGAGGTTCGTGCATCATCTACACGATCGGGTGGTTCCGCGCCGGGGAGCGGTGGCGCTGCCAGCCATCGTCGCGGGAGTGGGGTTGGCGCTCTCCCTGCCTCCGTGGGGATTCTGGATCCTGGCCTTTCCGTCGGCCGGTCTGCTCTGGTGGCGCCTCGGTGGTCTCCGCCCCCGGACCCGGCTGTGGGCCGGGTGGCTGGCCGGCCTCGGCTGCTTTGTGCCCGGCTTGGCCCTGTTCCGGTCGTTCACGTTGCCCGGGGCCATCGCCCTCATCGCCCTCGAAGCCCTGTTTCCCGCGGTGGCCTGCCTGATGGTCCCGGCGGGTCCTGCGCTGTCCCGGGCCCTGGCCTTCCCTGCCGCGCTCACTTTGGCCGAAGCCGTCCGGATGACATGGCCGTTCGGAGGACTGCCGATCGGGGGAGTCTTCTTGGGCCAGGCCGATGGGCCGGTACTGGCCGTGGCTCGACTGGGCGGCCCCCTGGCCTTGACCGGCACTGTCTATCTGGGCGGCGTGGCGACGGCCGCCGCCCTCGTGGCTGTTCACCTTGCTGTCCGTGACCAGCGACGCGCCAGAACCTTTGCCCGCACAGGGTTGGCCGGAGACGTGTCGGTCAGGAACGCCATTGCCGGCAGTGGCGCCTTGGCACTGATCGGACTGGTGGCAATCGTCACTCTGGCATCCACGGTGATCATCGCCACCTACGCCCCCGACGGTGGTCCTTCCCTGGGCACCGTATCCACCGCTGCGGTCCAAGGGGGCGGGGTCCGGGGGTTCCGAAAGTCGCAGGTGGACCCGGCCACCGTCCTGGCAGCTCAACAGGCAGCCACCGAAAGGATGCAGCAACTCGATGGCGGCCACGCCCCGCAGTTGGTGCTGTGGCCCGAAGACGTGGTGTCTCTCGACACCAACATCGATGGGACCATCCAAGAGGCACGTCTCTCCGCCCTGGCCGACCGGCTCCACACCACCTTGGTGGTGGGCGTCACCGAGTCGGTGTCCTCCACCGCCTTTCGCAATGAGGTGGTGGCATGGGGCCCGGACGGGAAATTGGTGGACCGGTTCGAAAAGGTGCACCGGGTGCCGTTCGGGGAGTACGTGCCCTGGCGGGGTCTCTTCGCCCACTTGGGCAACCTGTCAGCCGTTCCCCTCGACGCCATCCCCGGTACCGGGTCGGGTCTGTTGACCACACCGGCGGCCCGTCTGGGAACCATGATCTCGTTTGAGGTGTTCTATGCCAACCGGGGTCGGCCGTCGGTGCGCAACGGGGCACAACTTCTGATCGTGCCCACCAATACCTCCTCGTACGCCGGTTCACAGGTGCCCACCCAAGAGATCGCCGCCTCGGAAGTCCAGGCCACAGAAGAGGGCCGGGACCTGCTTCAGGCCGCTCCCACCGGCTACAGTGCCGCCTTCACCAATCGGGGCCGACTCATGTCCCGCTCCGCCCTCGGTGCCCGGCAGATCGTGTTCGCCGACCTGTCCCGGCGGTCGGGATGGACCGTCTATGCCCGCTATGGCGACGTGCCACCTCTTCTGCTGGCCGGCCTGGCCCTGGTTGCCGGTTGGTTCATCGCCGGCCGCGAACCCTCCACCCGTCTGTCGGGATCCGATTGGTCCTGAACTCTCCGCAAGCTATTCGTAGTACCCCGAGTGGATGTAGACGCACGGGATTCCCTCGGCATGAAACATGGCGAAATTGTTGGGGTCATCTTCGAAAGCCAGCCGGAGATCGAATCCGAATGACCGCAACTCCTCTACTTCGTCCCTCTTGAACCGGGTCACGTGGGCGTAGTCTCCCCGGGCCCGCATCACCAACAGGTCCCACCGGAGTCCATAGCGCTCGAGCCAGGCCAATGTCTGAGGTTGCACACTGAATGGGCGCCCGGTGAGGAGTATCACCTGTAGCCGCGGATCCAGGAGTTCCATCAGTCGCGTCAACTCTTCGATGACCGGATCATCCCCACAGGCAGCGAAGAAACGGTCCCAGTCCCTCCTCCCGTGCTCGAGGAAGTGTTGACGGCCGACCGCGTCGGACAGCACGCCGTCCACGTCGAAGACCACCGCCTCCCCGGGCTCGTGCAGCGGCCCCTGTCGCCACGCCCAGTTGTCGGGGCCCGCCCCCGGGCTCACTCGGGTGAGCGGCGAAGCGTCGCCGCCATGGTTGACCCAGGCGATGCCACCCACAAGGCCCCGAGCGCCTCCCCCGACGTGCCGATGACCGTTTCGCCCCAGGTGTCGGTCACGTTGTCGAACATCGGTCTTCCCCTCTTTATCGGCATTCGAGACTGCCGGGACACGTCACGACCAAGCCTAACGCCGCCGGGACTCTACGATTGAGGTTTCGTGACGACATCCACACCACCCGAGGCCGGCAGCCACCAGGTCGACGAGCAAATGCCTGTGGCTGACCACCCCAACGAGAACCTGGCGGTTTCACCCGAGCCAGGTGTGCCGGCCGTGGGCGTCCCCATTGGCCGGCGGGTCATGGTGGTGAGCGACCTCCTGCTCACCCCCGAGGCCACGCCGTCGTCGAAGACCCTCACCGTCGAGTTGGCTCGGGCACTGGACGCCTGGGACGGCCCCGGTATGTTGATCATCGCCGGCAATCTCTTCGACCTCACCGGCACCGACTCCCCGTCGGCGGACGCCGAACGGTCCATGGCCGCCCATCCACGACTTCGAGAATCGTTCGGTGCATTTCTCCAAGAGCCCGAACGCCGGATCATCCGCCAGGTCGGCACCCACGAGCCCGGATATGCCACCGATCCCGACGTGGCGGTGGCATTGACGGCCATCGGGGTCGAGCAGTTCTCCGAGGTCGATCTCCATCTGCATACCGCCACCGGCCTCCGGGTGGTGCGGGTCGAACCCGGTGAGCACGCCTACGACTCGGAAGGAACTGTCTCCGAGACCCGATTCGATCCGGCCGCCGATGCCAAGCCCGGCGCCGTCGATCGGGCCCTGGCCGGTGGCCGTTGGCGACATCTGGCCGACCAGTCCAAGGACGACGCTCCCTGGCTCGAGGGACTTCATCGTCTCAGCGACCCCTCCGCCCTGACCCGATTTGTCACGTCCCGAACCCTGTACCGGCGACTCGGGCGATACACGTGGTGGATCCTGGTGCCGTTCGCGGTGGCAGGACTGCTGCGGGTGGGCTTGACCCCGTGGGTGCTCCAGCACATTGGTACCGGCGTCCCCGGACGGGTCCTGCGTCACGCCCACTTCGCCGACTTGATCGATCAAGTGATGGTGGCCAGCCTCTTTGCCCTGGTGGTGCTCATCGTCCTGGCCCTGATGCTCGGACTGTTGAGCCGACGGATGTGGTCGATGCTCGGAGGCGGCGCTCTCAAGTCGGTGACCTCCGAGGGAGTGGCGAACGACACCGCCCGTGACGCCGGGCGACGGTTGGTCGGTCTCGGATACGCCGGGCTCATCACCGGGGCCACCTTCCAGTCCGAACTCACCAACCTCGGGGTCGGCTTCTACGCCAACGTGGGAGCAACCACCGAAGTCGTCGAGGAGCATCCGGTGAAGCTCGGGCTGCCGCCGATCTTCCTCCATCTCCAGCGGATCAGCTGGATCGAGCTCGAAACCGGTGCCGATCTCCACGTTCGACTGCTTCTGGCTGAAACCGAGCTCCGGTCCCCCAGCCTGCTCGAGCGGTTGGTCAGCATCCGGCGAACGGTGCGCGCTCTTCACCCTGTCATGGTGGCCTCCTATCCCAAGGGCGACTCGTGGCCACCCGCCCCCAATCTCCGCCAGGCCCACCGTCGCACCCGCCGGGTCCGACGAGTGGCGTCGATGGCCATCCTCTTTGCCGGGCTCGTCGACGTCCTCGACGCCATCACCCCCCCATTGCGCGGCCGACTGAACGTGCTGCTCGAGTTCCTCCCACTACAAGCCACCGTCGCCGCCGGCACCCTCGTGGCCCTGGCCGGTTTGGCTCTCATCGCCTTGGGCCGCGGCATCCTGCGGGGGCAACGCCTGGCCTGGCAGGTAGCGATGGTCCTCTTGGCCGGAACGTTGGTCCTCCACCTCTTTGCCGGCGGAGACATCGAGGAGTCGTTGTTGGCATTGCTCGTCCTGGTGGTGCTGGTGGTCAATCGCCGTGATTTCCAGGCTGGCTCTGACTGGCCGTCCCTACGATCGGCGGTACTTGCCCTGGTGCTGGGGATCATCGGGATATGCGTGCTGGCCGCGGCATCGATCGAGATCTTCGCTCACGTCGGCCGCCATCGCCTCCACTACTCGGTCCCCTGGTGGACCGCCCTGTGGGCAGCGGCGGAACGCCTGGTCGGCATCCACACGGTGAACGTGGCCCCGCGTTTGGACCGGGTACTGGCCCCGGCACTGTTGGTGCTCGGGATCGCCCTGGTGGGGGTGACACTGTTTTTGGTGTCCCGCCCGGTGGTGGACCGTCGATTGACCACCGGACGCGCCGCCGAATTCCGTGCCCGGGACATCGTCCGCCGACACGGGGCGTCGACACTCGACTACTTCGCCCTCCGCACCGACAAGCAGTGGTTCTTCCATCGCGACTCGCTGGTGGCCTATGCCATCTACGGGGGCATCTGCCTCATCTCCCCCGACCCGATCGGACCGGCGAACGAACGCGAGCTGGTGTGGGTGGCATTCCGGCAGTTCGCCGACAGCCATGGCTGGGTCCCGGCGGTCATGGGGTCCGGCGAGGACTGGCTGCCCATCTACCGCGACTCGGGAATGCACAACATCTACCTCGGCGACGAAGCAGTGGTGGATATCCAGCACTTTTCGTTGGCCGGTGGCAACAAGAAGGGGCTACGCCAGGCTCATAACCGCATCAAGAAGAAGGGCTATTCGGTTTCGTTCCATGATCCGGCCCGCATAGCCCCCGAGCTCTCCAAGGAGTTGACCGCCCTCATGGGACTCAGCCGACAAGGAGAGCACGAGCGCGGGTTCTCCATGATGCTGGGACGGGTGTTCGATCCCCGTGACACCGGTCTGTTGATGACGGTGGTCCGGAGCCCCGACGGCAAAGCCGCGGCCATGTGCCAGTTCGTACCGGCCACCGGCATCAATGGCTACTCCCTCGACCTGATGAGACGTGATCCCGGGGAGCACCCCAATGGGCTGCTCGATTTCGCCCTCTGTTCCACCATCGAGCGCCTTCAGGCCGGGAACTTCAGCGGGCTCAGTCTCAACTTCGCCACCCTTCGCTCCACGCTGGCCGGAGAAAAGGGCGACGGAGCCATGCAGCGGGCGGAACGGTGGTTCCTCAAGCGGCTGTCCAGTTTCGCCCAAATCGAGTCACTCTGGCTGTTCAACGCCAAGTACGACCCCGAATGGCTACCCCGATATGTGGTGTTCGATACCGCCGAGCACTTAGTGCCCGTGGTGATGGCCATACTCCGGGCCGAGTCGCTGTGGGAGATTCCGGTCCTCGGCCGGCTGTTGGCGGTCGGGGCCGAGAAACGAATGCTGGCGGCGCAACAGGAAACCCGCGAGTTCATCGCCGCATCGTTCGGTGATCTCGACAGTGAATCCACCGATGTCACCGATGAGGTCGACACCTCGGTGCCCACGGGCCGGTAACCGCCGGGAAGCGGCAACCTACCGAGCGGCACCCTTCTCAGCCGCGGCCTTCTCCTCGGCCGCCTTGCGGTACGCCTCGAGCTGGTCGAGCAGGGGCATGCGCTCCTGCCCAACCGTCGAGTCCAGTCGGGCGGCGATCTGCTCGGGGGTCCAGCGACCCTCGGCGTAGACGGCCCGGACCTCGCGAGGTTGGTTCCACACCGCGATCTTCGGGCCCACCGAGGTGTACACCTGTCCGGTCACGTGCTTGGCCTTGTCCGACAACAAGTAGACGACCAACGGGGCGACATCCTCGGGGTCCCCCATCTCCGCCAGGTCCATCGGGACGTTGGCCGACATCCGGGTGCGGGCCACCGGGGCCACCGCATTGGCGGTGATGCCGTAGCGGTGGAGCCCGGCCGCGGCCGAGCGCACCAGCGAGACGATGCCACCCTTGGCCGACGCGTAGTTTGCCTGGGCCACGCTGCCGGCGAAAGCACCAGAGGTGAAGGCGACCAACGAACCGCCACCTTCCTGCTTACGCATGATGGCCGACGCGGCCCGAAATACCGTGAAATGCCCCTTCAGGTGAGTCTCGATCACCGCATCCCACTCATCCTCGGCCATGTTGAAGAGCATGCGCTCCCGCAGGATGCCGGCCACCGCTACCACCCCATCGATATGGCCCCACTTCTCCACGCCGGCCCCGATGATCTTCTCGCCACCGGCCAACGTGGTGACGCTCTCGGCCACGGCCACGGCCTCGCCTCCGGCAGCTTCGATTTCGGCCACCACCGCCTCGGCCACCTGGCTCTGTGGGTCCCCACCATCGAGGGACACACCGATGTCCGCGACCACGATCCTGGCCCCCTCGGCCGCCGCCGCCAGCGCCACGGCCCGACCGATCCCACCGCCGGCACCGGTGATGGCTACGACCTTGCCGCTCAGAAATCCGCTCATGCGTGCTACTCCTCATGGTTCCAGTGGGGTTCAGGTAGGTCTCCCAAAGACTAGAACATGTTCTCGCGTCTGCCCAGGTTCGGCGCCACCCGGCCGCGGGGCGCTGGCGTCGCCATCCTGTCCGACCGAAATCGAAAACGTGCTCCTCGGCTTCCCGAAGATCGGCGACGTCGCCGTCTTCGCTGTTCCCCACGACGAATGGGGCGAAGGGGTGATGGAGGCAGTCGAGCCGCAGGAGGGCGTGAGGCTCACCCGAGTTGGCCGAGGAGACCCCACCGATCAGCCGTGACACCCCATGAGTCAGCCTGGGGTGGGCAACGAACCTGTCAGGTCGACCACCTGTACGTCGGAGGCCGCCCCTTCCCGGGCCGCCTCGGCCCGGATGGCCGCCACCATCACCGGGTCGGCACTGTCGATATTTCCCTCGGCGATGGCCAGGAACTGTGCCGGAGCCACATCGATGAACAGCCCGTCGGCCTCGGCGGTGAGGACGTCTCCGTGGTACATCCCGGCCCACGATCGGATCTTGCGGCCGTCGCGGCCCAAGTAGCGCGCCTCGATCCGTAGTTCGGTGCGGAGTGGGGTCGGCTTCCGGTACCGCACGGTGAGGGTGCCGGTCATGCCGTGATTGCCGGCCACCATGTTGGCGGCTCCGAGCACCTCGTCGAAGGTCTCGGCGATCACTCCTCCGTGGACACAGGTGGGAGGGCCCTCGTAGGCGTAGTCGAAGGTGGCCACCGCCCGTATCTCCCTGGGCCCGCCGTCAGCCCCATCGACTACCCTCACCACCACCGGAGGGGCAATCGGATTGGCCAGGCCCATCACCGGACTGGTCGGAAAGAACTCCTGGGCGGCCGAGGCGATGTCGGGTTGTCCCCTCGGTCGCTTCACCGGGCCGGCGGCGGCCGAAAGTGTGGCATGGAGGCCTTCGACCACTTCGGCCGCTTCGCTGATGGCGGCGTCGTCAAGGTCAGCGGCCACCGTGGCGGTGATCATCTGTCGTAGGGCCGCCGCCAATCGGCGCCGGGGGCTACCGGTTTCGGTGCGGGGGTCCCGGTCGGGATCGAGAAGGCTCATCGACGCTGGAAGTTGGCCGGACGCTTTTCGGCGAACGCCTTCTGTCCCTCTTTGGCATCCTCGGTGGCGAAGATCGGCCAGCCGAACTCAAGCTCCATTTTAAGCGCCTCTTCCTCGGGAATACCTTCGGTGGCCTTGACCGAGGCCTTGATCGCCTCCACGGCCAGCGGCCCGTTGGCCACGATCACCTCCGCGATCTCCAACGCGGTGTCGAGTGCTGTCCCATCGGGTACCACCCGGCCGATCAGGCCGACCTCCTTGGCCTCCTGGGCAGAAACCTCCCGGGCGGTGAGCAACAGGTCCATGGCCACCGTGAACGGGATCTGACGCCGCAGGCGCACTGTCGAACCGCCGAGCGGGAACAAGCCCCGACGAGCCTCGAAGACACCGAACTTGGCGCTTTCACCGGCCACCCGGATGTCGGTGGCCTGCAGGATCTCGGTGCCGCCGGCCACGGCCCACCCTTCCACCGCGGCGATGAGCGGCTTCTTCAGCGAGTAGTGCCGAAGCAGGGCCTTCCAGTGAAGATCGGGATCTTCGGTCATCCGGTGCTGGACCGACTCCATGCCGGGACCCGACATCGACTTGAGATCCATCCCCGCACAGAAGGTGCCACCGGCACCGGTGAGAATGGCGCATCGGATGTCGTCATTGGAATCGATCTCGTACCAGGCGTCCACCATGCCCACCAGCATGGGACCCGATAAGGCGTTCTTCGCCTCCGGTCGGTTCATGGTGACGATAGCGGTCGACCCCTGAATCTCGAAGTTCAGATGCTCGGTGCCACTCACTGTGTGTCTCCTGGTGCCGGGTTCAACGATTCAGATGCGTTCGATAATGGTGCCGGTGGCCAGCGCCCCGCCACAGCACATGGTGATGAGGGCCAGGTGACCATCGGTGCGCTCCAGCTCGTGCAACGCGGTGGTGATGAGCCGGGCGCCGGTGGATCCGACCGGGTGACCGAGGGCAATGGCCCCGCCGTTGACGTTCACCTTGTCCCAATCAACTTCGTGGACCTTGCCCCAGGACATGACCACCGAGGCGAACGCCTCGTTGACTTCGAACAGATCGATGTCGGCCATGGTCATCCCGGCCATGCCCAGCACCTTGGTGGTGGCGGCAATGGGACCGTCGAGATGGTAATAGGGGTCGGATCCGATAAGTGTCTGGGCCACGATTCGGGCGCGGGGTCGCAGGCCCGCCGACTTGGCCCGGTCGTCCGACATCCACAACACCGCGGCGGCGCCGTCGGAAATCTGGGAGCTGTTGCCAGCGGTGTGCATGCCGTCCGTGGCCACCGGCTTGAGACCGGCCAGACCCTCGCGGGTGGTCTCCCGAGGGCCCTGATCCTTGGACACCAGTGACTTCTCGCCGGTAGGGCCATCAGCGCCAACCACCGGGGCCTCGAGGGGGACGATCTCCCGGTCGAACCGGCCCTCGGCCACCGCCACCGCTGCCTTGCGCTGCGACTCGAAGCCGAGCCAGTCCACGTCGTCGCGAGTGATGCCGTATTTCTCCGCGATCCGCTCGGCGGCAACGAACTGATCGGGCATGTCCCAGGGGAACTGCTCCGGCCTCGACTTGCCCGGACCGTTGTAGGCGTTGGCTCCCAGGCCCACCCGGCTCATGGCCTCGACACCACAGGCGATCCCGACCTCGACGGCGTCGGCACTGATGAGGTTGGCGATGAAATTGTTGGCCTGTTGGGCCGAGCCACACTGGCAGTCCACGGTGGTTGCCGCCACCTCGTAGGGCAACCCCTGGCTCAACCATGCGGTGCGGGTCACGTTGGACGCCTGCTCGCCGGCCTGGGTCACACACCCGCCGACAATCTGATCGACGTCACCGGGGTCGACTCCGGCCCGCTTCACCACTTCAACCTGGGCATTGCCCAGCAGTTCTGCCGCATGGAACCCAGAAAGCCATCCGTTGCGCTTTCCGATCGGAGTGCGGACCGCTTCGATGATTACCGGCTTGGCCATAACGGATCTCCTTGAGAGAGTTGCGATCAACGACGCCAGGCCCGGCCGTTCGGCCGGAGAGACGCCAGAAATCCCAGTATAGAACTTGTTCTACTGAGCTGGCCCGACCCCTGCGTGTGACGTGCCTCGGGGCATCTCAGACCACCCAGTACCCGAGGTTGAACATGGCCTGGACGAACAGCGCGGCGCCGATCGAGGCGGTCATCAGGATGACAACCGCAACCTGCCATCGGCGGGTCATCAGATACAGCGCCGGGTAGAGGGGGGAAGGCCACACTGATCAACCGGGCATCGCCTTCGGTCGACGTGAGGGTGCCGGCAAACCGGATGGAGGTCACCGACACGATCCCTACCACCCCGGCCAGGATCACGATCCAGGGGATGGGAACCCGCACTCCGGCTCGCGGCCCGGTGTCTGCCCTCCGAACCCGCACCGTGATCACCACCAGATAGACGAGGGCGGCAACGGCCACCACCACCATGGCGTCGTTGACGATCCAGGCCCAGGCGATGTTGGTCCTCACGAAGCGGTACTCGGCGGGGACCGGCCCCCGCTCGTCCATCACGTGACGAATGGATCCGATGTTGTGGACAATCCCGGTGAAGGGGAACCGGGTCAACCGGTGCCAGTTCCCTTCCTCGGTGACATAGGCCAGCGGATCACCGAAGCGCACACCCAGAAACACCGCTATGCCGCCAGTCCCCATACACTGACCAACCCGTAACCCACCGTTCGCCACAGGCCCCGGCACCCGATCAGTGCGGCGATGGCGATGACGATGGCCAAGAGCACCCCCTCGGGAGATGTTGCCGAGGCGAAGCCACCGACCAAGGCGGCCGGCCACCAACCGCCCCGTTCGACGAGGGTGACGACGATGAGGATCTCGAGGATGAAGAGGGCCTCGCTGTCGGGGGCGAGCAGAAAGCACGAAGTGGGGAACCAGCAGACCAGCACCACCGAGACAAGGGCGGCCCGGCTCCCGAACCGGCGGTCCACCAACCCGTAGAGCAGGATGGAGGCGGCCACCATTGCCGACCACGACACGATGCACCCTGCCTGGCTGTAGGCCAGGCCTCCACCTGTGAGGTCGTGGGCCACCCGCACCACCAGCGGGTAACCCGGAAAGAAGACCCGCAGAGGTGCAGGTGCGTTTGGGTAGCCATGGGCGGCAATCGTCGTGTAATAGCCGGCATCCCAGCGATCGAAGACCCCGAACCACGTGCCACTGCTCAGGGTGCCGAGCCGGCTGTGCTGCATGGCGCCGGGGAACAGCACCACCACCAAATGACCCCCGATCACCCCGATCGCGATTCGGGACATCGCAACCCATGCTGGCGGCCACCAAGTCGTGATAGGTCGTCCCGACCCAACCGGCCGGTCCGGCTCCCCCGAAGGGCTGACCGATCCGCTCGACGTTGTGCGCACGGCGGTCCCCACAGGGAGCGAACGCTAACAGTGTAGATTTATGGGGTCCCTCCCAGCTGGGAGGGCAGGTCCACCGCCACTCTGACCTGCACCTATTCCTCCACAAGTCCCAGGGCCATCGGAAGTTGTCCCGGTTTGCCCGAAGCAGAAGGAGCACTCTTGCCGTTCGTGAACGAGGGAAGTCGTCAGGTGATCGGCGTACCGTCGCCAGCCGGACTCGGGAGTGGCAAACCCGGCGCGGCACTGGACAACGGCACCGGAATGGTGATTTCCATGGAGTCGGTATGACCATCGCCAGGAAGAAATCGGCACCGGCGGCACCGGGCCGCGACCCGGGGACCGATTTCCGGGTCGGCATCATTCTGGTTGCGTACAACGCGGAACGCACCATCAATGCCGTCCTGGACCGCATTCCCGAGACGTTCTGGGATCGGTGCGCCGGGGTGTGGCTCAGCGACGATGGATCAGGTGATGCCACCTACAAATTGGCTAGCGACTGGCGTCTGCTCCACCCGAAACTGCCACTCACCCTCGTGTGCCAGCCGGTGAACCTCGGATACGGGGGGAATCAGAAAGCGGGGTACCACTGGGCCATCGACAATGATCTCGACTGCGTGGTGCTGTTGCACGGTGACGGCCAGTATGCACCCGAGCTCATCGAAGAGATCATCGCCCCGATCGAGCGCGGTGAGGCAAAAGCAGTCCTCGGCTCACGCATGTCGACCAGGGGCGGAGCTCTCCGCGGTGGCATGCCCCTCTATAAATACTGGGGAAACCGCATCCTCACCACGTTTCAGAATTGGGTCACCGGTGTTGAGCTCAGCGAATGGCATTCGGGGTATCGCGCCTACGCGGTCGACATTCTCAAGAGCATCGACTTTGACGGGAACAGTGACGCATTCGACTTTGACACCGAGATACTCCTGCAGGTTCTCTCCGCCGGAGGACACATCGGCGAAGTTCCCATTCCCACCTACTATGGCGACGAAGTCTCCTATGTGAATGGCATGAAGTACGCCAAGGACGTCGTCATTGACTCGCTCGCTTGGCGCTTACAGCAGAAGGGCTTCGGCTCGGGGCATCTGGCCTCCGTCGGGCCCGACTACGCCATGAGGGACGCGGTGACCAGCTCACACCAGGCCATCATTGCCCGCCTTTCGAAAGAGCCGCCGTCCCGCATCCTCGATGTCGGATGTGCGGCGGGGTGGATGGCCGAGGCACTCTCGGAAGCTCAACACACGGTGGTAGGTGTCGATCAGTCCACCTACGACGGAGTGGCGGATCGGATGTCGCAGTTCATCCAAACCGACCTCGAAGGGGGGATTCCGAGCCAGGTTGGCGGCGGGTACGACGTGGTGGTGGCGGCCGACATCTTGGAACACCTGGCCACTCCCGAGCATCTGCTCTCCGAACTGAAGAGCGTCATGAAACCAGACGGGTTCATGCTGGTGAGTGTGCCGAACGTCGGGCATTGGTATCCGAGACTTCGGGCAGTCATCGGCACCTTCGACTACGACCAGCGGGGCATACTCGACAGGACTCACCTCCGGTTCTACAACCGGCGCAGCTTCCGGCGCCTCCTTCGGATTGGCGGATATCACCTCGCTTTGGAGACTCCCCTCGGATTTCCGGCCGAAGCCCTGGGGCCCGGGATGAACGATCACCCCCCTTTGGTGGTGCGCCTCTTCCAGAAGTTCGAGAAGCTCGGTCTGAAGGTGTTCCCGACCCTCTTTGCCTATCAGTTTCTCTGTGAGCTGGTACCGCCGGTGAGCTCCGAGGTGGTGACCGTGGTCGACAGGCCCGAACCTGGCCTCGCGGGAAGCACTCAGCTCAATCCGGACTCATTCTCCACCCGTGGAAACGGTGGGGACGCGGGGAGCAACGGAAAGGGAGCGGCGCCGGGTGTAGCCCTTGATGGCAACAAAGCCGATGGCCAACAACGAGACAACGGTGATGGTGGCCCCGGAATCGAAGCTGGGCGGCCGAAAGCGAAGGACAACGTCTGACGTACCGGTGGGTACCGGCACCACTTGCTGTACATAGTTTCCCTCCAGCAGGGGAACGGCATGACCATTGACCTCTGCTGACCATCCCTGGTCCCAATTCTCCGGAACGACCAACAGCCCGGGCCGGGTGCTGTGTACAGTCATGCTGAGCGAGTTGATCCCGGGCTTGATCGAAGACGTGGTGGCGGTCACGGGCTGGCCAGACGCTGTTGCTTCGATCGCTGCCTTCGTTGCGGCCGGGAGTGAGTTCAGTTGACTGCTCTCGAGGACCACCTGTTGTTGCCACGGGAAGCTGGGGGCAACGAACTTCTGGAACGCCGATGAGGCACTGTCGGCCAACGCCACCTGGGTGACGACCCGGGGGCCGACCGAGGTTCCATCGAGGCCGATGAGGTTCCCGTCACTGCCGGCGTAGAGCGAGGACTGGGGAAGGTTCTCTCGGGCGGCTCCACCCCAGTCGGCCTGCACTGTGAATTTGGGCAGCGTGGCCATGGCCGAGATGCCAAACCGTGCCAGTTCCCCATAGCGGAGGCTCGAGTCGTTTGGCAGAATCCAGAACGCTTGCGACTGATCCGAGGTCAGTGATTGGAGCGGCTGACCTTCGATGAACTTGGCGACCACCACTGTCCTCGCGGGGATCACACTGTCATAGCCAGAGACCAGGTCGAGGTTGTACAACAGGTCGTAATTTCCTGGGTTGAGGAGTAGTCCGGATTCAAGCTGGGCGGACGTGGACGACACCGGAACAACCCGAGCCGGCCAGGTGGATTGCTTCTGATAGGCATCGATGGCGGTGATCAGCCCGGTGGTCGGAAAATTGGTCGCGGAGTTGATGGTGGCGAACGGCGGGTTGAGGCTGCGACCGATGGGGATCAGCTGGGCTGCGGTCAGCCCGGCCAAGCCGAGACCGATGACTGTCGCCTTCCGGTAGTCGATCTTCCCATGACGGCGGGTCAGCGCCTTGATCGATTCATCGAGCCCGATACCGGCCAGAATGGCCAGTCCGAACGTCGACCATTGGAACAGTCGGCCATATGGCCAGAAGACCCGAAAAATAGGTATGAAGTGATACGCCAGCCAGGTCCACGAACTACCCACGGCGACAAGGGCAAACACGAAGAGCATCCACTTGCCCAACCCCGACCCGGGCCGTCGAGTGAAGATGCCCACGATGGCGAATATCGCCGTCAGGGTTCCGGCGAAGATCATGCTGGTGTTGATGTTGGCAACAGACAGGGGGTCCGCTATCGGATAGAAGATGTGCGCCAGCGTGGACGGCGTCGAAAGGGCATTTGCCCCCTCACCAGGTATGAACTTGGAGAGATCGGCAAAGGAGAACGAGTGACGCTGCGAATTGCCAAGATTGGCCATCAACGGCAGCAATTCCACTGCGGCCACGCCGACTGCGCTGACCATGATGACAGCGGGAATCGCCACCGCACGGCGGAACATGTCTCGGTCGTTGGAGTGCCACGCTGCCCACGCCGGTGGCACAGCCAATGCAACCGAGTAGGCGCCGGCGACCACGCAGGTGATCGCCATCCACAGCACATGACCTGAAAGCATGGTGGCTCCCAGGCAAAGGCCGGCCATCAGGGCGGCTGTCCAGGTCGATTTTCGCCATGCCCGGTGAACGAGGAGAAGCCCGAGCGGAAGGAGGAATTGGACCGGCGTGACGACCTCGAAATCGAGCCACGCCATGTTGAAGGTGCAGAACATCCAAGCGATACCGGCCAGCATGGCGCCCGCCATACCGATCTTGAGTTCTCGCAGCAGCAGATAGGTGAAGAAGCCAGCCAGCAGCACCTCGATGAAACAGAGCGCATCGTGGGCCTGGGTGGGTGAGAGAAGAAGGGCTGGGATCAGGTGGAGCGGGAAAAGTTGAGCACTGCCGCCATTCGTATAGAGGGGGTAGCCCCCGATGAAGGCGTTGGGGTTCCAGAACGGGATGGTTCCCTGATGGACAGCCTGGGTAAGGTCGGCCTGCCACGGATAGCTGAGGTCTGCCTGGTCACTCTGGACCGGACCCGGGCCGAGAGTCGGGAGCAACGGGGTCCACGGATGCACGATCGTCTCGTTGTTTCGGACGGCGGTGAAGCTCTGGCCCTGGAAGAGAACGGGGAAGAAAAACGCACCGGTGGCTATCAGCAGTAACGCAAATGCGACGAGATGCTGTCGACCCGATCCGTTGCTGGTGATCGCATCCCTACCGACCATTGAGCCGTGAGGTGCGGTCACGCTTCCGGAGGCGGCTGTAGGCCGACGTCGCGGCGCGGAATCCGTCATAGCCGGCCGCCAGAATCAGCGGAGGGAAGGCCACCAAAGCCCGTTCCTTCCATGAGGTGGCACCAGACTTGAGCCACCCATCGGCGGCGGTGACCGCCCGGGTCCATCTCTCCGCGTCGAACGGCTCCTTGGCCCCGATCCCCATCACCGTATGAGGAAAGTCGGCCAGTCCGGCCATGCCACTGTGGACAAGGTCGAACTCTTGCAACAGGACGTCCATGGCCGAAGCCGTGAAACGCCAGTAATCGTCCGGAAATGCGTGGATGGGAAAGAAGAACACCGAGGTCATCAGCACCAGCCCGCCGGGCTTGAGGCAGCGGTGGATCTCTCGCATCGCCGCCCAGGGCTCGCGGACATGCTCGATGGTGTCCAACATCAGGGCGGTGCCAACCGATTCATCGGCCAAACCGAGAGAGTGGAGATCCTGAACCTGGTCAACACCCAACCCAGGGCGAAAATCGGTACCTATGTAGCTCTTTCCCGAGAACCGGTTCCTCAGGAGGGGGTGATGGGATTGCTCGGGTACCCGCATCGAGCCGAACTCCACGATGGGTTGAGGAAGATCGAGTGCCGTCTCCAGACTGTCCACGAGCGGGAAGAGGGTAGTTCTCATGGTCGGCTCTCCCTGAGTGAGTATTCGCGTCGCACCGAACTACGCCGTGGCAAAAATTCAAGGAATACGCAGAAATTGCTCATGGCGTCGATCTGGTTACACTTTCTCTGCCGATGGATAGCTCGAGGAAAGTAAAGCACAGAGCCCCGTTATTCGAGGCATGGGTCATCGGTAGCGCGAGAGGCTGCGTCGATCAGGTCGGGCCCACCGTGATGGTCGCTGCCCGGTCCCTGCTCGAGAAGGTGGTGGGTTGCGCCACCACCTTCTCGTGACAGCTGGACAACCGGCGCATCTCCGGGCCGTCACCACCCGCATTGGCGCCTGTGCACTAGGGGCCGGAGCCCTCCTGGCCGGGTTGCAGATGTGGATCATCCCGGCATCATCAGCCGGTGCTGTCACCCCGATCGGCATCTACGCCCAGTCGTACGCCCAACCGTCGTACTACGGACCGGGCCGAGTTCCCGTCTCCGCTGCGAGTCCGTCGGCATCGCAGTATCAACTACAGCGAATCGGGATGAGCACCCGGGGCACCGCCGATGTCTTTTCGCTGACGATCATCGGGGCGGCCAACGTCCCCGGGCTGTCCATCTTTCAGCCCTACGGCACCAGCTTTGCGCCAGCACTCGAGCTGGTCAAGAACCCGGCTCTGGCGCCGGTATCCGCAGCCGACACCTGCACTGCCAATTGCACCTTCAATTTGAGTCAGGTTCCATCCGGTTGGGAGCTCGACGAGTTCGTAAATGGTGGGCTGGTGACGGCGGCCGGTCCGGCCACGGTCGCCGTCCACGGCGATGTGGTAACTGTCACAGTTGACACCTCGGCCCTCACCCCGGAGGGGAAACGGGTCATGGCCGACCCGACCACCGACGTGCAGGCCGGCTTCATCACCCGCGCCGCAGATGGCAGCGGTGAGGAAGACGTCTCAAATCCTTATGCCATCGGTTCATTGACCGGTCTGCGAAGCGGCCAGCAGGTCATCGGGCCGTGGCAGGGCCGCCTCCTGGGGTCACAGGGCCTGTCAGCCATTCCATGCTCCGGGAGCATTCCGCTCTGGTTCACCTACAACCCGACATCGCACCAGGAGAACGTCGTGTTCTCCCAGTCGGTGGGGTCCGGAGTGACGGTGGAGGGTGGCGGGCCCGACTCCAGTGCCGAGCTCGCCAACTTCAACACAGTGGTAATCCAGACGTCGCCCACCCCACGAGGCGGCACCAGTGTGTCTTCGATCGGGGTCGAGACCAATAATCAGCCTCTGGTGCCACTACCGGTCATACCGGAGAACGCCACGGTGACCGATAATTTGGTCTCCATCACCTTGGCCGATGCCACCGGTCAGCCACTCGTTCAACCCGGTGGTTTTGTCACCACCGCCGTCTCGATTCACCAGGCCGCGGGTACCTGCGTCTACCACTTCCCCATTGTGCCGCTCTCCTTGTTCCCGATTCCAAAGACACCGCCGGTCCCCACCGTAGTGTCATCATCCTTCTGGCTGGGCGGATCCGCTGGTATCGGAATAGGTGCGGCCCTTCTGGGAGTGGCAGCGTTGATCGGGGTCACGATCTCTCGATCCCACGCCCACGGCGCGGTCAGAAAGGACACCACTTCGTCAGATTCTTGATCGCCTTGGCGATCATCACCCGCCGAACCTGGTTGGTACCCTCGTATGGGTGATCTGGCCTGGCCGTCCACGGACGTCCCTTTCAGGGAGCTGAACCGGGTGCATTCAGTTGCTGGTGACGGCCCGCCCACGGCGTTCCGCCCGTTGGAGGGATGGAGGAGATGGGTCAAGGTCCGTTCAGTGGCGTGACCGGTTGAAATCGCCGTCCCATCACTGAAGAAGTAGGGATTGAAGACCAAAATCCACAGCCTTCGCCGGCCAACCCACAGACCAGTAACTCCTAGCCCAACAGCTTCTTTGCGATCACGACCCGCTGCACCTGGTTGGTGCCCTCGTAGATCTGGGTGATCTTGGCGTCGCGCATGAAGCGCTCCACCGGAAAGTCCTTGGTGAATCCGTAGCCGCCCAGAAGCTGCACCGCATCGGTGGTCACCGACATGGCGGTATCCGAGGCGAAGCACTTGGCCATCGCCCCTATCTTGGTCAGTTCGCCCTCCGGATCGCCACTGTCGACCAATGAGCACGCCCGGTAGACCAGCGTCCGGGCCGCCTCGGTGCGCATGGCCATGTCGGCCAACATGAAGCGCAGACCCTGCAGATCGGCAATGGGCTTGCCGAATGCCTTGCGCTCTTTCATGTACCCGGCGGCATAGTCGATGGCACCCTGAGCGATACCTACCGCCTGGGCACCGATGGTGGGCCGGCTGCGATCGAGGGTATGCATGGCGATGGTGAAGCCTTTCCCTTCCTCGCCCACGAGATTGGCCGACGGTACCCGCACCTCGTCGAACACCACCTCGCCGGTGGGGCTGCCGCGCACGCCGAGCTTGTCCTCCAGCTTGGCCACCTTCACCCCCCAATCGGCCTCGACCACGAAGCAGCTGATCCCACGCCGACCGGCTTCGGGATCGGTGACGGCGAACACGGTGTAGACGTCGGACACGCCGGCATTGGTGATCCAATACTTTGTTCCGGTGATGACGAAGTCGTCACCGTCTCGCACCGCCCGGGTGCGCATGGAGGCCACGTCGCTGCCGGCGTCGGCTTCCGACAGGCAGTAACTGGCCTGGGACTCACCTGAAGCCACTCGAGGAAGATATTTACGCTTCAGATCCTCTGATGCCCAGTTCATGACCGGCAGCATCCCCAATTTTGAGATCAACATCGTCAATGAGGTGGAGGCACACACTCGAGCCAGCTCTTCGGCCATGATCGCCTGAGTGACCAAGTCGGCACCGGCCCCTCCGTACTCGGTGGGGATGCCCAACGATGGCAGCTCGAGTTCCACACAGGCGTCGAACGAGGCTCGCGGATAGGCCGAATCACGATCGACGGCGGCGGCATGCGGGGCGATCCGGGCCTCGGAGAACTGGCGCAAGGTGTCCCGGAACTGCTGATGGGTGTCGGACAGGGTAAAGAGTGGAGAAGTCACCGATTCACGTTACTCACTGCCGGCGAGCAACCAAAACCGGAGAGCGGTCGCCCCACTTTCGGTCATCGCCTATGCGAAGACCGCCGGAGTGGCAACCGGTCCGGGAGAGGCTTGGGAGAGGCTTGGGAGAGGCTTGGGAGAGTTCGACCACTCAGGGAATGGAAGGACCAGCGGCAACTGGGATGACCAACAAGTCACGCCACTGGCCCAGGCGGGCGGCCACAGCTTCCGGGCTCATCCGGAGCGTATCTGCGACTACCGCGTCGGCAATGGCCCGTCGGGCGCTGTAGTGGTGGGCCGCCGAGCGGAAGAGCGGAGCCCGTTCGACCACCAGATCGTCAGGCGCACCACCAAGGAAACCCCACAAGGTGAGGGCGAACTCGAGATCGTGGATGAGAGGCGCTCGCCCAAATCGGGCGGCCCGGCGCATGGCCACCGCGGTGCAGCCGGAAATGACATCCTCCACAGGCTCTCCCGGCGACACCTCCAACCGATCCTCGAATCGCCGCGCCAGCTTGAGGGCAAAACCCTGATCAGGCCCAGGGGTGCCGAACGACGGACCCGCCGGAGCGGCTGTCCCCCGCAATTCGGAAGGCCGCGACTGAGTCCATATTCCGGGTACGCGTAAGCGGTACGTCGAACGGACCTGGTCGGCCTCGACGATGGGTACGAAACTGGGTTGGGTCATTGCTGTGAACTTCCGATCCTTCTCAGGCTGATCCTACGACGCCGGACCCGGGTCGCCCTATTCCTTGACGGCGGCCGTGGCTCGCAGCAGACCGTAGACGATGGAGTCGGAGAGGGCCTGCCAGGATGCCTCGATGATGTCCTCGGAGACCCCGATGGTGGTCCATGTCCTGTCGCCGTCGGTCGAATCGATGAGTACCCGGGTCACCGACCCGGTGCCCTTGGATGAATTGAGCACACGTACCCGGTAGTCAACCAGGTGGATGTCCGCCAACGCGGGGTAGCGAGATCCGATCGCGCCGCGCAGCGCAGCGTCGAGGGCGTTCACCGGTCCATTGCCCTCGGCACTGGCCACGATGCGCTCATCTTCTACGAACACTTTGACAGTGGCTTCCGTCGATCGAACCAGCGTGTGGTCGGCGATGACCCGGTACGACTCGAGGTCAAAGAACCTCTGTTCCCATCCAGTCGAATTGCGGAGCAGCAACTCGAGCGAAGCATCCGCCACCTCGAAGTGATAGCCCTCGTGTTCGAGTCGCTTCAGCGAGTCGAGGACGGACCCCATTGCATCTGAATCGAGTTCGAGACCCAGTTCCGCCGCCTTGAAGGCCAAGGTGGAACGGCCGGCCAATTCCGAGACCACGAAGCGGGTGCCATTGCCCACCAGCTCGGGCGAGATGTGCTCGTAGGCATCGGAACGCCGGGCGATGGCCGAGGTGTGGAGCCCCGCCTTGTGGGCAAAGACCGATGCGCCCACAAACGGCTGTTGTGGGTTCGGCGCGATGTTCACCAGTTCGGCGATGTGATGGGCCACCGGCGTGAGTCGCTCGAGGCGGTCCTCCGGAATGGTCTTCACCCGCAGTTTCAGCGACAAGTTCGGGATGGTGGCCGACAGATCGGTATTGCCGGCACGCTCCCCGTATCCATTGACACAGCCTTGGACGTGGGTGGCACCCACACCGACGGCGGCCAATGAGTTGGCCACTGCACATCCGCTGTCGTTATGGAAATGGACACCGAGTTGGGTGTCAAATCCACTGAACACGGTGGCCACGATGCGTTCCACTTCATGAGGCAACGTGCCCCCGTTGGTGTCACACAAGACGAGAGTCTCGGCACCCGCCTCTTCGGCGGCGCGAAGGATCCGCATGGTGAACTCGGGATTGGCCTTGTAGCCGTCGAAGAAGTGCTCGGCGTCGAGGAAGACCCGAAGGTCGTTGGACCGGAGGAACTCCACCGAATCTGCCACCATGGCCACTGCTTCATCGAGTGAGGTCCGCAGAGCATCGACCACATGCATCTCGGATGACTTGGCCACGATGCAGACCGCCGGAGTCTGGGCCTTCACGAGGTGCCTCAGGTTGTCATCATCCTCGGCCTTCACCCCGGCGCGACGGGTCGATCCGAAGGCAACCAAGGTGGCGGTGGAGAGCGCGAGTTCCGACGGGGCCCGGGCGAAGAACTCCTCGTCTTTCGGATTGGCACCCGGCCATCCGCCCTCGATGAAGGTCACACCCAGGTGGTCGAGTTGCTCCGCCACCCGTAGCTTGTCATCGACGGTGAGAGAAAGGCCCTCCTGCTGGGAGCCGTCTCGCAGGGTGGTATCGAATACGTCGACGGCACTGGGCATCACCGGGAGGTCGAACAGGTGACCGGCTCCCTCCGTCGGCGAGTCGAGGTGGTCTTCTACGGTTGGCTGCTTTCTTTTGGCCGACTGCCCCTTTTCGTGGGCGTGTGCCTGTTGACCCGCCGTCCGTGGGTGTGAGTGAGCATGGCCGTGACCATGGTTATGACCGCGGTTGTGACCGGGTCCGTCGTTCAGGGTGGGACCATCACTCGACATAGTCCAACCAGTCCTTGTAGCGGTCGATTTCGCCCCGCACGGTGGCAAAGTACGTCTGTTGCAACTGCTTGGTGATGGGACCCGGCTTGCCGGTACCCACTTCGCGATCGTCCACCGACCGGATCGGCACAACTTCAGCAGCGGTTCCCGTGAGGAACGCTTCGTCAGCGGCATAGAGGTCGGTCCGGATCATCTGTTCGTAGACAACCTCATAGCCAAGATCGCGCGCGATTGTCTCCACCGACCGCTGGGTGATGCCGGCCAACGCCCCTGAATCTGAGGTGGGTGGCGTGACCAATTGGCCATTGCGGACAATGAAGATGTTCTCTCCTGTGCACTCGCTGACGTTTCCGTCGGGAGAGAGAAGAATGGCCTCGTCGTAACCGCCACGGAGCGCCTCCACCTTGGCCAGCGAGGAGTTCACGTACATACCTGTCCCCTTGGCGGCGGTCGGCACTGCGTTCGGGTCATGACGACGCCACGAGCTGATTTTCGTCGAGACCCCGTTGGCCACTCCTTCGTCGCCAAGGTAGGTACCCCATGGCCAGGCGGCGATGGACACGTTGACCGGGCACGGGATGGGGTTCAACCCCATTTCGCCGTACCCGAGGTACACCAGTGGCCGAATGTAGCAACCATCATCGAGACCGTTCACCCGGACCAGCGCAGTGGTGGCGTCGACCAACTCATCGACGGTATAGGGAATGTCGATCATGAAGACCTTGGCCGAGGTGAAGAGTCGCTTGATGTGGTCCCGGAGCCGGAAGACGGCAACGCCGTTCGGCGTCGGATAGGCCCGGATGCCCTCGAAGACGCCAGAGCCGTAGTGCATGGTGTGGGTGAGCACATGGACCGTGGCATCGGCCCAGTCCACGAGGTCTCCGTCCATCCAGATCTTGTCAGTGGGGGTGATAGGCACGGCTTACAGCCTTTCTGCGATGGCGTCGCCGATGGCGGCGGTCGAGAGTTGAGGGTCGGGGGTTGAAGCAATGAACTCCTGCACCGCCTTGGTTACCCGTTCGGCGGCAGCCACCTCCCCCAGATGGTCAAGCATAAGCGCAGCCGATCGGATAGCGGCAGCCGGGTTGGCCTTGCCGGTGCCGGCGATGTCGTGAGCGGCTCCGTGAACGGGTTCGAACAACGACGGTCCGGTGCGAGCGGGATTCAGGTTTGCCGATGCGGCATATCCGATACCACCGGCGATAGCGCCAGCCAGGTCAGTGATGATGTCTCCGAAGAGATTGTCGGTGACGATCACGTCGTAGCGCCCGGGGTTCTCCACCAGATAGATGCAGGTGGCGTCGACGTGGTTGTAATCGCGGGAAACGTCGGGGTAGTCGGAGGCCACCTCGTTCACCGTCCGGTTCCACAGATCCCCGGCAAACGTAAGCACGTTCGTCTTGTGCACGAGGGTCAGGCGATGCCGAGGTCGCTTGGCCGCCAACTCGAATGCGAATCGGGCGCATCTCTCGACACCGTGCCGGGTATTGACCGAACCCTGGGTGGCCACTTCGAAGGGTGTTCCTTTGCGCAGAAACCCACCCTCCCCGGCATAGGTCCCTTCGGTGTTCTCCCGGATGACCACAAAGTCGCAGTCGGGTGCGAGTGCATTCGGGACACCGGTGAACGGCCGCAGGTTGATGTAGAGATCGAGATCGAATCGGAGACGGAGAAGCAGACCGCGCTCAAGGGTACCGAGGGGAACATCGGTGGAACCCACCGGGGGGCCAACGGCGCCAAGGAGGATGGCATCTTGCCCGCGCAACTCCTCGAGAACGCTGTCAGGAAGCACCTCTCCGGTGCGGAGGTATCGATCGGCACCGAGGTCGTACTCGGTGATGGTCAGTGACAACCCGGCCGCTTCGACCACCTTGAGCGCTTCCGCCACCACCTCGGGACCGATTCCATCGCCCCCGATAAGGCCAACCTTGTACGTAGTCACGCTTCTATCCAATCCTTCTCTGTTGCCTGTCCCCAGACATTGTCTGCCCGTTGATGAATATGAAATTGAAAAACCGCCCACCAAGTGGACG